>DATAVX010000001.1:0-9543 GCA_036267535.1 Steroidobacteraceae bacterium
ACGCCGCCCACTGCACCGAGCATGGCTGGGGAGAGGCCAGCGACGCGCTGCAGGAGGATGGCAATTGTGCCGGGGGTTTGCCGCGTACGGCCGGAGGAGAGTTCATCGAAGAGGGCGCGAAATTCGCGCGTGGCGGTGGAGATCGAGCCGTGGGATTGCTCGAGACTGCCGGTGATGCCAAGCACGCCGCCGCTGGCCTGCCCTAAGGCAACGCCCAAGGAGTTGGCCTGCGTTTTAGCGGCAGCGAAGTCGCCAACGAGCTGCTGCATCGCGCCGGGCAGGATGCTCAAGTTGCCGGCGGCCGCCGCGCGATTGAGCTTATTGAGTTCGGCGGAGAAGCCCGCTGCTTCGGCTTTCGCGATGCCTAACTTGGTTTGCAGATCTACGACATCGGCCGTGATCTTTACCGAGAGATTATTGCCCATCTGTTTAGCTCCTTTGTAACAGCTGACGACGCCGAATCACCCAAGCGAGCGGCATGAGGCTGACGCCCATCATTGACCCATTCTGGTTGGATCGACCGCTACCGCCGCTCGAAACCTCATCGATCACCAGCATCTGTGTGTAGTAATCATTTCCGGTGGTCGCAGAGCTGAAGATGGCAGCGACAGCGGCATTGCTGGTGATGCGCTTATCTTCGATCGCGCCTGCGCCGTCCACTCCAGGAACAGGATTAAGTGCCAGGTAATTGCCGAAGCCCGTTCCGACTGTGCACGATTCAAACGCGCTGTAAGATCCCTGATAGCCGAAGACAATTCCGCCGCCGGCTGCGGCAACGCCGCTCGGCGTTGCTGTGCCGGATGTCACATCGTTCGCGCCACCCGCGGCCGAGGTGGTTTCAAAGGCGTGCTGCGCATCAATGGTGAGCGAGGTCGACAGTCCGCTGTATTCGGCGAGCTCGAAATAAACGCCGTTATCGGGCGCTGCGCTCATTGTCAGCACGATAGAGGTCGTGCCGACGGGAAACGCGGGTATCCAGACCAGTCGTTGTCCGAAGCCGACGCCGGCGCCAATATTCCATGCGCTTGAACTGGCCTCCGTGAAAGGGATCGATACCCCCCCCCCCTGATTCTTGATCGATGCGACGCGCCTTTCTGATACGCGATCGCAAGGAATCCGCCGCTGCCGGCCGCGGGCGTGCGGGTCAGCGTCGTCGCTGCCGTCGTCGAGGGCGTTGATTGGAAATGACCGACGAGTGCGTACATTAAATTAACTCCCTGTTCGGTAATTGCTCGGCCGCCACAGTTGCGCGCGGCTCTGCAATGGTTGGATGATCCGGCGTTCGAAACCCGGCGTGCACAAGGATCTGGCTGCGGGCCTCCGCGATTTGCTCCTCGCTGGTCTGTAGTTTCCACAGATCCTCCTCGCTCATCCCGGGATGATCTTCGCGGATCGCGATGGCGATCGTTTTTATGCACAGATCGTAGATATTCGTCCATCCGCCGGCACCATCGTCCTTCGGTACCGTTGCATCGCTTACGCGAAGATCCCTCTGCTGGCGAATGGTCAGTGGGCCAATTTTGAATTCTTTCTCGCCGAGCTTGACATTGATATCACTCATCCACGTACTCCATTTGATCCGAGGCAACGCGCCGAATTCAGTTCAGTTGCTCCGCCGGCGCCGGGCATGTAGGAGTCCATGCCGGCACTGCGGGTCGCTCGAGCGCGATGATCATCTCGGAGATCTGCCGGCCCACCGCGCCGTAGCCGCGGGCATTCGCCGATCTTTCGGACTCGTACGAAACGTCCGGCGCGCCCTGCGGTCATGGCGCGCGTCAAACTGGTTACGGATCAACTTTTAGCGCCTGGACATCAACCATTCGCATCTCGCGCATTCTCTCGGCCTGGCTGAGCGGCCTCACCGAGTCGGGCGGTAGCCTGAGCGCGGCCAAGTCGAGGTCGCGCGCGCGTTGCTCGTGACTGGATGCACTCCCCGCGGTCGGTTCGGGCTGAGTACCGACTTCCCAGCCCGCAGCTTCGCCCGCGGAGCGCAGCGCGCGCTGTACCGCGTTGTACGCGTCGGTCGCGTCTTGATGGCGATCGCCGATGGCCCTGATTTCGCGATTCATGCCGCCCATGCAGCGCATGCACCGGGCGTGGCAATCTGCGGCCGTATCGCTATCGCCGGCCTGGACCGCAGCGTGAAGGCCTCGCAGCGCCGTGCCGAGGCGCGATCGGTGCTCATCGAGCCGCTGTGTTGCATCTGCAATTTCAGCATGGTGGCGCGCAAAGGCAGCGTGCTCATCGAGCGCGGTTTGGCAGTGATAGATTGCCGACATTGAAACTCCTGATTTACGGGATTTGCGCGCCGTAATTCTGGCGCCTGGATCCGCGCCGACAAGGACGAGCGCGACCTCGAGGGCCTGCCATTTGGTTGCGCGCGTACCGAGATCGGGTCTGCCTGGGCGGATCGGCTCAGATTCGAGCACAATGAACTGCATGCTCAGGTCCATCGGCACGCCGCCCTTGACCTTCGCGCACAATCGATCGATTGCATCATCAACACCAGGCGGAGCAAACGAGGCCTCGACCAGGATTTGATTTGCCGTGGCGGTCTTCTGGGTGATCGTGCCGATCGGATCCTCGTGATTCCAAGAGAGCTTGTTTAGCCGCGACAGATCACCACCCGACATCACCAGCGCGACGTTGTCCTGTACGCAGAGCGCATCAGTTGCCGCAATTCCGCGAAACTCCCGCGGGCCGAGCGAAGTTAGGTGGCCGGCGACGAAACGGGTGATGACGCTGCCATTGCTGACAGCCTTGGCGCGTCGTTCGTAGCCTATGGTCGACATTCCCGGCGCGCTCATGCGGCCTCCTTGCTGGTGTTTCTCAAACAACGGCCGAGCGCTTGGTGCGCATCATGTGCGGCGTTCAAGTATTCGAGCGCTGCATCGATGTGACCTCGCGCTGAGGCGGCAACCTTGCCTGCTCGCGTGAGCTCGCTGCCGACAACCGCCGCCTTCAGTTCGGCCAGTTTCTCGCTCACAGTTTGAAGGGAGTGCTTTACCTCGAGATTCGCCCGCCGCGCGTCGCGAAGTTCGTCGGTGGCGTTGCTCATCGCTCTTGCGCCGCCACGTCGATCGCGAGCGTCGTGCCTGCATAGGTGCCAGTGCTCGCGAGCTTCACCTGGAACAGCGGCCCCAAGAGGCCATCCTTCGCGGTATTCGCTGTCAGCGCGCCATCGGTCACCGTGTACTCGGTCGTGACCGGCGTCAGGCTTGAGAGATTGAAGGCAACGCGCGCTGAGGCGGTCGTGAAGTGAAACTGAGCGATATCGATCCAGGTATTGCCACCGTCGACCGAGGTCTGCAGGTAGGCATCGACCGTCGCCCCGCCGGAGCCGTAGGTGAAATTCGCCTGGGCGCAGATTGAACGCGCCGCGTCGTTGAGCTGCAGCTTGCCGCCAGTTGCTGCGAGCGATATCGCCGCGGTGATCTGCGCATTGAGAAGTTTTGCGATCATGCGAGTGTCCCTGCGCCGGCCGCCACGAGCGCCGCCGCTTCTGGTTGGAAAAACGCGACGGTCGTTCCCGCGGCGAGCACCTGACCGGGGAACTGTGCTTTCGAGGTGCCGGTCAAGCCGGGCTCGGTCGGAAAGCCTACGGCCCTCGGATTCGCCAAAGTGTAGTCGTGGGTCAACAGCACTTTGACCGGCACGGCGCTGCCCAGGCCCTGCGATACGTCCGTCATGATCGCGCCAATTCCGGCAGCGTTGCCGGTCAGGACCAGGCTGGGATTGATGGTCATTGCTTTGAAGCCCCTTCTTTGGGTTGTTCAGCGCTCGCAGCGGCGGGCGGTTTGTCGGGCTGTTGTGTAACCGCAGTGCCGCCGGATCCCAGGATCGTGAGGCTCTCGCGCGGGTCAGCTCCTTGCCAGGCGCCGCCTTCGACTTTCGTGCGATCGACGTTCATTTCGACGGCGACGACTGCGTTGTTTTCGATCGCCTTGCTCGCAATCCTCGCAGGCAGCTTTACGATCTGGCCTGTGACGCATTGCTGACCAGCAGGAGTTTCATAGCCGCTGCGGACTACTCGAACTCGCACGTCGCCCGGATCAAGCGGTGAAAGATCATCCAGCTTTCGGGGACTAGGCGCAGCGGCGGCCGGCAAGGACGTTACTGCGAATGGACTGTCCGTCGCATGAACGCGCTGCGGGGTGCCGACATGAGGCTCAGCCGGTGGAGATATCTTCTGAGGCGAAGCGCGGAAATTGTTCTCAGGTAATTCGACGATAGTTGTATCGTCCAACTCCATTTTTCGATTCGAGAGGAACCTAACCTTTCTGGGCGGCACTTTCGCCGCATCCGGTGGTCGTTGCGCTTCGTGTTCGCGCCCGATCGCTGACAGTGCGCTCTCGAAGTGGGCGCGATTCTCGCCTACATATCGGATGACCCACGCGAGTCCCGGGAGCACTTGCTGTATGAAGCTCGGGTCGACATTGATTTCTCCCCGATTGACCCGCGCAATGATCGGCGCAGCGCGGTCCATGAGAGGCAGCAGCGTCTCTAAGATCGGCCCAAGTGCTGCACAGAGCACTTCCTGTCCCTGGTTCTTTCGGCTGTGCATCAGATCGGCTTGGACTTTGACGAGCCGCTGTCGTAGCGGCGCTTCACCGATTTCGAGGAGCTTGGTCTCCTCGCTCGCCCGGGCGATGGCATCGCGGATGGGCCGCCGCTTTTTCTCCTCGGCACCGTCGGCGACCAGTTTCTGCAGATGCTGCTCAAGCCCCTGCTTGTGCGCGGTCCAGCTCGAGCGTGCGCTGAGCAGCTGCTCGACCGCGGCAGAGACCTGGATCGGATCGCCGCTGCCGCCATTCAGGCGTTCGGTGATAACCGGAAGTGTGTCCGCCGGCGTCTCCGGTTCGGGAGCGCGGCGCAAGAATGGGATCAGTTCGAGTATGTCCATGGTGTGCTTTCTACCCGCCTGAAAATTATTTGCCTATTTGTCAGGCGGTCTTTTTGCGCGGCTTGCGATAGGTCGAGACGTAGATCTCGATCGTGCTCAGGCCTGGCGGGTCATCGTCCGGCTGTAAATTCTTGAGATATTCGCGGACCGCGCGCGCCTGGGCCTTGATGCTGCCGCAGCGATCGAGCTCATCGTCGAGCGCATCGATCGCCGCCGCGATCTCCTCGTCACGCGAGGGTCGGCCGCGGCGCTCGGTAGACAGTGCTTCGGGTTGCGGTTGTGGCACGGCCGCCTGGAGCAGCACGATCCCCTTGCTGCCGAGGAAGTCCTCGAGCTCGGCCTCGCTGTCGCACTCAATGCCGACGCGGACGATGCCGGCGATCTCGGTTCGGTATAGGCGCGCGGGCATCTATCGCTTTACGAAATGCCGAGCTCAGACGCTGCGGCGCGGTGATCGCTCCGAGCCGAGGCCGGCCAGCTCGCGCCCTTGCCGGACTGCTCATACTCGGCGTGCCGAGCGCACCACGCGGCGAGCTTGTCGGAGTCGGCCACGGTCAACCAGGTCGCGAAACCGGCTATTTCCTCAAAGAGCTCGGCGGCGCGGCTGGCGAGCCATGTGGGCTTCAATGGCCTGCTGGACGGCTCCGGCGGCGCTCCGCCCGCCTGAAACGCCGCTGCCGCGCGGGATTCAGCGGACTGGCGCGGCATATTTTGCTCGTTCGAAAATGAGTGAAATCGGTAAAGGTAGTTTTAGGGCAGCACCACACGCTTGCGCAGCCGAAGGCCCGGTAGCCCGGAAACCCCCTACCCCATGGATCGGGTCCATATGGATTAGGCGTTTAATAGCGCGCGCCTTGGCTCTGATGTGTGGCGCACAGCGAGTGCATACGTCTGCACGCTTCACTCGAGCGCCTGCAGCTGCGCGAGCAGCGACTTGAGTCTGTCGTGTACGGACTCGAGCACTGCGGCACGCCAAGTGTCCGGCGCGCTGCTGGTCGCTACCTCAGCGGCGGTAGAGCAGCGGCGCGCATGATCGATGCAGTCTTGGAGCGCAGCGCGGTGACGCCGCTTGGTTGTCTCTGGATCGGTCAGCAGGGCGGTGTTCACGATGCTTAGCCTCCCGGTTTGATCGCGGCGGTAGGGTGTGCTCATGCCGGCGAGATCACGGCGAGATACGCACCAAAAAGTGCGTCCAAATTCGCCGTTCTCTGGCACCGGTTTAATCTCGCCGCCGCCCTTAAGGAAAAACACATGGCGGCGAGATAGGCCGCCTGTGTGTGTTTCCCCCGTCCTTGGCAATCTCGCCGCGAGGTATTGGCGAGATCACGGCGAGATTGGCGAGATAGGGCGGTCATAACGGGGCGTGAACTTGGAGGTAATGCTTATCGGCGCCGCGGATCTCGTCTTTTGGGCGCTGCGCGAGGGTGATCTTGTTGGCGCTTATCAGACGCTCGAGGGCGCCGCGTAGACGACCGCGTGCAAGGCGCACCCCATCGGGCCGGATGACGCCAGAGTCCTCCAATGCCTTCTTGGAAAGCCGCGCACCGTTGAGCTTTTGCAGTTTCTCAATAACGGCGGATTCGTCTTCTGCGTCGCGTAGCTCATTTTCCCTACGCGCCGTCTCCTCCTGCTGTTCGATACTGGCCGACTTCAGGTGCTCGATCCAGTATCCGGTGCGACGTAACCAAGCGAACGGCGGCAGCGGCGCATAGTTGAATTTGGTCCAATGCAGCTGCAGGATGCGGCCGGAGGCGATCTCCTCGTCGCTGATATTCAAAGGCCTGCCGCCGCTCAGTTCCGAGTCCGGCTTGAATCTCACGAGTTGGCGCGCCAGGCGGGCATTATCTGTCTTGGCAGTGCCGCCGCGGGCAGCATGCTGGTCGACAATCCCGGTTCTGGCGACGCTCTGCGAGACGTGATCAAGGACTTGAAAGAAGCACCCGAGTTCGAGCGCAGCCTCATGCAGCATTGAGGCGACAAAAGCGTCACTGTCATTGCCGAATCGCTCGCCTGGCGAGAACAGCACCAGCGGATCGAGTGTGACGGCGGAAGGCTGCAGCGGTCCGAAGAGCTCGATCATCACATCAAACCCAGGTGCCCGGAATACATTGCCATCCCGATCGGCAATTGCGATCGGTCCGTATTTCGAGCGCGACCAGCTGACAATCTTGACAGCAGTCTTGGCGTTCTGCGCAACCGTCTCAGGCAATCGTCCGCACCGCACGCCGTCCTCGAGGACACGCTTGAGCAGGTAGCGCGGATACGCGGCGCCGTCCTCGGCGGTGACCAGGATGCAAACGCCTTTCTGTATTACATCATCGCCATAGAGCTTGCCGCCGCCAGTGATGTGTACATATTCGTTAAGCACGAGCGTCGTCTTGCCGACATTGCCAGCGCCGGCGAGGTTTCCTCCGGCTCGCGGCACTCGCGCATGGACGACCATATCCGGGGCCCGCGCATCATCGATTGCATCTGCACCAGCCGCGAGATCCTTTGAGATTGCGCTGCGCATATCGGCATGCGGATCACCACCATTGCGCCGAGCCTCGATTTCCCGGGCCTTTTCGATGATCATTGAATCGAAATCAGGATCTTGCTCGGCAAGGCCTCTGTCGAGATCGGTCATTGGCTTCAGCGGCGCGTCGCCAGCCGCATAGCTCAAAAGCACGCCGTAATGGTCTCGCCGGGTAACCGTCATCGATCAGCGCCGCCGATCCACTGCGCGTACCAAATGCGAAATCTCTCGACGAATTTGCAACATGGACAGCAGCAGGCGCAGATCGGATGCCGCCGCGGCCGGCGATTGAATGGGGTTTGACAGACCTGGCAAGGGGTTTTGCTATCGGGAAATAGATCGAGTACCGTCTGCACCGTCGAGCTCTCCAGAACGCCGCGGAGTCCTTTTGTCGGGGGCCGCGGCGTTCGTCTTTGTGTGGTCAGCCATTTCATCTAGCAGCTCATCGAGCGCGGCGCTGGCCAGCACCCTCGCGAGCGCGCGTATTTGGTCCGAGTCGTATATCAGTATCCCCATCGAGTCAGGCGCTTCGGCGCGTTCGAGCCTCGAGGCGCTGACGCTTGATGTCGCGAACCAGCGCAGCCTGACCGGCCTTGAAGAGCTTTATGCCGTTCGAAGCGGTGACGAATTCCAGTAGCCCGAGCCGCGCATAGAGCAAGACTGTGGGAACGGTGGTCTCCGCATCTCTGGCGAGCTGTCCGCTCGTATCGGTGAACATGGCGCTTTACCCTGATGATTGCCTTTATCGCTACGTTGCGATGTCACACGTTATCGCGTATAGTCCGTGACGAAGTAAACAGGGAAAAGCAGTCTATGCCTGTGACCAACAAGTACGATTTCCGCCCGTCGCTTTTGTACGGAAGCACCACGGAGTCGATGATCCCGTGGGAATGGCTCGCAAATTCTGGCGAAACAGCGCCATCTCTCACCGAAAGAGAACGTGTCGATATGCTGTTGCGTGCCGTCAATGGCGACTGGTTATCAGTTCCCGAATGGACGCGAATGTGTGGCGCGCCGCTCAACACTGTGTTGCCACCGTCATCGCCAGAGGCGAAAGAACTAAGTAAATTTTGGGCGGCCCACAGCAACCCCGAAAGTGGCACGAATTCACGATCCTGGGAGGATCAGCGCGTGCCGCTTATGGATCAGGCCAGAGAAAGCCTGTACGCGGCTCTCTCGGCCGTCATCAGTGAACCCGAGACCGCTGTTCCGGAGATCGCAAAAAACGTTGCGGGAATTTTGGATCGCAGAGTAATTAGGGTGACAGAACTCTCGGAACACGGAGTGCTCCGCGATCGCATCATTGCCCACAGCCCTGGCGCAGCGCTCGTGTTCGCTCTCGGTCTTATTCTGGATCCGGAGAAACCCTATCGGCGCCGGCTTCGTCAGTGCGCGCTGCCCGTCTGCAGCAGGTTTGCAATCGGCGTCCCGCCTGAGACGCGCGGTCAGCCGCCAAATTTCTACTGTCCAGAGACAACGCATAGCGACGATCACAGAAAGCAGCGGAATAAGGAACGCGCCGCGGCGAGTCGCGCCGGCGTACCAGTTGAGAAGTACCGGAAGCGAAAAATGCGGAGGCGCAGTTCATGAAAGCCGTCGCGACAACTTACAAGCCGATTCGAGCGGCAACCTACTGCCGATACTCTTCGGATCAGCAGCGCGCCTCAAGCATCGAAGATCAGCGCCGCAACTGTGCCCGCCGCGCCGGCGCGGAAGGCTGGACGGTTACCGCGCAGTATGCGGACGAGGCTATCAGCGGATCCGACAATCGCCGCCCGCAATACCTCGCCATGCTGCAGGCCGCAGCGTGCAAGGAATTCGATGTGCTCATAGTCGATGATCTGAGCCGACTCACGCGCGATTCGGTCGAGCAAGAGACAACGCTCAGAAGGCTTGAATTCCAGGGTATTCGCATCATTGCGACGTCGGACGGCTACGACAGTCAGTCAAAGTCGCGCAAGATCCAGCGCGGCTTTAAAGGCCTCATGAATGAAAGGGTCCTCGATGATCTGCGGGCGAAAGTGCACCGCGGCCTTGAAGGGCAGGCGATCAAGGGGCGCTGGTGCGGCGGCCGGCCATACGGGTATCGATTGAAGGCAATTACCGATTCGTCGCGGCTCGATGC
>DATAVX010000002.1:0-15976 GCA_036267535.1 Steroidobacteraceae bacterium
CAAGCCCGCGGCCCCGCCCGATGCCCCGTTCTGGCGCACCAAGCGCCTGAGCGAGATGAGCCAACGCGAATGGGAGAGCCTGTGCGACGGCTGCGGCCGCTGCTGCCTGAACAAGCTGATCGAGGAGGACACCAACCACACGGTGTTCACCGACGTCGGCTGCAAGCTGCTGGACGGGCAGACCTGCCGCTGCACCGACTACGCCCACCGCCAGGCGCGCGTGAAAGACTGCGTGCGGCTGACCCCGCGCAATGTGCGCAGGCTCACCTGGCTGCCGCCGACCTGCGGCTACCGGCTGGTGGCCGAGGGGCGGGATTTATACTGGTGGCACCCGCTCAAATCCGGCGACCCGGAGACGGTGCATGAAGCCGGCGTCTCGGTGCGCGGGCGCGTTTCCGCGAGCGAGAAGGACGTGCCGGACGAGCGGCTGGAGGATTTTATTGTGAGTTGGCCTGGCAAAATACCGAAGGCCGCCCGGGCGCCGAAACGGCGTAGCCGCTGACGGGGACTGATCTCGCCCCGCCGTAGCTTCGAAGAAGCGAAGGCGGGTGAGTTGGCCCGGACGGTGGCCTAAAGGGGCAAAGCGCAAACCGCGAGGATGAGCGTGCGGGGGGAACAGCCCGCCGACCTGTCCGCCGAAGCGCAGCGGAGGCGGAAGCTCGCAGAGCGAAGGCGGGTCAATTGGCCCGGGAAGGTGCTGAAGGGGGCTAGGGGGTTCGCAGCTGTTCGTTAAAAAATAGACGAGGTGGCGGATAAAGCCTCCGACTAACCCATGGTGAGCGCTGACGCGATCCGCCGGACCAAAGCGGTTAGTTCCGCTTCCTGGTCTTCGGCTAAAAAGCTTGTGTCGGGCGTAGTCAATCTTTCGCTGTGCGCAGCTAGGGAGATGGCTGCAATACGGCAATGATCACTCAAGGTCGGATTAAATTGTGGAACGTTCATGAATTCGAAGATTGTAGTTCCAATCTGCTTTCCATGCAGAAAGCCGCCGAGCCAAGTACGAACAGGATGCGAGTTTAAGTATCCCGACAAATAATGCGCCTCCTCCGGAGTATCCAAGTCAGCAAAATACAATTTGTGATCCGGAACGATATTCTTGTTTGGAATTAGAGACGAGGAACAATCTGAGATTACCGCACAGCGGAATGAGGCGGGGTCTTGCTGTTCCATCCACGCCATCTTGCACTTGCTAAAGCTATAATCACCGACGCAGTAAATCACGTAAAAAGGCAGGTGCTTCTGATAGCGCTTATAGGTCGAGCGGTTTACTAGCAAGTCTCGATAATTCGAGAAATATGAGTAAGCACATGGATATTGTTCTGCAAAGTCCTCTTCACTAACAACTTTTTCGTAATGTGCGTTGGGAATAATTTGATACCACTGGTCAGTGTCTGAACTATACCTTCCGAGATCGCGACCACGCATAAGCGGGTATAGAAGATCGGCCTCGATCCATGCTCCTTCAACCGGGTCCACTTGTCGCGCTTTCGGCAGTTCGTCCGATCGAAGCGTACGTATCAGAGCGCGATTTGTTTCGCGCGCGTATCTTTCAACCTTTACCCAATAAACGCGGGCTAGATCAGAAATCGTGCCTCGATGCGCATTTCGCAGATAGCTTGATTGCCCGCGCAGAAGACGAGACTCGCGAAACGCATTTTTGTCTCCGGTCCACAGAGGTGACCCCCAAGCCGAAACAGGACAAGCAACACCCTTCACAATCGTCATATCGCTAAGCACGTCTTGTAGATTTGTTAGCGGATTAGTGCGTGGTGATTTCTTAGGTATCCAAGTTTCTGCTGGAATTTGGCTAAAAATAGCGTTCTCGAATGAGGCGACTTTTGTGCCGATGTAGATAGATGTTTCATTCGTTGCATCGGGGAACGGCTGAATACGCCTGAGGTCAGCAATTTTATTTGTTCTGATGCCAGCGTTGTCTGGCAATCGGCCTAAGCGAAAACCCGTTGCTGAACCCGATTTGAATACAGTCCACGTCATGAGCAGGCCGATTCTGCCACCTACGCGCAGCCAGTGATCAACGGAGCTATATAAAACCACCGTTGAGATATCACTCTCAATGCCACCAGAATAACCCTTCCCAGAAACTAGGCCGTAATAGTTGCAGAAAGCCTTTACCCGGTTGCGGTACAACTGTGGCAGTCGACTCCATCGAACCCATGGAGGATTGCCAATAACGAAATCAACTTGTCCAATAAAGCCGTTAGGGGAAAAACTGTTTTTGACGATGCGGCACCAAATACGGTTCCAATCGCGCTCCTCAAGAGAGGCGACAATCTCGAAAAGTTCAATCATCCGCCTTTCAACGCGATCATCCGTCACCTGTTTAATGCCGGGCAAGGCGCGAACCGCTGTCAAGAATGACGTTGCTGAACGACCTTCTTTAATCGCGTCTTCGCAGGCCAATAGCACCTTTCCCAGCAATTTCGCTTCGACAAGAACATTGGGAATTTGAAGTTCATAGTTTCCAAGTTCGGTGTCTAAAGAAAATTCAAGTACCGTCAGATTATCAGCAGCCGTATTCTTTGAGGGCACGTTGATGCAGTCTGCGAGATAGATCGGAATTTCAACGTCGTCACCTACGGTAAAAACAAGATCAGCAGTCGAGAGAATGAAATTTGCCCGCGCCGAGATCACTGCAAGCGGATTGAGGTCCATTCCTTTTACGTGTTGCAGTAGAAGGTGCAAAAGTTTGCGCCCGGCGATGCCCTCAGCACTAGCGCGGCGACGTATTCTTGTAATGCATTCCAAGAGAAACGTTCCTGAACCGCATGCAGGATCGAGCACTGTTGCGTTCAAATCTCCGGTGTAGTCAATACAGTCCAACACACGTTGTGCAAGCCAATCTGGAGTATAGTATTCACCGAGATCGTGTCGTATTTGTTCATCAACGAGAGTTGTGTAGAATTCCTTGAGCAAATCTTTAATTGCTTCTGGCTTTACGATTGCGGTCGCGGGTTCAAATTTAAGCATTTCCCTCGCTACGTTCTGAATTGATGTTGCGAGCGCCTTTGAATGCTCGTTCGTATACCAGCTGAAAAAATCTCCCTCCAAAAAATTACTAATACGATATTTTCGCCAGTACTCGCCGTCCTCCAAGTCGGACAAGAGCTTGTATAGGTGATCAGAATTGGGGGCATTTGCTATTGCTTCGCAATGCGACCGCATACTTGTTGGGTTGACTGCTGCCAGCATTTCGGATGTCAAAAATTTCACGACAAGTGCATAGTAGCTATGTATCGCAAACAAAATTTGTGACGCATCTTTCGTTGCGATTCCAAGTGAACGGGCCCAAACCTTGAGCGTTGGTAGTTGGTCCAGTCCGTAAGTTGACACCTGCTCAAACAGCCTTTTCCATTCGCGAAACAGCATTGTTGTGCGATGCCGAGGCTTGCTTAGATGGCTGCACATAGTAGTTATGATCGCCCTAGCAACGTCGGAATCTTTTCCGAACGCATGGGCTAACATCGATGCAGTGAGAGCTTTGCGCTGAAGCGCACGGTACGTGCCAATAAGTGTGAGGAGCGAGGACTCCGACACTTCAAATAAAACGGTCCAGGACCATTTAGTGCCTGTTGAGTGGCAGAATGAAAGAGACGCGCCATCCCACAGGACGCCTGCCCACTTTTGACCCTCAATTAAAAGATCATTGCTCGTCACATTATTTAGATATCCCTCGATCTGCTGCTTTGCTTTCTGAAATTCCTTCACAGATGAGAGCAGATGAGGAGCTTTGTAATCGAGTACAACGTGTCCAAAAAGGCTATCAGGTCGAGTTGAATCCACCTGCGAAAAGCCCTGGGCCTTGAGCGTCTCATTAACGGACGGTTCGTATGAAATGTCATAGCTCGCGAGTAGTTCCGAAAGCAGCACCTCCAGCTTGATTTGCAGACTCGTCTCAGATCTGGCTTGGCGTGTGATTGCTTCGATCTTGCCGACGTATTGCTCAAGCATGATTTTACTTGGGACCGATATTGTCCCTCTCCTCGATTGCGCTCAGGGCGTGCTGTAAATTTGTAATAATCGACTAGATCGAGTTGGGAAGCGTGATGATAATGTCCTTCCCCAAAATAAGACCCTCCACTTCGCATGCCTTTCTAATCAGATTCATTTTGTCGCGGTTGCTGATGTTCTTCCCCAACCACCATCCCTGGGCTAACTCCATCGTACAATCTGCAAGGTATGGATTATGTGGATACACATCCGTGCGCGATCTCGAAATATGATTTCTCTTTCGCGTACGAACGAGTAGTGAAAATGTCTCAAGAAAATTTGAATTTCTCCTTGCAAGCGTTCTCAGTATATCGATGAGGGCATCAATCGCGCGCTGAGAATGTCGAGCCTCCCCGAAGAGTTCGTAGCTTATCAGTGTTTTAGAAGCTTCCGATGAAGTGAACATGGGCAGCTTTCGTAAGTTTTCGATTTATCCTATCAAGGGCTCTGTGTATTGACCATTCCCGCAATCACCATCATTGCCGTTGCGTTCGGTTGTCTTGCTCTCGGCGCCATCCTACATTTACTTGAGCGGGCTTTCCTTGGGAGATTGCACGAATGAGTGAGAACGAAGTCGTTGCTCTCGCCCTGGGATGGCTGGTCTTTTCCACGGGGCTTATTGCCGCTTTTGCATTGGCCGTCGGTTGGCTGGAGGACCGCGCGGAGCGGCGGAAGGCGCACCACGCGGCCGAATAAGTGTCAGGAAAATAATCCTTGACACCGTAACGCTTCCCCGCTACCCTTCCCGCACTCTCCCCCAATCCCATCTTAACGCAGCGCGCGCCGCATCACGGCGCGCGAAGGCTATTCCCATGCCCCATCCGCCCTCCATCCTCCCCGATCCGCTGCGCGCTCCCACAATGGCCGAGATCGAGCGCGCGCGTTCGCTGTATGCCGAGAAGTTCACCGTCGCGCGCTGTCTGGCCGCCGGCAATGTGAGCCACGGCACGCTCTATTATTGGCTCGATGGCGGGCCGCGTGACGACAAGGGCGTAGCCCTGCTGCCGCCGATCCCGCGCCGGCGTCAGATCGCCGGCAAGCGCCGCAAGCCGCTCGCAGGCTCTAGTGTCTCGCTGCTCGCCCGCCTCACGCGCACCGCCGAGCGCCAGGCGCTCGACATCGAGCAGCGCCTGTCGCGCCCGGCCGCCAGCGGGCCCGAGCGCGAACGCGACGTGCGCATCCTGGCAATGCTCACGCGCACGCTGCGCGACGTTGTCGCCATGGCGCCGGACGGGCTCGCGCCAGGGGTCGCACAAGGGGCCGCACAAGAGGCCGAGCACGATCCCGTGCCGGCGGACATGGACGAATTCCGCAATGAACTCGCCCGCCGCATTCGCGGTTTCATCGAGCAGCGTCAGGCTCAGAAGGACGCCGCGCAAGACGAGGCGGCGGCTTCCGAATGACCCAAGGCGCCGGACTTATGGCGAGGCGCGCGGCACAATCGGAAAATCATACTCGCGCGCCGGATGCGCGCCATAGCTGAAGTGCCACCATTCGCGGAAATAATTATGAAAACCGTGCGCGTGCATGGCGGCGTTGAGCAAATCGCGCCGGCGTGTCTGCTCGGGTGAGATCGCGCCGCTGTGCGTGCGGCTCATCGTGTCGAGGCAGTCGAAGCCCGTCCCCATATCCAGCGCGTTGTCGAGCGAGGTGTCGCGCGCGCGTTGCGCTGCCGGCGCGGTGCAAGGCGCGTTCGCCGCAGCCGCAGAGGAAGGCGCGCCGGGTGCCGCGGGCCGCGCCACCAGCGTCAGATCGACCGCGGTGCCGGTCGAATGCGCCGAATGTGCCGCGATATAGCCGAGCGTAAACAACTCGCGTTTCGGCACACGCGGGTAAAAGCGCCTGTTGCCGTCGCTCTTGGCGTCTTGCGACCAGCGCCACATGGCGCGCACGGCGCGGGCAGGGCGGTAGCAGTCATAGACCTTGAGGCCGAGATTGCGTTTCGCGAGATCCGCCTCAACGCGCGCGAGCGCCCGCGCCACGTCGCTGCGCAGCACGCATTCGCCCGCCTGGTAGCCGGGCAGCGGACGGCCGGTGAAATTATTCGCGGTCGCGTAGCGGATGTCCTGCGCGATTGTTGCGTCCACGTCGCGCAGATAGACGAAGCCTTTGGGCGTGCCGGTTTGCGGCAGCCCGCGCGCTTGCGCCGGTGCCGCGAGCGCGGCGAGAATGAGGGCGAGAATCGATGCGAGCCGTTTCATGTTCGTCGGAATCCAGAACCAAACACGGCGATTGTAGCCGGATTCCGGGTTCGCCGCTTTCGCCGCGCCCCGGAATGACGGGTGATTACCAGGAACACTCATAGCTCCCCCGCGTTTGCCCCCATTGCCAAGCCGCCGCATGCGCGGCATCAAGCGCTCCGCCATGGACGCCCGAACAGCCAGCCCCAAAAGCCCCAAAAAGCACGCGCCAGCCAAATCCGCTGCAAAGCCTGCCGCGCGCGCGCTCAGCCATCCGGAAGTGCGCGCGATCGTGCTCGGCATCATGCTGGCGATGTTCCTCGGCGCGCTCGACCAGACCATTGTCGCCACCGCGCTGCCGACCATCGGCCGCCATTTCCGCGACCTCGGCGATCTGTCCTGGGTGGTGACGGCTTACCTGCTCACCGGCACGGCGGTGACGCCGCTCTACGGCAAGCTGTCCGACATTCACGGCCGGCGCGCGATGATGCTCACCGCCATCGGCATATTCATGATCGGCTCGCTCGCCTGCGCCTTGGCGCCGAGCATGACCGCGCTGGTGTTCTCGCGCGCGCTGCAAGGGCTTGGCGGCGGCGGGCTGATGGCGCTGTCGCAGACCATCATCGCCGACATCGTTTCCCCGCGCGAGCGCGGCCGCTATCAGGGTTATATCGGCGCGGTGTTTGCGACCTCCTCCGTCGGCGGCCCGGTGCTGGGCGGATTTCTCACCGAACATCTCGACTGGTCGCTGATCTTCTGGATTAACCTGCCGCTCGGCCTGGCTGCGCTGGGCATGACCTCGAACGTGCTTAAGCGCGTGCCGTTTCATCCGCGCAAACATCGTCTCGACATCGTCGGCGCGGCGCTGATGATTGCGGCGGCGGTCGCGCTGCTGCTGGCGCTGTCGTGGGGCGGGCGGCGTTTCGACTGGATCTCGCCGCAAACCGGCGCACTGCTGCTTGTCTCAGCGATCTTGTGGGGACTGTTTGCCTGGCGGCTGGTGGTAACGGCCGAACCGTTCCTGCCGCTCACGGTGCTGGGCAATCCGGTGGTGCGTTGCGCTGCCTTGGCCGGCGCCTGCAACATGGGCACGCTGGTCGGCATGACCATTTTCGTGCCGTTGTTCTTCGAAACAGTGCTGCATCTCTCCGCGAGTGAATCGGGATTGGCGCTCATCCCGCTGATGGGCGCGACCGTGCTGTTCTCGACCATCTCCGGCCGACTGATGACGCATGTGACGCATTACAAGCGCATGCCGCTGATCGGTCTTTCCTGCGCGATCCTGGCGCTGGTGCCGCTCGCGATCTGGCCGGCCGCGATGCCGATGATCCTGGTGCTGATCCTGCTGGCGGCGATCGGCTCGGGGCTCGGCACGGTGTTTCCGGTTTCCACCGTGTGCATGCAGAACGCGGTTACCCAGCACCAGATGGGCATTGCCACCGGCGCCGCCAATTTCTTCCGCGCGCTGATTTCCGCTCTGGTCGTCGCGGTGCTGGGCGCGATCGTGCTGGGCGGGCTTGGCGGCGGCGTCGGCATGTCAATGGAAATGCTGGCGCGCACGGCCTCCACGCATGAGCTCGCCTATGCGTTCAGGTTCGTCTTCATGGCCTGCGCACTGGTGCTCGCCTTCGGCATGGCCTTCCTCATTTCGATGGAGGAGCGCCCGCTCAAAGGCCCGCCGACCGCTTCGGCGGAAGCGCCCACCGCGCCGGGAACGCCGATCCCGGCGGAGTAAAGCGGGCCTCGGCTCAAACAAAAAAGGGACAGGCTGGTGGGCCTGTCCCTCATTCGTCGTTACGCGACCAAACAAGACGCAACGAAACGAGACGTCCTACGCCTTGCCGACCGGCACCGCGATGAAGCGGGTGGCGTTGGCGGTCTTTACGCGCATCAGCACGTCGTGCTTGCCGCCGGCGCGCGCCTCGACCATCGCTTGGCGCACGTCGGCGGGCTTGCCGACCGACTTGCCGGCCACGTCGAGGATAATGTCGCCGCTCTTGAAGCCGCGTTCGGCGGCCGGCCCGTCGGGGTCGACATTGACCACGGCGACACCCGTGCCGCCTGCGCCGGCGACATCGGCGGCAGGCGCCAGCGTCAGGCCAAGATGCGGCACGCCATTTTCGGCCGTGCTGTTATGGCTCTCTGCCTTGGCGGTGCGCTCGTTCGGCATTTTGCCGAGCGTGACGTTGAGCGTCTTGCTCTCGCCGTTTTGCAGCAGCGTGAGCTTGACCTCGGTGCCGGGCGCCAAGTTGCCGATGGTCTGCGCCAGACCGCGCGAACCCTTGAACGATTTGCCGTTGACCGCGGTGATCACGTCGCCGGCCTTGATCCCGGCCTTGGCGGCGGGACTGTCGGCTTGCGGCGAATCGACAATCGCGCCTTCGACGGACTTGAGGCCGAGGCTTTCGGCGATATCGGATGTGACGGGCTGGATCTGCACGCCGAGCCAGGCGCGATTGACATAGCCGTGCTCCTTGAGCTGGGCGACGATCATCTTGGCGGTTGGCGCCGGAATGTCGAAGCCGATGCCGACGGAGCCGCCGGACGGCGAGAAGATCGCGGTGTTCACGCCGATCACGTTGCCGTTGACGTTGAACGCCGGACCGCCGGAATTGCCCTTGTTGATGGGCGCGTCGATCTGGATGTAGTCGTCATAGGGACCGGCCCCGATGTCGCGGCCGCGTGCCGACACGATGCCGGCGGTCACGGTGCCGCCGAGACCGAACGGATTGCCGACCGCGACCACCCAGTCGCCAACGCGCGGTTCGTGGCTGGCAAATTGCACGTAGGGGAAGGCCTTGTCGGCGTCGACTTTGATCAGCGCGAGATCGGTTTTCGGATCGGTGCCGATGACCTTGGCCTTGTAGGTCGTGCCGTCGTCGGTCTTGATCTGCACAGTCTTGGCATGATCGACGACGTGGTTATTGGTCACGGCGTAGCCATCGGCTGAAATGAAGAAGCCCGAACCTTCGCCGGTGATGACCTGCTTGCCCGGGCGCATCCCGTTCGGCATTCCGGGCATGCCGAACTGCTGGAAGAACTTCTGCATGCCTTCGGGAATTTGGTTGTCACTAGGCTGTCGCATGCCGGTCATGTTGTCGGACTGCACGATCTTGACGCGCACCGAAATGACCGCCGGCTTCACTTTGGCCACGAGATCGGCAAAGCCGGAAGGCGCTTGCGCGGCATCGGCCGCTTGCGCCTGCGAGCCGAACGCCAGAAGATTGGCGGGTTGGAAGTGTCCGGGTCCCGCTGCAAAAACGGCGAAACCAAGCCCCGCGACGGAAGCGAGCAGCACCAGGCGCCGTGCGGATAGGAGTTTGCGTTTGCCCTGATGGGGCGGAATGCCCGAATAGGGCGAATTGGGTTGTGTCATTGCATCGTCTCCTGTTGGAATTCGTGAATTCGTCGACGGCTGTGCATTGACCTTCAACATAATGGGCGCGCCTTACGGTGATCTGTCTTGGGCATGTCAAATTCGTAATGCGCGCGCGCTCGAGCGAATTTTTGCGTTTGTTTTCGGCTGCGGGCGGCATCGCAAATATGAAATTTCTGTCATGACAATTTCGTCATGCCGCTGCTTGCAGCGCGTCCGCTTTTGGAGGAGATTTACGCCCACAGCCAGATTTCACGGAGGACGCTCATGCAGATCATCCCGCTGGGTCCGGGTTTTGCGGCTGAATTGCGCGGCGTCACGCTGACGCAAGTAGCCAATGACGATGGCGCCTACAAAGCCGTGCGCGCAGCGTTCGAGGCGCATTCGGTCATCGTCCTGCGCGGGCAGGAGGTGACAAACGAAAGCCAGTTTGCTTTCACCACCCGCTTCGGCGAACCGGAGGTCGTGCCTGTCGGCACCGCCGGCATGGGCGGTCATTTCATCACGCTGTCGAATTACGGCGCCGACGGCAAAGTGGTGCCGCCGGATCATCGCTACGCCCTGCGCAACAAGGCGAACCAGCTCTGGCACACCGATTCATCGTTCAAGACCGTGCCCGCGCTCGCCTCGATCCTGTCGGCCCGCACCGTGCCGGCGCATGGCGGGGAAACCGAATTCGTGTCGATGCGCCTTGCGTTCGAGAAATTCGATCCATCGTTGCAAAGACGGCTGGAAAATTCCTTCGCCTGGCATGACTACTCGTATTCGAAGGGCAAGATCGCGCCCGACCTCGCAAGTGCGGCCGAACGCACGGCATTCCCGCCGGTGTGCTGGCGCATGGTTTGGATGAATCCGGTGAATGGACGAAAGGCGCTCTATCTCGCGTCGCATGCCAAGAGCGTGGACGGGATGGATCCGGCCGCGGGCGCAGCCTGGATCGACGAGCTCACCGCCGCGGCGACGGTCGCGGGCACGAGCTACACGCACGCCTGGAAAAACGGCGACGTCGTCATGTGGGACAACCGCGCCACCATGCATCGCGGCCGGCCGTGGCCTTCCGACGAGCCGCGGCTGATGGTGCGCACCACGATCTCGGCGGGCGACGTCGATGGCTTGGCAAGCGTTCGGCCGCCCGCGCAGCAGGCGGCCGAATAGTTCGCGAGCTTTAGTTCTTGATGAAGGTGCCGCTCTGCAATTCGCCGACGGCCTGTTGTAACTCGGCCTGCGTGTTCATGACGATGGGGCCATACCAGGCGACCGGCTCCTGGATCGGCTTGCCGGACACCAGCAAGAAGCGAATGCCCTTGTCGCCGGCCTGAACCGCGACCTCGTCACCTTTGTCGAACAACACCAGCGAGCGATCGCCGACCGGCTCGCGCAATAGAATTTCTTCGCCGCCCATCTGCTTTTCACTCAGGACGCCGAACGGCTTCGACGCGTAGGAGAAGCTGCCGTCGCCTTCGAACACATAAGCGAAGGCGTGACGCTCGACTTCAACCTTGAGCGTCTTGCGCTTGCCCGCAGGCACAAACACGTCGAGATAGCGCGGATCGGCGGCAACGCCGTCCACCGGGCCCTTTTTGCCCCAGAAGTCGCCGCACACCACGCGCACGCGCGTGCCGTCGTCGTCGGTGACTTCGGGAATGGCGGCACCTTCGACATCCTGGTAGCGCGGCGCCGTCATCTTGAGCGAGGAGGGCAGATTGGCCCAAAGCTGGAAGCCGTGCATGCGGCCCTGCGTGTCGCCCAGCGGCATTTCCTGATGCATGATGCCGCGCCCGGCGGTCATCCACTGCACGTCGCCTTTATTGAGCTTGCCGCGGTTTCCCAGACTGTCGCCGTGCTCGACGGAACCTTCGAGCAGATAGGTGACGGTTTCGATGCCGCGGTGCGGATGCCAGGGGAAGCCGGCGAGATAATCCTGCGGGTTGTCGTTGCGGAAATCGTCGAGCAGCAGGAACGGATCGGTTTCGGCGGTGTCGCCGAAGCCGAAAGCGCGGCGCAGCTTGACGCCGGCGCCCTCGATGGTCGGCTTGGACTGCACGATACGTTTGACGGGTCGGATGGACATCGGTTTTAGCCTTTCATTCAGAACGCTCGGCTCACGTTATTTGTCTGCCGGTTTCTCGACTGTCATGCCCGCGCTTGTCGCGGGCATCTACGCCTTCCTTGCTGCTGGGAAGCAAGGCGTGGATGGCCGGGCCAAGCCCGGCCATGACGGAGAAAATTACGCCGCGCTGGCGGCACGTTGCGGCGCGAAACGCGCTGCGAAGCCGGCGAACTTGTCGATATAAGCCTTGAGGAACTTCCGCACGTTCTCGTCGGCGACATCGCTTTGGCCGTCGATCAGTTCGGGCTTGAACTGGATATAGGCTTCCCCGCCCATCAAATGCAGGCCCTGATTGCCGAGCACGGCGCGCAGATGCTGCTGGGCGATTGCGGTCGAGACGGCGCCGCCGGAGGTGCCGATGATTGCCGCGGGCTTGCCCGGCCACGAGGTCTTGCCGTAAGGGCGCGCGCCCCAGTCGATGGCGTTCTTGAGCACGGCGGGGATCGAGCGGTTGTGCTCGGGCGTGACGAACAGCAGGGCGTCGGAGGCCTCGACCTCGCTCTTGAAGCGGGCGACCGGGGCCGGGGCGGGTTGCTCGTTGTCCTGGTTGTACATCGGCAGGTCGTCGATCTGGATGAATTTGGCCTCGAAATCGGCCGCGCCCAGACGGACAAGCGCCTGCGCCAGCTTGCGGTTGATGGATTCGCGCCGGTTGGAGCCGACAACAATACCGAGCTTGAGTTTGGCCATGACGTCCTCTATCTATTGGTGACTTAGTTACGAAATGTTCCTGAGGCTACATAGATGACTGCGAGAACCGCGCAAGAAGGCACAAAAGTGATACCGAGGAACCTGCATGAGCCCGGCGACTGCCGGGCGGTGAGCGAGGTGCTTTCGCGCGTCGGCGACAAATGGACGGTGCTGGTGGTCACCACGCTGGGGGAGGGCCCCAAGCGTTTCAATGAATTGCGCAAGGCGCTCGGCAGCATATCGCAGCGCATGCTGACATTGACGCTGCGTGCGCTCGAACGCGACGGGCTGGTGACGCGCACGGTATTTCCGACCATTCCGCCGCGGGTGGATTACGAACTCACGCGCCTTGGCCGCTCGTTGCTGGAGCCGGTCAGCGGGCTCGGCCTGTGGGCGCGCCGCAACCGCAATGCCATCGAGGATGCGCGGCGGCGCTTCGACACTCACGCCAAAGCCTCGTAAGGCGCAGCACGTTTTTTATTTGGGCGCCCCGGTGAACGAGGGCGGCTGCGCGGCGGCGGCGGCTTGCGTGCTCCGTTTCCGGTCGAGATTTTCGCGGATCGCCTTGGCCAGCGCGGCAATCTGATAGGGCTTGCGCAGGATCGGCAGGTCGTGGCGGCCGGACAGCGCCTTGGCGTAACCGCTGGTCAGCAGCACCGGAATGTGTGGGAAGCGTTCCTGCACGATGCGGGCGAGCGCCAGCCCGTCGAACTCGCCGGGCAGCACAACGTCGGACAGGATCAGGTCGATCGGCGTATCGGCCGCGATCAATTCGAGGGCTGCAGCGACCGTGTCCACGGCGTGCACGCGGTAATTCAACTGTTCGAGCATGGCGAGGACGACGTTCTGCACGTCCGGATTGTCCTCGACCACCAGGATCGTTTCGCCGCTGCCCAGCGATTGCGCCGCCGCAGGCTCCTTCGGCTTTTCCGCCGCCAGCGGGCTGTGGCTGCGCGGCAGATAGATCGTGATGGCGGTGCCGCGTCCGACCTCGCTCGCGACCGCAATGGCGCCGCCCGACTGATGCGCAAAGCCGTAGGCCTGCGACAGGCCGAGGCCGGTGCCTTTGCCCGGCGCTTTGGTCGAGAAGAACGGCTCGAATATTTTTGGCAGAACCTCGGGCGGGATTCCGCTGCCGGTGTCGGCGACCGTGAAAGCGACGAATTCGCCGGTCAGCCGTTCCGGCGTCTCGTAGCCCTGGAACGTCACATCGCGCGCCGTCACGGTGATGGTGCCGCCCTTCGGCATTGCGTCGCGTGCATTGACCACAAGATTGACCAGCACAAGCTCGAATTCCGGAATGTCGATGGAGACGGCGCCGGTGTCGGGCGGGATTTCGATGCGCAGCTCGATGTTGCCGGGAACCGAGCTTTCCAGCACGTCGCGAAACGCGGCGAAGGTCCATTCCGGGCTGACGGTGCGCGGGTCCATCGGTTGGCGGCGGGCGAACGTCAACAATTGGCGGGTCAGCGCTTCGCCGCGCGAGGTGGCGATGAGGATGGCTTCGAGCGAGCGCACATTCGGTTTGTCGCTGAGGCGGCGCAACAGCGCCTGCGCCTGGCCGCTGACGATCATCAACAGGTTGTTGAAATCATGCGCCACGCCGCCAGTGAGCTGGCCGAGCGCCTCCATCTTCTGGGCCTGCGCAAGCTGCGCCTGCGCGCGTTCGAGCGCTTCCTGGACTTTGCGCCGCTCGGTGATGTCGCGGGTGATCTTGGCAAATCCGACCAGCGTGCCGTCGGTTTCGCGGATCGGGTCGATCACGACATGCGCCCAGAAGCGCGAGCCGTCCTTGCGCACGCGCCAGGCTTCCGTCTCGAACTTGCCGGCCGCGGCCATCGAAAGCGCGCGCGTGGGCAATCCGGCGGCGCGGTCCTCGTCGGTGTAGAATTGCGAAAAGTGACGGCCGATGATCTCGGAGGCGGCATAGCCTTTGATACGCGCGGCGCCCGCATTCCAGCTTGCCACGATGCCCTTGGTGTCGAGCATGATGAAGGCATAGTCGGTGACGCCGGCGACCAGCGCGCGAAACTGCTGCTCGCTGCGACGCAGCGCTTCGGCGGCGGATTTCTCGGTGCTGACGTGGCGGCCGGCGACGTAGATCAAATCGTCGTCCGCGGTCATGGTCCAGTGGATCCAGCGCCAGGAGCCGTCGCGATGGCGGAAACGGTTTTCCATGCGCACGGTCGGCACGCCGTCGGCCAGACGCTTGCGTCCGGCAGTCGCCAGGGCCGCGTCGTCGGGGTGGCGCAGCTGGCTCACATGCATCGATTTGATTTCGTCGTCGCTCCAGCCGAGCAGATGGCGCCAGGCCGGATTGACGCTGGTGAAATAGCCATCGAAATTCGAGACGGCGAGAAGATCCTCCGACACCTGCCAGATGCGATCGCGTTCGCGCGTGCGCTGCTGCACCTGCGCCTCGAGCTGGCCGGTGAGCGTGCGCAACGTTTCTTCGTTGTGGACGCGGGCGGTCGTCTCGAACGTCGTGATCAGAATGCCGCCGATGCCGTTGGGCGCCGCGGGATCGGCGACCGGACTGTAGCTGATGGTGAAATTGGCATTTTCCGGTACGCCCTTGCGCTCGACCGTCCAGGCGTGGTCCTCGGCAAAGTAGCTTGCGCGCTCGCCGCGCAGGATGGCCTCGTTGAGCGGCCCGAGCCGGTCGTAGATTTCCGGGTAAACCTCGCGTAGCGGGCGCCCGAGCGCCCCCGGGTGCTTGTTGCCGAGCAGGGGCGCATAGGCGTCGTTGTAAATCTGGATCAGCTGCGGGCCCCAGCGCACGGCCATCGGAAAGTCGGACGCCAGCATCAACTCGACGATCCAATTCAGCCGCTCGGACCAAGCGTCCGCCGGGCCGAGCGGCGTCGACGCCCAATCGAATGCGCGCACGCGCTCGCGCATCTCGCCTGCGCGGATGTCGGCCTTGCGTGCGAGCTTGGTCAAATCGTCGCGGCCGCGACGCATAAATCTTGCCCTCCCCCGAGACGCAGACCAACGGGGGAGCGGCGCTAAAGTTCCAACCGCATTATGTGGTGTATATAGTTCATTACTTCCCGCCATGCGTGTGTAATACAACCTAGGGGCGATGGATTCTCCGGTGGTATTCCTTTCTTCTCGGCGGGGGAATTTGGCGGCGGCGTTGCGCTTGGGGAGCGGCATGCCAAAGTATTTCTTCCATTTTTCCGACGGGCAGCGGCAGTTCACCGATGACGCCGGGCAGGACTTGAGCGGGATCGCGGCCGCGCGCGATTACGCCACCGATCACGTGCGCGAAATCAAGACGGCGATGAGCGACACGCAGATCCACGACTTTTCCGACTGGAGCATGACGGTGGTCGACGACCTTGGCAGAACGGTCTTCGAGATCGGCTTCGATCTGCGGCCGCCGCGGCGCAAGCCGCAAACCAAGTCGCAACCCAAGTTGCCGCCGAAGCGATGAGTTCGCCGCGCGGCCGCCGGTCGGCTATGCTGCCGGCCATGTATCGGCGCGCGCTGGCGATTCTCTGTCTGCTGTCGATCGGGCTCGGCCTTGCCGGCTGCACCAAATGCGGCTGGCTGTGGGACGAGAACACCCATTCCTGCCATGCCGACGCGCCGCTAACGCATTGACGG
>DATAVX010000003.1:0-32291 GCA_036267535.1 Steroidobacteraceae bacterium
CATCGGGGCGCGGACGTGGTCAAGTTTCGCCAAGCGGGACTGGCGGCCGAGGATCCGAAGGTCGCAATGGTCGAGACGCCGGAAGAGATCAAGGCGATCATCGATACTGCGCATCAACTGAATCGGAAAGTTGCCGCGCATGTGGACGGCACACCGGCTTATCTGCACGCGGTGATCGAGGCGGGCGCCGACACCATCGAGCACGGGCCGCTGGATGATGCATCCATCGCGATGATGAAAAAGCGCGGCACCGCGTACACGCCGACGCTGCTGGCGGGCAAGCTCATCGACTATCGCTTTCAAGAGGCCGTCGCGGGGGTGGGCAAGGCGTATCGTGCGGGCGTACCGATCATTTTCGGCACCGACTTAGGAATATTCGGTCCGGAGCGCAGCCATGAGGAATTCGCACTCTTGGCTTCGGCGGGTATGCCGCCGGCGCAGGTGCTGCGGGCTGCTACGATTAATGCGGCCGCCGCGCTCGGCGGCTTGGGCGAGAGCCTAGGGAGCATCGCGCCCGGCAAGACCGCAGATGTGATTGCGATGAAAGTGGACCCGTTGATGCATATCGATCAATTGGCCGAACCCGGCAAGGTGTCTTTCGTCATGAAGGAAGGCAAGATCTTCAAGGACGAGCGCTAGAGCTTGCGCGACGCACGGGAACTCGCCGTGAAGCCCTGGAACTCGCCGTGAAGCCCTGGAGGTCGCCGTGATCGTTCATCTCATTGACGGCACGTACGAGCTGTTCCGGCACTTTTACGGCTTGCGGCGTTTCAACAAGGGCAAGGATAAACCGTTCGGTGCGGTCGTGGGCGTGCTCAACGGCGTGCTGCAGATGATCGAGGAGGGAGCGAGTTATCTGGGTGTGGCGACTGATCATGTGATCGAGTCGTTCCGCAATGATCTGTGGGAGGGATACAAGACCGGCGAGGGCATCGATCCTGCGCTATGGGCGCAATTTCAACCGCTCGAGCACGCGTTGGCCGGCATGGGTGTGACACTCTGGCCGATGGTGGAATTGGAAGCAGACGATGCGTTGGCGTCCGCGGCAGCGCTGGCTGCGAAAGACCACAGGGTTCTCAAGGTGTGCATTTGGACGCCGGATAAGGATCTGGCGCAATGCGTGCGCGGCGATCACGTTGTTCAGGTCGATCGAAAAAGCAATGTCATTCGCGATGCGGCCGGCGTGCAGGCGAAATTCGGCGTAAGCCCTGAGAGAATTGCCGATTATCTGGCGCTGGTCGGTGATTCGTCGGACGGCTATCCGGGGATCGGCGGCATCGGCCCCAAAGGGGCGGCGGGCTTGATCGCGCGGTTCGGCCGCATCGAAGACTTCCCGCCGGAGATTCTCGGCGACCAAAAGCCGATGGCACTGCTGTTCAAGAAATTGGCCACGCTGCGCGAGGATGCGCCGCTGTTCTCGGATGTGGAAGCGCTGAAGTGGCGGGGTGCGCTGAAGAATTTCGCGGAGATTGCGGCGACGCTAGGCGATCCTAAGCTTTTCGACCGAGCGCAAAGGGCGATGCAATCGCCCAAGGGCCCGGAGCCGACTGGCGCGATTGCGCTCAAGAAAAAACCGACCAAGGCTGGGCGGCCGGCGAAGAGGCCATGAGATCGGCTCGGCATGGGCCCATACAGAAAAATAATGTTGACAATTCTCTGTCCAGGCTTACTCTCTAACCATACGACCACTCTGCGGAGGTAAACGGACCGAGCTCGGACTTCCGGGAGTCGTATTGCCATAACACAAAGTAGTGGGGATACGACATGAAATACACCCTGAGCGTCCTGCTCTTGTCCGCGGCTTGTCTTTCGGTGCATCCGTCTTTCGCACAGACCCCCGGGGCCAACACCTCGTCCGACACCCTGGCGGAAATCGTCGTCACCGCGACCAAGCGTACCGAGCGTCTGCAGAACGTGCCGGTGAGCATCACCGCGGAAACCGGCGTTGAGCTCGAGCACCGCGGCGCCACCCAGCTGCAGGACATCATCAACAATACGCCAGGGCTGAGTAATCCCGGCTCGGGCGGCGGCAATTCGACCAACCTCACCATTCGCGGTGTGACCACCGGCACAGACTTGGGCCTGAAGCAGTCGACGGTGGCGCTGCTGTACGACGATATACCTATCGATCCGGTCGGTCAGGGCGGCGGCGCCAGCAACTTGCGCGTCGTCGACATCGAGCGAGTCGAAGTGCTGCGCGGTCCGCAAGGTACGCTGTTCGGTTCAGGGTCGCTCGCGGGCGCGCTGCGCTACATCACCAACAAGCCGGACCTGTCGCAGTTCAGCGGATCGGCTGAGGTCACGGGCGCGGATAGCCAGACCGGCGCCGCATCGTATTCGGGCACCGTCGTGATCAACGCACCCATCGTGCAGGATAAGCTCGGCATCCGCCTGGTCGCATACGATTATGATGATGGCGGCTGGATCGACGATTTGCGCACCGGCGAAAAGGACGCGAATCCGACCAAGACCTACGGCGCGCGGCTGGCGATTGCGGCCAAGCCGACCGATCGGTTCAACGCCAATCTCATGCTGACCTACCAAGATTCGAAAGACTACAACGGCTCGCTCGCCGGCAGTTTGATCCAAAAGCCGCCGGGCTCCCCCTCGGGCCAGGTCACGGACGGGATCAATGACTATATTGTGGAGCTGAGGAGCACGATCGCGGCATTGACGCTGCAATACGATTTCGATTTCGCCACCTTAACCTCGGTTTCCACCTATCACGATCGCAGGGCAGACACCTTTGGCGTCGATACCTATTTCGTGCCTTTGACCGCCCTGATCGCCACCGGCGGCACGAACATCGTGCAGGGAATCGACAACATTACCTACGGCATCGACGGAAACATTTATACGCAGGAGTTGCGCTTGAACTCGCGCAATGAGGGCAACTTCAAATGGACCGCGGGCCTCTTTTATCTGCATGCCAGCGCGGGCGGTTCGCAGGAAGATCATTCGGATGCCATCATTCCGATCATCGGCAGCGATAACATCGTCGACCTGATTTATCATTTCGGGCAGCAGGAAATTGCCGCATTCAGCGAGGCGACTTACACCTTCGCCGATAAGTGGGACCTGACCGGCGGCCTGCGCGTGTCGCATTACATGGTCTCGGCGCTGATCGATACCGGCGGCTTCATTCCGGTATTCAGCATTCTGCCCTCTGACTATGCGCATACCGACTTCCATGACCTGGGAACGCCGGTGGATCCCCGGGTCTCGCTGGCGTTCCGCGCGACTCCGGATCTGACGCTGTACACGCAAGTGTCTCGCGGTTACCGCGTCGGCGGCGTGAACCTAACCTCGGATGTGGGCGGCCGCGCCACTCCGCCGAGCTACGCGCCGGACAGTTTGTGGAACTATGAGATTGGCGCCAAGGGCAGGGCGTTCGACGGCAGGCTCAGTTACAGCACGGCCTTTTACTACATCGACTGGTCGAATATCCAAGTCGCGCTGCAGAATCAACTGGGCAATTACACCGGCAACGCGAGCGCCGCGAGAAACTACGGGGTCGAGTTTCAAGTCGATGCCAAGCCGATTCCCTGGCTGCAGGTTGGCGCCTCGTTCCAGTTGAGCAAGAACCAGATTTCGAAAGACGATCCGACCATCAGCCGGCCTGCAACCGGTCTGACCGGCGTGAACAACGGCGATCTGCTTCCCGCTGCTCCCGAAGGTCAAGCTTCAACTTACGCCGAGCTCGATTTTCCGGTGGCGGACTTCCATGGCTATGTGCGTGCGGAAGCCAACTATCTGGGCGATCAGTGGACCGACTTTGAGCATAACGGCACGAAATTCGGCGGCTTTGCTCAGGAGAATTTGCGCGCCGGCGTCAACTTCGGTTCTTACGAGGTTGTGGCCTTCGTCCAAAACTTGAGCGATTCGCAGGGCGCGACCGGCGCGGCGGATGCGCAACTCGCGGGGCCGGTCGTCCTCAACAATCAACAGTTGTTCCGCATCAGGCCGCGGACGGTCGGTATGACGTTGCGGGCCAAATTCTAAATACGGGGGGAATCCGGATGAACTTCAATTCACGGCTGGGCGGCTACGGGTTGGCCTCACTGATGTGCGCGGGTTTGTTGCAAGCGGCGCCTGTGCTCAAAGGGCCGCCGGCGCGGGCGATCACCGATCCTAAGAGCCTTTCGTCTGCGGCGCTCGAGGGCGTCGCGCCGGTGCCGATCGCGGATCTTCTCTATGTTCGCAGCAGTCTCGGCGCCGCGTGGACCCAGGATTCGAAAGGGTTCATCGTGTCGACCAACCTTACCGGCCGATTCAACCTGTGGAACGTCGCCGCGGGCGGAGCGTTTCCGACGCAATTGACGCAGTCGGACGATCGGCAGATGGGCGTCGTGACCTCGCCGGATGGCAAGTGGGTGGTGTTCGATTCCGACCATGGTGGTGCGGAGATTTTCGATCTGTATGCGGTGCCCACAGCAGGCGGCGCGGTCGTCAATCTCACGCACAGCGACGATGTGTCCGAAACGGGTGCGGTGTTCTCGCACGATGGGCGCATGCTGGCGTTCGGTCATCGCCTGAAGACAGGTGCGTCGAACAATGTGGCTGTCATGGACTTCGCGGCGCGCACGGTGCGCGTGCTCACGCACGAGTCCTTGCCCACCATGCAATGGAACGTGGTCGCGTTTTCACCCGACGGCCGCTACCTCTTTGCCAATCGTTCGAATGTGGAGAGAACCCAGGGCACCGTTTGGCGGGTCGATGTGACGACGGGCGCTGCTACGCCCGCGCTCGCCGCCGGCGATAAGGGTTTCAGCACCGCCAGCGACATCTCACCCGATGGCAAGTGGTTGGCCTTGACCACGGAGACCAAGAGCGGATCGCTGCAGGCCGCGCTGTACGACACGAACTCGCAGAAACTGACCTTGCTCAAACCCGACGCGTGGGAGCAGAAGGCGGGGCACTTTGCGCCGGATGGACATTCCTTGATCATGATCAGCAATGTCGATGGGCGCGATGTGATCTATTCCTATGATACGGGCAGCGGCAAGACCGAGGCGTTGCCGGTGCCGGCCGGCGTCAATTCCGACTACTTTGGCAACATGCCGGCCTTCTCGCCCGACGGGAAGCGCATATTATTTCCGCATCAGGCGGGCAACACGCCGCTCGATTATTGGGTTTTGGATCGGGCCAGCAGCAAGGCGGCACCGGTCACGCGGCTCGCGTTGGCGAGCATCGATCCGCAGAAGTTGCCGAAGACGCAGATCGTTCACTATGCCAGTGCCGACGGCACCGTCATCAGTGCCTTCGTCTGGCTGCCCTACAATTTGCAACGCAACGGCCACGCGCCCGCGGTGGCGCTGCCTCATGGCGGTCCGACCGGGCAGACCACGGATGATTTCGATCCGACCGCCGTGGCGCTCGCCTCGCGCGGCTACGTGGTAATCGCTGCAAATCCGCGTGGATCGACCGGTTATGGCCGCGCATTCGAAGCAGCGAATCACCGCGACTTAGGGGGCGGCGATCTGGCCGACTATGTCGCAGGCGCGAAGTTCCTGGTCGATAGCGGCTATGTCGATGCCAAGCGCATCGGCATCACCGGCATTTCCTACGGCGGCTACATGACGATGATGGCGGTCGCGAAAACGCCGGACGTGTGGGCGGCGGGCGTCGAGATCTGCGGCATCACCAATTGGTTCTCGATGTACGAACGCGGCTCGCCGGTGTTGCGCCAATATCAAATGGGCCTGCTCGGCGATCCGGTGAAGGACAAGGCGGTGTACGAGGCGTCCAGCCCGCTCACGTATTTGGGCCAGGTCAAGGCGCCGTTGCTCGCGCTCGCGGGCGGCAACGATATTCGTGTGCCGCCGCACGAGGCCGAGCAGGTGGTGGCCTTCTTGAAGAAGGCCGGCAAGACGGTCGATACCAAGGTCTATCCGGGCGAGGGCCACGGCTTTTTCAAACGCGAGAATCAAATCGATTCCTTGGAACGCACCGTTGCTTGGTTCGATCGCTACATCGGCGCGGGCGACCATGCCGGCGCCGGGGGCGGCTCTGGCGCGAAGCGGTAAGGGCCACTCATCCGAAGTCGGTTTTACCGATCCGGGCAAGCCCGCGCTCGAGCTAGGTTCGAGCGTCTAACGATCAGGTTGAGCGGGAAGCGGGGGCGCCGGCATCCCCGTGCCTGCGCGAAAATCCTGGCTGCGCAGCAGATGCAACGCGTCGTGTGTCGGTTGGAGTTTCACGGTACAAGCGACGATACGCCTCGCAGAAATGTCCGAAATGCGTAAAGCCCCAGTCGGATGCAATCTGTGAAATTGTTCGATCGATCAAATCCGTCCGCAGCAGTTCAGCACGCACACGCTGCAATCGAAGATTTCGTGCCCATGCCATGGGGCTCGTGCCGAGCAGCGCGCGACAAGCCCGAAACAGCGAGCGGGGGCTGAGACCGCAGGCCGCGGCGATTGCGGCCGACGAGAGATCCGACTTGAGATTTCTTACGATGTACCGTTGAGCGAGCGCCACATAATCGTTCTGCTCGCCGGTAGGCCGCTGCGCGGTACTCGAGATCGCATGCAGTAGAGCATCAATCAGCAATGAGTCCGCCGTTTCCGCCGCCGCTGTCCGCGTACGCAGCAGGCCGCCCGCCATGAGTTCACCGGCCAGAAACTCGACGGTGCGCCCCAAGCTGGCGCCTGGGCCCTTCACGCAAGACAGTACGCTGCCGCGGCCCGAGCCGGCCTTCAATTGCGCCGCGCATTCCGTCAAGCGCGAGTCCGTGGTGCGCAAGACCAGGAGCTGACAAGCAGAGGACCAGTCCATTCGCAAATGAAGATCCGGTTGGATGACGTGCGCCTGACCGATGCCGACGTGCAGCCGTTCGCCGTCCGCTTCGAACCAGTAGCCACCGCGAAGCGGAATATGCACCAGATGGAAACTCTTCATGCGTCCGGCATCCAGCCTGATTGAATTCCCGTAGTCGATCAGCGTCAACTCGGTGTCGTGCAGTCTGCGGTGGCATATGCGCGCATCATAGGGGCCACTAGCGGATGCCTCGATCGAAAACGGTTTGAGGAACGCAGAGATGCTGCGCCTGATGACTGCCAGATCGGGCGTGCGTAGATCCCAGGCAATATGCGCGCGTGAGTGGAGCACCAGGCTTCCTTGTTTTTTCCAGGAAATCATGGCATTTCCGGGATAGTTCGGCAATCAACGGATAGCCATTGCGGCTGCGGTGGCTTAATTCTATCCGATGAAGCCAAAAAGACCTGTTCTTGGGGGACACGAGTCAGTCCGAATCTGCGTCGCGCAGATCTCGCCGGCCTACATGAATCGCGACGCATGCGTTACGCGGGCCTGCGAGGCCATCCGCAGCGCAGGCCAGGGCGGCGCACAACTCATTGTATTTCCCGAGACATGGATTGCCGGCTACCCTTATTGGACCGAAGGCTGGGATTCAGCATTGCCCGATTGGGCCGCCGCGCGCATACGGTTCATGGACGAAGCAGTCGTCGCGCCCAGCGCAGTGACCGAGGCTCTCGGTCGCGCAGCACGGGAAGCGAACATATACGTGGTGGTCGGTTGTAATGAGCTGGATCCGCGCCCCGAAGTACAAACCATCTACAACTCACTGCTGATTTTTTCGCGCGATGGCACGCTGCTTGGGCGGCACCGCAAGCTCATGCCTACGTTTACCGAACGCATGTTCTGGGGGCATGGCGAGGCTGAAGACGTGGAGGTCTTCGACACTGACATCGGCCGTATCGGTGCCTTGATCTGCGGTGAGAATCTAATGACCCCGCTGCGGGCCGCAATCGGGGCGATGGGCGAGGACATCCATGTTGCCGTGTTTCCGGGTGCGTTCGCGCTGCACACCGGACCGCGTCTTGAAGAGTGGGACAACCTCGGCAATTTCTGGGGCCATTTCGTGACCCGTGCGCACGCATTCGAGGCCGGCTGCTTCTCGGTGTGTGCCTGCACGTTTCTTGAGCCCGCCGACGTAGCGGTGGACTTCCCCCACCGTCAGCGCATGAATATTGGATATGCAAAGGGGGGTAGCCAGATCGTCAACCCATTGGGCGTGGTCATGGCCGGACCTGTGGAGGGGAGCAAGTTGCTCTATGCGGATTGTCCTGCCTGGATGATCAAGGCCGTCAAAGCGATTGTCGATACCGCAGGCCATTATTCGCGGCCGGATGTCGTGCGCGTGATGCTTAATCTTAAGGCTGGGTGGGCAACGGTCGGGACACCCTACGCATCAGGAAGTATGCGCGAATTGCCGCGCAGCGAACTTCATCGCTCGGCGGAGGAGTATGAGGTGCTAACGGAGCGGGTCGAGGAGGTCGCCGACCGTGCGGGTTTGCGCATTGCCAAATCGAAATGACGTGCCAGTCGAGGGGCTCCGTACGAATGTGGTCTCGTTTGAGAGCGCGGTTTTACGACCCTGGTCTTACAACCTGGTCTTGCGAACCTGGTCTTGCGAACCTGCATCCGGGGTCGACTTATGGGGTGTACTTCCACAGATCGCCCAAGTCGCCGAGGTTGTTGGTCGAGTCATATCCATTGCCGCCGAACAGCCACAGATTGCCGGATGAATCGGTCCAGGAAACCGCCGTCGCGCGCGACCCCGGCATGGTGCTTATCGATGCTGCGCCCTGGGTCCCATAGACACCGCCGACATTGTTGGTGTTCGAGCCGCTGACCCACTCCCAGGTCCCTGCCGTGGTGTTGAATTTCCACAGGTCATTGAAGTACCCAGACCCGCCGAACAGCCACAGATTGCCGGACGAGTCGCTCCAGGATGTCGAGGAATTGCGTGAGCCCGGCACGTTGCTCGCCGAGGCGATGCCCTGTGTCCCATAAGCCCCGCTCGCATTGGCGGAATTCGAGCCGCTGATCCACACCCAAGTCCCCGTCGCGGGATTGAGTTCCCACAGGTCGTTTAAGTCGCTGTTTACGCCCGAGGAATCGTATCCGTTTCCGCCGAAGAGCCAAAGGTTGCCGGACAAATCTCTCCAGGAAACTGCCGAACTGCGCGCCCCCGGTACGTTGTTGATCGAGGCGACGCCCTGGGTCCCGTAGACTCCGTTGGCGCTAATGGTGTTCGAGCCGCTGACCCACTCCCAGGTCCCGGCGGTGGGGTTGAATTCCCATAGGTCGTTCAAGTCGCCGAGATTGTTTGCCGAGTCATATCCGAACCCGCCGAAGAGCCACAGATTGCCGGACGAATCGGTCCAGGAGACAGCTGCGATTCGCCCACCCGGCATGTTGCTGGTCGATGCGACCCCCTGAGTCCCATACACCCCGCCCGCGTCAGTGGAATTCGAACCGCTGACCCACTCCCAAGTCCCCGCGGTGGGATTGAATATCCACAAATCGTTTAAGAAACCGGCGCCCGACGCAGCAAGGCCATTCCCGCCGAATAGCCACAGATTGCCGGATGAGTCGCTCCAAGACATCGCCGCGTCGCGCGCGCCCGGCGCGTTGCCTACCGCGCCTAAGCCCTGAGTCCCGTAGACACCGGCGGCGCCGATGGCGTTCGAGCCACCGACCCAATCCCAAGTTCCCGCCACGGGGTCGAACTTCCAAAGGTCGTTCAAGTTGCCGCTGGTGCCCGACGAATCGTCGCCATTCCCGCCGAACAGCCACAAGTTGCCGGATAAATCGGTCCAGGAGATCGCTGCGAGTCGCGCCCCTGGCACGTTGCTCGCCGAGGCGATGCCCTGAGTTCCATAGATTCCCGCGGTGCTGATGGCGTTCGAGCCGCCGACCCAGGTCCACACGTTCCCGCAGCTAACGGCAATGTTGCCGATATTGGCCGCACCCACGCTTCCAGCCCCATTGCTGACCGAGCAAGTCTGTCCTGTCGGTTGGGTCAAGATCGTCACGGCGTAAGCGCCACCGGCCGCAATCGCTGTGGCGAAAGTGAAACTGCCATCTGCCGAGATCGTCAGATCATCGGCGCCGTTATCCTGCAGCACGAGGCCGCCGGATACGAGACCGGAGACTGTACCGCCGATCGTGTAAGTGCTCGTACAGCTGACCGCAATGCCCGCGACGTTGGTGTTCGCGACCGTACCGCTGCCGGCGGTGACCGTGCAGATTTGTTGCGTGGGTTGAGTGAGCACGGTCACTGCATAGCTCGAGCCGCTCACCAGCGATGTCGCGAAGTTCACGCTGCCGTTGGCACCGATCGAGAGATTATCGACGCCATTGTCCTGCAACACGAGGCCGCCCGCGCTGAGACCCGAGACCGTGACGCCGATCTTATAGGTGTTGTCCGAGCAGGCAACGGTCACGTTGCTGATATTCGCGCCGACGATCGTGCCGCTGCCATTGCTGACCGCGCAAGTCTGTCCCGCCGGCTGGGTCAGGACCGTGACCGCATAGTTCGAGCCGCTCGCAACCGCCGTGTTGAAATTGAACATGCCGCTAGCGGCGACGGTGAGATTATCCGCGCCGTTGTTCTGCAAGACGAGGCTGCCCGCGCCGAGACCTGTGACCGTGACGCCAACGTTGTAGGTATTATCGGAACAGTTGATCGAGACATCCGTGATATCGGCGGCGGCGACTATGCCGCTGCCGTTGGTGACGGAGCAAGTTTGTCCGGCGGGTTGCGCCATGATCGTGACCGCATAGTTCGAACCGCTGGCGACCGGGCTCGAGAAGCTGAAGCCGCCGCTCGCCGCGACCGTCGTGCTGTTGCCGCCGTTGTCCTGCAGCGTCAGGCTGCGGCCGCCGAGCATGCCGGCCACGGTACCGCTGATGGTGTAGTTGTTCGGCGTGCAGGCAACAAGGATATTTGTAACATTGCCGGTGCCGAGCGTGCCGCTGCCGTTCGTCACCATGCAGTTGCCGCCCGCAGGTTGCTGCGAGACCGTCACATCGTAGCTCGCGCCGCTGTTGAAGGTTGCCGTGAAGCTATAATTGCCGTTTGCCGTGATGGTCGCGGTACCGGCATTGTCCGCCAGCACGACGCTCGTGCCGGACACCAAGCCGGTGACGCTGCCGCCGATGGTGAGCGTGGTCGTGCCGCCGGTGCCGATGCTGCGACTGCTGCTACTGCTGCTGCAGGCGGCCAACCCCGCGATTGCTATATATAAGAGTGAATCGCGCAGGCGGGGGGTCAAATTCATCGTGCAATCTCGGTAGGGGCATCCGGGATGCGACACTAGCGCGCCGGCGGTGAGCTATGCAGTGATGCGGGTCACGGACAGCTCTCCCTTTGGTAAATACCCGAACGGAGGCCCCGCGGCTACCTGCGACAGTTTCGAAGAAATAATCCACCAGCTCGGTACAAACCGGCGAGCCTTTTAGCCCCGCCAGGGGTCCTACCGGCACATCGCATCCAATTCCTTATATGGCTTGGCGTTCGGTGGGAACTTGAACTTTCTCTTTTGCATCATCAATTCCAGAAACGCCCCGCCGGCCCGGTCCCCGATATCTGGATCGTCCAGATACGCCGGATCCGACATTGCATCCTGCAGGCTGACGAATTCAACACCTTTCGCACGGTACAGTGCGAGGAGCTCCGGCAGCATTCGCGCATCGAAGGCGCCGATATGCATCAACAGCACGTATTTTACGTCCCTGCCGTAGATCAACTGCGAGAGCTGTCGAAAGACGGAATAATACTGATCCGCCACCGCCAAATAGCCGTCATGCAACTTTTGAACGGACGCCGCATCGTGCTTCGCCATGCAACGCGCATACGGTGCGTTCCAAAGGTAATCCTCAAAATCCATATTGACTTGAGCAATCTTGTAGGCGTGCGCAAACAGCCAGGCGCGCACCGCTCGCCGCTTCTCCAGCGTGTCGCCCTCGTGCAAGAACGGATACCGCAGCCAGTGCCAATCGCCCTTCCCCATCAAGCTCTCGAGCAGCGGCTCGTTCCTCGACACCTCCCGCTCGAACTCCTCCGGCGTTTCCTCGTTTAAATCCAGATGCGCCCAGGTGTGGTTGCCCAACGGTTGCCCCGCCTCCACCCATGCCTTCAATACGGAAAGTGAACCTGGCTCCGCTTGACCTCGTCCGCCATTGATGAATCCATATACCGCCGGCAACTTTTCCTGCCTCAGTGTTTTAAGGATCGACTGTGCGATCTTCAACCGTGTCACCCCCGGCGGCATCGCGCCGTGCACCGGTAGATCGTCAAACGTAACCGCCATTTGCTGGCCCCACGCCAGCGCAGAGGCAAAAATCAGCAAGGCCGCTACGACAAATCGCAACACAAATACACGCGCATCGATATCAAGCATCCGACGGCCCCAGCGGATGCTGTACGGCACGCCCATCGAGGTTGCGCAATACGCCTTCGAACCACCGGTCATTTTGAGCACGGACGACCCCCTGAACTGTCCGCCCTATTGTCCGGGGACACTGTCCGGCGGTCAGTTGCGCTCCCGGCGCAACCCAAGCAGCTCGCCAAACCTCGTTTTGCGGCGCGCCGGCGGCTGGCACGGCTCTTGCTTTGATGTTCAGTGAGGATCATTGACAGCCACAGCCCACTGGAGACCTACATGAACACCACGATTTCCACCAAACTCACCGCGCTTGCAATGGCCTTGAGTGCGAACTGCCTGATCATGGCCGCCGTCGGATTTCTGTTCGAAATCCAGTCGCACCCGCACATGTCGGTAATCTCGTTCGCTCGGCACATTGCGACATACCAATGGTTTGCTTAGTTCTGCGATGTCACACGATGTTTGAGCACCGCCTTTTGCATTTTTGATGTCTGCGCCCGATCCGTTGGCCTTCGCGCTGAGAGCGCTTGTCTGGTTGGCGACGGCAGATTCGCAAACTTGTTCCCGGGGCACCGCAGTTGGCTTTTGGTTGACCGAAGGCGGGAACGGGGCTATGTGGAGAATGGTGCTTGATGCGGGAGAGGGTCGTGTCTTCATCTGTGCTGTATCAAATTCCTTACGCCACTTGGCCGATTCGCGCCATTATGATCGCGGTCAGCGTGTTCTTTGTACTGGCGATATTTGGTTGGTGGCTGCCGAGGGCGATTCGGCTCCTGCGTCGTCTTCCAGGTTTGAGCGCAGGTCAAGCGGTCGGGGGATTCGCGATAGCTGTGATTCCCCTCCTGATCGGATTTGGACCGCTGGCGGTACTGGTCGCGCTGATCAGAAATCCCGTGGCCTATGTTACGGCTGCAGGTGTGACCAAAGAGAGCGTGTTTCAGCGCAGCCCGGTTAGCTTCTCATGGGGCGAGATCAAACATGTTTACTGTCAATTGGGGACCGATGGGAGCGTGATCCAGATCGCGCTGGTTGCCACTGACGGACGCCGAATCGAGTTGGGAAATACCGGCGGTGTCGACTTCGCCTCAATGCACGAGTTATTCCATAACCAACTGGGACCGATGGTGGTAGATCGGTGTGAGCGGCGCACTTCGCTGCGGCCGTAGGTGGTGCAATGCAGCCGCGGGAGTAAATTATGGGATACCACTTTGCGCACTGAAGAATATTTCAACAAGGTCAATCGGAGCGTCATGAAATCCAAGGAAATCGTGTTCGAGTCGATGCTCATCGCGGCGGTCGCGTGGCTGTCGTTCTCCTGTGCCGCCGGCGCCGTGCGCGCGGCGGAGCTGCAGCCGCGGGAATTCGCGCTGGACAAGCTGCCGGCAGTGGCGCCTGCGTTCTCCCCGGACGGCAAGACGGTGTTCTTCGGCAGGAGCGTCGATAAGGGGATATTCATCTTTGAGTCCGAAAGGTCGGGCGACACGTGGGGGCCGGCGAAGCCGGCGGCGTTTTCGGGCACCTATCGCGACCTCGAGCCTACCTTCGCACCCAATGGCAGGTATCTCATCTTTGCATCGAATCGCCCGTTGCGCGCAGGAGGAAGACTCGCGGACGGGAACTATAACGGGCAACTGTCCCCCGAGCACGGCGGACGCCTGTGGAAGGTTGAACGCAGAGGTCAGGGTTGGGGGGAGCCGCAGCCGCTGCCGGCCAGCGTCAATGCGAACGAATCGGTGTTCAGTCCGAGCATCACGGGCGACGGGAGTCTGTATTTCATGCGGCCGGTGCGCGACGGCGACAAATTTCATTTGTTTCGCGCGCAGATGAAGGATGGGGCATATCAGGCTCCGGAGCGCGTGGCGTTCAGCAATTTGCATGCGTTCGGCGATTACGATCCCGCGGTGTCGAAGGACGACCAATTCATGGTTTTCTCCTCGCCGCGGCCGCCGGCACCGCCCCATCAAACGGATCTATTCATCGTGCGGCGGAATAACGGTGCCTGGTCGGAACCTCAGGATTTACGCCAAAGCGTTGGAGCTGAGGTGTACGGCACCGAAGCGCGGCTCGACCCGGCGGAACGCACTCTGTTCTTCACCAACGCGCGCAAATTACCGGGCGATAAAGGTGCGGATGAGCATGCGTTCGTCATCCATTCTTGGCAAGTCGCGCTGCCCGCGCAATGAGGGGGCTTAGCGCTGCTGCGGAAGAGGACCTGTCCCCCATTCGGGTGCCGGCGCGAGGCTGGGTTTTTTTGGGGCTTCGCGGCGAGGATGCGCGGCAGCGTGCCATCGGACAAATAGGAGCCGGCGTTCCAAGGAAATTAGAGGATGCCAGAACGCACCCTGTCATTTATCCAAGTTTCATCGTTAGGTCCTAGCTACCAATGCAGGAGGCTATGATGCTGAGACGGAGGCTTTATTCCGAAAGTTTCCGGGCTCTATTCGCGGAGACGTAGGCCATACGTTCCGCGCGATGGCGAAGTGATTCGGCGTCCGGTGAAGTGGCGATGCGCCATGACTTAACGCCTCAACAGCCGTGAAGAGCAGCAAAACGCATGAGTAATCGGAAGAAAAGGAAGGTGCCTGGCACCAGAGCGAGGCCCGCGAGGACGACGGCTTTGAAGGGCTTCGACGATATTCGCGAGGTTGCCCATGCCCTCCCCGGCGTCGTGGATGCGACCTCATACGGCACCCGGGCCCTCAAAGTTGGCGGCAAGCTCTTTGCGCGGCAGCATCAGAGCATGGACTGCGTGGTACTTCGATGCGAACTGCTGGACCGGGAGATTCTCATGCAATCGGCTCCGGATGCTTTCTTCATCACCGATCACTACCGGGACTACCCGTGGATTCTGCTGCGCCTCGGTGTGGTCGAGAAGCGCGTGTTGCCGGAATTGATCGAACGGGCATGGCGATTGGTGGCATCGAAAACGCTGATCAAGAAACTCGAAAGCGAGTGAAGCCATTTTGAGCGCAGATCGATGCGGCCTTCGCGCTACTCGAGGCGTATGACCATAGTCTCCGTTCACGCGGGGCTTACCTTGGCTTGGTGCAAAAACTGTAATAGCAATCGGTTGACACTTTGCGGCTGTTCTTCGGCGAGCGAGTGGCCGGCGCCCTTCACCAAGTGCACTCCGAGTAACTTCGTGCAGGCGCCGTGTTGCATGGCTTCGAATGCACCTGGGGATTGACGGACGCCCCAGTCGCTTGCGCCGCCGATGAAGCAGGCGGGGACGTCGATGGTGCGGCCTGAGAAGGTGTTCAAGTCGCCGGCAACTTCGAAGATGCGATAGGAGTTGAGGCCGCCTTGAAAGCCGGTGCGGGTGTATTCGGTGGCGTAAACGCTCAAGTCTTGCTCGGTCATCCAGTGGCAGGCGGCAATTTGTTCTTTGTCGGGCAAGTGCTCGGCCATGGTTTGCGCAACGGTCTTGTTTAGATCCATGACGTAGTAGTCGGGTAGTTTGGCGAGCTCTGTTGCTGCCCAAGAGTTCAAGCGAAAGGGTTTGTTATCGGCGAAGTCGGCGCTCTTGAAGTAGAACTGGGCACGCAAAAGATCGTGGATGCCTTGCGAGGCGTGCCACATGTCGTCATTGGCACCGCGCGTGGCCAGATACGCGCGATAATGCTTTCGGGGGCGAGGCAGTTGGCTCAACGTCTCCGCCATGTCGGTATGGGTCGATCGTGCTGGGTGCTCCACGGTGTCGAAAGGTAGGTCGTCGGGCCCATCAAACGGGGTGCTCATGAGCACGACGGATTGAAAGACGTCGGGCCGGATCAATGCACACCAGGCAGCGGTGGGACCGCCCCAGTCGTGGCCGACGATGCAGGCGACTTTGTGGATTCCGAGCGCGCGTACCAACCCAAGTATGTCGCTGACCCTATTCATCAAGCTGTAAGCTCGAAGGTCGTCGTCGAATTCGACGGGCGTGGTCACGCTGCGTCCATAACCGCGCAGATCTGGGGCGATCACATGGAATCCGGCCGCTGCGAGGGGCAGCAGTTGGTTTCTCCAGGTGTAGGCAAGTTCTGGGAAACCGTGAAGGAGGACGATACAGGGCCGGTTATGGTCCTCGAAGCCGGACTCGAGAACATGCATCTTGACGCCATTGTTGTTGTCGATGATGCGGGAGCGGATACGCAAGGGGAGCGTGTTTTGGGCGTAGAGAACGTTGAGGTTGCGCCGAGCTACAGTGGAAGCCGTCGAATGAATGGGCAGTGCACCATATGCGGCGAGTCCGAGGAGGAAGTCCCTACGGGTAGACATGCTTCCGTAACCCTACCGCGAATTCTTAAGCAGGGGAATGTATTCAGGACTCTCCGAGATATCGTTATGGCCGACATTGGGGATGGTGGTCAAGGTCGCGATGGATGGCGCGAAGTATTTGTATAAGGCTGCGGTATTAGACACGCAGCTAACCAATGGTTCGAGCGGACGCCGCAGGTTAGGCAGAACATTCATGGACAGCGATTTGCTCGAGTATATGCAGGCTCACGATCAACATGCCCCGGATCTTCCTCAGTGGACTTCGCCCGAACCTCGCGAAGCAATCAGCTGGTTTGCCGGAGTGCGCGCTCCTTGGTGGATTGCCGGTGGGTGGGCAATTGACTTGTTTCTCCGAAAACAAACCAGGATCCATCTCGATCTCGATGTAGGCGTGCTCCGCCGTGACCTCACCGAGATACTATCGATGCTGAAGAGCTGGGAGATTTTTGAAGCCAAAGACGGCGCGCTATCGCCACTCGCAGATGGAATATTGCCTAGAAGCGAGGTTAATTCCTTATGGTGCCGGCGGTCGAGCGACGGACCTTGGATGCTCGAGTTAATGCTGGATGATGCTGAGGGGGAGAATTGGGTTTACAGACGAGATCGGGAAGTTCGGCAGCGGTTGCGTGATGCTTTGTGTCCCGATGCGAGCGGGATTTTGCATCTAGCTCCCGAGATTCAACTGCTCTACAAGTCAAAGTCGGTGCGTCCGAAGGACGAAGCGGATTTTAGGCTGACTCTGCCTCATTTGGGCGCCGAAGCTCGGCAATGGCTTCTCAAAAGTCTGCTGCAGAGGAGTCCCTTACATCCCTGGTTAGCCGAAATTTCGCCCTCCGACTCGGTCCAGCCGTGAAAATCGAACGGCAGCACGCGTCAAACCAATCTCACGGGCGTGGACGGGAGGACCACGCGTGCGAACTGATGCCCGCGGCGAGCGGCGCATAGTGTGACCCCACTCAGTGGGTTGCCGGCCCCCGTGCAGCCTGGGTTCGTTGCGCTGGCCTGCATTGCGCAAACATCGGCACCGACCATCTACGCGCACGGCGCGAGCATCTGCCGATCGATGCTGCGCTCGAGGTGCGGGCGGAGGGCCCGCCGGATCAGGATGCCGAGCGGCACTCGGATCTTGCGAGGCTTGCGCTGCTGTGCGGTGCGCTGCCCACGCGCGAGCGTGAGCTGGCGGCGCTGAAGTATGGGGCGGTGATCAACAATCGCTTGATCGCGGAACTCACCGGCTTGACGCCGGTAAATGTGAAGGCGTTATCCGAGGCGTGCAGCCCGGGCAGCCGCTTTTTGTTCGCGGCATTGCTTGCCGCGCTTTCAGTTTGCGGGGTTGTCGGCGAGTTCGAGTTTTTTCAGTAGCGCGCCGTAGCGGGCATCGCTCTGCAGCGAGACCAGCAAGGGATCGTAGGCGATGCCGTTCAGGCCGCTGTCGTGCTGTTGATAGGCGCGTTCCAACCATTCGAAGGCCTTGTCTTTGTCGCCGCGCCAGGCATACACATCGCCGACTTGATACGCCATGTCGGCGGCATGCTTGGCAATGATCTCGTTGAGCGCTTGCTGGGACTGCTTTTCGTGGCCGCCGGCGTACTCGACCATGGCGTATCCCATGCGGCGATGACTTTCCAAGCCCAGCTTTTGAAATTCCGCCTGCGCTTCCGGCAGCCGGCCCTGCAGCATGTCGAGTTGCCCCAAGAGATAGTGATCGGCATCGGCCGTCGGATTGATGGCGAGCGCGCGCTCCAGCGCGCGGCGCGCGGCGATGTAGTCGTGATTCACGGTTTGAAACAAGCCGACATTGGCCCAGGCGTAGCTGCTCAAGGGATCCAAGTCGATGGCCTTGTTCATCGCGGTGATCGCTTGGGGAATCTTCCCCAAGGCGGCGATCTGCACGCCGTACAGGCTTTGCACCGCGCTCTCGCCGGGCGCGAGGCTCAAGGCTTTCTCGCTGTCGGCGCGCGCGCCGGCAAAATCCAGCGTCTCGAGCCGGAACAGGGCCCGTGCGCGATAACCGTCGACGAGCTGCGGTGCGAGCTGCAAGGCTTTGTCGGCCGCGTCGCGGGCGAGCGCAAAGCGTGCCGCGTCCTGAGTGGAATTGGCGATTGCGGTTTGCGTGAAGGACAAGCCGGCGTACGCGGCGGCGTAGCCGGGATCGAGCTCGATGGCTTTACGGTAGGAGGCCACGGCGCGCTCGATGTCCTCGAGGTTGCCGCGGCGGCCGAACTGGCGCGCAAGCAGGTAGTCGTTGTAGGCCTCGGGGTTGTCGCTGCGATGCGGATCGGAACCTGGAGCCAGGAGTTTCAACTTGAGCGAGCCGACCACCGCCGCGGCGATGTCGTCCTGCACCTTAAAGATGTCCTTCACGTCGCGGTCGAAGGTCTGCGACCAGAGCTGCACGCCGTCTGCGGTGCGGATCAGCTGGGCGGTGACGCGCACGGTGCTGCCCGCATGGCGCACGCTGCCCTCGAGCACGTGCGCGACGCCCAAGGTCGAGGCGATTTCGGACAGCGGAACATCCTTGTTCTTGAAATGAAACGACGAGGTGCGAGCAATGACCTGTAAATCCTGGATTTGCGCCAACAGGGTGATCAGCTCCTCGGACAGCCCATCGGAAAAATAGCCTTGGTCCTTGTTCTCGCTCATGTCCTGAAAGGGCAGCACGGCGATGGACTTTTCGCTGATGGGGCGGCGCACATACACCGAGTTGGTCTCGCGCGCGAGCTCGATTTGGCGCTCGAATTCGAACAGCAGCGTGGCGAGCACCACGAGCATCGCTGCGGCCGCGACCGAGACCACGAGCCGATTGCGGCGCAGGAATTTGCCGAAGCGGTAGGCGAGGCGCGGCGGCTGCGCTTTGATGGGCTTGCCGTCCAGGAAACGCTGCACATCGTCCGCCATGGCGGCGGCGCTGGCGTAGCGGTTTTGCGGATCTTTCTCGAGGGCCTTGAGCGCGATGATGTCGATGTCGCCGCGCAGCTGCCGAGTGAGCTGTTCGTGAGTGGCGCCGCGGACGCCCCAGGCGTCCTGCACTATTTGGGTGCTGGGCTTATGTACTTCGGCGGCGGCGATGGCATTCTCGAGCATGGCGCGCGATGCGCCGGCATTCAAGCGGTAGGGTCGATCGCCGGTGAGGAGTTCGAACAGCACGACGCCCAAGGAGTAGATGTCGCTCATGGCGGTGACGGGATCGCCGCGGATCACCTCGGGGCTGGAGTAGATCGGGGTGAGCGCGTGACCGTAGACGGAGGTAAGCGGGGTTTTGCCGGCGGCGGCCGCGCCGTCATCCAGGAGCGTCGCGACGCCGAAATCCAGCAGGCGTACCTCGCCCTTGGTGACCAGAATGTTGGAGGGTTTGATGTCGCGGTGGATGACCTGGCGCCCGTGCGCGTACTGCACGGCGCCGAGCACTTGCAGAAAAAGGCGCAGGCGCGCGCGGATGTCGAGGCGCTGCGCATCGCACCAGTCGGTGAAGAGTTCGCCCTGCACGTACTCCATCGACAAATACGGCAGTCCGTGCGGATCGATGCCGGCATCGTAAAGCCGCGCGATGTGCGGGTGCTCCAGGCTCGCGAGAATGTCGCGCTCGCGGGCGAAGCGTTGCTCGAGATCGCGGCGCACGCGAGCGTGGGAGGGGAGCTTCAAGGCCACGTCGCGTTTGAACACGCCATCGGCGCGCTTCGCGAGCCAGACCTCGGCCATGCCGCCGGCGCCGAGCAATTGGATCAGCTCATAAGGGCCGACGCGCTCGCCGGGCTGAAGTCCCGTGGGCTCGGCGCGCCCTGACTCATCGGCGTCGGCGGATTCCAAGAAAGTGGCGAAGCTTCGGCCCGCCGGGGACGGCGCGAATTCGGGCAGCAGCGCCTCGCGGAGCGAGGTTAACAGGTCCCTGTATTGCGCCGGGAGCGCTTCGAGCCATCGACGCCGCCCCGCCTCATCCAAGGGCAGCGCCTCGTCGAGCAGACGGCTCATCAGGGCCATTTGGGAGGCGGTCATCCGCATGTCAGTCCCTATCAACGGGCGGGCTCGGCGCGGATTGTCGCACGATGAAGCGACGGGGACGTTAAATCGGGCGCTGCGTCCTAAGGCTGCGCCGGGCCGATGCCGGCTGCTCGATCTGAGCGTAGTGGCCCGCGTGTGGGATGTAATAAATCTTCAGGTTCGGCAGGGTTTTGCGGTAGTCGTCAGCCAACGCGCCAGGAAATAAGGGAGTGAGATCGCAGCGCAGAGAGCGGCGACGGCGATGAAACCAGACGCGTCCTAATAGAACCTGACCCGAAATACGCGGCGAACCCGCCAGCGAGAGGTTGCGTTATTCTTCGGTGGAAACCGGCTGAGGAGGATGGCTAAGTGGCGCGGACGAAAGCACATCGGGAGCTTTTCCTGCCTAGCTCTAAGCGGCGTGCGCGGAGCGGCGGCTTGCCCGAGGATAACCCGGCGTTTCAGGACATTTGGGCGGTGGTGGGAGCAATCCCACGCGGCGCAGTGTCGACCTATGGGGCAGTGGCACGGGCGGCGGGTTTGCCGGGCCGGGCACGCCTGGCAGGGCGGGCCCTTCGCGAGGTGCCCGACGAAATGAGATTGCCGTGGCACCGCGTGGTGGGCGCCGGCGGGCGGATCGTGTTTCCGGCCGGCTCTTTGCACCACAAAGAGCAAGCGCGCCGCCTGCGCGCGGAGGGCGTGGCCGTGAAACATGGCCGTGTGGCGCGCCAGGCGATCCAGCGCGGTGATTAGTGCGATTCGGGGGCTACCGCTCCCCAAGTCGTCTCGACATCTTGATGTCTTTATAGTAACATCTTGATGATGCGAACGACCCTTACGCTGGATGAGGATGTTGCGGCTAAGCTCAAAGCGGAGTCCCGGCGGACGGGCCGCCCGTTCAAGGTTATCGTCAATGAGTTTCTGCGGGCGGCCATGGCCCGGCGCAAAGCGGCGCAAGCGGCGACACCCTTTCGTGTGAAGGTATTGGATATGGGCGGGCCGCTGGAGGGGCGCTCATACGATGACATTGGCGCGCTGCTCGATGAAGTCGAAGGCGCCGAGCGTCGGTGAAACTGCTCGATGCCAACATTTTGCTGTACGCGCACGACCGCAGCTCGTCTCATCACACGGTGTGCCATGAGTGGCTCGAGGCGACGCTCAATGCCGACGAAATCGTTGCCCTTCCTTGGCAGACGATACTTGCCTTTGTGCGCATTGCGACCAATCCTAAGGCGACTCGACGACCGCTGACGGGGCCTGTCGCATGCGCAATCGTCGACAGTTGGCTATCGTGCCCGAGCGTTGCGGTTGTGGGGCCGGGCGAGCGGTTCTGGGATATCTTCCGCGCGCACGTTGGCGAGGCGCGAATCAGCGGTCCTCTCGTGACCGATACGGCACTAGCAGCGCTCGCTTTTGAAAACGGCGCCGTGCTCTGTTCGACCGATCGGGATTTTCGCCGATTCAAGGACCTGAGGGTCTTGGATCCGATCAGCTGACGGAATTGAACGGCAGCGTTGCCAGGAGTTCGGAGAGCCCGTTCCAGGCGACCTGAATGCCGATGCAAAACAGGAGGAACGCGGACAGGCGCACCACGATCGTGGTGCCGGTGGCGCCGATCCATGTGGCGAGGCGCGCGGAGTTACGATAGAAGCCGTAGATCAGCACCGAGAGTAGGGCGGTGGCGGCGAGCGTCTCGACGAAGAAGGCCACCGAGGACACGTGGAAGCCGCTGGGGCGGCCGGCGCCCACGGAGATCGCCACCGAAATGGTACCGGGACCTGTGGTCAGCGGCATGGTGAGCGGATAGAACGCGAGCCGGCTCGGCGCGACATCGATGGACTTCGGCTCCGGCGTTTCGTTGCGGCGCTGTTCGGTCACATCGGGGGCGTTGAGCATGCGCCAGCCGGCGGCCGCGACGATGATGCCGCCCGCGACGCGCAGCACCGGGAGCGAGACGCCGAAAAATCCCAGCACGTAGGCGCCGATGTACAGCGATGCAGCGACGATGACGAAGGCGTAGATCGCGACCCAGCGCGCGGTGTGCGAGCGCGTCTTCGTATCGAGCTCGCGCGTGGCGCCGAAAAAGATGAAGGCGCCGGAGAGGGGATTCACGATCGAGAAGAGCGCGGTAAAGGCGAGCAGGAAGGTGGAAAAGGAGAAGGCGTCCATTGGGCGCGCATTCTAGCGAATCGCGGCCTGCCTATGGGATCAGGCGCTTGCGGGCGCTAAGGCGCGGCCGCTGCGAGAATGGCTTTCACCAGCGGCTGCGGCGAGTAGCCGACGATGTAAGGCGTCAAGCCTAAGCGCACGATGACCAGCTGACGCGACTTGATGACGGTGATGCTCTGGCCGTCGTGGCCTGACATCCAAAAGGTATCCGGTGGAATGCCGAAGGCGGCGTCGGGGTTCACGCCGGGCGTCACGGCGTCCGAGCCCCAGAGCCAGGTTAGTCCCTTGCCGTACTGACCACGCGAGGCGGTCACGGGTGTGCTCATCATCGCGACGTAGCCTGCCGGCAGCAATTGTTGTCCCTGCCAAATGCCGTCCTGCAACAGGAACTGTCCGTAACGGGCCCAGTCGCGCGCCGTGGCATACATGTAAGAAGAGCCAACCAACGTACCGTGCTCGTCGGGCTCGATGGTTGCGGTGCTGATGCCGAGGGGTCCGAACAGCCGGGTATTGATGAAGCTCGCAAGATCCTTCGGCTCTTCAGGATTGTGGATGGAGGTCGTGAAGTCCTTCGGTTTGTTTGCGCCTTGTGTCTGGGCCTCTTGAGCGATGCGCGCCAAAATAACGGCAGTGCCGCTGGAGTACAGCCACACCTCGCCGGGCGGATGCGCGAGCGGTTGCGATCGCGCGAACCCGGCCATGTCGGGCTGCAGGTACAACATGCTGGTGACATCGGAAACCGCGCCGTACGCTTCGTTCCATTGCAGTCCGCTGGACATGGCGAGCAGGTCGCTCAAGCGAATCCGTTCGCGGCCGTCAGACGCCGGCCAAAATCCGGCTTGATCGAGGGATAGCTTGCCGTCCTTGATCAGTATGCCGATCACGCCGGCCGTGACGGTCTTGGTCATGGACCAGCCGAGCAAAGGCGTGGCGGGCGTAAACCCGGCGGCATAGCGTTCGCCGACGATGCGGCCGTGATCGACCACCACGATGGCGCGTGCACCGGGGCCGGCGAGGGTCTCGTTGGCGAGAACTTGATCGATGGCCGGTTTGGTTTGAACCGAGGTTCCAACGGGCCACGGCGGAGGCATGCTCTCCCCGAATTGAGGCCGCGGTTCAGACAGTTGCGGCGCCGGCAGCGCAGCGACGGATTCAAGCTTGCCGTCCGCCACCACGGTGCAGCCCCTGCCGGGCCGTGCCAGCGCCAAGCCGTCGCCGATAAAGCCCAAGAATCCGGCGCGCACCACGCGCCGTTCGCGATCGACGGACACGCGCATGAGCTTCAAGATCGAAATGCCCGGCGCCTGCACGTCGGCGCGCAGCACATCATCGGGATTGCGGCCGGCGAGAAATACATTGGAGCAGACGATTTTTGCGGCGTAGTTCGCGCCCACGCGCAGCAGCGCCGGCGGCTTGAGCCACAAGAGCAGGAGGAGACCGAGCAGCGTTCCTGCCAGCGCGCTCAAAGCGATTCGAACTATTTTCACGGCGCTACCAGTTCAGCTCGGCCATCAGCGCAGCGTAAGTGTTGATGCCGTCCCACAAATTCCGCAGCCGCAGGTTTTCATTGGCGGCGTGCTGGTTGTTGTCGTGATTGACGATCGGCAGACAGACGATCGGCGCGCTGAAGACATCGGCAAACATATAGAGCGGCACACTGCCGCCGGACATGGGCATCACCACCACCGGCGCGGCTGCGGCCTTGGTGGCGGCGGCGATCACCGCGTTCGCGGCGGGCGAGGACATGTCGGAGCGCAGCGCCGGGTAGCCAGCGTCCCAGGTGAGCTTGATGATGCGGGGAGAGGTCAAGCGCGTGGCAGGATCCGGGTCCTGCGTGACGATGGTCCAGCCGCGCGCGCTCAGGAAGTGTTCGACCGCAGAGCGCACCAAGGTGGGTGATTGGTCGGGGACCAAGCGAAAGTCCAGGGAGAGCACGGCGGTGGTCGGAATGGCATTGGCCGCGGCGTCGCCGACTTGACCTGCGCGGATGCCGCGGACGTTGAGCGCGGGCCGCATGAGGCTGGTCGGCAGGTCATCGCTTCCCTCGGTGCGGCCGATGCCATATTCCGTTTTGAGGGCAGCGCTCACCGGCGGCATCGCTTTGAGGGCGGACTGCTCCGCCGTCGTGAGGGGTCGCACGCTGTCGCTGAAGCCGGGAATCAAAATGCGTCCATCGTCATCGCGCATTTGCGCGATCAGGTTGGCGGCCATGACGGCGGGATTCGGCACCCAATTGCCGTAATGGCCGTCGTGCAGCGCACGCAGCGGTCCGTAAATGGTGGCGTCCAGGCCGACCACGCCGCGTGCGCCGAAGTACACCATGGGTTTGCGGGTTTGATGCACCGGACCATCGCCGATGAGGATGAGATCGGCGCTCAAGAGTTTTTGATTTTCCTCGAGTGCATGGCTCAAGTGCGCGGAGCCGGCCTCTTCCTCGCCTTCCCAGAGCACTTTGATGTTGACCGAGGGCCGGGTGTGGGTGGCCTTGAGTGCATCGAAGGCGGCGAGGAAAGCGGCGATCGAGGCCTTGTCGTCGCTGACGGCGCGGCCGAAAAGACGCCACTCGGGATCGAAGGGCGGGGCGGCGTGCCGCCAGTCGACCTCGTGCGCGTCGGCGCTCATGGCGTGCTCGCGCATCACGGGAACAAAGGGATCGGAGCTCCACTGTGCGGGCGTCACCGGCTGGCCGTCGTAATGCGCATAGAAGACCACGGTGCGCTTGGCAGGGGGCGTCATCAGCAGTCCGAATACCACCGGCGGGAAGCCCGGCGCGGTGGCGAGCTCGGATACCCGAAAGCCACGGCTCTTGAGCGCGGTTTCGAGCGCTTGTGCGGCGGCGGTGAGCCCGGCCGGGTCGGCTGCGACGCTCTTCAGACGGGTCAGGGCATCGATCTCGCCCACGATGGCGGCCTCGTGCGTCCGGCGGTATTGCTCGACTTGGGCGCGAAGATCGGCGGCCTGGGCCGGCAAACTGGTTGCGAGCCAGGCGCAGGCGAGACCGACGGCACAGGCGCGGCGGGCAATCCAATGCATTACTTTTTCTCTCCCCTTTGGACGGACGCGATTGGCTCAAGTATCTTAACAAGGTTAGGAGGGGCGCAGGACGACGCCCTTTGTCAAAGGATGAGGGATGAAGCATCTGAACTACCTAGGTTGCGCCTTGGGCGCGGCGGTCTTGTGCGGTGTGCAGCTCGCGCGAGCGGCACCGTCCGACTTGCAATTCAACCAAGTCGTGGACGATTTCGTATTCGGATCGTTGGCGCTCTCGCCGGTCACGGCCAGCACCGTGGGCTACCATCAGCACAAGGGCGAGATGCTCGAGGACATGCTGGATGACTTCAGCACCGCGGGACTCAAGGCGACGCTCACGCTGCAGGGCGACATCGAGGCACGCATTGCGAAGCTCGATCCGAAATGGCTGATGCCGGAGCAGCGCGCCGACATTGAAATCATGCTCGATGCCATCCGTGCGACGCGGCTCGACATCGAGAGCGTGCAGAGTTATCGGCATAACCCGACCGTCTACGTCGAACTCATCGGCAATGCCCTGTTCACGCCCTATGTGCTGCACTATGCACCTGCCGAGGAGCGGTACAAGCACATCGTGCAGCGCTTGATCCGAATTCCGGAACTCATCCGCCAAGCGGAGCAGAACCTTAGCGACGCGCCGGAGATCTGGAACAAGGTGGCGCGCGAAGAAAACGCCGGCAACATCGATCTCATCGATGGTGTGCTGCGCGCGGGTTGTCCGAAGCCGCTCAAGCAGGATTACACGGAGGCGGCGGCGCCCGCGTTGATCGCACTGCGCGCCTTCACGGCGTTTCTCGAAGGCACGCTGGCGAAGAAGACTTCCGATTGGCGCATCGGCAAGGTGGCCTATGCGAAGAAGTTCAGCGACGTGCTGGCGATCGGCAAGACGCCGGAATCGCTGCTGAAGGAAGCGGAGACGGATCTCGGCAAGACGCGCGAGGAGATGGTCCATCTGGCGGCACCGAAGACGGTGGAACAGGCACTCGCTGAGGTGGCGGCCCACCACGCCACGCCGCACACCTATATGGCCGCGGCCAAGCAGAGCCTGGCCGGCGCGACCGCCTTCGTGCGCGAGAAGGACCTAGTGACGCTGCCGCCGAACGCGAATTTGCAGGTGATCGACACGCCGGTGTTCATGCGCGGCATCTACGGGGCCGGCGGCTTCAATCAAGCACCGGCGCTCGAGCCGAAGCTCGGCGCCTTTTTTTGGGTGACGCCGATCCCTGACTCGTGGCCGCAGGCGCGCATCGATTCGAAACTGCGCGAGTACAACGACTCGGGCCTGGCGCACTTGACGGTGCACGAGGCCATGCCGGGGCACTATGTGCAGGCCGAATATGCCAACCACGTGCAGCCGCGCGCGCGGCGCTTATTGCGCGACATCTTCGGCAACGGTCCCTATGTCGAGGGATGGGCGGTGTATGCGCAGCAGCTCATGGCGGATGAGGGTTTCTTGAGCGACTCGCCGGGGTACAAGCTTACGCTGGCGAAGCAGATGCTGCGCGTGCTGACGAACACGATCCTGGACGTGAGCCTGCAGACACAGGACATGACCGACGCGGAGGCGATGGAGCTCATGACCCAGGGCGCGTACCAGGAAACGGAAGAGGCCACGGCCAAGCTGCAGCGCGCCAAACTGTCGTCCTGCCAGCTGCCGGCCTACTACGCCGGCTACAAGGGCTGGCTCGCGGTAAGCGAGCATTTCAAGTCCACGCACGGCGATGCCGCGACCTTGAAGCAATTTCACGAGGCGGCGTTGCGCGAAGGAGCGGTGCCGCTGCCGGTGCTGGAAGAGCTATTGAATTGATGCTGGAAAAATATTAAATCGAGCTCGGCCGCGTTTGACTTATGGAGCTTTGACTTAAAAAGTGCGAACGCCCAAACAGGGGCCGGGTGCCGCAATTCCCGGCACTTTAAGCAAAATAAAATGTCGCCGTGCGCTTACGTCGGTTTCTGGCGACATGCCGCCGCGCGCATCGCACCCGTACCATTGCGCCATTCAAGTTCACCGCAGGTGTTAACGCGTGACGTCCAATCTTACTTACGCCGCCGAGGCCGCTTCGGGCAGAACGCTGGAAGCGTTGGCCCAGGTCATCAGGGCTCTGGCGCCGGAGGTTTCCGGTGTCTCGTTCCACGATTTCGCGGCGGACACGCTGTGGCTGTCGGAAGATTTTTTGCTGCCGGAAGATCATCAGCTGGTGGAAGATTCTCTTTCCAGCGATTCGGGCGGCAATCTCGATGTTTCGTATGCGCCGCGCGAGGATGGAAATTATTCGCTCGCCATTCCCGTGCGCGATTCTCAAGGCGCGATCAACGGGGCGGTGCGCCTGAGCGTCGATGGCTCGATCAAGGACACCCGCACCGACGAGACGCTGGAGCAGAAGCTCGCGCCGGTGTTCGTGTGCCTGTCGGCGGAATTCGAACGGCGGCAGGGTTTTCCGCTGCTGATCAGCGAGGACACACTGGAAGGCGCACAGATCGAGAATGCGCTGCACGCCGAGCGCTTCGAATTGTTCCTGCAGCCGATTTGTTCGTTGCACGACAACGTGGGCCTGGCGCATTACGAGGTGCTGCTGCGCTTGCGCACCGCGAACGGCAGCCTGGTCGAACCCAAAGAATTTCTGGCGCGCGCCGCGCAGCAGCGGCTCATGCCGAACATCGATCGTTGGGTGGTGCGCACGTTGCTCGTCTGGCTGAGCAGCAACCGCAAGCTGTGGGCGCGGGTGCCGTCGGTGTTTTCGATCAATCTGTCGGCGCAATCCATGACCGATGATAACTTCGTGAGCTACGTGGAAGACCGCGTGATCAAGAGCGGCCTGCCGCCGCAGGCGCTGTGCTTCGACATCACGGAACGCTTTGCGGCCTCGGGCAGCATCAGCGTGGCCGAGTCCATGAAGCGCCTGGAGGCGTTAGGGTGCGAGGTGGCGCTGGATGATTTCGGCGCCAATCCGCCGTCCTACGGCTACCTTCGATCGATCCCCGCGCATTATTTCAAGATCGACAGCTCCTTGGTCGAGGCGGCGCCCACCGACCGCGTCGCGCGAGCGATGATCTCTGCAATCGTGCGCATGGCAAGCGACTTGGGCGTGCAGACCGTGGCGGAATCGGTGGAGTCGGATGTGGAACTGCAGGCGGTGCGTTCCTTGGGCGTGGACTTCGCGCAAGGTTACTTGCTGGGCAAACCGAAATCGCTGGCCGGCTACGATTTCGCGCCCCCTTCAGTGAATTGAGGCGGTTTCGAGTGGCGCAGCGGGCACGCTCTTTTTTACGACGCAAAGCCGAATTGCCATAAACATCCCGCCGCTAACGATCCGCCAAAGCAGTCTTTAGACTGTTAGCGTTGAACCGCAGCATTGGCGGTTTTGAGCCTCGCAACTGGTTATATGCTTTATGATCATTGCGCGCCTCATTCAAGGGCCTGCCTGCCTCGGCGGCCAGTTTAAACTGGCGTTCGTTGCCAGCATCATCATGCTGTTTTCGGCCGGGGTTGCCATCGCGGTGCAGTTGGGCGCTATGCCTGCGGGTATCGGCACCGCCATCGTGCTAGTCGGCACCGGCATCGTTTTGAAGCTTGCTTGGATGATCTCGTGCGAGTCCGCAAGTTCCGCGGAGCGCGCACGTTTCGCGCAATTGATGTCAAACGTGGGATTGATCATCGCGACCCTCTCGGCGCTGGCCGCGGTGCCGCGTCTCACCAAGGCGGGCGGTGTCGGCTTGTTGACGGTGGACCTGGCGGCTCAACTGTGGATGGTAGGAATTCTGTTTGCTGCCGCCGGACCCGCTCGCACGCTGGGGTGGCGCGCACTGTTGGGTGCATTCCTGGCGGGATTCTTAGGGTTGATGGGTCTCGCCCGGTTGTTGGGCCGCCCGGTAATCGAGGCACTGGGAACGCATAGTCTATTCGCTGTCGCTCTATGGGTGCCGGTCACCGAGGAGCTTTGCAAGCTCTTGCCGTTGGCATTCATGTTGTTCTTTTCGCTGCGACGCTCGACCGCGCGGCCGTCTCTGCTCGATGTAGTACTGCTGACTTCCTGCGCCGCGGCAGGTTTTGCGGTGAGCGAGAACGCTTCTTATGGGCGCGGCCTCTTTTCCCTAACGGCGGCACCGGTCGTGTCGTTGTTATCACCCGCCGCAAACAAAGGCTTGGCCTTTGGGTGGCCGATGGTGCAGACCGGTCACTTGCTGCACTCCGCATTGATCGCGCTGGCCGTCGGGTTCGTGGTTCTGTATCGCAGGCGGGTAAAGCGGGCGTGGATCATTCCGGTGGTTGCGATCGGCGCCGTGCTGCTGGAGCACTGTTCCCAGAACGCCATCATCACCGGCGGCCTCAATCGGTTCGTGGGCGAGTTTTGCATCGTCATTACACTCGGTGGCCGATTGTGTGCTCTGTTGCTGGCACTCGGCCTCGGCTACGTGATGAGGATTGAATGGGGCGCGTTTACGCCGCTATCGCCCTCGCGAGAATGGCTGCAACTGTCCGCGCAGGAAGCGAATCGGCGCGCCCGTCGATTGACGGCGCGTCAAGCTCAAGGAGCGCGCCCATGATGGATCTGCTGGTTCACCTGATGCATTTTTGTGCAAGCTGCGTCTCCGATGGCAATGCGCTGCCGACGGCGGCCGGTGCACTCGGCGGAGCCGCAGCTGCCGCCGGAGGATTGGGCGGCCTGTCGGGGCTGCAAGGTAGCGGCAATGGCTCAGGCATCCCGCCCGACGGGCCGGGCGTAGCTCCCGTCAACGCAAGTGCTCCTCCCACCAGTCCCAATGCGCAGCCTTCAAACGGCGGCGGCCGCGGGAAGGGTCTGGGAGCTCCGGCAACGCCGAGCGGCGATGGGAACGGCATTGTCACGACCACTGACGCAGATGGCAATAAGACAGTCAGAGTAAATAACCCCGACGGCAGCGCAAATGAAGTGATCACCGATTCAAGCGGTCATCAGACCTTCAAAACCATTGGATCTACTGGCTTGACGACCACGGTATCGGGAAGTGAGGGAGACCATGTGACCACGACGACTGGTTTTCCGGGTGGCCCGACGACCAGCACAACGCAGACTGTCGGGGGCGGCGGGTCGGTAACATCATCCACGCCGATTCCGGGCGGTGGAAGCAGCTTCGTTACTTCGAATGGCAACGGTACGGTCACCAGCGGAATCACGCTGGACGATGGCACATCGGTCGGCACTACCGTTGAGGGCGATGGGAATCCTCACACCGTGGTCTCTCCACCGATACCGCCCTAGTGTCTGCGATCTCGAGAGCGGCAAAGCGGGTGTGGCACTTGGCTGGTTGCGCCGCAATGGCACGGCAGCGCTGTGGATTTCGACCCGCCACGCTGGAATGGCGTTTTAGCCAATCCGTCGCATGACGCAGAAGACATTAGTGCAAAACTTGCTAAATTGGGCTTTCAGGTGGTAAGCCGAACCGACTTAAAAATAGGGCAGATCGGTGGAGCGCTGCGTGAATTCCGATCGAAATTGTATCCCGGAGGCGTCGCGCTGGTGTTCTACGCTGGTCACGGATTGCAAATCAAGGGCGAAAATTATTTCCTCTCCGTGGATGCTGACATCTTGACTGAAGAGGACGTTCCTAACCAAAGCCTCTCAATGCGGCAGATCTTTGATGTTCTCGATGACTCAAAGGCCGGGCTCAGCCTTAATCTTCCTAGATGCCTGCCGCAACAATCCTCACGCAAGGGGCTTTGGAAATTCAGCGGGCGGACTCGCAAAGGTGGACGCCCCAACGACCGGCACGCTTAGTTCCTATGCGACACGTCCAGGTTCTGTGGCGGCGGATGGCACTAGCAGGAACGGTATTTACACTCGCAACCTATTGCTCGCCATGGATGTTCCCGACCAGCCAGTCGAACTCATGCCGAAGGGGCTAGTAGGAGCAGTCAAGCGTGATTCTAATGGTAGGCAAGAACCTTGGTCGGAAGGGTCCATCGAAGGATATTTCTATTTTACGCGATCTAACGTTAACCCTTCCAATGGATTACCGGCGCCGCAGGTCACTGCGGGTCAGGCACCAATTGATCCAGGGAAGTCAGCCGACTTCAAAGTAACGACTCTTGCAGTTCGCCGTACGGAGACATCGACTCGCGAAAGCAGTTGCGCGAGATTTTCTGGAATGAAGTAGCGTAGCCAAGATTCAACAGAAGGTACGTCAATTGGTCGACGCGGACCTTACGTCGCGTTGCTCAGCAATGGGCGGAACAATCAAGGACTCAAACTCGATCGGGAGTGCAGCAGCGGCGACAAAGCTCGACACCCTCGCTACCCGTTAAAATCCGACGACGTCCTCGTCTCATGGCAATCACCTCTATGTCTTAGATTACGACCGAGGTGTTTCGCTGACCAGTTGAGACCGCCGACGTTATCATTCTCAGATCGTTGGCCGCTCTTGGGGCGATTCTTGACGATTTGGCATGTAATCCGGAATCTGGTCGCACAGACTCCACGGGACTAGGTAAAATTTGGAATGACCGGTCCCGGGAAGCAAATCGGGCAGCACCCGGCCAATAGCCGTCGCATGGTCCCCAAAACTTCTCGCTCTAAAGCGGACGTTTGCAAATTCCAGTAGGCTGACTACACGAACAGGGGATGGCGCTGCGAATGGTTACGGTGTGTGCATCCGCAAGTTGTGATTTCTGCATCAAAG
>DATAVX010000004.1:0-94717 GCA_036267535.1 Steroidobacteraceae bacterium
GTACGCTTACGCAGCGCGATCCACACCCGTTTCGTAATGCTGCAGCAGCGTGGCCAGTTGTTCCTCGGGCGTCTCGATTCGAACGAGGCGGTTCCGCAAGTGCTCTTGTCCCGGATGCTGCCGGAAATACCAACTCAAGTGTTTACGTGCCACTCGAACACCGGTCTGATCGCCGTAAAAGGCATACAGGTCTTCGAGGTGGGCGCGCATAATATCACGGACCTTTTCCAGCGCCAGCACTGCGCGAATTTCTCCGGTCGAGAGAAAAAAATTGACTTCATCGAAAATCCATGGCCGGCCTTGGGCCGCTCTGCCGAGCATGATGCCGTCGCAGCCCGTCTCGTTGAGAATCTTGCGCGCTTGCCGCGCAGATGCAATGTCGCCGTTTGCAAATACGGGAATTCTTACCTGAGCTTTGATGGCGCGCACCGTCTCGTGTTCGGCATCGCCCTGATACATGTCGGTGCGGGTGCGTCCGTGAATGGCGAGCGCCGCAATGCCGCTGTCCTCCGCGATCCTTGCGATGCGCAGGCCGTTCTTGTGATTCGGATCCCAGCCGGTGCGCGTTTTCAACGTTACCGGCGCCGCAACGGCGCGCACCACCTTTCGCAGAATCCGTGCAACCAGTTCTTCGTCTTGCAACAGCGCGGATCCGGCCAGTCGATTGCACACTTTCTTCGCCGGGCATCCCATATTGATGTCTATGATCTCTGCGCCGGCATCAACATTGCGCTGCGCGGCATCGGCCATCATGTCAGGATCGAAGCCGGCGATCTGCACGACGCGGGGACTGGGTTCGCCGGTGTGATCCATGCGGCGGCGCGACTTCGGGGTGTCCCACAACCGCACGTCGGCGCTGAGCATTTCCGATGCCGCGAGGCCGGCGCCAAAACGGCGGCACAGGATGCGAAACGGCCGGTCCGTCACGCCGGCCATGGGCGCAAGCAAGACGTTGGACGGTAAAGCATAGGGGCCGATCTTGACGCTCATCGCTTGGCTTGCGCCGGGGCCTTCACCGACGGGTCCCGGTCGTTTGCGCAGGCAACGCGCCGGTCCGCGGCGCGCAAGCACACATCGATTTCGAATCCTTCGGCATTCTTGCCCGGATCCAAGATATCCAAGGTTGCATCGGCGCGTTCGCCGGGCGCGAGCAGCTTGGCGGTCGGCCTGCCCAGATATTCGGAGGGTTCGAAGTCGCGGGTGCCGATGCTGCCGCCAAAACGATTGGCGAGCGTGACGCGCAGCAGCGGGTAAGGCTCCAACTGCGGCGCGGTATTCAAAATGCTGGCACGCACCCGCAACGTACCAGCGCCCGCAGGATCGCCCGTGACTCCCCATTGCCGGAGCTGATAGGCGGAAAGATTTGCAGGCGGCGCTACCGGAGCGCCCATCGTTGAATACAGTGCGCGCAACGATCCGCCGAACGGCGCGTGCGCCGCAAGCCATTCACGATTGTGATGCACGATTTGCACGAGCAGCAGCAGCGCCGCCGCAATCGCGGCTGCCAGCCAGGGAGTCGATAAACGGGCCGTATCGGGCGGCGCAGAGTCAAAGGGTGAGCTGCGGCTGCGCCGTCGGACGCGCCGTCCCGGCCGAGCAATCTCCGCGATCGCCGCTTCCGGCGATTCGACGCCCGAGAGCATTTCGCGCCGAACCTCTTCCGGCACCTCAAAGCCGCTTGGCGCGGGCGCGGCAGAGTCTTCTGGCGCAGTGACCTCGGGAATGGCGGCCTCTGGCGTTGCTGCGTTGAAGACCTCGATTTCCTCGGCTTCCTCTGGCGCGGCAATCGGCACCGGCGGCGCAAGCGGCGGGACCGTCGCCATCCGCGGCCGCACGCCTTTCTTAGTCTCGACAAAGATGCGATCCAACTCGCCCGGCGGCAGCGTGAATTCCAGCGAGGTTTCGCCGATCTCTTCGGCGGCCTCCTGCCGGCGCGCCGGCGGCGGATCGGTGACGTCGCTCTCATTCCAATCGAGTATCTGCAGCCGCGCGATCTCGACTCCCGGCGATGCGAACTCATCGGAGTTCGCAGGCGCGCGGCGCGGAGTCGGCGGCGCGGGAGATTCTAGAATGCTGTCGGCACGCGTCTCCAAATCGAACGAGGTTTCCCCGGTCGTGAAGGCACTGGGATCTTCCGCGAGGTGCGCCAAGGCATTGAAGACTTCCCCGCATTTGCCGCAACGCACTTGGCCGCCCGCCGCGCGCAGCACCTCCGCGGATAACCTAAAGACGGTCTCGCATTGTGTACATTGCGTAAACACGCTAGGAGCCTGTCTGAGCATTCCGCGTGAGCCGCGTTGGCTCAGCAAGGGAGCGGACGGATTTGGCTTCATTCATCGTTGTCGCCTCCTCATTGGGAGCATACCCAACTTCGTCGGCTCCGCCTCGACTGAAGCCAAATCCGTCACGCTCGCGGCCACGGGGAATACTCAGACAGGCTCCTGGGGACGTCTCCGCGCGTAGATGCAGCACCATTCATCCCGTTCTATCACCCGCACGATATCAAAACCTGGCGCGTATGCTGCCTTTACGGAATAGGCCTGTGTTTTCAATATCCCCGACAGCAGCAAATACCCTCCCGATTCGCATGCCGGCGTCAATTTCGGCGCCAGGTCGATCAACGGCCCTTCCAGAATATTGGCGATGACGCAGTGCGCGGTGGGCAAGCCGGCCTCGATGCCCTGCACGGTGATGCGGGCCGCGACGGCATTGCGATCGGCATTGTCGCGGGTCGCGAGCAGCGCCTGTGGATCCAAATCGACGGCGATGACGTGCTCCGCGCCGAGTTTCAGGGCCGCCAACCCCAAGATTCCGGAGCCGCAGCCATAATCGATCAGGGTTTTGCCGGCAAGGGCCATGGAATCCAGAATTTGCAGGCACAAGGCGGTGGTGGGATGCGTGCCGGTGCCGAATGCCAAACCGGGATCCAGGCGCACAACCACGGCTTCGGGGTCTTCCGGCGGCTCCGCTGCGCGCGGACACACCCAAAGCCGCCGCCCGAAGCGCAGCGACTTCCAGCCGATGAGCCAGGCTCGTTCCCAGACCTGCTCCTTGACGGCGCGCACACGGGCCGTTTGGCTGACATGCGGGCCGAGCGCGCTTGCCAGGCGATTCAGATTGAGGGCCGCGTCGCTCGACGCTTGAAACAAGGCGCGCACCAATGTGTCGCTCCACAGCCGTATCTCCCCGGGTTTGGGCTCGAGCACGGGCTCATCGCCCCGGTCGACGAAAGTAATGGAACTTGCGCCGATTTCGAGCAAAGCGGCTTCGACCGCATCGGAACTCAAGGCAGCGAGCGGAAATTCGATTTCGTAGAAGCTCATCGATGCAACATCCCGCGAGATGCTACTTCAGCCCCAAACGTCGCTCTAGGTAGTGGATGTCGGTACCGCCTTGCTTGAAGGCGGAATGATTGAATATTTCCTGATGCAGCGGGATATTGGTCTTGATGCCTTCCACGACCATCTCGGCGAGCGCATTGCGCATGCGCGCGATAGCCGTATCGCGCGTATCTCCATAGGCGATGACCTTGCCGATCATGGAGTCGTAAAACGGCGGCACGTTGTAACCGGTATAGACATGGCTGTCGACGCGGATCCCCGGTCCGCCGGGCGAGTGCCATAGCCGGATGGGACCTGGGCTTGGCGTAAAGTTCTTTGGATCCTCGGCGTTGATGCGGCACTCCACGGCATGACCGCGGATCTGAATATCCGCCTGGCCGTAGGGCAGCGGTTCACCCGCCGCGATCAACAATTGCGCTTTGACGATATCGATACCCGTCACCAGTTCGGTCACGGGATGTTCGACCTGCACGCGAGTGTTCATTTCGATGAAATAGAACTCGTTGTCCTGGTACAGGAACTCCAGTGTGCCGGCGTTGCGATAGCCGACTTCGCGCACCGCTCTGGCGCAGCGCTCTCCCATGGTCTTGCGCTGTCTCGCGGTGAGGCCCGGCGCCGGCGCTTCCTCGATGACCTTCTGATGGCGGCGCTGCATGGAGCAGTCGCGCTCCCCTAAGTGCACCACATTTCCGTAGTTGTCGGCCAACACCTGAAATTCGATGTGACGCGGCTTTTCCAGGAACTTCTCCATGTAGACCTGATCATTGCCGAACGCAGCGAGCGCTTCCGACTGCGTCACACCGATCGCGTTCAGCAGCGAGGCGTCCGTGTGTACCACCCGCATGCCGCGGCCGCCCCCGCCGCCCGACGCTTTGATGATCACGGGGTAGCCGATGTCCTTGGCGATTCGAAAATTCTCGTCCGCGTCCTTGCCCAGCGGTCCGTCGGACCCCGGCACGCAAGGCACGCCGGCGGCTTTCATCACCTTGATGGCGGAAACCTTGTCGCCCATGAGCCGGATCGTTTCCGCCCGAGGGCCCACGAATATGAAGCCGCTTTTTTCGACGCGCTCGGCGAAATCCGCGTTCTCGGACAGAAATCCATAGCCGGGGTGAATCGCAACCGCGTCGGTCACCTCGGCAGCGCTGATGATCGCCGGCATGTTCAGATAGGAGACCGCGGATTGCGGCGGCCCGATGCAGACAGTCTCGTCCGCCAGCAGCACATGCTTGGTGTTGAAGTCGGCGGTGGAGTGCACCGCCACCGTCTTGATGCCGAGTTCGCGGCAAGCACGCAATATGCGAAGGGCGATCTCGCCGCGATTCGCGATGACGACTTTTTCGATCATCTAGGAGCCTGTCTGAGCATTCCGCGTGAGCCGCGTCGCGCAACGCCGCAGACGCCCCTCTGCCTGCCAACCCTTCGGGACCGGGCAGATTTCCTCTCATCCATCGTTGTCGCCTCCTCATTGGGTGTTGACCCAACCGCGTCGGCTCCGCCTCGGCTGAGGGGAAATCTGCCGCGGTCGCGGCCACGTAGAATGCTCAGGCAGGCTCCCACTATTCGATGATGAACAGCGGCTGGCCGAACTCGACCGGCTCACCGTTCTTCGCCAGCATGGCCGTAACCCGCCCTTCCTTGTCGGATTCTATTTGGTTCATCATCTTCATCGCTTCGATGATGCAAAGAATCTGGCCGACCTTGATCTCGCTGCCGATTTCCACGAAAGGCTTGGCGCCCGGCGAAGCCGACGAGTAGTAGGTCCCCACCATGGGCGAGGTGACGGTGTGCTCATCATTGCGAGGCGGCCGCTCAGCCGCGGAGGTTGCCGCGGTAGCGGGTGCGGCGGCCGTCAGGGGCGCGGCGTGCGTGATCGGCGCTTGCGGGGCGGCCATCTGCATCCCGGCGCGCGGGTGGCGGCTGATGCGCACCGATTCTTCGCCCTCCGAAATCTCCAGTTCCGAGATGCCCGATTCCTCGAGCAACTCGATCAGCTTCTTTACCTTGCGAATATCCATCCGCGAACCCCTTCAAATATCGTTTTAGGTTTTGGTCAGGCGCGCGACGGCGGCTTGGAGCGCGAGCTCATAGCCGATCGGACCCAAGCCATAAATGCAGCCGACAGCGACGTCGGACAAATAAGAGTGCTGCCGAAAAGCCTCGCGCGCGAACACATTGCTCAGATGAATCTCGATGAATGGCACGCCGACTGAGAGGAAGGCATCGCGCAAGGCAATGCTGGTATGAGTGAAAGCGCCGGGATTGATGATCACGAATGCAATGCCGTCCCGCTTGACGGTGTGAAGCTTCGCAATCAGTTCATGTTCGGCGTTGCTCTGGACAGCGATGAGTTCATGGCCTCCGGAAGTACACTGCGCCTTGAGTTTGGCTTCGATCTCCTGGAGCGTGGCGCTGCCATAGATGGCCGGCTCGCGCGTGCCCAGCAGATTCAAGTTCGGGCCATTCAGCAGCAAAATTCGCGCCATCTTGGCATTTATTCCAGCGCGGTTGCGCTACAAAGGTCCGCGATAATAACCAGAAACGGAGGTGAAAAGGCAAGCTTCGGCGGCGAACGGGCCTTTAAGTGCTAGCCGGCGCTATCCGCCATGCCCTTTAGGCGCGCGGCGATGGCGCGGCGGGCCTCCGGCAGTTGGACGCGGTCCTGATTGAGGCTCTGGACCTGCGACAGGATGAAATCCGCCTGCGGCCGGTGCAACTCGCCGACGAACAGAGTCACCACCTCGCCGCGCCGATCGGTAAAGACCGTGAAGGGAAAAGCGGGCGAGGCCATGCCTAGTTCGGCGGCCACGTTCAGGGCGTCTTGTTCGCCGATGAGCACCGGGTAGTCCATCTTGAACCGGCCGGCGAATTCCCGGACCTTGTCGGGATAGTCGACGGCGATTCCGACCACCGTCAGGTTCCGCCCGGCCCAATCCGCGGCCAGCGTTTTCAACAGGGGTATTTCGCGGCGGCACGGGGCACACCAAGTGGCCCAGAAATTGATCATCAGCGATTTGCCGCTCCACGAGGAGATGGAGGTGGGTTTGCCATCCAGGTCCTTGAGCGAAAAGTCAGGCAGCTTTTCTGGAATGGGATTCGGGCTTGCACCCGCCTGCAAGGTCGCTTCTTCCCCGGGACCGGGCATGCTGGCGACGCCGGCCGGCACGGTAACACCGTCATGCCCGTGGTGGGCCAGGTAAAACTTCGCTCCCAGCCACACGCCCAGAAGGACGATTAACGCAGCGCCGAAATAGCGCGTAGCCGGGTTGTTCATGCGGGAATGTCGAGCCTGCGTCCCTTCCTCAAAACCAGCCCTGCAAGCAGAAAGGCGCAGGCACCGGCGGCAATGGCCAGGCTCTCCCAAGGGTATGGCGGCACGTTAGCTGCAACAGCGGGTGATCCGACGCTCGGAAACACGACCTTTGTGATCGGCGGATAGCACAGGCCCGCCTCGGCGCAACCTTGGTAGGTCACCTTGATTTGAACCGGATGGGCGCCGGCATCGAGACGCGAATACGGCACCACCGCTTCGACCTGCTGGAAGAAGACTTGCTGGGTGCCGAGGTAGGGGTCCGTCTTGAGCGTACCGGTCGGGAGCTCGGGCGCGGACACCACGAGGTCCGGGCTTTCCGCCTTCACCTCGATTTTTTGACGGTACAAATAGTAGCCATCCGCGATCACCCAGCGGACCTTCATGGCCTTGCCATCGAGCACCGCGGCGACGCGAAACGCGATATCGGGCGGCAGAAAATCGCTGGCATTGGAGTCGATGCCCCGCGTCCACCAAGGCTTGGCCTGGACCGGGCCAGCCCCGCAAAGCATCAAAATCAACACAGGTATGATCACGGCGGCGTTTCGCAAACGTTGCAGGTGGGGCATGCAGGCACTGTAGTGGTCGGGGCTCGAGCGCGCTAGCTCCCTGTGTTTGCTGCGATACAGCAAAAAATAAACTGCCCGCCCCTTGAATCGTAACAATTCGCCGCTATGATTAGCAGCCTCGATGGGGGAGTGCTAACAACGCTCGCCCTTTGTTAAAACCCAACTTAAAGCTTAGGAGTCTTGTCTTATGAAGATTCGTCCCCTTCATGACCGCGTGATCGTGAAACGAGAAGAAGAGGAGCGTAAGTCTCCAGGTGGGATCGTCATCCCGGACACCGCAACTGAGAAGCCGATCTTCGGCAAAGTCATTGCCGTCGGCAAGGGCAAGATTTTGGAGAACGGCGAAATTCGCCCGCTGGACGTGAAAGTCGGCGACAAGATTCTGTTCGGCAAGTACAGCGGCACCGAAGTAAAGATGGACGGCGACGAATTGGTTGTGATGCGCGAGGAAGACATCATGGCCATCGTGGAAGGCAAGTAAGCCTCCTCCGTTCACTCCAAATCAAATTTTAAATTAGAGGAATCAGCAAATGGCAGCTAAAGACGTACGCTTCAGCGACGACGCTCGGGCACGCATGTTCAGGGGTGTGAATGTTCTGGCGAACGCCGTCAAGGTCACACTGGGTCCCAAGGGCCGCAACGCCGTGCTCGACAAGAGCTTCGGCGCTCCCACCGTCACCAAGGACGGTGTCTCCGTTGCTAAGGAAATCGAGCTCAAGGACAAGTTCGAAAACATGGGCGCGCAGATGGTGAAGGAAGTCGCTTCCAACACGTCTGACGAGGCCGGCGACGGCACCACCACCGCGACGGTTCTCGCGCAGGCGATCATCCGCGAAGGCCTCAAGGCCGTGGCTGCGGGCATCAACCCGATGGACTTGAAGCGCGGCATCGACCAAGCGGTGTCCGAGGCGACCGATGAGCTGAAGAAGCTCTCCAAGCCCTGCAAGGATCCGAAGGCGATTGCGCAGGTCGGCACGATCTCCGCAAACTCCGATGAGAGCATCGGCAAGACGATTGCCGACGCGATGGCGAAGGTCGGCAAGGAAGGCGTGATCACTGTTGAGGAAGGTTCCGGTCTCGAGAACGAGCTCGAAGTGGTCGAAGGCATGCAGTTCGATCGCGGCTACCTCTCGCCGTATTTCATCAACAACCAGCAGAGCCAGAGCGCCGAGCTCGAGAAGCCGCTGATTCTTCTGGTCGACAAGAAGATCTCCAACATTCGCGAGCTGCTGCCGCTGCTCGAAGCCATTGCGAAGGGCGGCCGTCAGCTGCTGATCGTCGCCGAAGACGTGGAAGGTGAAGCGCTGGCCACGTTGGTCGTCAACACCATCCGCGGCATCGTCAAGGTTGCCGCCGTCAAGGCGCCGGGCTTCGGCGATCGCCGTAAAGCCATGCTGCAGGACATCGCGGTCCTCACGGGCGGCACGGTCATCTCCGATGAAGTCGGCCTCTCGCTCGAGAAGGCGACGTTGAACGACCTGGGCGAAGCGAAGAAGATTCTGGTGGAAAAAGAGAACACCACCATCATCGACGGCGCCGGCAAGGCCTCGGACATCAAGGGCCGCGTCGACAGCATTCGCCAGCAGATCGAGGAAGCGACCTCTGACTACGACAAGGAAAAACTGCAGGAGCGCGTTGCCAAGCTCTCCGGCGGCGTTGCCGTGATCAAAGTCGGCGCCGCGACCGAGATCGAAATGAAGGAAAAGAAGGCCCGCGTCGAAGATGCCTTGCACGCAACCCGTGCGGCGGTCGAAGAGGGCGTGGTCCCGGGCGGCGGCGTCGCTCTGGTTCGCGCGCTGAAGGCCATCGAGAAGCTGGTCGGCAAGAACGAGGATCAGACCACGGGCATCAAGATCCTGGCCCGCGCCATCGAGGAGCCGTTGCGGCAGATCGTGGCGAACGCCGGCGAAGATGCGGCGGTGGTGCTCAACCGAGTCCGTGAGGGCAAGGGTACGTTCGGCTACAACGCCGCGACCAGCGAGTATGGCGACATGATCGAAATGGGCATTCTGGATCCGACCAAGGTGACGCGTCTGGCTCTGCAGAACGCGGCCTCGGTGGCGGGACTGCTGCTCACGACCGAAGTCATGATTGCCGAATCGCCGAAGGAAGAAGAGCATGCGCATGGCGCCCCGGGCGGCGGCATGGGTGGCATGGGCGGTATGGACATGTAATACCCCACACAGGGTTGCAGTCGAAGAAAGCGGGCTTCTGGCCCGCTTTTTTTTAAAGGTTCGCCGGATGGTTTTCCGCAGTGGTTGCATTTAAATTGAATCATTGGGCATCGAGCGGGTCATCGATAGTAGACCCTTGAAAGGCCCGGTCTTGGTGAGGTGAGTCATGAGCGAAGTAGTGAGCCGTCGTTTTTTCGTGGTGGGATTGACCGCACTGTCGACGATTTCTTTCATCGACAAAGTCTCGGCAGCAAGCTTGTCCGGACCGATGCAAAATGGCGACGTGTCGATCGAAAATTTCTCGGCGGCCGGCAAAAGCCAAGGCATCGTCCGGGTTGCGAAGATCGTGAAGACCGACCCGCAGTGGCAGGCGCAGCTTTCGCCGCTCGCTTTCCGCGTTGCGCGCCAGGCGGCCACCGAAGTGCCCTTTAGCGGCGAGTATGACCACAACAGTGCGAATGGGCTTTACCACTGCGTGTGTTGCGACACGGTGCTATACGATTCGAGGACTAAATTCGATTCCCACACCGGATGGCCGAGCTTCTGGGAACCGATATCAAAGATGAATATCGTCGAGAGTGCCGACAAGAGTCTGGGGATGCAGCGCCAGGCGATCTCCTGCCGGCGCTGCGATGCTCATTTGGGCCATGTATTCGACGATGGCCCGAAGCCCACGGGTTTGCGGTATTGCATGAATTCAGTGGCGTTGCACTTTGCGGCCCGCGCGTAAACTGGGAACTCCGCGATTCGCGGTGCTGCTCGCAGCGCTGCTGGGCGCGGCGGCGATGGGCGTGCTGTTGTGGCAGCCACCATCGTTCGGAGCCGAGGCGCCGGTGATCATCGCGCCGCCTGCCGTTGACAATCCCAAGGCAGCGGGTCCGATGCAGACAGCGGTACTGGCGGGCGGGTGTTTCTGGGGAGTGCAAGGGGTGTTCGAGCATGTGCTGGGCGTGCGTAAAGCAATTGCCGGCTATGCGGGCGGCAAACGATCAACGGCGGACTATCGCACGGTCGGCACCGGACGCACCGGTCACGCCGAATCGGTCAAGATAATTTTCGACCCGGCACAGATTTCCTACGGCCAAATATTGCAAATCGCATTTTCTGTGGTGCACGATCCCACTCAGCTCAACCGTCAGGGTCCCGATGTCGGCACGCAATATCGATCCGCGATTTTCTACGCCGACGACGATCAGAAGCGCATCGCGCAGGCATACATTGCTCAATTGGACCAGGCTCACGTGTTTGCGAGACCGATAGTCACCCAGGTAGATCCGCTCAAGGGATTCTATGAGGCGGAGGGATATCATCAGGACTATCTGATGCATAATCCAACCAGCTCCTACATCGCCATGTACGACGTGCCCAAGGTCGAAAACCTCAAGCGCACGTTTCCGGAGCTGTACAGAGGCCAACCGGTGTTGGCCGGCAATTAGCGCTCGCTGGGACCCGCCGTGGTTCGCCTGAGCGCTGCGCCGATGATCTTGCCGTAACGCGACTCCTGTACGAAGCCGATCACGCGGAGATTCTTCGGGTCCACACCGGCTTTTACAGGCACCCGAAACTCTTGGCTGAACCGACCGCCCGGCGTCAGCGCACCCAACTTGGAGAGTTCGAGCAGGACGGCGACATGCTTGAGCGTCTGGCCGCGATTTTCCCCGCGCAGCACTTTCGACTCGAAATGATCCAGGGCCACACCGAGAAAGACGTCGCTCTTGTGTCCTTGTGAATTGCCGTCGGCCGTAACCTTGCCGCTCAAGAAGGCCGGCGTGCCGGGTTCTACCTTGAGCGAGTCGATACTCACCGGAATCTTCGGGGAGGCCGCCGCATCCTTCAGCAGTTGCGCCATTTTTGGCCGGTCGCTCAAGCGCATCTCCGAACTGCCATCGACGATGAATTGCGGCGTGTAGGGTTCGTCACGCCCCAGGGCGCGCTCGTAACCGCGCTGACGGTCGGTGAGCTGCGCCGAAGAGAACGGATCCCGCCAACCCTGATTATCCCAGTAGTCGACATGCTCGCCGAGCATGATCAGCTGAGCTCCCGGTACCGGTTGAGACTCGTCCAATATCCGAAGGAACGCATCGGCGGGAGGGCAAGAGGAACACCCCTCCGCCGTGAAAAGCTCGATGACTACGGGCGATGCGGATTGTTGCGCATCGGCCGCCGAGGCAATTCCACCGCAGGCCGTCAAGAGCGCCAGCAGGAGGAGCGGCATCTTGAACACTTTAGATTTCGGACCGACGTTCCTCATGACGGGATCAGCGTACTCCGGAACCCAGGTTTCCAGCAAAGGAAAAAGTAATGGTACCCAAATAAACCGCGTAACTGGTTGTTGAAAATGTCGCGTGTCATCCCTAACGTGGCGGCTATGCCGAATCGCGCTCCTTTCGCACGGAAGTTCCGCGTAGCTCATCTGCCGCAGGAGGCATGAATGAAAGGTCCGAGAATCACCGCACAACAGATTGTGACCATGCTCCGAGAAGCGGAGCAAACGTCGGTTCTGGACGTGGCGAGGAAATACAGCGTGAGCGATGCTGCCATCTACACATGGCGCAAAAAGTTCAGCAAGCTGGATTCGGCAGCCGTGGATCGACTGCGGGAGATCGAATCAAGAGCCGGTCGGCGCAAGAAAGCGGCGCAGGCAACGAGGCTAGCGATTATCGTATGAAATCCGGCTCACAGGTCCGCTCACCATGCTGGTTCTTTCGAGTTCGACCAGCGACTCATTCGGGCCCTCGACTCCGGTCGACCAGTATGAATACCGCCGCATGTCGCGGCGATACGCCACCAAGGTAACGGGATCCACGATCAGCCGCATGTCGGTGCGCGCCTGCAACTCAGGCCGCTGCTCGCGCGGCAAGCGAGCGGAGCGGGAAAGGCTGTGCAGCATGTCGCTGAGGACTGCGGGATCCGGCGTTGCATGCAGCACCAGCTCAATGCAGTTGGTTTCCGTAGCCTCGTGCGTGCATGGAATCGGGCGCGTGTAGGCGAATTCGATCACGTTCTTTACAAAGATCTGCCGTTCCAAGGGCAAGGACAGTGCTGCGGTCATGTTGTACCAAACACCCTGCTCGAGCGTTGCACCGATCCACGTTCCTGACTCGAAGTTATAATCCTCGGCCGCGAGATCTTCGATGGCGCCGGGCGATTGCTGCGCTCTTACGGCTGTGGCGACTGTCAGCATGAGTTGCGCGGCGGGAATGCGTTTAGCCGCGAGGTCGCCGGTCAGCACCTTCACATCCGCGCGCACGCGAGCAGCGAATTTCGAGCCTTCCTTGCTGCTGTCGAATTCACCGTTGCGTGCAAGTTCGAAGTCGTGGAATTGTCCCAGCATGCCTGCGATTGAAGTGGCGAGTCCCTCAAGCGCGAGATCCTCGAGTGGGGGATCCGCAAGCTCGAAGTGCGCCTCCGTGGGCTGGAACGAGACCTTCCAACTGGCCAAGCCCTTGCGGACGCTGCGGTGCGCGCTGCGAATGCTGCGGAGGCCCCAAGGCTCGCCGTCCGCAACTTGATCGTAATGGGATTCGATCGTGACCTCGGCATCGCTCGGGAACCAGCCGAATGCCAGCGTGACCGAGCGCTCGGGGAAGTCCTGCATGCCCGCGGCAACTTGATCGGCGCCCGCTTGCTGAGTGTTCCACTCCAAGAGCTGCGAATAATTATCTTCGGCATCGTCCGCGTAGCCGTATTCGCGGTCCATGGCGATTGTCGCCTGCAATGCGGAGACGGCGCTCGCCGTGTCGCCCAGATCGTGATACGCCACGGCGCAGTTGAATTGCATGGTAACCATGGATACGGCATCGAAAGCGTCGCGATACAGCGTAACCGCACGCTGCGCCGATTCGAGGGCAGCGCGCAGCTCCGTTTTGCGCAAGTCTGCACCGCGCGGTCCGGTGCCGACGCACGCGGCTCGCGCCGAATGTATCTGATACTCAGCGTCCGCTGCGCGGGCCGGCCCGGCGGGAAGCGCCACGCTCAACGCTGGATTTGCGTTGGCGATATCCAATTGACTCTGGGCGCTGTCCAAACGGGTGCGGCAGTCTCCGCCCTCCATCTGAGCGACAAAAACCGCGTAGGAAAGCCGCGCGTTAAGAGTATCCGGTGATTGCGGGTCACGCGCATTGAAGCGCTCAATCGAGGCGGCGAGTTCCTTCGCGCTGCTCTCGGCATCTTTAAGAGAGGTTTCGGGAGAATCACCTGCCGCACGCAGCGGCGCAGCAGTACCGCCCATAATGGCGGCGAGCAGGATGGCGGCCGCCGCATTCATGCTCAACCCTACGAGCGGTGATTTGGCCGGCGGTCGTGATCCGCCTTGCTGGGGCCGGTGCAAGGGTTCCAGTCAAGATATGGATTTGGCATAAATTCGCAGCCCGTCGGAAAATTCGCCTCGAAATCATCGAGGTAAAGGGGTTCGCGCCGCGAGATGTGCGGATGATGGTGGTGGTGATGATGATCTGTGCCCGCCATCCTGAAGGTCGAATGCTTGAGCGCAACGTGTTGGCCGGCCGTCGGTTTTGCGCCATGCATCGCGTGGGCATTTCCGTGCACGCCGCCATGATTGGCAAAAGCACCGCCATGATTGGTGAAGGCACCGCCATGATTGGTGAAGGCGCCGCCATGATTGGCAAAGGCGCCGCCACCCAAGGTGCCGGCACGAGCGCCGGCAGCAGCTCCTCGTCCGCCCATCCCGCCGCCGCCGAAGTGGCCGCCTCCGCCTCCACCGCCGCCATGGCCGCCGCCGGCCGATCCTCCCCCGGGGTGTCCGCCTCCGGAGCCGCTGGATGCGGCGGTTGTGGAGCCTGCGGAGCTTCCGGAGCCGGGACCGCTTGCAGCAAGAACCGGCGCCGCGGCAATTAGCGCGGCGGCGAGAACAACAAGTTTGGTTGACATGGCGGCTTACCGGTGCGATGTGCTAGAACCTGTTCTACTCCCGTCGCATGCATGGGTCAAACGCAGCGAGAGCCTATTTTTATACGGGTTTGCCGCATGCGGAGAAGGCCGGGTTTAACAATTCGACCACGCTCAGTTAATGTTTGCGGGAGGCGTTTTTTTGCATTGAACCGCGGCCTATTACCCACTAAAATTCAAATAAAGTGGGTAATCACGGCATACTCTACCGCCTGCACGAAGCAGCAGTCCGGGCGCTTTACGCAGAAGTCAAAGCTCGCGCGAATTCCATCGCAGAACTGCTGCCGGGGAGCCCCGGCACCCTCGTCAAGCGCGCCGGCACCGGCCATGAGTATTGGTACCGGTCTTACTATCCGGCACCCAGAAAGCGCTCGGAACAGTTCGTCGGAACCGCAAGCAATGCTGCCGCGTTCGAAGCGATGCAAAGCCGAATTGCCCAGTCCGAATGGACCGCGAAGCAGGTAGCGGCCCTTGCAAAATTCGGTTATCAAGTCGCAGACAAAGTCGTCGCGAGCGTTCTCGTTGAATTGCGCAACCGCAAGATGTTCGATGCGGGCCTGGTGGTGATGGGCGCGTCGGCGTACATCAGCTGGCTTAACGAATTCGGTGCCGTGACTTCCGGCCCGAAGCCGCAAAATCAGTTGGAACTAGCACGACGGCAACCCTTGAAGCTCGAGACGCCGGCCGCGTTTTTAGCGACCATGCAAGCCACGCAACTCCCATTTGCCGCAGATCCCGGCACGTCGGGCAAGAAACCCCCGACATCGGTCAAGTTGCCGGGCGCGGGTCTGCGTGTGGATCTCCTCGCTCCCGGCCCCCTTGCCGGGGAAACGGTCGCGGCGCCGGAACTGGGCTGGCATGCGCAGGCGATGCCGTTCTACGGATACTTGCTCGAAGGCAGCCGGGAGGCGGCCGTGCTGGCCGGCGGGCACTGCATTCCCGCTCAGCTGCCGGAAGCCGCGCGCATGATTTGGTACCAGCTCTACAGCAGCACGCGCCGCGGCAGGGATGCGGTGCTTGCCGAGACCGATCTGGTGCAAGCTGCGACGCTCGCCGCATTGATGGTCGAACAGGACGGTGCGCTGTTGCGCGACTCTTACCGCACGGCACCGCGGGAATTGCGCAATGCCGCGCATTCACGATTACCGCGCCTGGAACGTCTGCTCGCGGAACATCCCCGGCCGCGCGATGAGTTTCGAAAATTAAGATGAGTTTCGAAAATTCAGATGGGCATAGACTGTGGCGATGATCTCAGCGCGGCATCGGTACAGCGCAGCACGGCATCGATTCAGCGGCATTCTCGTGCTCGCCGCATTCTCGCTCGCGGCAATGCCGGCGCACGCCGCGCCGGCGCCGGAATCGAAAACTTACCCGGACGTGATTCGCCGGCAAGACGTGATGGTGGCGGTGCGCGACGGCGTATTGCTGGCTACGGACATCTATCGGCCGGGCAAGGCGGGTACCGCGGCGCCGGAGCGGCTGCCGGTGCTGCTGCATCGGACGCCGTACGATAAATCGGATCCTGCGGCTGTTTCCATTGCGGAAGCGCTGGCAAAGCACGGCTACGTGGTCATGGTGCAAGACACCCGCGGGCGCCACCGCTCACAGGGGGTGTTCGAAAAGTATTATTCGTTCGACGCGTACGACGGGTACGACACAATCGAGTGGGCGGCGCGGCAACCGTATGTGAACGGCAAGGTTGGGATGTATGGAACATCGTACGCGGCGCACACTCAGGCGGATGCATCGAAACTCGCGCCGCCGCATCTGCGCGCGCTGCTCCTCAATATGGGCGGGATGTCCAACGCATGGGATCACAGCGTCAGGTACGACGGCGCATTCGAAATGGGCCGCCAGCTGAGCTGGGCCTGGTCGCAGGCTCTGGAAGACGCCAAAGATCCGGTCACCAAGGGCATGCTCATCAAGGAGGACGTCAATGCGTGGTACTCCGCATTGCCGATTCGCAAGGGCTTGAGTCCGCTCGCCGTTGCGCCGAATTACGAGGGCTATTATCTCGATGAGGCAACGCATTCGGACTACGACGCGCATTGGGACACGCTCGGCATGCAGTGGGAGAAGTTCTACGCCCAGACCGCGGATATTCCCATGATGCACGTCGGCGGCTGGTACGACATTTATCTTCGGGGCACGATCGAGAATTGGCGCAGGCTCGGGGCGCTCAAGAAATCCCCCATGCGCCTCGTCATCGGACCCTGGACGCATCACGGCAATACTGCGACCTACGCAGGCGATGTGGACTTTGGCTCCGACGCCGCAATCAAGGATTTCGACACCAGTTTCCATCTGCGCTGGTTCGACTGCTATTTGAAGGGCATCAAGACGGATGCTTCCGCCCAGGCGCCGGTCCGGTATTTTTTGATGGGCACCGGCGATGGGCACAAAAACGCTGCGGGCCGCCTATTCCATGGCGGCGAGTGGCGCGACTCGAATACTTGGCCGCCTTCGGAATCGCGTGCCGCCACTTTCTATCTGCACGCTGATGGATCCTTAAGCACGCGTGCGCCGGCCTCGAGCGAGCCTGCGACAACGGTGTTTCAATTCGATCCCACGCATCCGGTGCCTACGATCGGCGGCGGAGTGTCAAAGCGATTGAAGGATGGGGCCTATGATCAGCGCGAGCGGCCCGACATGCCGGGATCGCGCGCTCCATACCTGCCGCTGCGCGCCCGCAGCGATGTCTTGGTGTTCCAAAGCGAAGTGCTCGGGCAAGATGCCGTGCTGGCGGGGCCCGTGGAAGTGACGCTGTTCGCGTCCTCGACGGCGACCGATACGGATTTCACCGCGAAACTGCTCGATGTGTACCCGCCGAGCGCGGATTTCCCGGGCGGTTTCGACATGAACCTGACCGATGGCATCGTGCGGGCGAGCTATCGGGGCCACTTCGAGCGACGCCAATTGCTCGTGCCCGGCAAGATCTACAGCATCGTCATCCGGCCGTTCGATACGGCCAACGTGGTCAAAAAAGGCCATCGCATCCGACTGGATATCTCGAGCAGCAACTTCCCGCGCTTCGATGTAAATCCGAATACGGGCGAGCCCCTAGGGAGGAGCCGAATGATTGAAATTGCAGAGAACACGATTTATCACGATGCGGCACATGCATCGGCCGTGAAATTGTTCCTGCTGCCGCACAAACCTTAGGTTTTCGGCGGTTCCCTGTAGGCGATGCGCCGTTCCCTGCGCTTACAGGCTTGCGCGATCAGTTCGGCGCGATGCTGAAACATGTCATCTTTCGACAGCTTTTCCATATCGATGAGCCGGGACATGGTCTCTTCTTGAGATTCCACGCCGGCGTCTGCGAGGAGGTGGGCGATCGTCACGCCGCGTTTCTCGAGCGCGCAGCTGACCAGCAGTGTGCGATGGCAATCCAGCGGCTCTTTCTCCGCGCACATCAATGCGATCCGATATTTCTCCGCACCCGAGATCACTCGATCGAGGCCCGCTTTGAAAGCGGCTGTGGCGGCCAGCCGGGAATACTGAACCTTGCCGTCCTCGTAGCAGGCCGGATCTTCGGAACGCGCGCCCAACTCCTTGCCGAGAAACACATAGGCGATGCCATGTTGCGCCAGTTCTGCCGCCAGCCGGTCTTTGTTGAACTGCGGATTGCGTCTGCTGAAAGGTTGCGAGCGCACATCCGCAATCGCGCTGATGCCGTTTGCCGTCAGCAAGCCGACGAACTTCTGAAGCGGATGATTCGAATGCCCGACGGTGTAGATGACCGTCATTACTTGGGCCGAGGGTCGGTTAGCTTCGAATCCGGCGCTTTTATTCCCGCGCGCCGCTGCGTAACGTGGGAAATCAGCGCGCGGGCCGCATTGCGCACTTCTTCGTGCAACGGCTCATCTTGGTCGAATGCGTCGTGACTCGTTGCGTACTTGCCGTAGTAGTCGATGTACCGATCGATGCAGGAGTCAGCACCTGCCCGCACCAGCTTCATGTCGTCGAGCCAGTCCGAGAGCGAGCGCCGCAACGTTTCGGTTCCGGCCGCATCACCATGCACCACGATCGAATAAGAACGCCCCGCGAGATGGCGAGGATAATCCCAGCCTTTCATTTCGATGGCCTTGGCTTCCACCACGTTCTTTCCGTGAGTCGTGGTCGGATCCGGATTGCCTCCATCCGCACATACCATTCGATCTATCATCAGCTTCAGCACGCTCGGCGCCTGATACCAATACACCGGCGTAATGATCATGATGCCGTGCGCCGCCACCCAGCGCGGATAGATTTCATGCATCCAGTCGGTGACCTGGCCCAGGCTGTGATTGGGGTAGCAGGAGCAGGGCCAATGGCACAGCGGCATCGCCGTGGAGACGCAGCCCTTGCAGGGGTAGATGACCTTGCCGTATTCCGAGATCAGGGCGCTCAAATCGAGCAGATCGACTTCCGCTTGTCGTTCCTCTAACGCTGCCTGTGCCAATTGAACCATGCGGAACGTCTTGGACATTTCGCCCGGACAGGTTTTATCATTGCGTGCGGCGCCGCAGATCAGCAGGATGCGGGAATGCGACGATTGATCATGGCGCTCGTGCGCTTTCTGGATGGCGCTGCGGGCCTGCAGCCAGTCGACCGACAAGCCGTAGTCAGGATCAGCAAACTCGTTTCCCGCCTTTCTCGTGATCGGACTCTTCCTGGCCTGCGTGTATCCATCCCATGCGATCTCCAACAGCTCATCGATTGCTGCCGATTTGCCGGCGAAGGCGGGATCGACGAATCGAGCGCGGAAACGCGCGCTGAATTCGGCGTGCGAAAGGGGAAATTGGGCCTGACCGGTCCGGACTTCAGGGACCCCGGGATGTTTGCTCATTTCTTACGCCTGGATTTGTGCCAAAAGGTACAGTAGACAGGATATTTGACGGATAACAATTCCTGAGGACCCCAATCAATGATCAGCACTGTCCTAGCCGCCGCGGCATTGGCCGGCGGATTTCAGCATCCCACCCCTGAACCGCCCGCTGATTTGCCCGTTAGCGTCTATCGCGAGCGGCGCGAGCGCGTCATGAAGGCCTTGGATGGCTGCATGACGGTGATCGGCTCACAGGGCGAGGTGTCCGGAATCACCGAGGATTATCGGCAAGATGCGGATTTTTATTGGCTGACGGGCATCAACGAGCCCGGCGCCTTCTTGGTGTTCGCGCCGAAGGCGGCCTATAACAAGGCGACTCTGTTCTTGAAATCCCGCGACCCGGAGGCAGAACGGTGGACCGGGCCTCGCGATCCAATTTCGCCCGATCTCAAGGAGCGCTACGGCGTCGACCGCGTGCGGCGCGGTGCGCCGGACACCATCCTGGAAGGCGCCGGCGAAAATTACGACTGCGTCGCCATCATCTCGCCTCCGAGCCTGGCCAAGGAAGATCGTAACGATGCGGCATTGGCTGAGCGTGTTGCGCAGCGCTTTGGTCTGCGGCTGGTATACAAGCGTTCGCTGCTGGCAGGCTTGCGCGAAGCGCACAGCACGGATGAGATTGAACGCATGGAGCGCGCAATCGCCATTACCCGCGCCGGTCACGAGGCCATCGCCAAGGGCAGCGTAGCGGGCGTCTCTGAACGGGATCTGCAGACCCAGCTGGAATACGCATTTTTTGCCAACGGCGCGACGGGATTGAGCTACTCCTCGATCGTCGGCTCAGGTCCCGACGGCGCGGTACTGCATTGGGACAAGAACACTCGGCTGCTCAAGGATGGCGATCTCGTGGTGGTCGATGCCGCGGCCGAATACGGCCGCTATGCCGCCGACGTCACACGCACTTATCCGGTATCGGGAAAATTCAACCCAGAGCAGTCGAAGGTTTATCGCGCGGTCTACCAGGCACAACAAGACATCATGGCCGCCATTCGACCGGGCGCGACCATGGCGGAGCTGCAGCATGTGGCGGAAGAATCATTGCGGCGCGCCGGCTATCTGAAGGATTTCATCCATGGATTCGGGCATTTTGTCGGCCTCGATGTGCATGATGCGGGGCTCTACGAAAAGCCGTTGCCGGTGAACGCGATCTTCACGGTCGAGCCGGGCGTTTACTTGCCGGATCAGGGTTTCGGTGTGCGCATCGAAGATGAAGTCATCGTCACGCCGACCGGTTATCGTCTTCTGACCGCGGCATTCCCGAGGAAGCTCGAGGATGTGGAGGCGTGGGTCGCCAAGGCGCGGCAGTCACGCCAGTAGAGGCCGCACGGCAAGGAGTCGAAATGCGTCCGTTGTTATTGGTTATTTCGTTGATTGTCGGTTTTACTGCGGGTGCGATGGCGCGTTCCGCGCCGGCGGCGATCTTTGCCGACCCGCCGCCGGACAAGGCGCATCCCGCGGCGATGACGGTGTTGCACATTCCCAGTCACGGCCTTCTCATCAATGGGCTGGTGTATTCGCCGAGTGGGGCGGGTCCGCATCCCACCTTGGTGCTGTGCCATGGGTTGCCGGGCAATGAAAAGAACCTCGACTTGGCGCAGGCCGTGCGCCGTGCAGGTTGGAATGCAGTAACTTTCAATTACCGCGGCTCCTGGGGCAGCCCTGGCGCATTTCGATTCGCTCAGACTCTTGAAGACGCCGATGCGGTGCTCGCATATCTCCGAGATCCCGCGAACACCTTGAAATTGGGGATCGATCCGAAGCGCATCGCAATCGCGGGTCACAGCATGGGAGGCTGGGTGGCGGCGCACACGGCATCGCGCGATCATGCACTGATGGGTGCCGCACTCATCTCCATGGCAGACATGGGGCTCGTGGGTACCAGGCCTCGCGCGCAGGCGGTGGCGGCCATGGCGGATGACATGGAGACGCTCGCCGACGAGACCGCAGGGCGCATGGTCGACGAACTCGCCGCACACGCCAAGGATTTCGTGGTTACGGAAACCGCCGCGGGCCTCGCGCAGATACCGGTGTTGGCAGTCACGGCGAACGATCGCCTGGCACCGCAGACGGATGCGCTGGTGGCGGCAATCGAGGCCAAAGGCGGCAAGGTCAGCGCGGTCCACATGGACACCGACCACGGCTACTCGGATCACCGAATTGCGCTCGAAAGTGCCGTCATCTCCTGGCTTTCGGGACTGCATTGAGCTGGTCCGCCAAGCAGTACGTCGCCTTCGAAGACGAGCGCACGCGGCCGGTGCGCGATCTGCTCGGCGCGCTGCCGCCCATCGATGCGCGTGCCGTCATCGACGTCGGCTGCGGTCCCGGCAATTCAACCGAAGTTCTTGCGGCTCGCTATCCGCAAGCGCGGATCAGCGGCAGCGATAGTTCCGCGGATATGATCGCTGCGGCGCGAAGACGGCTGCCGCGTATCCATTTTGAGGTGCAGGATCTGCAAGACTGGCACGATGCCGGTCCGTTCGATGTGATTCTGGCGAATGCCGTTCTGCAATGGGTGCCGAATCATCGAACTCTGCTGCCGATGCTCATCGGGAAGCTTGCGCCGGGCGGCGCCCTGGCGCTGCAAATGCCGGACAATCTGGACGAGCCCGCCCACCGTCTGATGCGGGAAATCGCCGCGGCCGGACCGTGGGCGGCAGAACTTGCGCAGTCGGCCGAGGCGCGCGCACCGCTCGAGGGCGCCGCGTGGTATTACGAATTGCTGCGGCCGCTGTGCGCCAAGGTGGATTTGTGGCGCACCACCTATCATCATTCTCTGGCCGGCGGTGCGGCGGCGGTGGTGGAATGGTTCAAGGGTAGCGGCCTTCGGCCGTTTCTCGAACCCCTGGACGCGACGCAACGCAATGCCTACCTCGAGCGCTACGCCGCAGCGATCGCGCGCGCCTACCCGCCGGTCGCGGACGGCAGCGTTTTGTTGCCGTTTCCGCGCGTGTTCCTGGTGGCGATTCGGTAGCGACGGCCCGCCATGACCGCGTCGATGGAGTTCACCGGATCCGTGCCGCAAGCGCTGCGCGAATCGGTTGAACGCTGGTGGGAACGCGCTTGCGCGCTGGACGGCTTTGCGGACCGGTATCAGGCGCTCTCGGAAGATCATCGCAGGCAGTTGCCGCAGGTCATCGCGGCCAGCGAATTCGCCTCTCAAGTGTTGCTGCAGGATCCGCCGTCCTTGCAATGGTTCGTGCGATTCGATGCCAGCGAGTCGAGCGTTGCGAACGGGGGCTATGCGCCGCTCGCAGCCGCTGCGCCGTCGGTGGAAGAGACGCAGCGTATCTTACGCGAGTGGCGCCGGCGCGCCATGTTGCGCATCGCCTGGCGCGACATCGCGGGAAGCGCAGCGGTCGCCGAGACATTGCTGGCGCTATCCGACCTGGCCGATGCTTGCATCCGCGCGGCAGCGAGCGCGGCTGAGCTGCATTTGCAGCCGATTTTCGGCCGGCCCTTCAGCTCGAACCCGTCGCGGGAATCTTTCGTCATTTTGGGCATGGGCAAACTGGGTGGACGCGAGCTCAACTTCTCCTCCGATATCGATCTGGTGTTTCTGTTTACCGAGCCGGGGGAGACGAGCGGTCCGCGGGTGCTCGACAACGAGGAATACTTCAATCGCTTGGGAAGGGAGATCATTCGCCTGTTGGACGTGAGGAATGCCGACGGCTTCGTGTTCCGCGTGGACATGCGGTTGCGGCCTTTCGGCGATAGCGGCCCTTTGGTGGTCAGTCTGGCCTCGCTCGAGGACTATCTGCAGCAACACGGCCGCGATTGGGAGCGCTACGCGTGGATCAAGGCCCGGGCCATCGTCGGCGCCGGCAGCTATGCGTCGGCTTACGAAGAATTCGTGCGTCCTTTTGTCTACCGGCGGTATCTGGACTTCGGCGTGTTCGAATCATTGCGCGGCATGAAAGCACTGATCGTGCGCGAAGTCGCACGGCGCGATCTGGACCATCACCTCAAGCTCGGCCGCGGCGGCATCCGCGAGATCGAGTTCATCGTCCAGTCGATGCAGCTGGTGCGCGGCGGCAGCGACCGGCGCTTGCAGAAAACAGCGCTGTTGGAAGTGCTGCCCTTGCTGACAGGATCGAAATTGGTTTCGCGCGACGACGTTGCTGAATTGACCGAGGCCTACTTTCTGTTGCGCAAAGCTGAGAACGCACTGCAGATGGTGCGCGATCAGCAGACTCACACCCTGCCCGAAGATCCCGCGGATCGGGCACGGCTGGCCTTGAGCATGGGTTTTGACGATTGGGACGCCACTTCGCAAGCCATTGAATCGACGTTCGACGCAGTGGCGGGGCAATTCGATGCGCTGCTGTTCGGCGCTCCGCAGCAGCGCCGTAACGACGATCCCGGCGTGGCTTGGCTGGATGCGGCGAATACAAAAATCGACGAAGAATTGGCCAACGGCGGGTTCCCTGGCGGCGAAATTCCCGCAGTGGCGGCGGCCCTGGAATCCTATCGGCAGGCGGCTTCATATCGCCGTCTCGACGAAGCCGGCCACCGGCGCCTGTATGTCATCCTGGCGCGCCTGCTGAAATCCGCGGCGGAACGCGCCTCGCCCGCCATCGTCGTGCAGCGCGTGCTGCGGGTGCTGGAAGCCATCGGCATGCGCGCATCGTATCTGGCCCTGCTCAAAGAGCAGCCTGCCGCGCTCGACCGGCTCATTGACGTATGCGCCGTCAGCGGCTTTCTGTCGGCACAAATCGCCGCCTTTCCGTTGCTGCTGGACGAGTTGATCGACGCCAAGGCGTTCGCAGAGTTGCCGACGCGGCAAGGATTCACGCGCGAGTTGGCGGCGCGCACCGAGAGACTGTCGCCGGAGGATCCGGAGCGGCAAGTCGAGGCGCTGCGGCAATTTCAAAAGGTTGCGGTATTTTCGGTCGCGCTTGCCGACCTGACCGGCCGTTTGCCGTTGATGCGCGTCAGCGACCGGCTCACCGACATTGCGGAGCTCATCGTTCAATGCTGCATGGATCTTGCTTGGCAACAGATGACGCATGCGTATGGCACACCGTATTGCGGCGAGGAAGCGGGAAGCTTGCGCCCCGTAGCTGTGGCGGTTGCGGGATACGGCAAGCTCGGCGGCCTGGAATTAGGCTACTCATCCGATCTTGACTTGGTTTTTCTGCACGATTCTGCGGGCAGCATTCAGCTCACGGATGGCGAGCGGCCGCTCGACAACGGCATTTTCTTCCTGCGCTTGGGCCAGCGCATCGTACATCTGCTGACCATGCATTCAGCCGCGGGGCGTCTCTACGAGGTCGATATGCGCCTGCGGCCGAACGGCAAGGGCGGCTTTCTCATGACGGGCATCGATGCGTTCGAGCGCTACCAGCGAAGCGATGCCTGGACCTGGGAACACCAGGCGTTGCTGCGCGCCCGCGCGGTGGGGGGAAGTGCCGCGCTGTGCGCCGCGTTCGAAGCCGTGCGCCTGCGCGTGCTGTCCTCCGCGGTGCGCCGCGAGCGCTTGCGCGCCGATGTGCTCGAGATGCGCCTGCGCATGCGCAAGGAATTGTCGCGCTCCGAAGCGGGGCAATTCGATATCAAGCAGGACGAGGGCGGAATCAGCGACCTCGAATTCCTGGTGCAGTACTGGGTATTGGCGTCCGCTGAAGAACACCCGCAGCTCCTGACCTACAGCGACAACATTCGCCAGCTCGAGGGCTTGGCGGCCGCCGGGGTCATCGATGAGGCGGCCTCGCAGTGGCTCAAGCAAGCGTACATCGGCTACCGCACCGTGCTGCATCACTTGTCGCTCGAAGGTGACGGCGAACGCATCGTCGCAGCCGGGCCGTACCGCGGGATCCGCGATCGGCTGGCCGAGATTTGGCGCGCGACATTTGAAACGGCGCCCTGACGTGTCAAAATCGACGCCACTTTGCTGAGGAAAACCACATCCCGGTCCGGCGAGGCAGGCGTGCCGCCGTTCGACAACGGTTTATTGCGGGCGCGCGGCTTCGCGCCGCCTGACCAAGTTCGAGTTCACGTTCAAACGGAGTGATTATGCCGGCGATGGTCCAAGACGATTCCAAACATCAATTGATCGTGCCGAATGCGCTGCATCGCTACACCGTCAACATGGCCGACGTGCCGCTGTCGTGCCCCATGCCGGGGATGCTGCTGTGGAATTCGCATCCAAAGGTCTATCTTGCGATCGAATCGAGCGGCTGGGCCAAGTGCTCTTATTGCGGCGCCGAGTACACGTTGAATCGCGAGGCGGCGGGACCTGCGGATGTCAAGGACGAGACGGATACTTGAGGACAGGCACGTTCAAGGCTTGTACTCGGCGTAGGATTTCTCCTCGACGATGCTCGAGCCGAGCTTTAGATTGACGCGCCGCTTGATTGCGGCGCGCTCGTCATTCTCGAAATAGACCGCGCGTGCGAGCCGTATGAATTCCGAGTCGAATGCCTGCGCGCGTTCCTTCTCACGGATGTCATCTTCGATCACCCACAGCCGCTCGTTGACCTCGAGCAAAGCGCTCACGTCGGCCGCGATGTCGGATCTGGCGTAGCCCGAGGCGCTCCAGGTGTCCTCGAGGAGCTCGAGCTCGACGCGCACGTTGGCGAGCTTGGCGGCATCGCGCATGCGGCTGGATTTGATGCGCAGTATGGTGATCTTGTCCAGCAACTCGCCCGGGGACACGGGAACGGAAATTTCGCTCATGCGGGCATCTTAGCGAAAATCCCCGGTAAGCATGAGTGCGTCGAGCTTGGCTGTAGCATCCTCGACCGTGACCAGGTCCATGACGCCCGGCCGTTCGATTTTCGTGGTCCAAGGAATTTCCGACGCCGGCTTGCCCAGGTATTTTCGTGCGGCCGCATCGTACCTATCCACGCACCACCGGCGGCTGTAATAAGGTCCGGCGCGCTGCGGATTGGTAGCGGCATAGAGACCTATGACCGGCAGCCCGACCATGCTTGCCATGTGCGCGGGACCTGAGTCCGGGGTCAAGAGCACGGTGCTTTGCGACATCAGGCCGAGCAGTTGCGGCAGCGTATCTTTGCCGATCTGGTTGCGCAGCGGGGAGCGCGCCGCGGCGGCGATCGATGTCCCCATGCTCGCTTCCTCCGGACTGCGGCCTCCCGCGAGCACAATCTGCATGCGATGCACGGAGGCGGCATGGTCGGCGACGGCGGCGTAGCGGCCGGCCGACCAATTGCGTGCCGCATGGCTGGAGCAGGGGCTGATAAGCAGCGTCGGGCGTCCCGCGGCGACGACGTTGCGGGCGTAGTCGAGCGCGCTCGGCGGCAGAGCCACGTTCCAGCGGGGCGCGCCCGGTTCGACGCCGCAAGCGCGCGCGAAGCCCAAGAATGAATCGAGCACGTGTTCCGATTCCGCGGGCTCGATCTGCGCGTTGGTGAACAGCCACTGCAGCTCGCGCGCGCGCCGCCGATCGAAGCCGAGCTTGATCGGTGCCGCGACCAATCGGCTCACCAGGCTCGCCCGAAAGGACAGCTGCATGTCGAGCAACAGATCGAAGCGGCGTCCGTGCAGTTGCGCGCGCAGGCGGCGCAATTCCCGCAGGGTGGAGCGCTTATCGAAGGTGATAAACTCGATTTCAGGAACGATTTCGCTCATCAGCTTGGCTTCGAGCTTGCCGATGATCCAGGTGAACCTCGTATCGGGCCACGCTGTTTGGAAGGCCCGCAGCGCCGCCAGCGCATGGCAGGTATCGCCGATCGCCGAGAGGCGCAGCAGGCAGACGTGTTGCAGCGGCGGTTTGAAGCTTAAGGTAGTCATAAGAATGATAAAGGGCGGCCAACGCATTGCCACTGCAACGGGCGTCATGCTGGCTGATCCCAATGGCCTTGGCAATCCGCCGCTGCGCGCCGAAGAGGCACTCTTCGATCCGGATTTTTGGGACGCGCGCGGAGAACTGGTCGCCGCTTCCGGCGGGCGCGGCGCGGCATGGTATGTGGGCTCGCCGGCCTTAGGATCAGCGGACCATCCGTGGGTGCTGCGGCACTATCGGCGCGGCGGCCTCATCGCCCGAATTTCACAGGACCGGTACATTTGGTCGGGCGAGGATCGCGTACGCGCCTTTGCCGAATGGCGGCTGCTCTTTTATCTGGCACAGCGCGGCCTGAACGTGCCGAAGCCGGTCGCGGCATTTTATCGGCGCGGCGGATTGCGCGGATTGACCTATCGCTGCGACCTGATCACACAGCGGATCGCGCATACTCAAGCCTTGAGCGCGGCACTCGCCTCGAATGCATTGGCGGAGCCGGTATGGCGGGCCATCGGCGCGGCCATTGCGCAACTGCACCATCACGGCGTGGATCATGCGGATTTGAATGCGCACAATATTTTGCTCGACAGGGGCGGCAAGATCAGCGTGATCGATTTCGATCGCGGACGATTGCGCACGCCCGGCGCGTGGCCGCCCGGAAATCTTGCGCGCCTGCAGCGCTCGCTCGCGAAAATCACGCTCGGCTTGCCGGCGGATCGCTACACACCGGCCGCGTGGCGGCAATTGATGGCCGGATACCAGGAAGCCTGACGTTGCGTTTCGTGTATTCACTCTTGATCCGATGCGCCGTGCCGGCCGCTTTGACGGCGCTGCTGTGGCGCGGGTTCACCGACCGCAGCTATTGGCAGGGATTGGGCCAGCGCCTAGGGTTTGGTTCTTCACTGCGAGAACCGCGCATCTGGCTGCATGCGGTGTCCCTGGGCGAGATGTCGGCCGCGGCGCCGCTGCTGCGGGCATTGCGACTGCGGTACCCGCAGCTGCCGCTGGTGGTGACCAGCGCGACGCCTGCGGGTAGGGCGCGCGCGCAGGCGTTGTTCCCTAACGATGCCGACATCCGCTTTCTCCCTTACGACACGCCGGGATCGGTCAGGCGCTTTCTTGCGCGCATTCAGCCGCGCGCCGCCATCATCATGGAAACGGAACTGTGGCCGAACCTGCTGCGCGCGTGCGAGCGGCGCGGGGTGCCGGTGCTGTTGGCGAGCGCGCGTCTTTCCGACAGGTCGGTGGCTCGTTACCGGCGCTTCGGCACGCTATTCAGCGGCGTGTTCACGACGAATCTTCTCGTGGCCGCGCAAACGAGCGGCGATGCGGAGCGCTTTGGCGCGATCGGCGCCGCCGCGGCGCAGATCCGCGTGACCGGCAATGTGAAATTCGATTTGGAATTGGACGCCGGGGTCGTGCAGGCGGGACAGGCGCTGCGAACGAAGTTGGGCGCTCCAAGGCCGGTATGGATCGCGGGCAGCACGCACGCCGGCGAGGACGAGCAGGTGCTGGACGCGCATGCCTCGCTGCTACGGCTCAGGCCCGACGCTTTGTTGATATTGGTGCCGAGACACAGAGACCGCTTTGCGGACGTTGCCGACCTGCTGCGACGGCGCGGCATCGAGTTTGCACGCCGCAGCGAAATGATGGGCAGCGAAATGATGGGCGGCGAAACGATGGGCGGCGAAACGATGGGCGGCGAAATGACGCGCGGCATCGACGCGCCGCGCGCGCGCGCCGCGCCGGTGCTGTTGGGCGATACGGTGGGTGAGCTGGCGCTGCTGTATGCGTGTGCGGATGCCGCGTTTGTCGGCGGCAGTCTGGTCGCCGTCGGCGGACACAATCTGCTCGAGCCCGCGGCGTTGGGATTGCCGGTGTTGACGGGTCCTTCCTACGGCAACAGCAAGGAGATCGCGCAACTGCTGCTGGCGCGCGGAGCGGCGCTGCAGGTGGGGAGCGCGTCGGAGTTGGCGGTCGTGCTCGAGCGCCTGCTCGCGGACCCGCTCGAACGCCGCCGCATCGGCGCCATCGGACAGGAAATCGTCGCGTCGAATCGCGGCAGCGTGGAGCGGCTGCTGGCACTGATTGAACCCAAAGCTTGATGCGGGCTCGGCTGACGCTGGCTCGGCTGACGCGGGCCTAGTTGCTGCGGGCTGCGGGCGGCACATCCGTCGGGGGCGGCGGCGCAGGCGTATCGGTGAGCAGCGCATTGAGGCGTTGCAGGCTTTGTTCGGAGAGCGTGCCGGCGGCTTGCTGCAGCTTGATCACGTTCAGCATGTAGTCGTAGCGGCTGTGAGCATAGTCGGTTTGCGCTTGCACCCACTGCTGCCGCGACTGCAGTACGTCGACGGCGGTGCGGGTTCCGGCTTCGTAGCCGGACTCGGTGGCGCGCAGCGCGGTGAGGTTCGACTCGACCGCCCGATGCAGCGCCTTGACCCGCGTAATTTCAGAGAGCACGCCGAGGTACGCATCGCGCGCATCGTGCTCGGTCTGGCGTGCCACCCGCTCTAGGCGTTCCTTGGCCGCTCGATGCTGATAAACAGCCTGGCGGACTTGAGAAGAGACCAAACCTCCCGAGTAAATCGGAAAGGTCAACTGAATACTGATGGAGCGCTGGCGCTGGTCCAAGGTCGTGCCGCCCGCGGGGCTGCCATCATCGAAAGTGTCCACGCCGTTGGTGTTGAGCTTGCCGGCGCTGCCCACCAAGTCCAGCGAGGGGAAATGTCCGCCGCGCGCCACCGAGACATTTTCGTGCGCGATATCGGCGGCCAGGCGGCTCGAGACCAGCGACAGATTCTGCTGCAAGGCCATTTCGACCCAGCGATCTTCGCTGACCGGATCCGGATTCGCCATCTCGAACGGCTCGAGCGGCCGTGCCAGCGAATCGAAGGGATCGCCGATGATCTCGCGCAGCAGTTCCTGGGTAGAGGCCAAAGCCCGCTTGGCAGCGATGACCGCTGCTGCGGTGCTGTCATGGGAGGCGCGCGCCTCTTCGACATCGGTCACCGCAATGAGCCCTATTTTATAGCGCGCTTCGGCCTGATCGAGCTGACGGCTGATCGAGACCAGCGCGACTTGCTGCGCCTCGAGATCATCCTGGGCGCCGAGCACATCGAAGTAGCGCTGTGCGACCCGTTCCATCAGGTCCTGCTGCGCGGCCTGATAATCTGCCTCGGCCTGCGCCACTTGAGAATCGGCACGCTTGAGCGCCTGCCAGTTTTCCCAGCGGAACAAGCTTTGCTTCAGGTCGACGCTGTAACGATGCGTGGTGGTGTCGACCTTTCCCGAGAAGGGAAATGATTCCGAGACCGTCGCGGGCGTGCCGGGGGCGGAGCAGGGAATGCCGGCCGGGGTTTCGGGAGCGCAGGGCGGCAGGCTGACGAACTGCGTCGTGTTCTGCGAACCGGTGTCGCGCTCCCTGGTGATCTGGCCGTTGCCGGTCAGCTGGGGCAGCAGGGCCGACAGCGCTTGAGGCTTGGCTTCCAGGGCCGCCAGGCGGGTCGCCTCGGCCTCCCGCAGTTGGGGGTCGTTCTGCAGGGCGCGCCGGTAAACGGCCAATAAATCGGCCGCCGGTGCGGCGCTCGACAGGAGATACAAGGCCCAGATGATCGCAAGTCGCTTCATGAATTACCCATTTTGGTCCATCCCAGACCCGGTAGTATAGTGTTATATACTACTATATCACCCATAGGAAACGGGTCAATACTGCGGAATCCTAGGGTCTATAACCCGGGACCAGGCCAAAATTCCGCCGGACAGGTTAAAAACTTTGCCGAAACCCTGGCGCTGCAAAAAATCAGCCACCTGAGCGCTGCGCCCGCCCGAACGGCAGATCACCACGGTCTCCTTTTGGGGATCAAGCTCCGCGATCCGGTCGGACAACTCGCCCATGGGGATATGCACGCTATCGGTGGGGACGGGCGCCAAGGCGACCTCCCAGTCCTCGCGCACGTCGAGCAGTGTCATGTCCTCGCCGCCCGCACGCCGATCGACAAATTCGCGCGGCGTGAGTTCGCCGACGCCGCTCAAAACACGAACCTTTGCGCCGCAGTGGCATTGATCAGCGGCTCGATCACCGTTTCGAACAGGCTTTCGCGGATCCACTCGCCGTTATCGACCCGGCGGACCAGGATGGCATCCATCACAGGCGCCTCGCCGACGATGGCGAACAGGCGTCCACCCACTCGCAGGGACCGCTCGAAACGCGCGTCGTATACCGGCAGCGAGCCGGTGACCGCGATGGCGTCGAATTCGCCCAACGGCGCGGCCGCGAACGCATCGCGGGTCTCGAAATCCACGCGCGCTTCAGGCACGGCGTGCAGGTTGGAACGCGCCAAGGCGGTTAAATCCGCATGAATATCGATGGATCGCGCCGCCGATCCCAGCAGGCTCAAGCAGGCGGAAAGATAGCCCGTGCCGCTGCCGACCTCGAGGACGCTGTCGGTCGGCGCCACGCTCAAGGCCTGCAGAATTCTGCCCTGAATTTTAGGGGCGAGCATCGACTGGCCCAAGCCGATCGGTATGGAGGCGTCGGCAAATGCGAGCTCACGGTATCGCGGCGGCACGAACGCCTCGCGCGGTACCATGGAAAAAACATCGAGCACGCGTGGATCGAGCACTTCCCAGGTGCGTATCTGCTGATCCACCATTTGCTGCCGAGCGGCCAGGTTATCCATGATTTCTCGCGTGCGATTAAGGCCGCTGATTATGGTCAATTTCAACAGGCTACGCGAGCCCCTTGCGCTATTCTCTGCGTTACGATGGTTCGCGACGTGTCCAGCCGATGAAGGGCGCCCAAATATCAAGCGTCGCTAAGACTCGTCGTTATTGAGGTCAGCGTTGTTCCTGTCTTCCCTCGCGTTGTGGTTGGTGACCGCGGCCATCTTGGCGGTGGGCGTCGTTGCGCTGTGGATTTGGAAGCGCCGCCAGGAACGCGCGGTCAACGATTTCTCGCGGCAGATACAATTTCTCATCGATGAAGGCGGCGCCGCGGGGCGCATCGCGCTCGCCGCCGAGCCCGGCGCGCTCGGCAAGCTCGGCGCCGCGGTCAATAAACTGCTCGAGGATTTGCAGCTGCGCGGCGCGCAGCTGCAGGATCGCGAGCAACTGTTTCAGCGCCTGGTCGAAACGGTGCATGACGCGGTGCTCGTGCACCGCACCGCGATCCTGTTCGCCAATGCACGCTTCCTCGCGCTCTTGGGCATGAAGGCCGCGGACGTCGTCGGCCGGCCGTTGACCGAGTTCGTGGCGCCGGAATATGTCGAGCTGGTTGAAAGCAATTTACGGCGGCGTCTGAATGCGGAATCGGCGGCCGAGCGCTATGAGATCGAACTCATGGATGGGCGGGGCCAGGTCACGCGCGTGGAACTCTCGAGCACCTTGATCGACAGTTCCGGAGAGCCTGCGTTGCTGCTCACGGCGCTCGAAATGATGCCCGGTGCGATCCCGACGCAAATCTCCCAGAAGCCGCGCGCCATGGCGACGCTCGATGCGATGGGCGAGAGCGTGATCACCGTCGATGCGGACGGGCATATCGACTACATCAATCACTCGGCGGAAGTGCTGCTCGGCCAGCAGGTCAACCAGGTGTTGGGCAAGAGTTTTTCGGATGTGGCCACGTTGGTGGATGAGAATGACCGCCGCTCGCTCGGCGATCCTGTTCATAAAGCCATGAGCAGCGGCGCACCGGTCACCGCAGGCAGGCGCGCCGTGCTCGTGCCGAGCAACGGCGGCCCGGAGCGCTTCGTCGAAATCAGCGTCACACCGCTGCAACTCGACGGCAGGGAAACTTCCGGGCTGGTGCTGGTGCTGCACGACACCAGCGAAATCCGCGGCCTGACCCGGCAGATGACCTATCAAGCCAGCCATGACGCGCTCACCGGACTCGTCAACCGGCGCGAATTCGAGCGGCGCCTGCAGGAGGCCTTGGACTCCGCGCAAACCGGCGACATCAGCCACGCCATGTGCTATCTGGACTTGGATCATTTCAAAGTCGTCAACGACACCTGCGGCCACACCGCCGGCGACAACATGCTGCGCGAAATCGCCTCGCTCATCAAAGACGCGGTGCGCGATTCCGATACGGTGGGACGCATCGGCGGCGACGAGTTCGCATTGCTCTTGGTCGGCTGTCCGCTCGAAAAGGCGCGGCAGATCGCCGACAATGTGGTGCGCTCGGTGAATGACTACCGCTTCGTCTGGAAGGACAAGATTTTCAATGTCGGCGTGAGCATCGGCCTGGTGGAGATGGGGCGCGACAGCGGCACCATCGAGGACATCCTGAATTCGGCGGACTCGGCCTGCTACGTCGCGAAGAAGCAGGGCGGCCTGCATGTGCACGTCTATTCGGCGCGCGAAGAGGCCAGCGCGCGCCATAGCGGCGAGATCCACTGGCTGCTGAAATTGCAGGGCGCGCTGCGCGACAACAAGTTCGAACTCTATTTCCAGCCCATCGTGCATGCGCGCGCCGGCGGCGTGAGCGGACCCGCCCTCGAAGTATTCGTGCGTCTGGCGGGCGAGGAGGGACAGCCGGCATCGCCGCCGGCGGAGTTCATCCGCGCGGCGGAGCGCTATCGCTTGATGCCGCATGTCGATCGCTGGGTGGTGCAGGCCGTGCTCGCCGCGCTCGGCCGCGGCGGCTTGAAATTGCCTCCCGGCCGCAGCGTCGCCATCAACATTGCCGGCCAGACCTTGGGCGATGCGGAATTCCTGGAGTTCGTGGTGGAATGTTTCGATCACACCGGCGCGAACCCCGGCGACATCTGCTTCGAAGTCACCGAAACCTCGGTGGTCGCGAACTTGGATCACGCGCAGCGCTTCATCGCGGTGCTGCACGGCATGGGCTGCGAATTTGCGCTGGACAATTTCGGCAGCGGCTTGAGCTCCTTCTCGACCTTGAAGACCTTGCCGATGGATTACCTGAAAATCGATGGGTCATTCATCAAGAATCTGGCCGGCGATTCGGTGAACCAGGCCATGGTGGCGGCCATGATCGATCTGTCGCGCAGCCTGAATTTCCGCGTGGTCGCGGAACATGTCGAGGATCAACTTGCGCTCGACACCGTGACGGGCATGGGCATCGACTTCGTACAAGGCTTCGTCGTCGGCCGGCCGCAGCCCCTGTCGATGGTTCCCGCGCCCGGCTAGCCGCGGCTTATAACGCGCGGGCAGCCGCTCATAATCAACTTCCTAGTGTATTTGTGCCGCCCTTAGGAGGAAAATCCCCAGGAAACACGATTCTCGAGGTCTTCCATGCCCGTTTACGAGGACAATACCCAGTCCATCGGCCATACGCCGTTGATACGCATCAACCGCCTCAACGCCGGCAGCGGGGCCACGATTCTGGCGAAGGTCGAGGGGCGTAATCCCGCTTATTCGGTCAAGTGCCGCATCGGCGCCGCGATGGTGTGGGATGCGGAACAGCGCGGCGCGCTCAGGCCGGGAATGACCATCGTCGAGGCCACCAGCGGCAACACCGGCATCGCGCTGGCGTACGCCGCGGCGGCGCGCGGCTACGGCTGCGCGCTGACCATGCCCGACACCATGACCATGGAACGGCGCAAGGTCGTGACCGCGTTGGGCGCAAAGCTGATCCTGACGCCGGGTGCGAAGGGCATGAATGGCGCCATGGCAAAAGCCGAGGAACTGGCTTCGTCCGATCCTAAGAAATATCTGTGGGTGAAGCAGTTCGACAACCCGGCGAATCCGGGGATTCACGAAAAGACCACGGGTCCTGAGATTTGGGATGACACGGAAGGCAGGGTCGACATATTCGTCAGCGGCGTCGGCACCGGCGGCACGCTGACCGGGGTTTCGCGCTACCTCAAGAAAACACGCGGTAAACCGCTCCTGACGGTGGCCGTCGAGCCGACCAACTCGCCGGTCATTTCGCAGACGCGCGCCGGCGAGCCGCTCACTCCCACGCCGCACAAGATCCAAGGCATCGGCGCGGGATTCATTCCGCATAACCTGGACATGTCCCAGGTCGACCGGGTCGAGCAGGTGAGCAACGAGGAAGCGATCGAGTTGGCGCGGCGCTTGTCGCGCGAGGAGGGGATCCTCTCGGGGATTTCCTCCGGTGCCGCGATCGCCGCGGCCCTGCGCCTGGGACGCGAGGCGGCCAACAAAGGCAAGACCATCGTCGTGATTTTGCCGGACGCCGGCGAGCGCTACCTGTCCGGCGCGCTGTTTGAAGGGTTGTTCGAAGAGGTTGAAAAAATGCAGGCGGTCGCTTAAAGGCATCCATGAACGCCAAAGCCTCATCCAAGCCCGACGCGACCGCGATCGAGGAAGTCGCGGGCGAGTTGCTCGGCAGCTACCTCGGCGATGAGCGCGGCCGGCGGATCTCGCAGCGCTACCTGCCCTCGCGCGAAGCGATCGTCGAGATCTTGGGCGCGGTACTCGACCTCATGTACCCGGGCTACTTCGGACGCCAGGACCTGAATGCCGATAATTTGAGCGCGCATGTGCAGCGAATGGCGGCCGCGCTGCTGCCGAAGCTCGAGCACGAACTGGAGCACTGCCTGTGCTACGGGCGCGAGCGCGAGGCGGTGCCGCCCAAGTTGGGCGAATGCGCGCCGCGTGCCCAGCAACTTGCGGATATTTTTCTGCGGCGCCTGCCGGAGATCCGGACGCTGTTGATCCGCGATGTGCAGGCGGCGTTCGATGGCGACCCGGCGGCGCTGAATCTGGACGAAATCATACTGGCTTATCCCGGTGTGCTCGCCGTGAGCGTGTATCGCATCGCGCATGCGCTGTACGATTTGGGCGTGCCGATGATGGCGCGCATCATGACGGAGTGGGCGCATTCCAAGACCGGCTGCGACATTCATCCCGGCGCCAGCATCGGTCCGGCATTTTTTATCGACCATGCCACGGGCGTGGTGATCGGCGAGACCACGCACATCGGCGAGGGCGTCAAAATCTATCAAGGCGTGACTTTGGGCGCGCTGTCGTTGCCGCGCGATGCCAGCGGCCACATCATCCGCGGCAAGAAGCGCCATCCGACGGTGGAAGACGGCGCCACGCTGTACGCCAATGCCACCGTTCTCGGCGGTCAGACCGTGGTGGGCGCCCACAGCGTCATCGGTGGCTCGGTCTTCCTCACTTTCAGCGTGCCGCCCCGATCGCGTGTGTCTCTCAAGGAACCGGAGCTGCGGGTGGCGAGGCGGGATGGAGCGGCGGAGCCGGACGCGATCTACTTCGACATCTGATCCGATAGGGGGCGGCCCCGCTACTTTGCGGCGCAAAGCAGGGGCTCGGTTGATTTGATTTCGGGCAACCCCGCCGCCACCCCTTGCCCTCTCTGATATAAGGTATATAAGGTAGAGAGCCGGACTTCCTTAAAAATATCTGTAGGGGGCAACGCCTTGAATACAACAATAGAGACACATGACCCGATGAAGAATACCGGGCTGAAGAACCGCTGGGCGCAGCTCGTCATGGGCATCATTTGCATGGCGATGGTCGCCAATCTGCAGTACGGCTGGACGCTGTTCGTCAATCCCATGTCGGACAAATTTCACTGGTCGAAAGCCGCGATCCAGGTCGCGTTCTCGATTTTCGTGCTGTGCGAAACCTGGCTGGTTCCGGTCGAAGGCTGGCTGATGGATCGGTTCGGACCGCGGCCGGTGGTGCTGGTCGGAGGCATCCTGGCGGGCACTTCCTGGATCCTGAATTCCTATGCGACTTCTCTCGGCTTTTTATACTTTTCAGCGGTGATCGGCGGAATCGGTGCCGGTGCTGTTTACGGAACCTGCGTCGCCAACGCACTCAAGTGGTTTCCCGACAAGCGGGGACTCGCCGCGGGCTTGACGGCCGCAGGGTTCGGCGCCGGCGCCGCGCTGACGGTGATCCCCATTGCCAACATGGTCAAGTCGGGCGGCTACGACAAGGCCTTTTTCGACTTCGGGCTGCTCCAAGGCATCGTGGTGTTCGTGGTGGCCTTGTTCCTGATCCGCCCGCCGACCACGGCCATCGTCGCGGCATTGAAGGGGGCGGTGAATCCGCTGACCCGGCGCAACTTCGCGCCCGGCCAAATGCTCAGGACGCCGGTGTTCTGGATGCTGTATCTGTGCATGGTGCTGGTGGCCTCGGGCGGATTGATGGCGGCCGCAGAGGTTGCCCCGATCGCCAAGGATTACGGCGTCGCGACGACGCCGGTCAATTTCCTTTGGGCCACCTTGCCGCTGCTGACGCTCGCGCTGTCGATCGACAGCCTGGTCAACGGATTTACGCGGCCGCTGACCGGTTGGCTATCCGACCATCTGGGCCGCGAGAACACGATGGTGCTGGTGTTTGCGGTCGAGGGGCTCGCCATCTGGGGCCTGATGTCATTCGGTCACTCGACGACCGGATTCCTGATCTTCGCGCCGCTGATTTTCTTGGGTTACGGCGAGATTTTCTCGCTGTTCCCGGCGGTCTGCGGCGACACCTTCGGCCCGAAGTATGCGGGCGCCAACAACGGCTTTCTGTACACCGCCAAGGGCACCTCGTCGCTGCTCATTCCGCTGGCGAATGTGCTCAAGGCTTCCGCGGGCAGCTGGGTGCCGGTGCTGTGGATTGCCGGCGCGCTGCCGATTGTCGCAGCCGTGCTGGCAATTTTCGTGCTGTCGCCCATGCGCCGGCGAATGCTCGAGAAGGTGGCCGGCGAGGAGCCTGGGAAGGTTGGCCAGACGGCCTAGGCGCCGGAAAATCTGCGTCGAAGAGAGGGGGCGGTGCCGCGACCGCCCCTGTCTTTGTCATCACATCATTTTCGCGATCACCGGCACCAGCAGCAGCGCCACGATATTGATGATCTTGATCAAGGGATTGATCGCGGGTCCCGCGGTGTCCTTGTAGGGATCGCCGACCGTATCGCCGGTCACGGCGGCTTTGTGGGCGTCAGACCCCTTGCCGCCGAAGTTGCCTTCCTCGATGTACTTTTTGGCGTTGTCCCAGGCGCCGCCGCCGGTGGTCATGGAGATGGCGACGAACAGGCCCGTGACGATGGTGCCGATCAGCAGTCCGCCGAGCGCTTGAATGCCGGAACCGGGGCCCATCAGAAAATTCACGATGCAGACCAGCACGATGGGCACGAGGATGGGCAGCAGCGACGGGATGATCATTTCTTTTATCGCCGCCTTGGTCAGCATGTCCACCGCACGCGAATAGTCCGGTTTGGCGGTGCCTTCCATGATGCCGGCGATTTCCCTGAATTGACGTCTGACTTCGTTGACCACGGCGCCGGCGGCGCGGCCTACCGCTTCCATCGCCATCGCGGCAAACAGGTACGGCACCAAGCCGCCGATGAACAACCCGATGATGACCGCGGGATTGGACAGGTCGAAGGTGGTGGGATGACCCAATACTTCGCCGAGCTTGTGGGTGTAATCCGCGAACAGCACCAGCGCGGCCAAGCCGGCCGAGCCGATGGCGTAGCCCTTGGTAACCGCCTTGGTGGTATTGCCGACGGCATCGAGCGGATCGGTGACATCGCGAACCTTCTTGTCCAAGTGCGCCATTTCGGCAATGCCGCCGGCGTTATCCGTGATCGGGCCGTAGGCATCGAGCGCCACGATCATACCGGTCATGGACAGCATCGCGGTGGCCGCGATGGCGATGCCGTACAGGCCCTCGAGCTGGAATGAGGCCCAGATGCTCAAAGCCACGGCGACGACCGGCAGGGCGCAGGCCTTCATCGAGACGCCCAAGCCGGCGATGATGTTGGTGGCGTGGCCGGTCTGCGAGGCCGCGGCCACGTGCTGCACCGGCTTGTACTCGGTCGCGGTGTAATACTCGGTGATGACGATCATGGCGGCGGTCAGCGCCAAACCCACCAGCGTGCACAGCCACATGCGCATGGCGTGCTCGCCCATGATGTTTTGCGCCGCGAAGTAAAAGGCGATCGCGGAGATCACGGCCGAGACGATCACGCCCTTGTAGAGCGCGTTCATGATCTTGCCGCCTTCGCGGGTCGAGACGAAAAAGGTGCCGATGATGGAGGACACGATGGAGATCGCGCCGAGCACCAGGGGAAATAAAATTGCGCGCGTGCCCAGTTCCGTCATGACCAGACCGCCCAACAGCATGGTGGCAACCAAGGTCACGGCATAGGTCTCGAACAGGTCGGCCGCCATGCCGGCGCAGTCGCCGACGTTGTCACCGACATTGTCGGCGATCACCGCCGGATTGCGCGGATCGTCTTCGGGAATACCGGCTTCCACTTTGCCTACCAGGTCCGCGCCCACATCGGCACCTTTGGTGAAAATGCCGCCGCCAAGACGCGCGAAAATCGAAATGAGCGATCCGCCGAAGGCCAGGCCGACCAGCGAGCGCAGCGCGGTGTCGGAATCACCCAAGACGCTGAGCATGACGAAGTAGTAGCCGGCGACGCCGAGCAGACCCAAGCCGACCACCAACATGCCGGTGATGGCGCCGCCGCGGAATGCCACTTTCAGCGCCGCATTGATGCCGTTGTGCGCTGCCTGTGCGGTGCGCACGTTGGCGCGCACGGAAATGAACATGCCGATGTAGCCGGCCGACCCGGAGAGGATGGCGCCGACCGCAAAGCCGCCCGCGGTGGCCCAGTCGAGCGATAAGCCGATGGCGAGGAACAGAATGAGGCCGACGATCGCGATGGTGGAGTACTGCCGATTCAAATAGGCGCGGGCGCCTGCCTGAATGGCCGCGGCGATTTCCTGCATGCGGGCATTGCCGGCAGGCTGTTTCAAAATCCAGCGCACCGAAATGACACCGTAGAGAATTGCAACGACACCGGCTGCAATCGCCAGCCATAGCGAATTATCAAGAGTCATGTAATTTCCCTTTGGGTCTTATGTTATTGAAAACAAACAACTATATCACAAACGGGGTACGCAAGCGCTTGGCAACGCCGGCACCCTTCAATGTGGCATAAGTAGGCAAGCCGTTGCGGTAAGGAGGGTAAGCTTCGCCGCCGATCAGGGGCAAGAGATACCGCCGGCAGGCGGCGGTGATGCCGAATCCATCCGGTGTGATGTACCCGCGCGGCAGCTTTTTTTCTTCATTGGCGACCGCGGACAGCGGTGCTTCGCCGATGCCCCAGCGGTACGGCTTGGAGGATTTTCGGATGATGACGGGCATGACGGCGTTCTTGCCTTGGAGGGCCAGCGCCAGAGCGGCCTTGCCGACGGCATAGGCCTGATCGACATCCACCTTGGATGCGACGTGGCGCGCCGATCGCTGCAGGTAGTCGGCTACCGCCCAATGAAATTTATAGCCGAATGCCTGCTGCGTCATCTGCGCGACCACGGGCCCGACGCCGCCCAGCTGGGCATGGCCGAAGGCATCCTTAGTGCCGGCTTCGGCCAGGAATTTGCCGGATGCGTCCTGCACCCCTTCCGAAACCACGATGACGCAGTAGCCGCGCCGCTCCACCGTGGCTTTTACCTTGTTCAAGAAAGCGTCGCGATCGAAGGCGATTTCCGGAAAAAGGATGATGTGGGGCGCATCGCCGGCCTTCTCGCCCGCCAAGCCGCCGGCGGCGGCGATCCAACCGGCGTGCCGGCCCATGACCTCGAGCACGAACACCTTGGTCGAGGTTCGCGCCATGGAAGCCACGTCGAGCGCCGCTTCGCGCGTCGAGACGGCGATGTACTTGGCGACCGAACCGAAGCCGGGACAGCAGTCGGTGATGGGTAGATCGTTGTCGACTGTTTTGGGGATGCCGACGCAGATCAGGGGAAAGCCCGTCTGAACGGCGATCTCGGATACCTTCTGGGCGGTATCCATGGAATCGTTGCCGCCGTTATAGAAAAAGTAGCCGATGTCATGGGCACGGAAGATATCGATCAGGCGCTCGTACTGGGCGCGATTCTTGTCGATACTGCTCAGCTTGTAGCGCGCCGATCCGAATGCGCCGCCGGGCGTGTGGCGCAGGCCGCGGATCGTGGCGGCGCTTTCCTTGCTGACGTCGATCATGTCTTCGGTCAGAGCGCCGATGATGCCGTGCCTGCCGGCGTAGATCTTGCCGATCTTATGCGGATGGCGGCGGGCGGCTTCGATCAGCCCGCATGCGGACGCATTGATGACCGCGGTGACGCCTCCGGATTGTGCATAAAACGCATTCTTCTTGCTCACCATGCCCCCTTGCTTCAAGCCGCGCAGAATAGCCGATCGGCGCGTCCTCTGGTACGGTAGCGCGCTTTTACTACTCAAGGAACGCATGAGAATAGTGCTATTGGGCGCCCCCGGATCCGGCAAAGGCACCCAATCTCAGATGCTGGTCAAAGCCTATGGGGCGACGCAGATATCCACCGGCGACTTGCTGCGCGAGGCTCGCGCCAAGGGCACCGAACTGGGATTGCGCGCCAAGGCTGCCATGGACGCCGGCAAGCTGGTCGACGATGCCACGGTGTTGGGCATGATCCGCGAGCGCTTGGGCCGCCCCGACGCGCAGAAGGGTTTCATTCTCGACGGATTCCCGCGCAACATCGCACAGGCCGAGGCGCTGGAGAAAATGCTGGCGGAGCTCGGCACGCCGCTCGAGGCGGTGGTGCTCTTGAATCTCGATCTGAAGATTCTGTTCAAGCGTCTCACGGGACGCCGGATTTGCGAGACCTGCAACCAGGTGTTCAACATCTACACCTCGCCGCCGGGCATGCTGACGGAAAAGTGCGGCGACAAACCGCATCGGTTGATCCAACGCGACGACGACAAAGAGGAAGTCATCGGCAAGCGTCTCGATGTCTACGAGGCGCAGACCAAGCCGTTGATCAACCACTACCGGGCGGCGGGACTGCTGCGCATCGTGGATGCCGACGCCGACATGAACACCGTATTCAAGAACATTCAAAAGGCGCTAGCCTAGCTCTGCAGCCAAGCGATTACCGATCTCTTCTCTGCGCCAGCCATTGAGCGCGCGGCTGTCGTGCGGCGCGCCGGCGAGCTTCGCAACCGCCAGGGCCTTGAGCTCGCCGCGCGGCGCCAGCACTTCGGCGCTGACCTGTAATTCCGCGGCGCGCGCATCCACGACCTTGACCAAGCGCTCGAGCAGCGCTTTTTGCTCCGCAGTCGGACGTGAATCCCGCATCGGTTCCGAACCGGTCGAGACCGGATCCGCGTCCGCGAGCGCCGCGAGCGCCGCGAGCAGCGTGACGGCGAACCTCTCGTTCAGCGGCTGCACCGCTTCGAGCGCCGCAGGCGTCGCCGGATCGGCCTGCGCGATCGAAAAAATTGCTGCATCCGGCAGAATCCAGGCGCGCGGCAGGTTGCGTTCCCGCGCCAGCTTCTCGCGCCAGACCGCGATCTGTTTGGCGCGGGCGCGCGCCTTGGGCTCGAGTTGTCCAATACCGCGCAGTCTCTCCCACGCTTGCGCAGGATCGGGTTCATATAGGTGCCGTTCCTGCAGCTCCAGGCAGTCCTCGCGTACCCAGTGCTCGCGGCCGAGTTCTTTGAGGCGCCGCTGCAGTTCCGCGGCGATGGCGCTCAGGTACAAAACATCGTCCGCGGCGTATTCCAGTTGCGCGCGCGTGAGCGGCCGTTTCGACCAGTCGGTGCGAGTCTGACCCTTGGGAATGGTGACATCGAGCAAGCTCTTCACGAGATCGGCGTAGCCGACCTGCGGCTTCATGCCGATGCACGCCGCGGCGATCTGCGTGTCGAACACCGGCGATACCACGCGCTGCGCGGTGAGATACAGCGCTTCAAGATCTTGGCGCGCGGCATGGATGAACTTGGAGACGCGCGGCGCGGTCAAAACCGCCATCAAGACATCGAGGCTGCCGATTTTAAGCGTATCAATGCACCAAATCCGTCCCGCCGCGCACAGCTGCAACAGGCACAATTTCGGAAAAAAAGTGCGCTCCCTCAAGAATTCGGTGTCCAGGCCGATCGATTCCTGCGGCTCCAAGTCTTCTGCAAGCGAGGCGAGCGCGTCGCTGTGATCGATCCAAATCGCGTCGGGCATACAAACCTACGTGTACAATTTAACCGTGAAGTATGACTGAAACGGAATGCTGAGACTCGCAAAAGCATTTGTAGACATAGCACTTTGGCGGAAAACTCCGGCGCATCTACCCGCATCGGTTTTTCTCCTGGTGCTGGTGGCTGCGGTGTCGGCGCTGACGGAAGTGCTGGGCGCACTGCTGCCGCCGCCGCCGAATGACGAGATCCTGCTGCGCATCGCCGTCGGGCTGGGAGAGCCGCTGGCGTTCACCTGGACGCTGTTGTCGCTGGCGAGCCGCGGCGCGCGTTTTTTGCAGACCGCCACCGCTCTGCTCGGCGTGGGCGCGCTTGCGGCGCTCGTTCTCTATCCGTTGGATTCACTCTGGCGGGTCTTGGGCGAAGATAGATTCCTGTGGAGCATCGGATTTCTCTGGACGGTGGTGTTCATCTGGTACCTGCTGGCCTGCGCGCATATCTGGCGTGCGGCGTTCGACTCCGGGTTGCTCCTGGGGGGCTTCATCAGTATCGGATACTTGGTTCTGACGCTGGCCATCGACCGGCAGCTGCTGCCGCAATCATGACGCGCCATATTCATATTTTGGGCATCGCCGGCACCTTCATGGGCGGTGTCGCCGCGATCGCCAAGGCGGCAGGCTTCAGGGTCACCGGGTCGGATTTGAACGTGTATCCGCCCATGAGCACGCAACTCGAGGCGCTCGGCATAGAGTTCTTTCAGGGCTATGGCGCGGAGCAATTGGACTTGAAGCCCGACGTGGTCGTGGTCGGCAACGCCTTGAGCCGCGGCAGCCCGGTGATCGAAGCCATGCTCGACCGCGGCATGGCCTATACATCGGGTCCTCTGTGGCTCGCCGAACAGGTGCTGCACTCCCGCCATGTGATCGCCGTGACGGGCACGCACGGCAAGACCACCACGACCGCCATGCTCACCTGGATACTGGAGCATGCAGGTCTTCAACCCGGCTATCTGGTCGGCGGCGTGCCGAGCAATTTCAATTCGAGCGCGCGCTTGGGCAAAGCGCCGTTCTTCGTGATCGAAGCGGACGAATACGACACGGCTTTCTTCGACAAGCGCGCCAAGTTCGTTCACTACCGGCCGCGCACCGCCATCTTGAATAATTTGGAATACGATCACGCGGACATCTACCCCGACGTGGCCTCCATCCGCCGGCAATTCAATCAACTGCTGCGCACCGTGCCCGGCGCCGGACGGCTCATCGTCAATGGCGCGGATGCCGAACTCGCGACGACGTTGCGCGAGGGCTGCTGGACGCCGCGCGAATCCTTCGGATTGGGTGCGGCCGCCGGGCCTTCGAGCGACTGGGCCGCACATATAGTTGCCGGCTCGGCCGCAAGCCGGTTCAGCGTGCATTTCCAGGGACGCGCGCTCGCAGAGGTGGCCTGGAGCCTGATCGGCGAACACAATGTTTTGAATGCATTGGCGGCGATCGGCGCCGCAGCCCACGCCGGCGTGGCGCCGCAGCGGGCTGCGGAAGCGTTGAATGCCTTCAGCGGGGTGAAACGCCGCATGGAGGTGCGCGGCGTGGTCGACGGCGTGACCGTCTATGACGATTTCGCGCACCATCCCACGGCCATCGAAACCACGCTCAAGGGCCTGCGCGCCCGGGTAGGCGAGCAGCGCATCCTTGCCGTATTGGAGCCGCGCTCCAACACCATGAAGCTGGGAGTGCATCGCGATGAGTTGGCGCCGTCGCTTGAACTGGCCGATCGCAGCTGGTTCCTTGCGCCTGCGGATCTCGGCTGGGACTTAAAAGGCGCGGTGTCGGGCATGGGAGGCCGGGTCAGTCTGGCGGGCAGCGTCGAAGAGCTGGTGAACGGCTTGGCGGCGGAAGTGCGCACCGGCGACCATGTTCTCATCATGAGCAACGGCGGCTTCGGCGGCCTGCACGACAAGCTGCTGGCTGCCTTGCGGACGCGCTGATGCCGGCGCCGCCATCGATCCCGCTGTTCCCGCTCAACATCGTCTTGTTTCCGGAGGGTCCGCTGCCGCTGCGCATCTTTGAAACGCGCTACGTGGACATGGTTCGAAAATGCATGCGCGAAGATCAGCGCTTCGGCGTGGCCTTGATCCGCGAGGGCAGCGAAGTGGGTCCCGCCGATACCTTCGAGGTCGGTACGATGGCGCGGATCGTCGATTTTCATCAGCTGTCGGATGGCTTTCTCGGACTGTCGTGCGTCGGCGAGCAGCGCTTTCGTATCTTGGGCCGCCGCCGTCAAGCGGACGGGCTGAACTTGGCCGACATCGAGAGCATCGCACGTGAACCGATCATGGAGGTGCCGGAGCGGCATGCGCCGCTCGCGGAACTGTTGAAGAACGTGCTGCCGCAATTGGGCGAGGTCTATTCAGGCATCGAGATGCATTTGGACGATGCGTCCTGGGTGGGGCATCGTCTGGCGGAAATTTTGCCGATTCAACCGGCGGAAAAGCAATTCTGTCTCGAGCTCAGCGATCCGATCCGGCGTCTGGACGTGCTGCGGGAGCCCAGCGCGCGCGGCTGAACCAGAGCGCGGCGGCGATGCATACTCCCCAGGGCAGCAGCCAGTAGCCGAGCAGGCCGTCGAATCGTCCCACCCAAAAAGCATAGCGCGGCGCTGCGCCGCCGGTCGTCGCCTCCTGCAGCATACGCAGCACGATCACCCAGCCGGCGTGCAGCCCGACCGCAACGGCGATGTTGCCGGTGAGCACGCGCGTCAAGCTCAAGATCAGTCCGACGATGAGCCACGAGAGGAAGGAATCGAATACCAAGCTGGGATGCGCCAACGGCTCGAAGGAGCGCAGCAGCAGGTCAAATCCGCTGCCCCAGCCGACATCCTCGGGCGCGATGCGCGCCTTCGCAAAGAAATGCACGACCGCGAACAGCGGCGCGGTGAGCAGTGCCGCGATCCAAGGCCCCGACTCGCGCTCGATGGCCGTGTGCATGGCGCCGCGCATCACGGTCTCCTCGATGAACGCAACGGCGATGCCGGAGCTCAGTCCGATCAGGAAAATCCGCGCGACGTTGAATGCGCTAGGCGTGAAGTTCGCATCGATGATTCGCAGGTGCGAGGACAGTAAAAACGCGCCGCCCGCGGCCGCGGTGGCCATGCCGACGGCGCCCGCGACGGTGCTGACCCTCAAGAATCGGCGCCAGGGCAGGCCGTAGCCGAAATCTCGCTTGGCGGTAAGGCGCAAATGGCGGCACAGCCACACCAGTTCGCCGATCAGCACCAGCATGGCGACGCGGCTGGCGACGCGGTGAAATGCCCAGCCCGCGAAACTCGAGGTGAATGCGTACGCCGGGTAGGCGAGCAGCGCGCCGATCAATCCGGCCAGCAGCAACGCGCCGATGAACCAGGCAAAGGCCCGCATCAGCCGTGCATGGAGGCGAAGACGCGCGCGGCGGCATCGACGGTTGCATCGATATCCGCCGCCGAATGCGCCGCCGAGAGAAATCCGGCCTCGAAAGCCGAGGGCGCGAAATACACTCCCTCGTTCAGCATGCCGTGGAAGAAGCGCTTGAAGCGTTCGACGTCGCAGGCCATGACCTTCTCGTAGCAATCGACTTCGCGGCAGGCCGTGAAGAAGATTCCGAACATGCCGCAGACGTGATTGGTGGCGAGCGCAACGCCGGCGCCGGCGGCCGCCGTGGCGAGCCGCTCCATCAAGATGTCGGTCATGGCGCCCAAACGCTGGTAGAAGCCCGGCGCGGCAATCAGATCAAGCGTGGTGAGACCGGCGATCATCGCCACCGGATTGCCGGACAATGTGCCGGCTTGGTAGACGGGACCCAACGGTGCGAGTTGCTGCATGATGTCGCGCCGGCCGCCGAATGCGCCCACCGGCATGCCGCCGCCGATGATTTTGCCGAGCGTGGTCAGGTCCGGGCGCACGTCATACAGCGCTTGCGCGCCGCCGAGCGCGACCCGAAAGCCGGTCATGACTTCATCGAACAGCAACAGCGCCCCGGTACGGTCGCACTCCCGGCGCAAAGTCTGCAGGAAATCCGGCGCGGGCGGCACGCAGTTCATGTTGCCGGCCACGGGTTCGACGATGACGCAGGCGATCTGCGCGCCGATCTGCCGAAACACCTGCTGCACCTGATCGATGTCGTTGAAGTTCAGCGTGACCGTATGGTTCGCGAGCGCCTTGGGCACGCCGGGTGAAGTCGGCACACCCAGGGTGAGCGCGCCGGAGCCCGCCTTGATCAGCAACGAATCGGAATGGCCGTGATAGCAGCCTTCGAATTTCACGATGGTGTCGCGTCCGGTAAAGCCCCGCGCCAGACGAATGGCGCTCATGGTGGCTTCGGTGCCGGAACTGACGAAGCGCACCAGTTCGATCGCGGGCATGAGTTCGACCACGCGCCGCGCGAGCCGCGTCTCCAGTTCGGTCGGCGCGCCGAAGCTCAGGCCGTCGGCCGCGACCTGCTGCACGGCTTTTATCACTTGCGGATGCGCGTGGCCCAGAATCATCGGTCCCCAGGAGCCGACGTAGTCGAGGTAGCGCCGGCCTTCCGCGCTGATCACGTGAGCGCCCCTGGCCTGTTTGAGGAAAATGGGCTCGCCGCCGACGCCGCGAAACGCCCGGACAGGCGAGTTGACGCCGCCCGGAATGTACTTGCAGGCTTCTTGAAACAGGCTCATGGCGGAAGCATCTAACCAGCGATGGCGGCCCCGGGCAAGCAAAGCCTGACTTCCAAGCCGCCGCCGTCGGCATTGGCAGCCCGTGCCGAACCGCCGTGAGCTTTCATGACTTCGGATGTGATGGCGAGACCGATGCCTTCGCCGCCGCTGTCGCGGTCGCGCGATTCGGCCACCCGGTAAAACGGCTCGAAAATGCGTTCCAGATCCGCGGCGGGCACGCCGGGTCCGTGATCGCGCACCTGAATTTCCACGCCGCTGCCGGCCTTTCCGACCTGCACCTCGACCGGAGCATCGTTCGGGCTGTAGCGCACCGCGTTGCGCAGCACGTTTTCAATCGCGCTGCGCAGCAGCTCGCGGCTGCCGAGCACGGCGTTGTTGGCCGCACCGCGCAGCTTGATGCTGCAATTCTTCATGGCGCCTTCGAAATTGGCGTCGCGCACCACTTCCTCGATGACATCGTCGAGCTCGAAACGCTCCCGCCCCAACAGGGCGTCGGTGCCATGCAACCGCGCCAGCTTCAGCAGCTGGCTGATCATCGCGTCGAGGCGTTCGACCTCTCTTTCCAGGCGGTCCATTTGCCGCATGAAATCCGCCTCAGGCTGGCGCGCCAAACCCAATGCGACCCGCATGCGGGCGAGCGGGGAACGCAGCTCGTGCGAAATGTCGCGCAGCAGTTGCGTCGTGGCGCTGCGATTGGTGCGCAATTGATCGGCCATGGCGTCGAAGTCGCGCGCCAGCACCGCGAGTTCGTCCTTGCGGCCTTCGAGGCCCGAACTCACGCGCACCGCAGGATTTTCCGAAGCCAGCGCGCGCGCGCCTGCCTGGATGCGGCGGATCGGGGCACTGAGATGCTCCGCCAGCCACCAGCTGGTAACAGCGCTGACCACCAACGCGATGCCGAGTATGGTGAGCGAAATGGCCGGTAGGCTGAGCGCGCCAAATACGCTGGGACGGCGCGGCGAGGTGAATACGCTGTACACCGATCCGTCCGCTGCAACGATTTGCGGCGCAGAGCGGGAGGGACGAAAATTCCGCGGCACCAGCTCCCGGCTCACCCCTAAGCGCCGCAGTATGTTCTCCGGCAGGCGCCTGCCGAGGAGATCCTGACCGTCGGGACCGATAATGAACAGCTCGCGGTCGCCGATCGCCCTCTTGTTTGCCGCGAGCCAGCTTTTCAATCCGACCGCGCCGCCGCGCTCGAGGATCTCCGAGGCCTGGATGGCCGCAGAGGGACGGCGCTGAAAATCGACAGAATCGCTTTCGCGGGAGGCGATGGTGAACGTGGTGGCGATGCTGCTGCCCACGATCAGCGTCATCGCCAGCAGGAACAGCAGGAAAATCCTCAAGAAAAGGCTATGCATGCGCCGTGGTCAAGGTGTAGCCCGAGCCGCGCACGTTCTTGATCTCCGGATTGCCGCCGGCCTCGAGCTCGAGCTTGCGCCGCAGATTGCTGATATGCGTGTCGATGCTGCGATCGTAGGCTGCGAGCTTGCGGCCGAGCGCCTGTTCGGTCATGGCGTCGCGCGAAATCACCTGGCCCGCCGAGCGCATCAGCAGTTCGAGCACGCGGAACTCGGCGCCGGTGAGGGCCACGGTTTTATCCGCCACATGTACCTGGCGAGTTCCCGCGTTCAAGGTGATGGGTCCGACCATCAGCTCTTCCGGAACGCTGCCGCGCACCGGACGGGTGCTGGCGCGCCTGAGGATCGCGCGGATGCGCGCCACCAATTCGCGCGGGTTGAAAGGCTTGCTCAAGTAGTCGTCGGCGCCGAGCTCGAGACCGACGATGCGATCGACATCGTCGCCGCGTGCGGTGAGCATCAAGATGGGTGTCGTATAGGATGCGCCCAGCTTGCGCAGCACGTCGAGGCCGCCGACACTCGGCAGCATCACATCGAGTATCACGATTTCAAATTCGCCGGCCTGCAATTCCGCCAGCGCGTCGCCGCCGTCGTGCACGCTTTTCAGGTCGAAGTGTTCGGCGTTCAGGTATTCAGACAGCATCTGACACAGCTCCCGATCGTCGTCGACCAGGAGCACGCGTGGTTGGACCGCCGCAGATTCAATCGTCATCGGCATACTCTGTCACAGTCGGCGCCGGAGCGTGAATCCGGGCCTCGAATTTACAATTCTTAACAGAACCCGCTGTACCCTCTGACACATGTTTGCACGTTGTCGCCTTAGGATATCGCCGAACCCCTTATTCACCGTTTTGGAGCTATGCATATGAAATCGAATCGCAATTTGCTTCCGGCAGGTCTGGTGGCGGCCGGAGTGCTGTTGACGGCCGCCGCCGGCATTTCGATCGCCACTGCGGCGGATGAGGCAACTGCCGCAACTCCGGCAACGCCCGCCGCCGCCGGCCCGCACGGCTGGCAGCATCACCATCGCCACGGACATTGGCTGTTGTCCAAGCTCAACTTGAGTGCGGAGCAGCAGGCATCGGTCAAAACCATCATGGCCAATGCCGCGCCGCAGATGAGGAGCATTCATCAGGAGATGCGCGCCAACTCGTTGAAGCTGCGGCAGACCCAGCCGACCGATGCCAATTATGCCGGCGTCGTGGCGCAGGTCGGCCAAGCCAACGGCTCACTGCACTCGCAGATGATCACGCAGCGCGAAGCGGTGCGCGCGCAGATCTACCAGGTATTGACGCCGGAACAGCAAACACAGCTCAAGGCACTGCAGGCGCAAATGCAGGCGCGCATGCAGGCCCGCACGAATCGAGGTTGATTGGCGGCTCAGGGGTCGTTGCCGCTCCGCCTCAGCGTTGGGCGGCCACGATCCCATCTTTTCTGAGCAGTTCGATCACACTGCCCTGTCCCACCAGATGCCCGGTACCGACGATCACCAGGTAGTTCCTGTCATCGTTGAGCAAGGCCTCGATTTTGGGGACCCACTTGCGGTTGCGGGCGACCAGCACCGATTGATATAGCGCCGGGTCGCGCCCGATCTCGGATTTGATCTGGTCTGCGAACCACTGTGTGTCGCCGCTCACCCACGCATGCACCATGGCAGCCACTTCCTTGGGCAGGTCGTGCGCCTCCTCGAGGCTCGACACCAGGTAATCGGCTTGCTCATCCATGGACAAGGCATCGAACAGGGCGATTTGATCGTGCACGGTTTCGAGCCCCGCCACGGATTTACCGTCGCTGCGTGCACGCTCCAGAAAGAACATTTCGACGCCGGATTGCGGCTGAAAGCCGAGCTGCTGCAACTGCAGCTGCGAGATTGCCTCCGCGGCAAACCATGGCGCGAAGGCATCGAAGATACCCAGATCGATGCCGACCTCTTGCGCGAGGACCTGGGCGCGTTTGTAGCGCTGTTCGCCCATGATGGAGAGCAGCGTTTGGCCCTCAGGCAGCCGCGCGCTGGCGAGCAGCTCCGTCTGCATGCGCTGCGAATCGATTTCGGCCAAATTCACTTCCATGAAAATCGACTTGGCGTCGCGGTAGGCATTGAGCACCGCGGGAGACAGCGGATAGTCGGTCGGCCGCAGCACGTGGATCGAGCCCAACAGGTAGACCGTATTGTGCTTGCCGTGCAATTCCCAGAGCGCGTGCAGCGGCGCGTCGGCGCGCACGAGGGCGGAAAACGCCGCGCAGCACAGCGCGAGTCCGAGCAAACGCCGGCGCATGAAGGGTCGTCGCATCGGGAATTCAGGTCGCCTAGCTCGCGCTCTGCCGCAACTGCCTCGATTCTACCCAGTGTACGGATGAGTCGATACGGCCGTCGGCATGCAAATCGAAACTCCGGTAGGCCGGCGGACGCGAGTCCACCGCGTAGCGATCGCTCTTCGGCAGAAATTGCGCCCCTGTGGAAGGCGTCGCAAACAGGCGCACATCGCCGCGTTTGCCGTCGAACGCTTGATGTACATGCCCCCACACCACCGCGCGCACTTTTTTGTGGGCGTCGATCACCCGCCAGAAATGCTCGGGATCGGCGAGCCCCACGCCGTCCAGCCAGCGGCTGCCCATGGCAATCGGGTGATGGTGCAGACACACCATGGCGTGCCGGGGAGCGTGCTCGAGAGCCGCATCGAGGCGGGCAAGCTCGTTGCCGGTGAGCCGCCCGCCGACGTGACCCGGATCGTAGCTGTCGAGCATGACGAAGGTCCAATCGCCGATCGTGTGCGCACCGCAGATCTTGAACGGTTCTACGTTGAGTTCCTTGCGCATGCTCTCGGGTTCGTCATGATTGCCGGGAATGCACAGCACCGGTTTTGCCAGGTTGCCGAACACGCTGCGAAAGCGCAGATAACCGGCCTTGTCATCCTGAACCAAATCACCGGTGACGAGCACCGCTTCGAAATCGCGCACGCGCGCGAATGCATCCTCGAGCGTCGCGTGCAGGCTCGGATCGGTTTCGACGCCGCGCAATCGGCCGCCGGCGCTGCCGTAAAGATGCGTGTCGGTGACTTGTAGAATTTGCATCATCTAAATGGTAGCAAAGCACTTCCACGACGACGGTGAACTGGGTCATGGCAGCGCCTGAACGCTTTATACATAAACAGACTGCCGTTATGTGACAGCGTTCCGTCGCAAATCGGCCACCAGGCGAGTAATGCGACCGATATCACGCGGCATTGCTGGCGGAGGGCGCATCGGAGACAATATGCGGCTTCTCTCGTTGTATAAGAAGCCCCTCCATGCCCACCCGCCGCGAGCTAGCAAATGCCATTAGAGCGCTTTCCATGGATGCGGTGCAAAAGGCGAATTCGGGCCATCCTGGCGCACCCATGGGGATGGCGGACATCGCCGAGGTTTTATGGCGGGACGTGCTTAAGTTCAATCCCGGCAATCCAATCTGGCCGAACCGCGATCGCTTCGTGCTATCCAATGGGCACGCCTCGATGCTGCTGTATTCGGTGTTGCATCTTACGGGCTACCCCCTGTCGATGGAGGAAATCAAGAACTTTCGCCAGTTCGGCTCGAAGACGCCGGGCCATCCGGAGCGTGAAGTGCATCTCGGTATCGAAACCACTACCGGGCCCTTGGGTCAAGGATTTGCCAATGCCGTCGGCATGGCCTTGGCCGAACGTTCGCTGGCCGCCGCCTTCAACCGGCCCGGCCACGACATCATCGACCATCACACCTATGTGTTCGCGGGCGACGGTTGCATGATGGAAGGTATCTCCCACGAAGCCGCCTCGCTCGCCGGCATGCAGCAGCTGGGCAAGCTCATTGCGGTTTATGACGACAACGGCATTTCGATCGACGGCAAGGTCGTGGGCTGGTTCGATGACGATACCGCCCGCCGCTTCGAGGCGTACGGCTGGCATGTCATCCCGCATGTCGACGGTCACGACAGCGGCGCGGTTGCGGCCGCGCTCAGTGCGGCGCGCGCCCTGACCGACAAGCCGTCGTTCATTTGCGCCAAGACCATCATCGGCTTCGGCGCACCCAAGCAGGGAACTCAAACCATGCATGGCGAGGCGATGGGCGTCGATGACATCGCCATCGCGCGCAAGACCTTGAACTGGCCTTCACCGCCCTTTGAAATTCCGGCCGATATTCGCGCCGCCTGGGATCGGCGCGAAAAAGGCGCTGCGGCCGAGCGCGGCTGGAACGAAAAATATGCCGCTTACAAAAAGGAATTTCCGGATTTGGCAGCCGAATTGCAGCGGCGCATGGCGGGCGACCTGCCGTCCGGCTTCGACGAGCTGATTCGAAGCTCTGCGCGCGGGGCGCAGACGGAAGGAAAATCTCTGGCCACGCGCCAGTCCTCGCAAGCGGTGTTGAACGCCATCGGGCCTTCCATGCCCGAGTTGCTCGGCGGATCGGCCGACCTCACGCCCTCGAACGGCACGTGGCGCAAGGATTCGGTAACGCTGATGCCGATCGCGCCGGCGGGCAATTATATTCACTACGGCGTGCGCGAATTCGGCATGTCGGCGATCATGAACGGCATTGCCGCGCATGGCGGTCTGATACCGTACGGCGGCACCTTTCTCACCTTTTCTGACTATGCCCGCAATGCAGTGCGCATGGCCTGTCTGATGCGCATCCGCGTGATATTCGTCTATACGCACGATTCGATCGGCCTGGGCGAGGATGGTCCGACGCATCAACCCATCGAGCATCTTGCAAGTTTGCGTGTCATCCCACACATCGACGTGTGGCGGCCCTGCGATGGCGTGGAAACCGCGATAGCGTGGGGCGTGGCGGCGAATAATCGCGACGGCCCGACCCTGCTGGTGTTGAGCCGCCAGACATGCACGCATCAGGCGCGCGAGCCTGCGCAACTGGCGGACATCACGCGCGGCGGCTACGTGCTGATCGAGGCGCCGGGCGGCGCGCCCGAGGCGATAGTGATCGCCACGGGTTCCGAGGTGGGAATTGCCGCCGAGGCGGTCCGCACCTTGAATGCCAAAGGGCGCAAGATACGGCTGGTGTCGATGCCGAGCACGAACACATTCGATGCTCAGGACGAGGCCTACAGGGAAAGCGTGCTGCCGGCGCGCGTCGCGCGGCGCGTGGCGGTCGAGGCCGGGGTGCGTTCCGATTGGTGGCGTTACGTGGGATTGAAAGGCCAGGTCGTGGGCATCGATCATTTCGGCGCCTCGGCGCCTGCCAAGGTACTGTTCCCGCAGTTTGGGTTTACGCCGGAGAAAGTGATCGAGGCGGTCGAAAAGACCGCCGGCTGACTGAAAAAAGAGGGTCTCAGAAAAGATGGCAATCAAAGTAGGCATCAATGGCTATGGGCGCATCGGCCGGAATATCTTAAGGGCGCTGTACGAGAGCAAGCACGGCGAGGGCCTCAAAATCGTCGCCATCAACGATCTGGGCGATGCGAATACCAATGCCCATTTGACCCGCTTCGATACCGCGCACGGCCGCTTTCGCGGCGAGGTGCATGTCGAGGGCGACTCCATGGTCGTCAACGGCGACCGCATCCGCGTGGTTGCGCAACGCGATCCGACCAAATTGCCCTGGGGTGAAATGGGGATCGATTACGTGCTGGAATGCACGGGCCTGTTCACCAGCAAAGCCAAGGCCTCCGCGCACTTGACTGCGGGCGCCAAAAAAGTCGTGATATCCGCGCCCGGCGGCGACGATGTGGACGCGACCATCGTGTTCGGCGTGAACCACGGCGTGCTGAAATCCAGCATGTCGGTGATTTCGAATGCCTCCTGCACCACCAATTGCCTGGCGCCCCTGGCGAAAGTGCTGCACGAAAAGGTCGGCATTCTCGCCGGGGTGATGAACACCATTCACTCCTACACCAACGATCAGGTGTTGACGGATGTCTATCACTCCGACCTGCGCCGCGCACGTTCGGCCACCATGTCGATGATTCCGACCAAGACCGGGGCGGCCTCAGCCGTGGGACTGGTGATGCCCGAACTCAAGGGCAAGATCGACGGCTTTGCCGTGCGCGTGCCGACCATCAATGTCTCGCTGGTGGATTTGAGCTTCACGGCCGCGCGTAAGACCAGCGTGCAGGAAATTCACGATGCCATCAAGGAAGCCGCGAACGGTCCATTGAAGGGTATTCTGGCCTACAACGACCAGCCGCTGGTGTCGGTGGACTTCAATCATGATCCCGCTTCATCGACCTATGACGCGACGCTCACCAAGGTGATCGAAGGGACGCTGGTGAAGGCCTGCTCCTGGTATGACAACGAGTGGGGTTTCTCCAATCGTATGCTCGATACGACGCTGGCTTGGTCGCAGGCCAAGTAAACGCGTGGCCCTGAATATCACCAAAATGTCCAGCCTGGATCTGCACGACAAGCGCGTGCTGATCCGCGAGGACCTGAACGTCCCCATCCAGGGCGGTGCGGTGAGCAGCGATGCGCGCATCCGCGCCGCCCTGCCCACGATTCAGGCGGCATTGAACGCCAAAGCGCGCGTGCTCGTGATGTCGCACCTCGGACGCCCGGAGGAGGGCAAGGCCGCGGAAGAATTTTCCCTGGCCCCGGTTGCGAAGCGTCTGGCGCAGCTTTTAGGGATGTCGGTGGCCTTCAGGAAAGACTGGCTCGACGGCGTCGAGGTCGGCCCGGGCGAGGTCGTGCTGCTGGAAAACGTGCGCTTCAACAAGGGCGAAAAGAAGGATGCCGAAGACCTGTCGCGGCGCATGGCGGCGCTGTGCGACATCTACGTGATGGACGCATTCGGCACGGCGCATCGCGCCGAGGCGAGCACCCATGGCGTCGCCAGGTACGCGCCCATCGTCTGCGCAGGTCCTTTGCTGGTCAGCGAATTATCCGCGCTCGAAACCGCGCTCGAGAATCCGGCACGGCCGCTGCTCGCCATCGTCGCCGGCTCCAAAGTTTCGACCAAGCTCACCGTGCTCGAATCGCTGTTGAGCAAGGTGGACCAGCTGATCGTCGGCGGCGGCATCGCCAATACCTTTCTCGCGGCCTTGGGTTTCAACGTGGGCAAGTCGCTGTACGAACCCAACATGCTGGATATCTGCAAGCGCTTGCTGGAGCAGTCCAAGAAGCGCGGCATCGTCATTCCGATGCCGACGGACGTGGTGGTCGGGCGCGAGTTTTCCGCGAAGGCGGAGGCGGACGTCAAGCCTGTGCGTCAGGTATCGGCGGATGACATGATTCTCGACATCGGCCCGGATTCCTCCGAGGCGATTGCGGCGCTGGTGGCCTCGGCCGGCACGATTCTTTGGAACGGTCCGGTGGGCGTGTTCGAATTCCCGCAATTCAGCGAGGGCACTCGAACGCTGGCCACGGCGATTGCACGCAGCAAGGCCTTCTCGCTCGCCGGAGGCGGAGACACCTTGGCCGCCATCGAGAAGTACGGCATCGAGGACAGCATTTCCTACATTTCGACCGGCGGCGGCGCTTTTCTGGAATTCGTGGAAGGCAAGAAGCTTCCCGCCGTCGAAATTCTCGAGCAGCGCGCGGCATGAATTTAAGGCTACGGCGCACAAAAATCGTCGCGACCCTGGGGCCTGCGACCGATGATCCCGAAGTGCTCAGCGATATGGTGCGGGCCGGCGTCGACGTGGTGCGCCTGAACTTCTCGCACGGCGTCGTGGCCGATCATGCACGCCGGGTGGAGTTGGTGCGCGACGCGGCACGGCAGGCCGGCCGCTACGTGGGCGTGCTGGGCGATCTGCAAGGCCCCAAGATCCGGATCGAGCGCTTCGCGGCGGGCAAGATCGAACTCAAGGACGGCGCCGAATTCACCTTGGATGCCTCTTTGGCGGTCGATGCCGGCACCGAGCATTCGGTCGGTATTGCCTACAAAAAATTGCCCACGGACGTGTTCGCCGGCGACGTGCTGCTGCTCAACGACGGGCAAATCAGCCTGAAAGTCGTAGGGTTGGACGGACCGCGCATCAAGACCCGCGTGCTGGTGGGCGGCGAGCTCGGCAACAACAAGGGCATCAACCGGCAGGGCGGCGGATTGTCGGCCGGAGCGCTCACCGACAAGGATCGCGAGGACATCGTCACCGCGGCGCGCCTGAAAGTCGATTACCTCGGCATTTCGTTTCCGCGGGATGCGGCCGACATGGACGAGGCGCGCGGCCTGCTGCGCCAGGCCGGCGGTCACGGGCTGCTGGTCGCCAAAATCGAGCGCGCGGAAGCCATCAAGAATCTCGCCGCCGTCGTCAAAGCCAGCGATGGGGTGATGGTGGCGCGGGGCGATCTGGGCGTGGAAATGGGTTTTGCCGAACTCGCCGGCTTGCAGAAGCTGATCATTCAGGAAACGCGCCATCAGAACAAAGTCGTGATCATGGCCACCCAGATGATGGAGTCCATGATCACCGCCACGATTCCCACACGCGCCGAGGTCTCCGATGTCGCCAATGCCGTGATGGACGGCACCGATGCCGTCATGTTGTCGGCGGAAACCGCCGCGGGCAGGCATCCGGCGAAAGTCGTGGAGGCCATGGCGCAGATCGTGGTCGGCGCGGAAAAATACGAAGTGGAACATGCGCGCGCCCGGCAGCGGCAGAGCGGTTTCTTCGCGCACACCGATGAAGCCATCGCCGCCGCGGTCATGTACACGGCCAATCATTTGCAAGTGAAGGCCATCGTCGCCCTGACCGAATCGGGCTCGACGGCCTTGTGGATGTCGCGCGTGCGTTCGGACATTCCGATCTACGCCTTCACCCGCCATGAGAGCACCCGGCGCCGCGTGACCCTGTATCGCGGCGTCTACCCGATCGCCTACGACGTCGAGGATCGGGGCGAAGCGGTGTATTTTTCGATTTTTCGCCTGCTGCTGGGACAGAAACTGGTGCTCGAGGGCGATCACATCATCCTCACCAAGGGCGAACTCAGCGGCATCTCGGGCGGCACCAACTCCATGCAAATCCTGCGCGTCACGCGAAAGTAGTTCTTCAATGGCCAATGAATTCCGCGGTACCGAACGTTACATCGCCACCGAGGAGCTGATGGCCGCGGTCAATGCCGCCGTGGTGCTGTCGCGGCCGCTGCTCATCAAGGGCGAGCCCGGAACGGGCAAGACGCTGCTGGCGAATGAGATCGCGCGTGCCCTGCAGAAGCCCTTTTACGAGTGGCACATCAAATCCACCACCAAGGCGCAGCAGGGCTTGTATGAATACGATGCCGTCTCGCGGCTGCGCGATTCGCAGCTGGGCGACCCCAGGGTCAAGGACATCCGCAACTACATCCTGAAGGGCAACCTGTGGGAAGCCTTCGATTCCGAGGCGCAGCCGGTGCTGCTCATCGACGAGATCGACAAGGCGGACATCGAGTTTCCAAACGACCTGCTGCGCGAGCTCGATCGCATGGAGTTCTATGTCTATGAAACGCGCGAAACGATTTGCGCCAGGCACCGTCCGATCATCGTGATCACCAGCAACAACGAAAAAGAGCTGCCGGATGCCTTCTTGCGGCGCTGCTTCTTTCACTACATCCGATTCCCCGACACGGCGACCATGACCCGGATCGTCGACGTGCACTTTCCCGGCCTGAAGCGCGAGCTGCTGCATGAAGCGCTGACGACGTTCTTCAAGATCCGCGAGACGCCGGGCCTGAAGAAGAAGCCCACCACCTCGGAGCTCCTCGATTGGATCAAGCTGTTGGTGACCGAGGATATTTCCCCCGAGGCGCTGCGCAGCGACGACGCCAAGAAGCTCATTCCGCCGCTGTACGGCGCGCTGCTGAAGAACGAGCAGGATGTGCACCTGTTCGAGCAGCTCGTGTTCCTGCACCGCCGGAATGCTCGTTAAGTTCTTTTTTCTGCTGCGCAAGACCGGCGTGCCGGTCTCGATCACCGAATTGCTGACTCTGCTCGACGCCCTTAAGGCGGGCTTGGGCGACTTGAGCGCCGAACGCTTTTACTACCTGGCGCGCACCTGTCTGGTGAAGGACGAGAAATTCTACGACCGCTATGACCGGGCGTTTGCGGCGCATTTCAAAGGCGTCGAGGACGTATTCGCAATGCTCGAGCGGCAGCTGCCGTCCGACTGGCTGCAAAAACTCACGGTGCGCGATTTCAGCGACGAGGAGAAGGCGCGGATCGAGGCCATGGGCGGCTGGGAGAAGCTGATGGAGACGCTCAAGCAGCGTCTCGAGGAGCAGCAGAAGCGCCACGAGGGCGGCAACAAGTGGATCGGTACCGCAGGCACCTCGCCGTACGGCGCCTACGGCTACAACCCCGAAGGCGTGCGCATCGGACAGGAGGGCGGCCGCAATCGCAGCGCGGTAAAGGTCTGGGACAAGCGCGAGTTCGCCAATCTCGACGACAAGGTCGAGCTGGGCACGCGCAACATCAAAATCGCCCTGCGCCGCCTACGCCGCTTCGCGCGGCGCGGCGTGCCCGACGAGCTGGCGCTGGCCGACACCATCGACGCCACCGCGCGCTCCGGAGGCTGGCTCGACATCAAGATGCAGGCGGAGCGCCAGAACGTCATCAAGATCCTTTTGCTGTTGGACATCGGCGGATCGATGGACGATCACATCAAGACCTGCGAGGAATTGTTTTCCGCCGCCCGCAGCGAATTCAAGCATCTCGAGCACTATTATTTTCACAACTTCGTGTACGAGGCGCTGTGGAAGGACAACCGGCGGCGCTTCAACGAACACGTCGGCACCACCGAGATCATCCGCACCTACGGCCCCGACTACAAGCTGATCCTGGTCGGCGATGCAACCATGAGCCCGTATGAAATCACGCACGCCGGCGGCAGCGTCGAGCATTGGAATGCGGAACCGGGCAGCGTCTGGCTCGAGCGCTTGATGAAGCAATATCCGAAATTCGGCTGGATCAATCCCCAGCCGCAGTCGCGCTGGCGCCAGACCGCTTCGATCGATATGACGCGCGACATGCTCGAAGGGCGCATGTACCCCCTGACCCTCGCCGGACTCGATGGCCTCATCGATGCGCTGACATGATTCAGGAACCCCGGCAACTCGGCCTGGTGTTGACGGGCGGCGGGGCCCGCTCCGCCTATCAGGTGGGCGTGCTCAAGGGCATCGCGGATCTTTTGCGGCGCGGATCGGCCTGCCCTTTTCCGATCATTACGGGTACTTCGGCAGGCGCCGTGAGCGCGGTCGCACTGGCCTCGGATGCGGCGCATTTCCGCCGCTCGATCTATGCCATCGAAAGGGTATGGCGGGAATTCCGCGTGCACCAGGTGTTCAAGGCGGACGCGGTCAGCATGCTGAAGTCCGGGCTGCACTGGTTCCTGGCGTTTCTCACCGGCGGCTGGCTGGTGCAGCCGCCGCATTCGCTGTTCGACAATTCGCCGCTGTGGGAGCTGCTGCGAACGCATCTGCACTTCGACGGCATTCCGCGCAGCCTCTACAAGACCCACCTGCACGCCATCGGCATCAGCGCGACATGTTATGGCGATGCGGATTCGGTGACGTTCTTCGCCGCGGAACCGAGCGCAGAGCCCTGGACCCGGGTGTACCGCAGGGGAGTGCGCGCCACGCTGACGCTGGATCATTTGATGGCCAGCCTCGCCATTCCTTTTCTGTTTCGTCCGGTGCTGCTCAACAATGCTTACTTCGGCGACGGCGCCATGCGCCAGACCTCGCCCTTGAGTCCGGCGATCCTGCTCGGCGCGACGCGGCTGGTGATCATCGGCGTCAACGACCCGGTGCCCTCGGCCGCGTATCCGGCGCGGCCGCCGGTCGAACCGACCTTCAGCCAGATGTTCGGCTTCATGCTCGATTCGCTGTTCATGGATACGCTCAATGCCAGTCTCGAGCGCATCAATCGCTACAACGAAAGCGCCGGCATGCAGCCGATCGATACGCTGGTCATCACTCCGTCGCGCGATGTGAACGAAGTTGCGCGGCGGCACGTGAATGAGCTGCCGCAGGCGTTGCGCGCGCTGCTGCGCGCCTTGGGCGCGCACAACGCGCCGAATTCGCTGCTCTTGAGCTACCTGCTGTTCGAGCGCGGTTTCACGCGCGAGATGATCGAGATGGGCTACCAGGATGCCAAGACGCGGGCGGGCGAGATACGCGGGTTCCTGCAGCTGGAGCAGGGCCGCCGGTTTCGCGCGGCGCGCTAGCCCTTCTGCAGCGAGTCATGCCGCGTCAGCACCTGCGGGTGCGACCGGCGAAAATGTTCCGCGAGCTGCTCGGCGATGTACACCGAACGGTGCTGGCCGCCGGTGCAGCCGATGGCGACGGTCAAATAGCTGCGATTCGCCTGCGAAAACTCGCCGATGCGCTTCTCCATGAATGCCGTCAAATCCGCGATCATGCTGCGCACGCCCGCATGGCCCTCGAGGTAGCGGATCACGGCGGGATCGCGGCCGCTGAGATTGCGAAGCGCCGGCTCCCAGTAGGGATTCGGCAGGCTGCGCACATCGAACACGAAGTCCGCATCGCCGGGAATGCCGTGCTTGAAGCCGAAGGACTCGAACATCAGCGACAAGCGGCCTTCACGCTGGCGGTCCAGGCGCTCGCGGATGAGCTCGCGCAGCCCATACACGCTCATATTCGAGGTGTCGATCACCCAGTCCGCCGCCGTGATAATGGGCTCGAGCAGCCGGCGCTCCGAGGCGATGGCCTCGCGCAGGCCGACTTCGCCGGTCACCAGAGGGTGCTTGCGCCGCGTCTCCGCATAGCGCTTTAGCAGCACCTCCTCGGCCGCGTGCAGGTACAGGATCTCGCAATCGATGCCGCTGCGCCGGAGCCCGCCGACCAGAGCGGGAATGGTCTCGATTTCATTGGGCCGGTTGCGCGCATCCAGGCCCACCGCGGTCCGCGGATAGGTGTCGCCCATGCCGCGGACCGTGTGGGAAATGAAGGGCTTGAGCAGAGCGGCGGGGATATTGTCGACGCAATAGAAGTCGATGTCCTCCAGCATGTGCAGAGCAACGCTCTTGCCGGAGCCGGACAGCCCGCTCACGATGATCAGCCGCATCGACATGGAAAGTTTTCCCTGGCAAGGCTAGCGCGCCCTGAGCACATCCTCGGGGCGGTGGTCGGAGGTCTTTTCCTTGTGTTTCTTCACGCAGCGGTCGAGCTTGTCGGCAAGCGCGTCGATGGAAGCATACATATTATCTTCGATGGCATCCGCGTAGATCTTGTTACCGCGTACCATCAAGGTGGCTTCGGCTTTGTGGGTCATTTTCTCGACCGTGAGCACGCAGTGAACGTCGATCAGCTGCTCAAAATGCCGGGAGATGCGTTCGAATTTTTTCAGCACGTAACCGCGCAGCGCGGGGGTGACTTCCACATGATGACCGCTGAGATCTAATTGCATGTTTCCTCCTTCACTTCTAGGACGCGCGGGCAGCCGCTCGCTTCCGTTCGTTGGACGGGGCGATCTGCATGCCTTCGCGATACTTGGCAACCGTGCGCCGGGCCACCGGTATGCCCTCTTGCGAGAGAATTTCCGCGAGTTTGGCATCGCTCAATGGAACCTCGGGATTCTCCTGCGAAATCAGTTTCTTGATCTTGGCGCGAATGGCGATCGACGACATCTCGGTGCCGTCCGCCGCCTCCACGTGGCTCGAAAAGAAATAGCGGAATTCGAACACGCCGCGCGGCGTATGCATGTACTTGGCGGTGGTAACCCGCGAAATGGTCGATTCGTGCATCTCCACCGCCTCGGCCACGTCCTTCAGGATCAGCGGCTCCATCGCCTCCTCGCCGCTCTCGAAAAAGCTCGTCTGCCGCTGTACGATGCAGCGCGCCACCTTCACCAAAGTTTCGTTGCGGATTTCGAGGCTGCGCATCAACCAGCGCGCCTCCTGCAGCTGCGTTCGCAGCATGGCATGGTCGGGGGCGCGCGAGATCAAGTTGGCGTAGCCCTGATTGACCCGCACCCGCGGCACCGTGGCTTGGTTGATTTCGACCGTCCAACCATGGTCCGTGCGGCGCACGAACACATCCGGAATGACGTATTGCGCTTGTGTGGGGTTGACCGCCGCACCCGGGCGGGGGTGGCAGGAACGTACCAGTGCCAGCGCCATTTCCAAATCGCCCTCGCTGCACCGCAATTGTCTGCGTAACAGCGCAAGTTGCTGGCCGGCGACCAAACCCAAGTGTTCCAGCGCCACGCGCATGGCGACCTCGCGCGCCGGAGTCTCCGCGTCGAGCTGCTTGAGTTGCAGCGCGATGCATTCGCCTAGGCTGCGCGCGCCGACGCCGGCGGGCTCCAGCGACTGAACGATCGCGAGCACCCTTTCTACGTCGGCGGGGGCAGCGTCGATCTCCGGCTTGAGGCTCAGGCGCACGTCCTCGAGGGAATCGTGCAGATAGCCGTCATCGGTGATGGCATCGCAGATGACGCGGCCGATGGCCATGTCCACGGATGAGAGCTTCGCCAGCTCCAATTGCTCGATCAGCTGCTCCTGCAGCGTTTGCCCGTGCTGATCGCTGAAATCGCTGCTACGGTCATCGTCGCCCGAGTAGGCCCGATCGGCGGGGCCGCTGGTCTGTTCGCCCCAGGCCTCGTCCGCGATTTCCACCTCTGGGGTTTCGCGCTGATCCGCCGGGGTGCTGATGCCGTCGAGCTCGGCATATTTCTCGTCGAGCCGGACCGGGAGCTCCTCCCGTTCGCGCACCGGATCCGGTGCCTCCACGGTCTCTTCCTCGGCCTCGAGCATGACATTGGTTTCGAGGGTTTCTCTGACGTGCGCCTGCAGGTCGAGCGACGGCAGCTGCAGCAACCGGATCGCTTGCTGCAACTGCGGGGTCATGGTCAGCTGCTGACCGATGCGAAGCTGCAGGCTTGGCTTCAACATATTTCGCTTAAGGACCCTACGCCTATAGTTTGAAATCCTGCCCCAAGTACACCTCACGGACCTGCGGGTTGGCAAGAATCTGATCCGCAGATCCAGAGGCGAGGACACTACCTTGACTGACGATATAGGCTCTGGTGCAAATACCCAAGGTCTCGCGCACATTATGATCCGTAATCAGTACGCCGATGCCCTTGTCGGACAAGTGCTTGATTATTCGTTGGATATCAGCCACTGAAAGCGGATCGACGCCGGCAAACGGTTCATCCAGCAGGATAAATTGCGGATCCGCGGCCAGCGCCCTGGCAATTTCCACCCGGCGGCGCTCCCCGCCCGAAAGGCTCATCCCGAGGCTGTCGCGCACATGCCCGATGTGCAGCTCGCCTAAGAGTTCCTTCAAGCGAGCGGTGCGGCCGGCACCGTCCAGTCCCGGCCGGGTTTCCAAGATCGCAAGGATGTTGTCCGCGACCGACAACTTGCGGAAGATCGAGGGCTCCTGCGGCAGGTAGCCCAAGCCCAACTGGGCGCGCCGGTGCATGGCTAAGCGGCTGATATCCTTGTTGTCCAAAAATATCTCGCCATGCTCGCAGCGGGCGAGACCCACGATCATGTAAAAAGCCGTCGTCTTGCCGGCGCCATTTGGGCCCAGCAATCCGACCACCTCACCGCTCTCGACCTGCAGCGACAAATCCCGCAGCACCTGGCGTGATTTGTAGCTCTTCGCGAGTTCCGACGCCCGCAATACGCTCATGGATTGGGCTTGGGAGGCGGTATCGTTTTCGGCGGCGGCGGCGTGATGGTGATGTGCACGCGCTGCGAGTTCTGCTCGGCCTCCTCGGCGATCACCTTTTGCGACAGCACGTCGTACTTGAGCGCCTGGCCGCGCACTTCATTGTCGCCATAGTTCAGGTAGGCGTCCTTCAAGAATCGCACCACATGCTTTTTCGCATCATAATCGATGCTATCGGCGCTGCCTTTGGCGCGCTTGCCCGTCTTGGTCGCGGTTTGCTCGAACGCCGCCGGCTTGCCATTGACGACGGCCTTGCTGAGCGAGCTGTTCACGAAGGTGATCTGCGCATCGTCGGAAGTGAGCTGCCCTTGGTCCATGGTGATTTTGACGTTGCCTTTGAAGTTCCAGACATTGTTCTCGAAATACAGATCCGCGGAGCGTTGCTGGCTCGCCTGGCCTTGATCGGCGGTGATCGACATGCTGCCCTGAGAGATGCGCACCTTGGCGAAGACCGCGCTGTTGCTCTTCAAGTCGATCGAGGTGGACTGCGCGTCGAGCAAAATGGGCGTCTGGCGATCGGGCTTGAGCGCGGCCCGCGCTGCCGCGTGCGTCCGGGCGAGCGGTGCGAGCAGTGCACAGATCGCCAGGCATTTAAGGAAGGAAGCGGCCATTGACCTTCGATTCTAGGCGTATCGTGCGTTCTTTTAAATTCGCGCTCAAGCCGCGGGCGGTGAGCATGTGGCCGCCGTATTCGATGCGCACCTCGCTCTTGGTGCTGGCGGTGGACTGCGGCACGTCGTAGCTCATCAGGTCGGTGCGGATCACCGCGGTACCCGCCGTGCCGGGATTCTCACCCTGCAGCCGCACATTGCCGGCGATGTCGATGAGCTTGCCGCCGGGCTGCACATGCGCCGTGTCGCCGACCATGGTCCAGTTCTGACCGTTCGGCGCATCGTAGTTCACGCGCACGTTGTACAGCGCCACTTCGTTGCCGTGGTCGATTTGATCGATGCGTTCGGCCTCGATGCGAATGCTGGGCGAACCTGAGGCGTCATAGTCGGTGAGGATGGCGTTCTTCAAGTAGTATCCCGGCAGGTCCGACTGCTGGGTGCCTTTCTGGGCCGACGGGCGACGCGCGGGCGAACTCAAAATCCAGGTGCTGATCAGCAGGGCGGCGACCGCGGCGAGGGTGAAAATCCTAAAAAACATCAGCCGCGTCCGGCGCGCGCGCGCAAGATGGCATCGCAGAACTCACGCACCGCACCCAAGCCTCCCGGCGACGCAGCCACCCAGTGCGCGGCGGACAACACCAGCGGATGGGCGTCCGCGACCGCTGCCGCGAGTCCCACCGCGGACATCAACGGCAGGTCCGGTGTGTCGTCCACGATGCAGGCGCAGTTCAAGGGGTCGAGCTTCAGACGCTTGGTCAAGCGATGCAATGCCAGCAACTTATCCTCGCATCCTTGGACCACCGTCGGCACGCGCAGTTCGCTCAAGCGGGCGGCAGTGGCCGCGGACCGCCGGCCGCTGAAGGCCGCCACCCGCACGCCCGCAGCCATGAGCAGCTTGATGCCGTGACCGTCGCGCACATGAAAAACCTTGAGTGCTTCGCCTCGGGCGCCGAAGTACAGCCGCCCGTCGGTAAGGACGCCGTCGACGTCCAAAATCAGGAGCTCAATCTTGGCGAGCGCCGTGGCCTTGCGCGCTTTCAAAATACGCCCGCGCGGAGCAGATCGTGCACATGCAGCAAGCCTGAGAGTTTCCGCTCCTGATCAAGCACGATCAGCGACGTAATGCGATGCGTCTCCATGAGATGCACCGCTTCGGCCGCCAGCGTCGAAGGCAGCACGAACTTCGGCCCTGCGGTCATCACTTGGCCCATGCGCGTGGTACGCAAGTCCGCCGAGCGGTCCAGCGCGCGCCGCAAGTCGCCGTCCGTGAACACTCCGAGCACCTGCATCGACTCATCCACAATGACCGTCATGCCAAGGCCCTTGGAACTCACTTCCCGCAGGCCCTCCGCCAGCGTGGCCTCGCTCCGGACCGTCGGCAGCTCCGTGCCGGTGCGCATCACATCCTTGACGTAAAGCAAGCGGCGTCCCAAGGCGCCCGCCGGATGCGATCGGGCGAAATCCTCCTCGGTGAAACCACGCGCTTTCAACAGCGCGACCGCGAGAGCGTCGCCGACCGCCAGCGCCGCCGTGGTGCTGGCGGTCGGCGCCAGGTTCAAGGGACAGGCTTCCGCCGGCACGCGGATGTCCAAATGAACGGTGGCGATGCGCGCCAAAGCCGATTCGGAGTTGCCGGTGAAGGCAATCAAGGCAATGCCGAGGCGCTTGATCACGGGCAGGATGGTGAGGATTTCGGCCGTTTCGCCGGAGTTCGACAGCGCCAACACCGCATCATCGCGCGTGATCATCCCAAGATCGCCATGACTGGCCTCGCCCGGGTGCACGAAAAAGGACGGGGTGCCGGTACTGGCCAGCGTGGCGGCGATTTTGCCGCCGATGTGCCCGGACTTGCCCATGCCGGTGACGACGATGCGGCCCCGGCAGTTAAGACAAACTCGGCAGGCGCGTGCAAAATCCGTCCCGAGGCGGGGCAGCTGCGCCCGCAACCCGTCGATTTCGACGGTGAGCGCCTGGCGGCCGAGCTCGATCAGCCCTTCGTCGGAGAAGTCGGCATTCATCGGCGAATGATACAGGTAAGCTTGGCTAATTTTGAGGAGGCGGCATGAATCCACAACAGGTGGCGCAACTGATCGAGGACGGCTTGGGCGGCAGCCATGCCATGGTGACCAGCGACGACAATGTGCATTTCGAGGCCGTGGTGATTGCGCCGGCGTTCATCGGCAAGAAGCCGATACAACGACACCAGATGGTGTATTCAACCCTCGGTGCGGCGGTGGGCAACGAGATTCATGCCCTTGCCCTGCAGGTATTCACGCCGGACGAATACGCAAGGCAGGGCCGTGGATAAACTGCAAATTCATGGCGGCATCGCACTCGAGGGAGAGATCCGCATTTCCGGCGCCAAGAATGCGACCCTGCCGATTCTCGCCGGCTGCCTGCTGGCGGATGGTCCGGTAACCGTTTCGAACGTCCCGCATCTTCAAGACGTGACCACCATGATCGAGCTGCTCGGGCGCATGGGGGTGTCCGTCACCGTCGATGAGAAAATGCGCATCGAGGTCGACGCCTCCACCATCAAGGAATATTTCGCGCCCTATCAGCTGGTGAAGACCATGCGCGCCTCGATCCTGGTGCTGGGACCGTTGCTGGCGCGCTTCGGCGCGGCGGATGTGTCCTTGCCGGGCGGCTGCGCCATCGGCGCGCGTCCGGTGAATATCCACGTGGCCGGCCTGCAGGCCATGGGCGCGGACATCCATATCGAGAATGGTTACATCAAGGCCCGCGCCGGCCGCCTCAAAGGAGCGCGCCTGGTGCTGGAAACGGTCACCGTGACGGGCACGGAAAATCTCATGATGGCCGCGGCTCTGGCGGACGGCGAGACCGTGCTCGAGAACGCCGCGCGCGAGCCGGAGGTGGTGGATCTGGCGAATTTCCTGATCGCCATGGGCGCGAAGATCAAGGGCGCCGGCACCGACAGAATCGTCATCGAAGGCGTCAAGCGTTTGAGCGGCACCTCGTACGAGGTGCTGCCCGATAGAATCGAGACCGGCACCTACCTGGTGGCGGGCGCCATCACCGGCGGCCACATTCGCGTGAAGAATACCCGGCCTGAACACGTGGATGCCGTCATCGACAAGCTCAAGGAAGCCGGCGCCGCGGTGCAGAGCGGCGATTCCTGGATCGAAGTCGACATGCGAGGCAAACGGCCCGCCGCCATCGACATACGAACCGCGCCTTATCCTGCGTTTCCCACCGACATGCAGGCACAGTTCGCAGCGCTCAATACGGTGGCCGACGGCGTGGGCACCATCATCGAAACGATTTTCGAGAATCGCTTCATGCACATGCTGGAAATGCGGCGCATGGGCGCGGAGATTCGATTGGAAGGCAATACGGCCATCATCAAGGGCGTGGAACGGCTGACGGCGGCACCGGTGATGGCCACCGACTTGCGCGCGTCGGCGAGTTTGGTGCTGGCGGCGCTGGTCGCGGATGGCCGCACCGACATCGAGCGCATTTATCACATCGACCGCGGCTATGCGGCGATCGAGGAGAAGCTGCAGCAGCTCGGCGCGAAAATTCGCCGCACGCCGTAACCGGCCGACGACGACGGCGACGGCGACGGCGGCGGGCCGCCCGATCGTTTAGCGCTGTTGAACCGGCCGGGTGGGACGCTCCAGCACAGTCAACTTGATCCTGTAAGGCTCGCGCGCATGACGGCCTTCGAGTTCCACCGCGGCGCCGGGTTTGAGTGCGGAGACGCGCGCGACCAGGTCTTGGGCGTTGTGCACCGGATCGCCGCCCAAGCCCGTGATGAGATCGCCGGGCCGAACCCCCGCTTCATACGCCGGACTCTTGACCATGATGTTCACCACGGTGACGCCGCCGCCCGCGGTTCCAATTTGAGCGGACTGCTCATCGGTGAGGTCCTGGGGCACGAAACCGAGCCAGCCGCGCACCACGTGGCCGTTCTTGAGGATTTGTTCCATCACGCCGCGCACCAGATTGACGGGGATCGCAAAGCCGATGCCTTCAGGTCCGCCGTATGTCCGATTCAACACCGCTGTATTGATGCCGACCAGGTCGCCATGCGCGTCGATGAGGGCGCCGCCGGAGTTGCCGAGGTTGATCGCTGCATCCGTTTGTATAAAATTTTCAAACGTGGCGAGCCCAAGCTGACCGCGACCGGTTGCGCTCACGATGCCCTGCGTCACCGTTTGACTGAGGCCGTAAGGGTTGCCGATGGCCAGCACGATGTCGCCCACCCGCAGAGTATCGGAACGGCCTATCGGCATGATGGGCAGGTTGCCGATCTGCAGATCAAGGATCGCAATATCCGTATCAGGATCCTGTCCGACAATGGTCGCGTCGGCAGTGCGTCCATCGGCGAGCACCACCCTGATGGAATCGGCGCCCGCGATGACGTGCTGGTTGGTCACGATGGTGCCCATTGCGTCGACGATGACGCCGGAGCCCAAGCTGCGCTCGACGCGCTGGCGGTAACTCGGCCAGTAGTCGCCGAACAATTGACTCAAGGGCGGCGCCAACTGGCTGCGCTCCCGCACCACGCGCGCGGTATAAATATTGACCACAGCCGGAGCTGCCCGTGCCACGGAGTCCGCGAAACCAGGCAGCACCATGGGCGGGGCTGCGGCGACATTTTGCGCAGTCGCGGCTGTACCGGCCGGGGACGGCGCCGTCCGCGTGTGCGCGCCCAACAGTGTGGGATTCCACCAAACGACGAGAAATGCGACCGCAAGGCCGAGCACGACCGCTCTGATCAGAAAACTCGCAAGGACTCGAAGGTTCCGCAATTCAAATCGCTCCCCGAGCTTTAAGGAGGGCCCGCGTAACTGTGTATAATGCGCTCCCATTATTCCCTGGGAAACACTGACGCCATAGGGGTTTGCGTGAAGAATTGTCAACTATTTTCGAGGGCGATTGCATGAGTGAAGAGGTAGACCACAGCCGTCGCCGCCTGCTGACCGCCGCTACCGTGGGCACCGGCGTGATCGGCGTTGCGTTCGCGGCAATCCCGTTTATCGCTTCATGGAAGCCCAGCGCCCGCGCCAAGGCACTGGGCGCGCCCGTCGAAGTGGATGCCTCGAAACTCGAAGCCGGCCAAATGCTGAAAGTCGTCTGGCGCGGGCAGGCCGTGTTCGTCGTCCGCCGCGTCAAGACAGTGGTCGATCAATTGGGCGGTCACGATGACATGCTGGCGGATCCGAAGTCGGAGGACTCGACGCAGCCCGACTACATCAAGGCGAGCGGTGCGGTCCGCGCGCGAAATCCCGAGTACTGGATCGGCCTCGCCGTCTGCACGCATCTGGGCTGCTCGCCCTTGGGCGCGTTCGTGCCGAATGACTCGTTTCAAGTGGCGGGTGCGGACCTCGGCGCGAACTGGCCCGGCGGCTTTTATTGCCCCTGCCATGGCTCCAAATACGACCTGTCGGGCCGTGTCTTCAAGAGCATGCCGGCGCCGAAGAATTTGACCGTGCCGCCCTACGCAATAGGGGCCAACACGCGCGTTGTCATCGGCGTCGACGACGTTTCCAAAGCCGTTTCAGCCGTTTCGTAAAGATCAAGAGGTAAGCGATGGCCGCAGCACCCGAGTCCGCCGGCACCGGCAAAGGATTTATCGGCTGGATCGATCAGCGATTTCCGCTGACGAAACTCTGGAAGGAACACGCCGCAGAGTATTACGCGCCGAAGAATTTCAATTTTTGGTATTACTTCGGGGCGCTGTCGTTGCTGGTGCTCGTGAACCAGCTGTTGACCGGAATTTTCCTGACGATGAGCTACAAGCCGTCGTCGGCCGAAGCCTTTGCGTCGATCGAATACATCATGCGCGACGTGGAGTGGGGCTGGCTGATCCGCTACATGCACACCACCGGGGCGTCCGCCTTTTTCATCGTGGTCTACCTGCACATGTTCCGCGCGCTCCTGTACGGCTCGCATCGCAAGCCGCGCGAACTGGTCTGGATCTTCGGCTGCTTGATTTTTCTGGTGCTGATGGCCGAAGCATTCATGGGCTATGTGCTGCCGTGGGGCAATATGAGCTATTGGGGGGCTCAAGTTATCGTCTCCTTGTTCAGCAGTTTGCCCATCATCGGTTCGACCCTGGTTGAATGGATCCGTGGGGATTACAACATCGCGGACCCGACGCTGAACCGGTTCTTCGCGCTGCACGTCGCGGCCTTGCCCTTGGCGCTGGTGTTCCTGGTCGTCGCGCACATCATGGCATTGCACGAGGTCGGCTCGAACAATCCGGACGGCATCGACATCAAAAAGCACAAGGATGCCGAAGGCCATCCGCTCGACGGCATACCCTTCCATCCCTACTACACCGTCAAGGACCTGGTGGGCACCGCCGGATTCTTGCTGCTGTTTGCCGGCGTGATCTTCTTTGCACCGAATTTCTTCGGGTTGTTCCTGGAATCGCCCAATTTTGAGGGGGCGAATCCCCTGCAGACGCCGCCCGACATCACGCCGGTGTGGTACTTCACGCCCTTTTACGCGATGTTGCGCGCCATCCCCTCGGCGTTCGGCACGCAAGTTTGGGGCGTGATGGTGATGGGCGCCGCGGTGTTCGTGCTGTTTTTCGTGCCATGGCTGGACCGCTCGCCGGTGCGCTCGATTCGCTACAAGGGACCCATCTACAAGGTGATGCTGGCGCTGTTTTCCATCGCCTTTATCTGCCTGGCGGTTTGCGGCATGAAGCCGCCGTCCGGCATTTATCCAATCCTGGCACGAATCTGCACGGCCATCTATTTCGCTTTCTTCTTGCTAATGCCCTGGTACACGAAGCTGGACAGCGTGAAACCGGAGCCGGAAAGGGTCACCGGACATGCTTAGAGCTACCGTTTTAATTGCGTTGGGACTTCTTGCTGCCGGCACCGCCTGGTGCGATGAGGGAGAAATCGCGCTGTTGCATGCGGACACGGATATCAAGAACAGCGAGTCTCTGCAGCGCGGCGCGCGCGATTTCATGAACGATTGTTCGGGCTGCCATTCGCTCAAGTACTTGCGTTTCAATCGCATGGCGGCGGACCTGAAGATCCCCGAGTCGGAGCTGTCCAAAAACCTCATATTCAACTCCGCCAAAGCCTTCGAAGAGATCACCACGGCGATGCCGGCGGATTCGGCGGACTGGTTCGGCAAGCAGCCGCCGGACCTGTCGCTGATGGCGCGGGAGCGCGGCACCGACTATATATATTCATACCTGCATGGTTTTTACGCCGACAAAACCCGTCCCTGGGGCGTGAACAATCTGTATCTGGCGAGCACGGCGATGCCGCACATCCTCTACTACCGGCAAGGATTGCAGAAGCCGGTCTACAGGAATGAAAAGGACGGCAACGGCAATGCGAAGATGGTGCTCGCGGGCGTCGAGCCAATGATTCCGGGTTCCATGAAGCCGGAGGAGTATGATCAATACGTTCGGGACATCGTCAACTTCCTGGACTATGCCGCCGAACCTATCAAGGATACCCGCCAAACGATGGGCATATTTGTGATGCTGTTCTTGCTGGTTTTCTTCGTGTTCGCGTATTTGCTGAAGAAAGAATATTGGAAGGACGTCCACTGACTTGAGCGGGCGCCGCCCGTTGAAATTCGCTAGGAGGTCCGGTAAGTGGCACGTCGTTCGGTGATGACCCTATTTTCAGCACCGGCAGACCCGTGGAGTCACCGCACTCGACTGGTGCTGGCCGAGAAGGGCATTGCCATTGAATTGGTCAACGTCAATCCCAGCGCGCTGCCCGAAGACCTCGTCGACCTGAATCCCTATCACAGCGTGCCCACGCTGGTGGATCGGGATTTGGTGCTGTATGACTCGCGCGTGATCATCGAATATTTGGATGAACGCTTTCCGCATCCGCCGTTGATGCCGATCGACCCGGTGACCCGCGCTCAGTTTCGCGTTGCGCTGTACCGCGTCGAGCGCGATTGGTACGCTCTGGCGCACGACATCGAACTCGATCCGGCCAGCAAGACGGCGGAGCACAGCCGTAAAGTATTGGGTGAAGCGATCTGCGCCAGCGCCGAGGTGTTCAAGGCGAAGCCGTTTTTCCTGAGCGATGAATTCTCGCTGGTCGATGCGAGCATTGCGCCGATCCTGTGGCGCTTGCGGGTCTACGGGATCGAGCTGCCGGCCCAGGCGCTGCCGATCACGAAGTACATGAATTCCATCTTTGCGCGCTCTACGTTCCGCGCCTGCCTGACCGAGGCGGAAAAGGAAATGCGGCATTGAAGCCGCGGCGTCCCTACCTGCTGCGCGCGCTGCACGAATGGATTTCCGACAGCGGTGAAACGCCGCACATCGTGGTGGACGCGGCTGCGGAGGGCGTGACCGTTCCGCGTCAGTATGTGAAGGACGGCAAAATCGTCCTCAACGTCAGCTTTTCCGCGACGCAGATGCTCAAACTGGGCAATGATTTCGTCAGCTTCGAGGCCCGGTTCGGCGGCGTATCCTTCGCCGTGCAAGTTCCGGTGCGGGCCATCCTCGGCATCTACGCGCGCGAGACCGGGCAGGGCATGATTTTCCCTGAGGGCGATGCGGATCCGGATCCCACCGATACGCCGCCGCCGACTCCGGGCACGGGGAAATCCGCTGCCGCCGTGCCAAAACGGCCGAAACTGCAAGTCGTCAAGTAATCCGCGCGCGGAACGCGTCCTTGATCCATTGCACCCGATGCGCGCCTTCCGGCACGCCGTCGATTGCCACCACATCGAAGCGCAACGGCACATGGCGCCAGTGCTTCTCGCGCATAAAGAACTGCGTCGCACGAATGATCCTGCGCTGCTTGGCCCACGTCACCGATGCCGTTGCACCGCCGTATGCGGCGCCGCCGCGCTGACGCACCTCCACCACCGCGAGCACACCATCATCGAGACACACGAGGTCCAACTCGCCGGCTTTGCAGCGCAAGTTTCGGCCGAGAATTTTGATGCCGCGCACCTGCAGGTACTCCGCCGCCAGCTGCTCCGCGGCCAAGCCGCGTTGCAGCCGCACTTGATCCATGCGCCATGATGGCGCGGCGCCGGCGGTTTAGCCGCCGTTCAATCCGGCGCGTTCGTCCAGATTCAGCTTTATTGCGATCCGCCGATCGCGCCAGCCGCCGTTCTTCTCCACCCCTTCATAAGGATCCAAGCGCAGCGAGCGCTGCGGCCGCGAAAAGCGCGCTGACCTTAAAGAACATTGGGGACGCCGGCTTTTATCTGCGCCCAGTCCAGCTCGCGGCGAACCCTATTCGACGGATCAAGATGCAGCTTGCCGGTCACGCCGGCGATCTCGGTGGCGGCCGGATTGCCGGAGCGCAAGCCCGGCACCAGCCGATAGGCATCGAAACCGAAGGCGTAGAAGCGGTCGCGGCGCGCGCTGCGGGCCGGCCAAGCCGCCCGCACGCCGTCGCGAATCGGCGCCGTGGCCGGATCGTTGGAAATCATCCACGGCATGTCGGGAAACAGCATGCCGTCGATGTCCGAATTGGCGCTGGGATTCGGCTCGAAACTGTCCGAGGTGGAATACACCGGCACATCGCCGGAATAGTTGTAGCGCAGCTGCGGCAGGATCAGGCGGGCGGTGCCGGCGGTGCTCGAGGCCACGAAAATGAAGGCGGCGTCGCTGCGATGCGTCGGCGGCTCCGGCTTCTCGCCCTTTTCGACCTTCGTGGCCTTTAGTTGCATCACCGTTTTGATGACGTCGGAAAAATCCACCTGCGAAGGATCGTAGCGTCCGCTGTCGAGCAGGTTGCCGCCGAGATTCTTCAGCTCGTCGGCGAAGGCCGCGGCGACGCGCGTGCCCCATTCTCCCGTCGGAAAAATGGCGACGCCGTTGAGCCGGCCGTCGGCGACCACGCGGCGCGCGACCATGCGCGCCTCGTCTTCAGGCAGCAGGGCGAATTGATAAAAATATTTCGGCGGCACCACGCCGTCGCCGAGAAAATTCAACGCCAATACCGGCGTGCGGCCGGCGAGCGGCGCGACCGCCGCGACTTCGTCCTTGATCAATGGCCCGACCACGAAGCCGGCGCCGTCATTGATGGCGCGGTTGTAGGCGCCGCCCACGGTCTCGGCCGCCACGTCGTAAATCATCAGGCGCGGCCGGCTCGCCGCGTTCTGCTGCATGTACGCCGCGATGAATCCGTCGCGGACCGCGACGCCAAAGGGCTCGCTGCGTCCCGACAACGGCAGCAGCAGTGCAATCTGACTCGGATATTCCGTGGCCACCGCGATTTGCGTCTGCGCGGTGGCAAGCGCGCTCAAGTTGGCGGGATGCTGCGGAAATTGCCGCTTCCAGGCGTCCAGCGCCGCGGCGGCGCGCGCCGGATTGCGTTCGACCTCGACCGCGACCGGTCCCAAATCCAGCCACCCCGCGACGATGGGATCGGACTTGGGCGGCGGCCTCATCGGTGCGCCGCGTTCGGCAGCGGTGCGGACCCGGCTCAGCAGCTCTTCGCGATTGGCGCGCAGCGCTGCGGCATCGCCGCCCAAGAAACGTTCGCGCTCGACGAGCGCACGCGTGCCCTCGACCGGATGCCCGGTGAGAAACGCGCTGCGGCCGCGAATCCAGTAATAATTCTGCGCCTGCTCAGCCGCGGTAGGCACCGGGATTTGGTCGAGCTCGCGGATGGCGCGCGCCGGATCATTTTCGGCGTAGGCAATTTCGGCGGCAACGAGCGCCCGAGGCGCCGGCAGTTTGGTACGAGCCTCCGAGGAGACTTGGGCGAGTGCCTGCTTGGCGGCCGCGACATTTCCCGCGGCGACCCATTGCTCCGCGCTCAGTAATTCGTAGTTGTCGCTGTCGGCGGGCAGCTGCTGCGCCAAATCCGCGTAGACGCGCGCGGATTCGGCGTGCTTGCCATCATGAGCCAGGCGCGCGGCGTGTTCCTGCTTGTCGGCGGTGTTTTCCGTGGGTTTGATCAGGCTGCAGGCAGCCGCGGCCAGCGCCAGCGTCAATACCGCATATCGCGCCAGCCGTGGACGTCTTAAGATTGCTGCCATACCCTTCCGCTCCTGAATCTCCATACAGTCGTGGATTATAGTGAAGAACGAGCACACAGGGCTTGCGGCAGCCGGCAAGCTGTACGTGGTTGCCACGCCGATCGGCAATTTGGGCGATTTGAGCAGCCGCGCGCGCGAAACGCTGCAGAATTGCGCGCTGATCGCCGCGGAGGACACCCGGCACACCGGCGTATTGCTGAAAGCTTTCGGCATCGGCACACGGCAGCTGTCGCTGCACGAACACAATGAGCGCGCGCGGGCCGTTGAAATAGTTGCACTGTTGCGCGACGGCAAATCCGTGGCGCTGGTGAGCGATGCCGGCACGCCCGCGATCAGCGATCCCGGCTTCGAGCTGGTGCGGACAGCGGCGGAAGCCGGCATCGAGATCGTTGCCGTTCCGGGGCCCTGCGCGGCGATAGCCGCGCTATCGATCGCTGCCCTGCCGACCGAGCGATTTTGTTTCGAGGGATTCTTGCCGGCGCGCGCGGCACAACGCCGTGACCGGCTCGAAGCGCTGGCCGGCGAGGCGCGCACGCTGGTGGTCTATGAGGCGCCGCACCGCGTGCGCGAGACCTTGGAGGATTGCGTGGCGGCATTCGGAGCCGGGCGCGCAGCGTGCGTGGTGCGCGAAGCGACCAAGCTGCATGAGGTCACGTACCGCGGCTCGCTGCTCGAGCTGCTGAACGCAGCCAAAACGGATGCCGATTTTTCGCGCGGAGAAATCGTCCTGCTGATCGGCGGCACGCAAGCTGCCGCGGCCGATGCCGATGACGGAACGCGGCAACTCGATAAAGTGCTCGTCGCGCTGCTGGCTGAATTGCCGCTGAAACAAGCGGCGCGCCTCGCGGCGCAGATCACCGGTGCGCGCGACAATGAAGCATACCGGCGAGCGCTTTTCCTCAAAGGGCAATCCGTCTCGCATTAACGCGCATATCTGCGTATGGTGCACGTCGGAGTCGGCCAGACAGTCGCTGTGTGCGATGAGCACATGGAGGAAAGTCCGGGCTCCTCAAGGGCAAGGTGCCAGGTAACGCCTGGGAGGCGCGAGCCTACGGAAAGTGCAACAGAAAGATACCGCCTAAGCGCCGCGCAAGCGGCGCCGGTAAGGGTGAAATGGTGCGGTAAGAGCGCACCGCGAGGGTGGCAACACCAACGGCACGGCAAACCCCACCTGGAGCAAGACCAAATAGGGAAGCGGGCGGCTTAAACACCGCTACATGTGGCCCACATGGGCTTCCGGGTAGGTCGCTTGAGCTGCGCGGCGACGCGTATGCCAGAGGAATGACTGTCCCAGACAGAACCCGGCTTATCGGCCGACTCCTTTTTCAGGCGCTTACGCGCCACTTTTCCCGTGGCCGAAGCGCCCACGTCCGTTAAGAACAAGATTGCCGATGATCGACGAAGATGTCGACAAGTGGCAGTTGTAAGATTTTCCAGGAAAATCTCATAAGAGGTTGATTCCTCTCAACCCCAAGATCGCAGCGCGCCAAGAGTGTGCAAAATGTGACCTAAGTCACTGTCGGTACGGGTTTTTTTTACCATAAGGCGTTGACAGTGATCTGCTTCGCTCCCTATAGTGGTGTCCGGTGGGAAATTGTGGGAGAGAATGGGTTTCTTGACCCATGAAAGCATGTTCCGGGGTGCCAACAAACTAACGCTCGATGTGAAGGGCCGGCTGGTGATGCCCACCCGCTATCGAGACCGGCTGCAAGAGCGCTGCGGCGGCAATCTGGTGGTGACCGTCGATAAGGATCAGTGCCTGTTGATCTACCCCCTGCCGGATTGGGAAGACATCGAACGCAAGCTCAACAAATTGCCCACCTTGAACCCCCAGGTGAGGCGCCTGCAGCGCTTGATGATCGGCCATGCCACGGACTTGGAACTGGATTCGCACGGGCGAATCTTGCTGCCCGCCAATCTGCGCGAGTTCGGCCAGCTGACGCGCGACGCGATGCTGATCGGGCAGGGCATGCGGTTCGAATTGTGGGATGAGTCGCGCTGGAACGAGCGGCGCGACGAATGGTTGGCAAGTCCGGAGAGCAGCACCGACCTGCCGCCCGATCTTGACGCCTTGTCGTTCTAGCCGGTTGGTGCGGTGGAACAGATTGCGGGGGTTCACGCGGCGGTCCTGTTACCTCAGGTGCTGGCGGCGTTGAACATACGGGCAAGTGGCATCTACATGGACGCCACTTTCGGGCGTGGCGGACATGCAGGGGCGATTTTGGAGAAGCTTATCGCGAACGGCCGACTGCTCTGCCTCGATCGTGATCCCGAGGCGGTTGCCGCGGCCCGAGCCCGATACTCGAAAGATCCTCGCGTCTCCATTTTTCTCGCGGCGTTTTCCACTCTCGCGGCGTGCGCCGATGCGGTTCAACCGGGACTCAAGCTCGACGGCATCCTGTTCGACCTCGGCGTCTCTTCGCCGCAGATCGACGACGCATCGCGCGGCTTCAGCTTCATGCAGGACGGACCCCTCGACATGCGCATGACCGCCGGTGAAGGAATGAGCGCCGCGGATGTGGTCAACGGCGCGCCGCTGGACGAACTCATCCGCATCTTCCGTGAATTCGGCGAGGAGCGCCTCGCGCCTCGCATCGCGCGCGCCATCGTCGCGGACCGCCGAATCAAACCGTTCGAGCGCACGATCGAGCTTGCGCAGATGATCGAGCGGGTCGCGCGCAGCAAGGAAGCGGGCCGCCCGCGCCACAAGCATCCCGCGACGCGGGTATTCCAGGCGCTGCGCATCTACGTCAACGGCGAACTCAACGAAATCGAAGCCGCGCTCGAGGCTGCGCTCGAGCGGCTGGCGCCGGCCGGCCGGCTGGCCGTGATCAGTTTTCATTCGCTCGAAGACCGCATGGTGAAACGGTTCATGCGGCGCCATTCGCTGGCTGATCCCATGTATGCCGGCCTGCCCGACATTCCGGTGCATGCGCGGCCGAAGCTGCGGCTCGTCGGCAAGGCCATTGAAGCCGACGACCGGGAAATTTCGCTCAATCCGCGCTCGCGCAGTGCGCATCTGCGCGTTGCCGAGCGTCTCGATCAACAAGGAATCGCCGCATGAAACATCGCCGATTGCTGTTCCTCATTCTGCCGCTGCTGTGGTTGGCCGTCCTGGGTTCCGCGGTGCAGGTGATTTATGAGCGCCACAAGGCGCGCGACATGTTCGTGCGCCTGGAGAAGCTCAACGCCGAACGCGATTCGCTCGAGATGGACTGGGGACGCCTGCAACTCGAGCAGAGCTATTGGTCCTCGCACGCCTTCGTCGAGCGGGTCGCCAACTCCAAACTGCAAATGAACCTGCCACAGACCCGCGATGTGAGGATTGTTCGGCCGTGAAATTGCGTTCCGCCGATAGCGAACGACCCGCGAAATCCTACCGCTGGCGTTCCGCGGTAGTTCTTGGCCTCGTGGTGCTGGGAGCGCTCGGGCTCACGGTGCGCGCCGTCGAATTGCAGTTGGTCGATCATCAATTTTTCGCCAAACAGGGCGACGACCGTTCGATGCGGGTGGTGAAAATCGCAGCGCATCGCGGCGCGATCACCGACCGCAACGGCGAGCCGTTGGCGCTGAGCACGCCGGTGGACAGCATTTGGGCCAATCCGCAGGAACTTAACGACAACATCGACCAGTTGCCGAAACTGGCGCGTGCGCTCAAGGAAGATCAACAGACCCTTGCGCGGCGCATCACCAGCAACCTCGACCGCGAATTCCTCTACCTGGTGCGGCACATGCCGCCGGAGCAGGCGGCGCGCATCAAGGCGCTGGGAATTCCGGGCGTGTATCTGATGCGCGAATACCGCCGCTACTACCCGGCCGGCGAAGTGGCCGGGCACGTGATCGGATTCACCACCGTCGATGACCGCGGCCAGGAGGGCCTGGAACTCGGCTACGACCAGTTGCTGAACGGCGAGGATGGCGCGAAGCGCGTCATCCAGGATTCGTACGGCCGCTACGTCGAAAATGTCGAGAGCATCCGCGCTCCCCGCCCGGGACGCGATTTGACGACCAGCATCGATCTGCGCATCCAGTATCTGGCCTACCGCGAGTTGAAAGCCGCGATGCAGGAATACCGCGCGCGTGCCGGGTCGGTGATCGTCATCGATGTCGAGACGGGCGAAGTGCTCGCGATGGTCAATCAACCCTCATACAACCCGAATGACCGCGATCAATTGAAGCCGGAGCTGTATCGCAATCGCGCGGCCACCGACATTTTCGAACCCGGCTCGAGCATCAAGCCCTTCATCATGGCGGCGGCTTTGGCTTCCGGACAATACCGCCCCGACAGCGTGGTCGATACAGCCCCGGGATTCTTGAAGGTGGGCAGCAAGGTGTTCGAGGACGAGCACAACTTGGGTTCCGTCGATCTCGCGACCATCCTGGCGAAGTCCAGCAATGTCGGCACGGCGAAGGTAGCGCTGTCGCTGCAGCCGGAGCAAATCTGGAGCACCTTGACCGGCTTAGGTTTGGGTCAAACCACGGGCAGCAACTATCCCGGCGAGTCCGCCGGGATGCTGAGCAACTACGCACATTGGCGTCCGATCGGCATCGCCACGCTGTCGCATGGCTATGGTCTCTCGGTGACGCCGCTGCAGCTGGCCCACGCGTACGCCACCATCGGCGCCGGCGGCATCAAGCGGCCCGTTACGTTCGAAAAGATTTCAGGTCCGGTGCACGGCGAGCGGGTCATGGAGCCCAAAGTCGCGCGCGAGCTGATTCAGCTGATGGAGCAGGTCGTGGAGAAGGGCGGCACGGCGACCCGCGCCTCGCTCATCGGCTACCAGGTATCGGGGAAGACCGGTACCGCGTTCAAATCGATCGCAGGCGGCTATTCAACCGACCGGATCATGGCGGTATTTGCCGGCTTGGTGCCCGCTTCTCATCCCAAACTTGCCACAGTTGTGGTGATAGATGAACCCAGCCGGGACTTGCACGAAGGAGGCACGTTGGCACAGGGGGGCACAGTGGCGGCGCCGGTATTCGCAAGCGTGATGTCGGGTGCGCTGCGCCTCATGGATATCGCGCCGGATGATCTGCAGAACGTGCCGGCGGCGACGTTGGTGCAAGCGAACGACAACCCATGAGCTCCGCACTCATGTGGCTGCTCGACGGCATCGCGAAGATTCCCGCCTCGGACGCGCGCGTGGCGGATCTGACGCTCGACAGCCGCCAGGTGCGCCCCGGGAGTTTGTTTTTTGCACTGCCGGGCTTGAAGGAACACGGCTTGAAGTTCGCGGCCGATGCTGCCGCGCGAGGCGCGAGCGTGGTGTTGTGGGAACCGAGCGCAGCGCGCGGCGGTGAAGCGTCGCCGGCGGCGCTGCCGCCGGGTGTATTCGCGGCGGCGGTGCCGAATTTGAAAAGCTTGGTGGGACGCATTGCGGACCGGTTCTTCAACTGGCCTTCCTCGCAGCTCCGGATTACCGGAATTACCGGCACCAACGGCAAAACCACGAGCGCCTACCTGTTGGCGCAGTGCCTCGAGCGCTTGGGCAATGCGGCGGCTTACATGGGCACCATCGGGTGGGGCCGGCCCGCCGCGCTCACCGAACCCACCCATACCACGCCCGACGCGGTCAGCGTGCATCGGATTCTCGCGCAGCTGCGCAGCGCGGGGGTGCGCGAGGTCGCAATGGAGGTTTCCTCGCATGCCCTGGACCAGAGCCGCGTGGACGGCGTGCGCTTCCATGCCGCGGCCTTCACCAATCTCACGCGGGATCACTTGGACTATCACGGCAGCATGCAAGAGTACGGCGCGGCCAAAGCCAAACTGTTCCAGAGCGCCGATCTGAAGCACATCGTGCTCAATCTCGGCGACGAGTTCGGCCGCGCGCTGGCGCGCGACTATTCCGGCGGTGCGTCCTTGATCGCGGTATGGGTCGGCGCGGGAGACTCCGGCTGGCTTGCGGATCGACGCCTGCATGCGACGCAGGTACGGACGGAGCCGCGCGGTATTTCGATCGAAGTCGACGGCAGCTTCGGCAAGGCCCAAGTCAAGACGCAGCTCATGGGCCGCTTCAACGCGGAGAACTCCTTGGTGGTCATCGGCTGCCTGCTGTCGCTCGGCGTCTCCCTGGCCGAGGCCGCCGAGACATTGGCCGATTGCAAGCCGGCGCCGGGCCGCATGGAAGTGGTCAAGGCCGACGCGCGCAACAAGCCGACGGTGGTGGTCGACTACGCGCACACGCCCGACGCGCTGGCGAAGGCCTTGAGCGCGGCGCGCGAGCATTGCGAAGGCGCGTTGTGGTGCGTGTTCGGCTGCGGCGGCGATCGCGATCCGGGCAAGCGCCCGGTCATGGGCTCGATTGCCGAGAGCCTCGCCGATCGGATCATCGTCACCGACGACAATCCGCGTTCCGAAGATCCGCAAGCGATTACCCAGGATATCGTCAAGGGCATCAAATCCCGCACGGTGCGCGTGATCCACGACCGCGGCGAAGCCATCGCGACGGCCTTGAGAGAAGCGAACGCCGCCGATCTGGTGCTGATCGCGGGCAAGGGTCACGAGGACTATCAGATCTACGGCGAAACGCGCCGCTCTTTCAGCGATAGGACTGAAGCGCTGCGCTATCTGGGGGCGGCGGCATGAAGCGCACGCTGCAAGATGCTGCGAGAGTGGTGAGCGGCGAGCTCATCGGCGAGGATCGGCCGTTTGGCTGCGTGTCCACCGACAGCCGCACCTTGAAGCCCGGTGCTCTGTTCGTTGCATTGCGCGGTCCTAATTTCGACGGCGCGGCATTCGTGCAAGCCGCTGCCGCGCAGGGTGCCATCGGTGCTTTGGCCGAGCGGGCAACGCCCGTGCCGTTGCCGCAAGTCGTGGTATCCGACGCGCAGCGCGCGCTGCAAGAGTTGGCGCGCACCTGGCGCGCCGATTTCAGCCTGCCTGTGGTGGCCGTCGCCGGCAGCAACGGCAAGACCACGGCGAAGGAAATGACCGCCGCCATCTTGTCGCGCATGGGCTTGTGTATGGCGACCCATGGCAATCTCAACAACCACATCGGTGTGCCGGTGACGCTCATGCGCTTGGAGGTCTCGCATCGCAGCGCCGTGATCGAAATGGGCGCCAATGCGGTTGGCGACGTGGCGGCGCTCATGCGGGTGGCGCAACCCACCGTCGGTTTGATCACCAACGCCGGCGCGGAGCACTTGGAAGGATTCGGCAATTTAGACGGCGTTGCGAAGGGCGAGGGCGAAGCGGTGTCTTGTCTCTCGCCCGCAGGCACGGCCGTCATCAACGCGGACGATGCCTATGCCGACTATTGGCGCGGCGTGTCCGGTGCGAAGCGCATCGTCACCTTCGGCATACACGGCCGCGCCGACTTCGCGGCGAAGAACGTTTTTCAGGGCATCGAGCGCGGCGAGTTCGCAACGCGCTTCACGCTGGTGTCTCCCTTGGGCGAGGGTGCGGTCATGCTCAAGGCGGGCGGTGCGCACAATGTCGGCAACGCACTCGCCGCCGCGGCCGCCGCCGGCGCGGCGGGCGCATCGCTCGAGGACATCGTGCTGGGGCTCGCGGATTTCCGCGCCGTCGCGGGCCGGCTGCAGCTCAAGGCGGGAACCCGCGGCAGCTGGATCATCGACGATTCCTACAACGCCAATCCCAGCTCGGTGCGCGCCGGCCTCGAGGTTTTGCGAGCGCTAAACGGCGTCACCTGGCTGGTTCTCGGCGACATGGCCGAACTTGGCGAAGTCAGCCACGACAGCCATGCACTCATCGGTTCGTATGCGCGCGAGTGCGGCGTGAAGCGCGTGTTCGCGGTGGGAGCCTTGAGCTCCCGGGCGGTGGAGACATTCGGCTCCGGCGGCGAATGGTTTGCCGACGCCGATTCCCTCACCCGCCGTCTGCAGACGGAGCTGGCGCCCGGCGTAACGGTGCTGATCAAAGGCTCGCGCATCAACCGCCTGGAACGCGTGGTGCAAGCAGTGACCGGCGGCGGCGCCGGCTCCGGCCCCATGATGAGAGCGAGCTGAAGCGCATGCTGCTTTACCTCACCGAATACCTGGCCAGGTTCTACAGCGGCTTCCACGTGTTCCAGTACCTGACGCTGCGCGGGATTCTTGCCGCCGTCACCGCTCTGCTGATGGCTTTGTTCATCGGGCCGTACATGATTTCGCTGCTCAGCCATTACCAGATCGGCCAAGTCGTGCGTACCGACGGTCCGCAGTCGCATTTGCAAAAGCGCGGCACGCCCACCATGGGCGGCGGCTTGATCTTGGTTGCCATGGGCATCGGCACGCTGTTATGGGCGGACCTGTCGAGCCGATTCGTTTGGGTGTTGCTGGCAACCACGCTGGCGTTCGGCTTGATCGGCTTCTACGACGACTATTTGAAACTCGTGGTCGGCAACTCCAAGGGTCTCGCGGCGCGCTACAAATATGCCGCGCAATCGATCGCGGCGCTGACCATAGCGTTTGCGTTGCACACGATGCATCAGTCGCCGGCCGAAACCTCGCTGTACGTGCCCTTCTTCAAGGCTGTTGCGCTGCCGATGTCGACGCCGGCGTTCGTCGCGTTCGCCTATTGCGTCATCGTCGGCAGCAGCAACGCTGTGAATCTGACCGATGGCCTCGACGGTCTGGCCATCATGCCTGCCGTGATGGTCGCCGCGGCGCTGGGCGTCTTTGCCTATGCCACGGGCAACGTCAATTTCGCACGCTATCTGCAGATCCCGTTCATCAACGGCGTGGGCGAGGTGCTCATCTTCAGCGCGACGCTGGTAGGGGCCGGATTGGGATTCCTATGGTTCAACTCGTATCCGGCGCAGGTGTTCATGGGCGATGTCGGGGCGCTGGCGATCGGCGCTTCGCTCGGCACCATCGCCGTCATCGTGCGGCAGGAACTCGTGCTGTTCGTGATGGGCGGCGTGTTCGTGCTCGAGACCGTCTCGGTCGTGCTGCAGGTCGCCTCGTTCAAGCTTACCGGCAAGCGGATATTCCGCATGGCCCCCATTCATCATCATTTTGAACTCAAAGGCTGGGCGGAACCCAAAGTCATCGTGCGTTTCTGGATCATCAGCTTCGTGCTGGTGTTGGCGGGCCTTGCAACCTTGAAGATCCGCTGATGCACAGCGTCGTGGTCGGCTTGGGCAAAACCGGCGCTTCCTGCGTCCGGTATCTCGCGAAGCGCGGCGATCGCGTGAGCGCCACCGACACGCGCAGCGCCCCGCCCGGTCTCACCGAGCTTGGCGGGCTGGCAGCGGCGGTAAGCTTGCGGCTCGGAGGATTCGACCTGTCGCTGCTCGAGGGCGCATCGCAGGTACTGATGTCGCCCGGCGTCTCGCTCAACGAGCCCATCGCTCAGGAAGCACGTGCGCGCGGCATCGACGTGCTGGGCGATGTGGAGCTGTTCGCGCGCGAAGCACGGGCCCCGGTGATCGGCATCACCGGCACCAACGGCAAGAGCACGGTCACGACACTGCTGGCGCGCATGGCGGCCTCAGCCGGGCGGCGCGTGCTGGCCGGCGGCAATTTGGGCGAGCCCGCGCTCGATCTGCTCGAGCAACCCACGCCGGACTTGTACGTGCTCGAGCTGTCGAGCTTTCAATTGGAGACCACCTCATCGCTGGTGTTGACGGCCGCGGTCGTGCTGAACGTCAGCGCCGATCACTTGGACCGCTATCCTTCCGTGGAAGCCTATGCGCGCGCCAAGGGACGGATCTTTGCAAATGCCTCGACGGTGGTGCTGAATGCGGACGATCCGTGGGTGATGGCAATGCGCGATACGGCCTACCGCAGCGAATCCGCCCGGACCATAACTTTTTCCGTCGAGCGCAGCGATGCGGATTTCGCGCTGCTGCGAAACGGCGCACAAATTTTCCTGGCGCGGCGCGGCGAGAAGTTGCTGGACATCGCGCGCATGAAGATTTCCGGTTTGCACAATGCCGCCAACGCGCTCGCGGCCTTGAGTCTGGGCGAAGCCGCCGGCTTGCCGATGTCCAGCATGCTGGACGCGCTCGAATCCTTTCCCGGCCTGCCGCATCGTTCTTCGTGGGTGGCTGATGTGGCCGGCGTGCGCTACATCGATGATTCCAAGGGCACCAATGTCGGGGCCACGACGGCCGCGGTGGCCGGCATGGCCGGCCCGCTGGTGTTGATCGCCGGGGGCGAGGGCAAGGGGCAGGACTTCACGCCCCTGGCAGAGGCGTTTCGCGGCAAGGTGCGCGAGGCGGTGCTGATCGGCAAGGATGCGCCGGCCATCGCGGCCGTGCTCAAGGGCGTCTGCAGCACGCGCAGCGCGGCCTCGATGGACGAGGCGGTGGCCGAGGCGCAGCACGCGGCCCATGGCGGCGACACCGTGCTGCTGTCTCCTGCGTGTGCCAGTTTCGACATGTTCCGCGACTATGGCCATCGCGGCGATGTGTTCGCCGCGGCGGTCATGCGCCTCGAGGGTGCGACCCCGGCAGGTTCGACACCGGCAGGTGTGGCACCGCCGGGTGCGTTGCCGCCAGGTGAGGCGCCTTGAGCGCCGCCACGATGTCGTACGGCGTGCGGGCGCGCGAGCGGATGCCGTTCGCCTGGGACACGGTCACCTTGGGGTTGGTGGCGGCGCTGGTGCTCGTAGGACTGATCATGGTCACGTCGGCCTCGATGGCGATCGCCGCGCGCGACATGGGCGATCCCTTCTACTTTCTCGAGCGGCAATTCATTTTCGCCCTGGCCGGGATGTTGTTTGCCTGGTTCGTCACGCGGATCCCGACCGAGGTTTGGGACAAGTATGGCTTAGGCCTGCTGCTGCTCGGCTTGTTGCTGCTGACCTTGGTGCTCATTCCCGGCCTTGGCGCGCGGGTCAACGGCGCGCGCCGCTGGCTGCGCATCGGCGTATTGAATTTCCAAGTGTCGGAACTCGCCAAGGTGCTGGTGCTCACCTGGCTGTGCAGCTACTGCGTGCGCAAGCGCGCCGAGCTCGAGACGACTTTGCCCGGCCTCGCCAAGCCTTTCGGCCTCTTGTCGGTGACCGCGGTGCTGCTGCTCATCGAACCGGATTTCGGTGCGGCGACGGTGTTGTTCGCCACCGGCTTCGCCGTGCTGTTCATCGCGGGCGCCCGCTTGCGCTACGTGGCTCTCCTGGTATCCACCGCGGTGCTGGCATTCGCATTGCTCGCGCTGACCTCACCCTATCGCTTGAAGCGCCTGCTGATTTTTCTGCATCCCTTCGATGATCCGTTCAACGGCGGCTTTCAGTTGACGCAGTCGCTGATCGCCATCGGGCGCGGCTCCTGGTTCGGCGTCGGGTTGGGCAGCAGCGTGCAGAAACTATTCTACCTGCCGGAGGCGCATACGGATTTCGTGTTCGCCGTGTTGGCGGAGGAACTTGGGCTGGTCGGCGTCATCGGCGTCATCGGCTTGTTTGTCGCACTGGTGTGGCGCGCGTTTCACATTTCGCGCCTGGCCTCCAAGGCGGGCCTGCGCTTTCAAGCGTACCTCGCAGCGGCCTTCGGCATTTGGCTCGGGCTGCAAGCCATCGTGAACATCGGCGTCAACATGGGCGTGTTGCCCACCAAGGGACTGACGCTGCCGCTGTTGAGCTACGGCCGCAGCAGCTTGCTGGTGAGCCTGGCGTGGCTGGGCGTGCTGCTGCGCATCTACCACGAGGTCAAGTGCAGCTCACGTTCCGCGGTGACGCGCGTGCCGGGAGCCGGCCGATGAGCGGCGCGGCGGGTGCAAATGCGCATGCGGATGGCGGCGGTCCCGTGCTGATCATGGCGGGCGGCACGGGTGGGCATGTGTTCCCGGCGCTCGCCGTGGCGAAGGTGCTGCGTGGTCGCGGCGTCGCGGTGGTGTGGCTGGGGGTTCCCGGCAGCATGGAGTCGCGCTTGGTGCCGGCGCAGGGCATTCCGATCGAGTGGGTAAATGTGCGGGGAATCCGCGGCAAGGGTGCACTGACGTGGGCGCTGGCGCCGCTGCGCATCGCCAATGCCGTGGCGCAGGCCATCGGTGTGCTGCGCCGGGTGAAGCCGCGTTCCGTTCTGGGGGCGGGCGGCTATGTCAGCGGTCCCGGCGGCATCGCCGCCTGGTTGATGCGCATTCCCTTGCTGATCCATGAACAGAACGCCATCGCCGGCATGACCAATCGCTGGCTGGCGCGTCTGGCCTCGCAGGTCCTGGAAGCGTTCCCCGGGAGTTTCGGACCGGGCTTACGGGCCTGCACCATCGGCAATCCGGTGCGCGAGGACATTGCCGCGCTCGAGGTGCCGGCACGGCGTTTCGCCGGACGCGAGACGCGTGCGCGCCTGCTGATCTTCGGCGGCAGCCAGGGTGCGCAGCGATTGAACGTGGCAGTGCCGCAGGCATTGGCGCTGATAGCCCCGGAGAAACGTCCGCAGGTGCTGCACCAGTCCGGCGAGCGTGGATTCGAGTCGACCAAAGCGGCCTACCTTGCGGCCGGCGTCGACGCGCAGGTGATGCCCTTCATCGACGACATGGCGAAGACTTACGCGTGGGCGGACCTCGCCGTGTGCCGCGCCGGCGCAATGACGGTCGCCGAGCTGCAGGCCGCCGGCTTGGGAGCGATCTTCGTGCCCTTGCCGATTGCGACGGATGATCATCAGACCAAGAACGCCGGCGTCATGGTGAGCGTCGGCGCCGCGCGCATCATCCAGGAGCGCGACCTCACGCCCGAGCGCCTGAGCGGCATCATCGCCGAGCTCATTGCGGATCGCGCGACATTGTTGAAGATGGCCGAATCAGCCCGGGCGGCGCGCGTCACGGATGCCGCAACGCGGCTTGCGGACCTGTGCGTAACCGCAGGAGCACACGCATGAGCGCAGGAGCACCCGCATGAGCGCCGGAGCACCCGCATGAGCGTGCGCACGCGCTCGGAAGATCGAATGCGCCGCATTCACCGCATACACCTGGTCGGGATCGGCGGCAGCGGTATGGGCGGAATCGCCGAGGTTCTCCTGAACTTGGGCTATGAGGTGCAGGGCTCGGACCTGAAGGGCAATGCGGTGACCGAACGCCTCGCACGCTTAGGCGCGAAAATTTTCATCGGCCACAGCGCCGAGCATTTGGGCGAATCCGACGTGGTGGTCGTATCGAGCGCCGTCAAGCGCGCCAACCCGGAAGTGGCCGCCGCATTGGCGAAGCGTGTGCCGGTGGTGCCGCGCGCGGAGATGCTGGGCGAGCTGATGCGTTTTCGATATTCGATCGCAGTCGCAGGGACGCACGGCAAAACGACCACGACGAGCCTGGTGGCGAGCGTGCTGGCGGAGGCGGGCCTCGATCCGACCTTTGTCATCGGCGGCCGCTTGAAGAGCGCCGACAGCAACGCGCGCTTAGGCGCCGGGCGGTATCTGGTGGCCGAGGCCGACGAGAGCGATGCCTCCTTCATGCATCTGCAGCCGATGATCGCCATCGTCACCAACATCGACAACGATCATCTCGCCACGCATGACGGCGACTTCAAGCGCTTGAAGCAGAGCTTCGTCGACTTCCTGCACAACCTGCCGTTCTATGGGCTGGCCGTGCTGTGCGCGGACGATGAACACGTGCAGAGCATCCTGGAGGGATTGGGACGGCCCTTCGTGACCTACGGTCTTGCGGAGGGCGCGGACATCCGCGCGGTCAACGTGCAGCGCCAGGGGCTGCAATCCCGGTTCGAGGCGCTGCGCGAGGGTCGTGCCCCATTGAGCGTCACCATCAACTTGCCGGGGCGCCACAATGTGCTCAATTCGCTCGCCGCCATCGCGGTAGCCAGCGAACTGGATATTCCCGGCTCCGCCATTCAGCGCGCGCTGGCAAATTTCCAAGGGATCGATCGGCGTCTGCAGCAGCTCGGCGAGATTCAGTGGCCGGGCGGCCACGCGCTGATCGTGGACGATTACGGTCACCATCCCACCGAGGTGGCGGCGACGCTGGAAGCGGTGCGTCAGGGCTGGCCGACGCGGCGCTTGGTGCTGGTGTTTCAGCCGCACCGCTACAGCCGTACACGGGACCTGCTGGATGATTTCGGCCGCGCATTGAGCGAGTGCGATGTGCTCTTGGTCACGGAAGTGTATGCGGCGGGCGAGGAGCCCATCGCCGGCGCGGATGGCCGCGCGATTTGCCGCGCCGTGCGCAGCCGCGGCGTCGTGGAACCGGTGTTCGTCGAAAGCGTCGATGATCTGGCCGAATCGCTGCGGGCCGTTTTGCACGACGGCGATGTGGTCTTGACCATGGGCGCCGGCAATCTTGGGCAGGTAGCCCAGGACTTGAAGCGCCGTTTCGCGGGAGCCGCGGCATGAACGCGCAATACTCCCTCGAGCTGGCACCCGAATTCAGCGCCCGCGTGCTGTACGACGTCTCGATGGCCAAGCACACCTCCTGGCACGCCGGCGGCACCGCGGATTTCTTCTTCACGCCGCGCGACATCATGGATCTGGCTTCTTTCATCCGGCAGCTCCCGCACGAGGTGCCGCTGCTGTGGATCGGCCTGGGCAGCAACCTGCTGGTGCGCGACGGCGGCGTGCGCGGCGCCGTCGTGGCAACGCATGGCGCCCTCGGTGCGCTCGAACGCCACAGCGCGACGCGCATTCGCGCGGAAGCCGGTGTGCCTTGCGCGCGCATCGCGAGGCAGTGCGTCAAGTGGGGTTTGGGCCCTGCGGAATTTTTTGCCGGCATTCCCGGCACTTTGGGCGGTGCGCTGGCCATGAATGCCGGCGCCTGGGGCGGCGAAACCTGGCGGCACGTGGTCGAAGTGGAAGTGCTGGATCGCAAGGGCGTGCGCCACACGCGCACGCCGGACGAATATGAGATCGGCTATCGCCAGGTGAAGGGGCCCGACGACGAGTGGTTCATCGGTGCGCGACTGGAATTCGAGCGCAAGCCGGGCGCCAACACCGATGCCATCAAGGAATTGCTCGACAAGCGGCGCGAGACGCAGCCGATCGGCGAATGGAGCTGCGGTTCGGTGTTCACCAATCCGCCGGGCGATCATGCCGCGCGCTTGATCGAGGCCGCGGGACTCAAAGGATTTCGCATCGGCGATGCGTCGGTTTCCGAGAAGCATGCCAATTTCATCATCAACCATGGGGATGCGCGCGCCGCCGACATCGAGACCCTGATCCTGCACGTGCAGAAGACCGTTGCCGCGCAGTGCGGTGTGCAGCTGCATACGGAAGTGCGCATCGTCGGGGATCCGGCATGAGCTTGCTCAAAGAGAGCGCGGTGCGGCGCGTGAGCTCGGCAAAGGACTTCGGCAAGACCGCGGTGCTGCTGGGCGGCGACTCGAGCGAGCGAGAGATCTCGCTATTGAGCGGCAACGCGGTCTTGGAAGCATTGCGGAGCCGCGGCGTCGATGCGCATGGCTTCGATCCTTTGGATCGGCCCATCCAGGCGCTGCGCAACGACGGCTTCGATCGGGTGTGGGTTGCGCTGCACGGGCCCGGCGGCGAGGACGGCGCCATGCAGGGAGCGCTCGAATGGATCGGCGTGCCCTACACCGGCAGCGGCGTACTGGCCTCGGCGCTGACCATGGACAAGCTGAAAACGAAGCGCGTGGTGGTCGGCGCCGGCTACGCCGCGCCGGAGTACGCGGTGCTGACGAACGCCGCGGATCTGGAAGGCGCGTTGCAGCGCATCGCCTTGCCCATGATGGTCAAGCCCGCGAGCCAGGGGTCGAGCGTGGGCATGACCAAGGTGAAGGCGGCCTCGGAACTCAAAGCCGCTTTCGAGGCGGCGCATGCCATCGATCCGGTGGTGTTCGCGGAGGCGTTCGTCAGCGGCGACGAATATACGGTGTCGATATTGCAGGGCGCGGCGCTGCCGTCGATCCGCATCGTGCCCGCGACCGAGTTCTATGACTATGAGGCCAAGTACTTCCGCGACGACACCCAGTACTTCTGTCCGAGCGGCTTGAGCGCGAAAGACGAAGCGGAATTGCAGGCCGCGGCGCTGGCCGCCTTCAAGGTCACGGATTGCTTCGGCTGGGGGCGGGTCGACTTCATGCGCGACCGCGCCAGCAACAAGTTTTATTTCATCGAGATCAACACCACGCCGGGCATGACCAGCCACAGCCTGGTGCCGATGGCCGCGCGCCAGGCCGGTTTTAACTTCGAAGAACTGGTGTGGCGCGTGCTGGAGACCAGTTTCTCGCGGGAGCGCAAATGAGCACACGGCGTTTTAGATGATCGGCGTCATGCATCGCAATCGATTCAAGGCAAAGCCTAAGGCGGAAAAGCGCCGCTGGCAGTGGCCGGCGGCGGTCCGCAACTGGCGCCTGTATGTGCGCCGCGGCGGCCTGGTGCTGGCCTTGATTGGAGCTTTAAGCGCCTTGACCTGGGCGCTCGATCGGCCGGTGAAGGCGATTTCCATCGACGGCAGGTTCCAGCGGGTCAGCCCCGGCCAGATCGAAAAGGCTGTCGCACCCTTCGCCAGCCAGGGCTTCATGTCGGCCAATCTCGCCGACATTCAACGTGCGGTCGAATCGCTGCCGTGGGTGGACCATGCGCGCATCGCCCGCCGCTGGCCGAACAGCCTGCGCGTCACCGTGACCGAACAAACCGCGGCGGCCCGCTGGGGCGAGTCGGGCCTGCTCAACACGCGCGGCGAGCTGTTCGTAAGAGCCGCGGCGCACGTGCCCGCGGAATTGCCGCGGCTGTCGGGGCCCGACGGCACCGAATCGACGGTCGCGCAGCGCTACCTCGCGGTGCAAGGCCGCATGCTGGAAGCGGGCATGCGCATCGCCGCGCTGCGCCTGGATGAACGCGGCGCCTGGGAAATGGACTTGGACAGCGGCGTGACGGTGCGCTTAGGGCGGCGCGATGTCGATGCGCGCATCGATCGCTTCATTCACACCGCATCGCAAGTCATCGCCCACCGCCTGACGGAAATCAACTACGTGGATATGCGCTATTCCAATGGCTTCGCCATCGGTTGGCGCAACCAAAGCACCCCGGCTTCAGGGCCGGCGAAACATTCCGACGATGCCGACGCATAGAGAAGCTAATGCCAAGACGCATAGAGAAGCTAATGCTTAGAGGAATTTTTTAAAGACATGGCAAAGCGTTCTGATCGCAATTTATTGGTGGGCCTGGACATCGGTACCAGCAAGGTCGTCGCCATCGTCGGCGAGATCAAGGCCGACGGCGCGCTGGAGATCATCGGCATCGGCAGCCACCCTTCCCGCGGCCTGAAGAAGGGCGTGGTGGTGAACATCGAATCCACGGTGCAGTCCATTCAGCGCGCGGTCGAGGAAGCCGAGCTCATGGCGGGCTGCGAAATCCATTCGGTGTATGCAGGCATCGCCGGCAGCCATGTGCGCAGCCTCAATTCGCACGGCATCGTCGCCATCAAGGACAAAGAAGTGGTGCAGGGCGATGTGGAGCGGGTGATCGATGCCGCCAAGGCGGTGGCGATACCGGCGGACCAGAAGATCCTGCACGTGCTGCCGCAGGAATACATCATCGACACGCAGGAAGGCATCCGCGATCCGATCGGCATGTCGGGCGTGCGCCTCGAGGCCAAGGTGCACATCGTCACCGGCGCCGACAGCGCCGCGCAAAACATCGTCAAATGCGTGCAGCGCTGCGGCCTGGCGGTGGACGACATCGTGCTGGAGCAGCTGGCCTCGAGCTACGCGGTGCTCACCGAGGATGAGAAGGATCTCGGCGTGTGCATGGTGGACATCGGCGGCGGCACCACCGACATCGCGGTGTTCGGCGGCGGCGCCATCCGTCACACCGCGGTGATCCCGATTGCGGGCGACCAGATCACCAACGACATCGCGGTGTCCATGCGCACGCCCACTCAGTACGCGGAAGACATCAAGATCCGCTACGCCTGCGCCCTATCGCAACTCGCCAACCCCGACGAGACCATCGAAGTCCCGAGCGTGGGGGATCGTCCACCGCGCCGCCTGGCGCGCCAGACCCTCGCCGAGATCGTCGAACCCCGCTACGAGGAACTGTTCGGGCTCATCCGCGATGAATTGCGCCGTGCGGGACTGGAAGAGCAGGTCGCGACGGGCATCGTGCTCACCGGCGGCAGCGCCAAGATGGAAGGTGCGATCGAGCTCGCCGAAGAGGTGTTTCACATGCCGGTGCGCTTGGGGGTGCCGCAGTACGTCACGGGTTTATCGGAAGTGGTGAGCAACCCGATTCACGCCACAGGCGTGGGTCTGTTGCTCTACGCGAAAGGCAACATGGAAACACAGCGCACGGAAGCGCCGCTGCTCGCGGGCGGCATGAAGAATTTGCTGGAGCGAATGAAGGCTTGGTTTCAGGGCAATTTTTGATCGAGTTGATGATTTTTTGACCGGGTTAATGACAACTAACGTAGGAGCACTGGAATGTTCGAACTAATGGATACGTATAGCCAAAGCGCCGTCATCAAGGTGCTGGGCGTGGGCGGCGGCGGCGGCAACGCGGTCTCGCACATGGTCCAAGCGGGACTCGAGGGCGTGGATTTCATCTGCATCAACACCGACGCGCAGGCGCTGAAGCACTCCAAGGTGCGCACCGCTCTGCAGATCGGCTGCAACATCACCAAGGGCTTGGGCGCCGGCGCCGACCCGGAAGTCGGCCGCCAGGCGGCGATGGAAGATCGTGATCGCATCATCGAGCTGATCGAAGGCTGCGACATACTGTTCATCACCGCCGGCATGGGCGGCGGCACCGGCACGGGCGCGGCGCCCGTGGTGGCGCAGGTCGCCAAGGAACTCGGCATCCTGACGGTGGCCGTGGTCACCCGGCCCTTCGAGATGGAAGGCAACAAGCGCTCGCGCGTGGCCGACAACGGTATGTTGGAGCTATCG
>DATAVX010000005.1:0-1637 GCA_036267535.1 Steroidobacteraceae bacterium
GAAGATCGAAGGAGCCGCAATCGATACGCTACGTTTGGCGGTTGTCGGCTGTGGGGCGGTGATCGAGCAGCGCTACGTCCATGCATTCAAGAAACTAAAATGGATGCCCAGTGTCCTGATCGATCCCTCGCCAAACCGCAGTAAATCGGTCGCCGGGATGCTGGGCGGCAGATTTGCTGAAGCCGGCCGCGCGCTCGAGTTGGCGGAGGCATTCGATGCGGCGGTGGTCTCGGTTCCGCACGCCCTCCACGAGCCGCTATGCCTGGAACTGCTGCGGGCTGGTAAACATGTGCTGGTCGAAAAGCCAATGGCCGAAACGGCGGACTCTTGTGCCAGAATGAACCATGCGGCTGGAGAGGGAGGAGCTCGAATCGCGGTTGCTCTGATGCGCCATCAGGCGCCTTCGTTGCGTTGGCTGAAAGCGGCGTTGAACGCCGACGCATTCGGCAAGGTGAAACGATTCACGATTCGCGAAGGCTATGAATACGCCTGGCCGCTCACCACCGACGCGATGTGGCGCAAGGAGCAGGCCGGCGGCGGCGTGCTGATGGATACCGGCGCCCATACCATGGACCAGGTGATATGGTGGTTCGGCGAACCGGACGACATCGAATATTTCGACGATTGCGACGGCGGCGTCGAGGCGAACTGCCTGATCCGGATGCACTGGGCGAATGGGTTGGAAGGAGAGGTCGAGTTAACGCGGACCCGCGTGCTTTCAAACACGATCAAGCTGACAGCCGAAAAGGGCAGGTTGAGCCTGGGCATCACCGGAACGGGTGTGACGGGAGATGAAGCAATGCTGGGGTTTGCCTCTCCGCTGGGCAAACCACCATTTGCGCCGATTGCCGGACCGGGCCTGTTCGTCCATCTGCTGAGCAATTTCAATCAATACGCGCAAGGCCGCGATGACGCCAATGTGGTGACAGGCGAACAGGCCGCGCGTTCGGTGGCGCTGATCGAGCGCTGCTACGCCGCGCGCAAGCGGCTGAACCTTCCTTGGATTGCATATCAGGAAGCGGTGTAATGAGCCCAGTCGCCATGACAAACGACATCGCAGATGTGTCCGAAGCACTGCGCGGACGCAAGGTGCTGGTGACGGGCGGCAATGGATTCATCGGCGGGCGGCTGGTGGAGCGATTGCTGGTGGAATGCGGCGCCCGGCCGCGTCTGATCCTGCGCAACTATTCAAAAGCTGCCCGCGCTGCCCGTTTCGGCCTCGAGCAGATCGAGATCGTGATTGGCGAACTTGCCGATCCGGACACGCTGGACGCGGCGGTCAAAGATTGCGCGGTGGTGTTCCATTGCGCCTATGATCGCGCCAATCTGAAAGCCAATGCGACGGGGATGGAGGCGCTGATCCAGGCCTGCATCAACAACGGCGCCCGGCTGGTGCATGTCTCGACCATTTCGGTGTATGAGCCACTTCCGGACAGCGATCTGGACGAGAGCCATGCCGTTGTCCATTCCGGCATCCCTTATTCCGAAACCAAGATCGGGGTCGAGGAGCAGGTACTCGAAGCCGAAAAGAATCGCGGCTTGGACGCGACAGTCGTGATGCCGACCATCGTTTATGGTCCTTATGGCAAAGCCTGGACCCTCGCGCCGGTCAGCCAGATGTCGTCCGGCACTGTGCT
>DATAVX010000006.1:0-14274 GCA_036267535.1 Steroidobacteraceae bacterium
AGCATCGGCAGTGGTGGACCCCGATCCTGAATTACCTGCCCGAGCAGAATGTCATCACGCAACCGCACAACCGGGGCACCGCGTATGGAGTTTTGCTGCCGCTGCTGCGGATCGCGGAGCGGGACCCGGACGCCATCGTCGTGCTGCTGCCCGCGGATCACTACCTGCGCGACGAACAAACCCTTACCTCGTCACTGCGGCAAGCTGCGGAACTCGCCGAATCCGACCGCGGCACGATTTATCTGCTCGGCATGGAGCCGAGCGCGGCCGACACCGAACTCGGCTATATCTTGCCGGAATCCCGCTCGCCGGACGGTGCCGCCAAAGTGCTGCGCTTCGTTGAAAAGCCCAATGAAATCAGGGCGCGCGTACTTTTCGAGCAGGGCGCGCTGTGGAACGTATTTATCATGGCGGCGTCCGTCCGGGTCTTGCTCGGTCTATTCGACGCAAGGTTCACCGCCACGGCCGCCGCCATGCGTGGACTGGAAGGCGCCGCTCTCGATTCGGTCTACCGCGATCTGAAGAGCGTGGACTTTTCCCGCGAGGTATTGCAGGGCAAAGAATCCCTGATGAAGGTTCTCACGGTGCCGCGCTGCGGATGGACCGATTTAGGCACGCCGGAGCGAGTCGGACTGATTTTGGAGCAACTGCGAGCATCGGAGTTGGCGACCCATCCATACTTTCCGGCGCATGTAAGCCTTGCGGATCAATATATGCGCGCGCATCTCGATCGCGGCAGCCCGCGCAGCCTTTACGCGCCGACGCCTCGGTCTAGAGATTCGGGCTCGAGAATTTAACCGCGTTCAATTCGTCGGCAAGGCTGCGGCCGGGATTTTTCTTGCAGTCGGCCATGAGCGCGCCTTCAAAACTCGACAGTCCAGCAGGATCAAACATGTGGCTGCCGGATTTCGCCACGGCGAAACCAAATAGCCACATCATGATGGTGTCCGCGCTCTCGTGATCCGATTTCACGAGTTCCAAATGACGGGACGCAAACGTCTCGCACTCCAGCATGCCGAGGTCCATCGGATTCTTGGCGTCCGGCTTGACCCTTGCGAGCGCATCCAGCAGGCTTTCGGCGGGATTATTTTTGCATTCCGCGTCCAGCGCAAATCCAAAGCCCGCCAGGGCATCTCCATACATGACATGGGCGCCGGACTTGCCCACGGCGTAGCCGAACAACCACATCATGGTATTGATCGAATCGGCGCCCGGGGCCGGCGCCGCAGGGGCGACGATTTCGTTTTGATAGCGAACGCACGTGAGCGTGGCGATGTTGACTTGGGCTGCGTGGCCGGAAGCGGCGAACCAGCAGAGGCACAACAATAGCGCGGCGCGAAATTTCATGGCTCAGACCTTGACGGCAGAACTCGCTTGACCAGGCCGGTAAAGCGGCCGGATTTTACCCAAGAACGCGCCAGGCCGATATCGGGCGCGAAATATCGGTCCGCAGCGTAGAAGGGCACTTCCCGGCGAATTTCCGCGTGGACCTGTTCGAGGCGTTGCGACGATTTCGAGGGACGATGAAAATCTATTCCCTGGGCCGCCGCCAGCAGCTCGATGCCGACGACGGCAGCTGCGTTGTCGACCATGGCGCTTAAGCGGCGCGCCGCGTGGGTCGCCATGCTGACATGGTCCTCCTGATTCGCCGAGGTTGGAATCGAATCGACGCTCGCCGGCGCCGCGGTCGTCTTGTTCTCGGATACGAGCGCCGCGGCCGTCACCTGCGCGATCATGAAACCGGAATTCAGGCCGCTGTTATTGACCAGGAAGGGCGGCAATCCGCTCATCTTCGGGTCCACCAAAACCGCGGTGCGGCGTTCCGACAGGTTGCCGATCTCAGCGATCGCCAGCGCGAGCGTATCGGCGGCAAAGGCCACGGGTTCGGCGTGAAAATTTCCGCCGGAGAGTACGTCGCCCGCCTCGGTGAACAGCAGCGGGTTGTCGGTCACGGCATTGGCCTCGATGCCCAAGGTCACGCTGCAGTTGCGAATGAGGTCCAGGCAAGCGCCCATTACCTGAGGCTGGCAACGGAAAGAATAGGGGTCCTGAACGCGAGTGCAGTCAAGATGCGAGGCACGGATGGCGCTGCCCGCGAGCAATTCCCGGTATTCGCGCGCCACCGCGATTTGACCGGGTTGCCCGCGAACTTGCTGAATGCGCGCATCAAAGGGTGAGTCGCTGCCCTTCAATGCGTCGACCGACATGGCTCCCGCAACGATTGCGGCGGCGAACAGATCCTCGGCGCCAAACAACCCGGCAAGACCTAGGGCCGTGGATACTTGCGTGCCGTTGATCAGCGCCAGTCCCTCCTTGGCCTGCAACTTGATCGGCTTCAGCCCGGCTTGGCGCAGCCCATCCGCGGCGGGAAGCGATGTGCCGCGGATGCGCACTTCACCCAAGCCGAGCAGCGCGGCGCTCAAGTGCGCCAACGGCGCAAGGTCCCCCGAGGCACCCACCGATCCTTGCGCCGGAATCAGCGGATAGACTTCGTGTTCGAGCAGCGCGAGCAGCGCCTCGACCAGTTCGAGCGTGACGCCCGAGTGACCGCGAGCCAATGCGTTGATCTTGAGGGCGAGAATGAGCCGGACGACGGCATCGGGCAGCGGGTCGCCGATGCCGGCGGCGTGCGACAGCAGCAAATTTCGCTGCAGAAGCTCGAGTTGCGCGTCGGGAATGCGCGTTTGCGCCAGCAAGCCGAATCCGGTGTTGATGCCGTAAGCGGCATCGCCGCCGGCGACCAGGCTGGATACCAAGGAACGGGCTCGTTCAATCCGGCCGCGATCTTGCGGCGCCAGCTGCAGCACCGTCGGATGCTCGTAGATTCGGCGCAGCGTCGCGAGGGACAACGCGCCGGCCTGCAGGGCCAGGGTCTTGCTCACTCAGGGCTGCTCGATCATCGGCAGATTGAGGCCCCGTTCTCGGGCGCACGCGATGGCGCTTTCGTAGCCGGCGTCGGCGTGGCGCATCACACCCGTGGCGGGATCGTTCCACAACACACGGCGAATCCGCTTGGCCGCAGCGTCGCTGCCGTCGCAGACAATGACCAGTCCGGCATGCTGCGAGTAACCCATGCCGACGCCGCCGCCGTGGTGAATCGATACCCAGGTTGCGCCCGAGGCCGTATTGAGCATCGCATTGAGCAGCGGCCAATCGGACACCGCATCCGAGCCGTCGCGCATCGCCTCGGTCTCGCGGTTCGGACTCGCCACCGAACCTGAATCCAGGTGATCGCGGCCGATGACGATCGGCGCGGAAAGTTCGCCGCGCTTGACCATTTCATTGAAGGCCAGTCCGAGGCGATCGCGTTGACCTAAGCCCAACCAGCAAATGCGCGCCGGCAACCCCTGAAACTGAATGCGCGAGCGCGCCATGTCGAGCCATCGATGCAGATGCGGATCGTCGGGAATCAGCTCCTTCACCTTGGCGTCTGTTTTGTAAATGTCCTCGGGGTCGCCCGAGAGCGCGACCCAGCGGAACGGCCCCACGCCGCGGCAAAACATCGGTCGGATGTATTCCGGCACGAACCCCGGAATCTCGAAGGCTTGGGCGACGCCGGCGTCGAATGCAACTTGCCGAATGTTGTTGCCGTAATCGAAAACCGGCAGTCCCATGCGCTTGAAGCGCAGCAGATACTCGACGTGCTTGGCCATCGAGCGTGAGGCGGCGGCTGCCGTGCCCTTGGGATCTGCCGCGCGCCGCTCATCCCACTGCTCGAGCGACCAACCTTGCGGCAGATAGCCGTTGACCGGGTCGTGAGCGGACGTCTGATCGGTGAGCGCATCCGGTCTGACCCCGCGCTCGAGCAGCGTGGGCAACAGCTCGACAATGTTGCCGAGCAGCGCCACCGAAATCGGCTTGCCGCGGGCGTTGGAGGCCTCGATCATCGCCAGCGCATCGTCCAAGTTGCGTGCCTCCGCATCGATGTAACCGGTCTCGAGGCGTTTGGCGATCCGGCTCTGGCGGCATTCAACCGCCAGCAGGCTTGCGCCCGCCATGGTCGCAGCCAGCGGTTGTGCACCGCCCATCCCGCCAAGGCCGGCGGTGAGAATCCATTTGCCCCCGAGTTTGCCGCCGAAGTGACGCCGGCCCATCTCGGCGAACGTCTCGTAGGTGCCCTGCACAATCCCTTGGCTGCCGATATAAATCCAGGAGCCCGCGGTCATCTGGCCGAACATCGCCAGCCCTTTGCGGTCCAGTTCGTGGAAGTGCTCCCAGGTCGCCCAGTGCGGCACCAGATTGGAATTCGCAATGAGCACGCGCGGCGCATCGGAATGGGTGGGAAACACGCCCACGGGCTTGCCCGACTGCACCAGCAGGGTTTCCTGTTCGGTGAGATTCTTCAGCGTCTCGACGATGCGGTCGTAGCAATTCCAGTCGCGGGCGGCGCGGCCGATGCCGCCGTACACCACCAATTCGGCCGGATTTTCCGCGACTTCGGCGTCCAGATTATTCATCAGCATGCGCAGCGGCGCTTCGGTCGTCCAAGTGCGCGCGCTCAAGATGTTGCCGCGCGGCGCACGGATGTTTCGGGGCTTTACTGGGGCAAGCATGCTGATCCTTTAGGGACGAAATCGGCCGGATAATTCGTAACGGGAGCCGGGATAATACAAGCGGACGATCGAAGCGATTTGACCGGCGGTCCAAGTTCTGCGAATCACGACCAGGCACGGCTCATCGCGCTTCATCGCGAGCAACTTGCGTTTGCGCTCGTCCGGCAGCTCCGCGCGCAGCAGGTGTTCCGCCTCTTGCAGCGGCGCGACTCTGATCAAATAATCGTGCGGCGTCGCGCGGCTGAAATCCATGTTCAGGTAGTCAGGCGCGAGCTTCGGCAAGACATAACGGTCTTCGAGTTGAATGGGGCGGTCATTCTCGAAATGCACGATCAACGAGCAATACAATTCGCTGCGCGCGGCAATGCCAAAGTCCTCCGCGAGCTCGGCCGCGGCGCGAATGCGCTCCAGCGATACGATTTCGGCCCGATGCACGTGGCCGCGGTCGCGTATCTCATCGGCGATGCCGCGGATTTCCAGCGGATGCGCGCGTGCGTGGCGGTCTGCGACGAAGCTGCCGACGCCGGCAACCCGCACCAGCACGCCCTCGTCGCGCAATTCGCGCAATGCACGGTTGGCGGTCATGCGCGAGACGCCAAACGACCGCACGATGTCGTTTTCGGACGGCACCCGCGCCGAGGCGCGCCATTTGCCTGAGCCGATATTGTCCAAAATATGGCGTTTGACCTGCAAATATAGCGGCTGCAATGAGATGGCGGCCTTGCTCATGGCGTCAGATTAAGCTGTATAGACAGGTACAGTCAACCGCGCCTTAAGTTCGCCACGACCGAGGCAAATTCCCCTCGCAATTGCTCATCGGCGGCATGACGATGATCTTTGACCACCCACCGGCCGCCGACCATGACGTCGCGAATCGCCCGCTCGGCGCCTGCGAAGACCAATCGATCCAACGCGGCATCGGCCGCGGCGCCCGCCATGGCGGGATGCGCGGCATCGAGCGCCAGCCAATCCGCGCGGCATCCCACCGCGATACGGCCCACCGGTTGGCCGAGCGCCTGCGCTCCATTCAGCGCCGCGTCGCGCCACAAACGGGTTCCGACGTGAGATTCGCTTGCGTCCGCCAACACGCCGCGGCGCTTCCTGCGCAGGCGCTGTTGATATTCGAGCCAACGCAGCTCTTCGGCGGGACTGACCGTGCACTGACTATCGGAGCCGACGCAGAGTCTTCCGTCCATTTTGAGAAAACGCACGGCATCGAAGCTGCCGTCGCCGAGGTTGGCCTCGGTGCTGATCGAGACGCAGACAATCGCTCCGGCCGCGGCAATGCCGCTGAGTTCTCCCGCATTGGCATGGGTGGCATGAACCAGGCACCAATGCGCCGACAGCAGTCCTTGATCCAACAGCAATTCGACCGGCCGCCGGCCCGTTGCGCGCTCGCAGCCGCGCACTTCCAAATTTTGCTCCGCGACGTGAATGTGCACCGGCATGTTCGCATCGACGCCGCGCAGCGCGAGTGCGGCACGCCGCAGGTGCTCGAGCGGAACCGCGCGCAGGCTGTGAAAGGCAGCGCCGATGCGCAGCGCAGAATCTGCTGCGCGGCGCGCGGCGCCGGCGTGCGCTTCGACCGCGTGCAGGAACTCGTCGGTGTCCATGAAAAAGCGCGACTGCTCGGACTTCAGCGGCCGGCCGCCGAAGTCGCTGTTCTGATAGAGCGTGGGCAAGAAAGTGAGCCCGATGCCGGCGACGCGCGCGGCGCCGATGATCGCGTCCCACAGCGGATTCGAGCCTGAATATCGCGCGGTGCCGTCGTATTGCGAAGTGCCGCTCGGCCGATGCAAATAATGGAACTCGGCGACCGAGGTATAGCCTGCTTTTAGCATCTCGATGAACAGCTGCGTTGCGACGATCTGCAATTGTTGCGGGCCGATGCGGTTCGCAAGGGCATACATCGCCTGGCGCCAGGTCCAAAAGCTGTCGCGCGCGCTCAGGCGAAATTCCGCGTCTCCCGCCATCGCGCGCTGGAAGGCATGGCTATGGGCGTTGGGCATACCCGGCACCACGACGCCGTCGACGGATTCGATGTGCCCGACGCTCGATGAAGATCGCGCGGAGGCGTATGCGTCAATCGCGCTGATCATTCCTTCCGCCGACACGGTAACCAGGATGTCGCGAGCCCAACCTCGCGGCAAATACGCGGACTGCAAACGGTAAATGGCCATGTCGGCTGTATCATACGTTGTGCCAAAATTTTCGGACAACGATTGGGATCAGGCCTGGGCCGGCGCAAACATCGCGACCATGACCGGCGCGTCGCCCTACGGAAGCCTGCATGACGCCGCAGTTGCGGTGAAGGGCGAGCGCATCGCCTGGATCGGCACCGCCGATGAAGCGCGGCGCTCGGCTCGGTCGCAAGGCGTGCCCGTGCATGAGGTGCAGGGACAGTGGATCACGCCCGGGCTGATCGACTGCCACACGCACCTCGTCTACGGCGGCGATCGGGTGGCGGAATTCGAGCAGCGTCTGTGCGGCGCTTCCTATGAAGAAATAGCGCGCGCCGGCGGCGGCATCCAATCGACGATGCGCGATACGCGTGCGGCGAGCGCAGAATCCCTGTACGAGTCGGCATCGCGGCGGCTGCAATGCTTGATGGCGGAAGGCGTCACCACCATCGAGATCAAATCCGGCTATGGATTGGAATTGGGCGCCGAACGCCGCTCGCTCGAAGTCGCGCGCAAGCTGGGCGAGGACTTGCCGATCACGGTGAAAAAAACATTTCTGGGCTTGCACTCGCTGCCGCCGGAATTTACCGGGCGGCGCCGGCAGTTCGTGAATGAGGTCAGCGGGCCATGGCTCATGAGCCTCAATGCCGCCGCGCTCGTGGATGCGGTAGACAGTTTCTGCGAGGACATCGCATTCTCGGTAGCGGAAACCGAACAATTTTTGGAGGCCGCACAGAAACTCGGGCTCGGTGCGCACGTACACGCCGGCCAACTGAGCGACATGGGCGGCGCGCAGGCCGCCGCCAAATGGGGCGCGCTGTCGGCGGATCACCTTGAGTTCGTCGGGTTGGACGGCGCGCGGGCCCTGGCGGGCTCCGGAACCGTCGCCGTACTCTTGCCGACCGCCTATTTCACCTTGCGGCAAACGACGCCGCCGCCGGTAGCCTTGTTGCGCAGCGCCGGTGTAGCGCTTGCCGTGGCCACCGACAGCAATCCTGGTACCTCTCCCTGCACTTCCATTCTGTTGGCTTTGAGCATGGCCTGTAACTTATTTGGCCTCACGCCCGAAGAAGCGCTCTTGGGCGCCACCCGGCAGGCGGCTCAGGCGCTCGGCATGCTCGCGGACGTGGGAACCATAGAAGTCGGCAAGCAGGCGGATCTGGCATTCTGGCGCATCAAGCGGCCGGCGGAGCTGTGCTACGGGCTGGGGGCAAATCCCTGCGCGGGCGTGATGTATCGCGGCAGAATCCGCGCTTCTTGAAGGCGGCTCTGGGGGGAGGGAAATTAGCCGCGCGCCGGCATAAGATCGTTGCATGGCCGGCAGAGCACGCCGCGGAAGACCTCCACACGATGACGTATTGACGCCGGCCGAATGGCGCACGGTACATGCCGTCAAGCACGGGCTGACGAGCAAGCAGATTGCGCTCCGCCGCGGAATCAGCATCGATGCGGTGAAGTACCACATTGCCAATGCGCTGGCCAAGCTCGGGCTGGCCGATCGTAAGGAACTGCGCCAATGGCACCGCGCGCCCAAAGACGGAGCCCTGAGGGACAATCAAATGAACTCGCAGCTCATCATCGGATCGATCGCGCAGATCGCAAGATCCGTACAAGACGTCAAGCAGGCAGAAGCCTGGTACAAAAATGTGCTGGGGCTAACCCATCTTTACACCGTCGGCAATCTGGCTTTTTTCGATTGCAACGGAACACGGCTGATGTTGAGTCAGGAGTCGGCGGTGGTTCCCGAGTCCATTCTTTATCTGCGCGTCGGTGATATCGCGGCAGCGTACGAGCTCCTGAAGTCCCGCGGCGTGGAATTCATCAACGCGCCGCACATGGTGCATCGGCACGGCGACGGCACCGAAGAATGGCTCTCCATGCTGAAGGATACTGAAGGGAGGCCCTTGGGCATCATGGCGCAGGCGAAGCCCTAGCGACGTGACGATTTAGGCGCGGAAAACTCCGGCGCCCGAAAACCTGTAATCTTCGCCGTATGCGATTTGCAACGGCGATCCTCATGGCCTCGAGCTTGCTGGCAGGCCGCTTCGTCGCAGGCGCAAGCGCGGAACAACCCGCGCCGGCGCTGGATGAAATCGTCGTGACCGCCGAGCGCACCGGGCCCGGCATGTGGCACGTGCATCGGGGCGATGCCAACGTCTGGATCTTAGGCAGCATAGCGCCGCTGCCCCGCGACATCACCTGGCGCTCGAAGCAAGTCGAGGCGGTGCTCGAAAGCACGAGTCAGGTGCTGGTTCAAAAGCCGATTGAAATCAGCATTCCGAGAATTTTGTGGATGCTGATCGCCGACCGCAAGCTGTTGATGGTGGGGGGCGGCAAGCGGCTGAAGGATGTATTGCCGGCCGACTTGCACGCGCGCTTCGCCGAGCAGCGCAGTAAGGTGACGGACGATAAGGATAAATGGGAGCGTTACCGCCCCATTATTGCGGCGGCATTTTTGCAGCAAGCTGCTTTTCATCATGTCAATCTCTCCATGCGTCTGGATCTGGGTGCGGCGCTGCGCGTGCTGGCAAAAAAGCACGGTGTGCGCATCGAAGAGATCAAAGTGGCCGGCGTGAGCGACATGCTGGACGCCCTTGAAACCATGCCCGCGGCGACCGAGCGAATCTGCGTGGAAGCATCGCTCAGCACCGTCGAGACCGGCTTGCCGCGGCTCGTGGATCGTGCACAGGCATGGGCCAGCGGCAATGTTGAGCGCATCGAGAACATGCCGGAACTCAAAGAGGTAGACGCCTGCCGCGGTGCATTGGATGCCGGCAAGGGGGCTTTCGATGTGATCGGCCGCATTCGGCAAACCTGGTTGGAAAACATCGAAAAATATTTGCGCTCGGCCGGGACCACCATCGCGGTGGTCAACCTGGACCTATTGCTCGAGCGCGGTGGTCTGCTCGATCAGCTGCGCGCCAAAGATTATGAGATCGATGCGCCGTGAGGGAGATTCTTTTTGAATGGGCCTGCATTTTTTCTTGCGCCCATAATGCGTGCTGCATGGCAGCATCACCTTGACACCCGCACGGCCGGTTCCTACAATCGCCGGCCTTTGTCTCTCGGCACCCTGGTGCCCGGTATTGCCCGTAAAATTTTGGTTTTCGCATCATTGGACCGCGCTTTGAGCGGCGGTCTTCTAAAGGTATTTATGGCGACGACGACCCAATTGATCCGCACCGGCCGAAATGAGCCTGCGTGGAAGTCCAAGGTTCCGGCACTGGCGGCCTCGCCGCAGAAGCGCGGTGTCTGCACGCGCGTGTACACCACCACGCCGAAGAAGCCGAATTCAGCCTTGCGCAAGGTCTGCCGGGTGCGCCTGACCAATGGGTACGAAGTCTCCAGCTACATCGGCGGTGAAGGGCACAACCTGCAAGAGCACTCGGTGGTCTTGATCCGCGGCGGCCGCGTCAAGGATCTGCCCGGGGTGCGCTACCACACGGTACGCGGTGCGCTTGATTGCGCCGGCGTCAGCGATCGCCGTCAAGGGCGCTCCAAGTACGGCGCCAAACGTCCCAAGAAATAGCCTTAGAGGCTTTAAGAAGGTTTTTAAATGTCCCGCAGAGCAGCAGCCCCCCATCGCACCATTCTTCCGGACCCCAAGTTCGGCAACGACATGTTGGCCAAATTCATCAACATGGTGATGGAGCGCGGCAAAAAGTCGGCCGCCGAGAAGATCGTCTATGGCGCCATCGACCGGATCGGCGAGAAGGGCGGACGCGCGGGCGCCGAGGCGATTGCTGTGCTGCAACAAGCCTTGGATAACGTCAAACCTGTGGTCGAAGTGAAGTCCCGCCGCGTGGGTGGCGCGACGTACCAGGTACCGGTCGAAGTGCGTGCCAACCGTCGGCAGACCTTGGCCATGCGCTGGGTGATCGAGGCGGCCACGGCACGCAGCGAGAAGTCCATGGCGCACCGCTTGGCCGCTGAATTGATGGAGGCCGCCGAAAACCGCGGCGCCGCCGTGCGCAAGCGCGAAGATACTCATCGCATGGCCGATGCCAACAAGGCGTTCGCCCACTACCGCTGGTAGCTGTGACCTAAGACATCCGTCGGGTGGTAATCGCCCGGTTTGGCCATATATATCTTTTCTGACGGGGTCGCTTCGGCCCCGTTTAAAGGTGGCGCGAAGCGCCCGGCAAGCGGCGCGAAGCGTCTGGCAAGCGGCGCGAAGCGCCTGGCAAGCGGCGCGAAGCGCCTAGGAAGATCATCTTGGCACGTACTACGCCCATCGAGCGCTACCGCAACATCGGTATCTCCGCTCACATCGACGCGGGGAAAACCACCGCGACGGAGCGTATTTTGTTCTACACCGGCGTCTCCCACAAAATCGGCGAGGTTCATGACGGCGCGGCCGTGATGGACTACATGGAGCAGGAACAGGAACGCGGCATCACCATCACCGCCGCGGCGACGACTTGCTTCTGGAAGGGAATGGACAAGAGTTTCCCGGAACACCGCATCAACATCATCGATACGCCCGGACATGTCGATTTCACCATTGAAGTGGAACGTTCGCTGCGCGTGCTCGACTCGGCCATCGCCGTGTACTGCGCAGTTTCCGGCGTGCAGCCGCAGTCGGAAACGGTCTGGCGCCAGATGAACAAGTACGGCGTGCCGCGGGTTGCATTCGTCAACAAGATGGATCGCTCCGGAGCCGATTTCCTGCGCTGCGTGGAACAGATTCGAACCCGTTTGCGCGGCAACCCTGTGCCCATCCAGCTGCCCATCGGCGCTGAGGACGGATTCGTCGGCGTGGTCGATCTGGTCAAGATGAAGGCCATCCACTGGGATGACGAAACCCAGGGCATGAAATTCGAATATCGCGACATCCCCGCCGAGATGCTGAAGGAATGCGAGGAATGGCGCGGCAAAATGATCGAGGCCGCCGCGGAAGGCGACGAGGCTTTGCTCACCAGGTATCTCGACAGCGGCGCGCTGACCGATGAGGAAATCAAGAAGGGCTTGCGCGAGCGCGCGCTGAAAAACGAGGTCTGCCTGGTGACCTGCGGTTCCGCCTTCAAGAACAAGGGCGTGCAAGCGGTACTCGACGCAGTGGTCGAATACATGCCGTCGCCCACCGAAGTGCCTTCCGTCAAGGGCCAGAGCGAGAATGGCGAGGCCATGACCCGCAAGGCCGACGACGCGGAGCCTTTCTCCGCGCTGGCCTTCAAAATCTTGAACGATCCGTTCGTCGGAAATTTGACGTTTTTCCGCGTGTATTCAGGAACCTTGAATTCGGGCGATCAGGTATTCGTGCCGAACCGCAGCCGCAACGAGCGCATCGGGCGTCTCTTGCAGATGCATGCCAGCGATCGTTCCGAGATCAAGGAGGTCCGCGCCGGCGATATTGCGGCGGCGGTTGGCCTGAAGGACGTCACTACCGGCGATACGCTGTCGGATCTGGACAAGGTCATCATCCTGGAAAAAATGGAGTTTCCGGAGCCGGTCATTTCGGTGGCGGTGGAGCCGAAGACCAAGGTCGACCAGGAAAAAATGGGCTTGGCCTTGCAGAGATTGGCGAAAGAAGATCCGTCGTTCCGCGTGCACACGGATGTCGAGTCCGGCCAGACCATCATTGAAGGCATGGGCGAGCTGCATCTGGAAATCATCGTCGATCGCATGAAGCGCGAGTTCAAAGTCGAAGCGAACGTCGGCAAGCCGCAGGTGGCATATCGCGAAACGCTTCGCGCCACGGTCGAATCCGAAGGCAAGTTCATTCGTCAGACCGGCGGCCGCGGCCAGTACGGCCATGTGTGGCTCAAGCTCGAGCCGTTGCCGCAGGGCAAGGGCTATGAATTCGTCAATGGCATCGTCGGCGGCACTGTGCCGCGCGAATACATTCCAGCCGTGGACAAGGGCATCCAGGAAGCCGTGCAGACCGGTGTGATCGCGGGCTATCCGATCGTTGATGTGAAGGTCACGATATTCGACGGCTCGTACCACGACGTCGATTCCAACGAGATGGCGTTCAAGATCGCGGGCTCGATCGGTTTCAAGGAAGGCTTTCGCAAAGCGAAGCCGGTGCTGCTCGAACCCATCATGAAGGTGGAAGTCGTGGTGCCTGAAGACTATTACGGCGATATCGTCGGCGACTTGAGCCGGCGCCGCGGTCAGATTGTCGGCACCGAGGACAGTCCCTCCGGCAAGGTGGTCACGGCCGAAGTGCCGCTCGCCGAAATGTTCCAGTACTCGACCTCGATGCGCTCCATGAGCCAGGGGCGCGCGAACTACACCATGGAGTTTGCCAAGTACCAGGAAGTGCCGGGCAATGTCGCCGATGTCGTGATGAAGAAAGCTTCTTAGGATTCCAAACGCATAATCACTTTATTGAGAGGTAAGGCCTGTGTCGAAGGGGAAGTTTGAGCGAACGAAGCCGCACGTGAACGTGGGGACGATAGGTCATGTGGATCATGGCAAGACGACCTTGACGGCAGCCTTGACGAAGGTGATGGCCGAGAAGCACGGCGGGGAGTTCAAGGCCTACGATCAGATCGACAAGGCCCCCGAGGAGCGTGCGCGGGGCATCACGATAGCGACGGCGCACGTGGAGTATCAGTCAGACGCGCGCCACTACGCGCACGTTGATTGTCCTGGGCATGCGGACTATGTGAAGAACATGATCACGGGAGCTGCGCAGATGGACGGGGCGATTTTAGTGGTATCGGCGGCCGATGGCCCGATGCCCCAGACGCGCGAGCACATTTTGCTTGCCCGCCAGGTCGGCGTGCCCTACATCGTGGTGTACATGAACAAGGCGGACATGGTCGATGATGCGGAGCTTTTGGAGCTCGTTGAGCTCGAGGTGCGCGATCTGCTGACCTTGTACAAATTTCCCGGCGATAAGACTCCGATCATCACCGGCTCTGCCTTAAAGGCACTCGAAGGGGATGCCTCCGAGATCGGCGTGCCCTCGGTGATCAAGCTGGTGAAGGCGCTGGATGACTACATTCCGGTTCCGAAGCGCGCGGTGGAAGGGGCCTTTTTGATGCCGGTGGAGGATGTGTTCTCGATTGCCGGCCGCGGCACGGTGGTGACGGGTCGCATCGAGCGGGGGATCGTGAAGATCAACGATGAGGTGGAGATTGTCGGCATACGCCCCACGCAGAAGACCACCTGCACGGGGGTGGAGATGTTCAGAAAGCTCCTCGATGAGGGTCAGGCGGGGGATAACGTCGGGGTATTGCTTCGCGGCACGAAGCGCGAGGAAGTGGAGCGCGGGCAAGTGCTGTGCAAGCCCGGTTCGATCACGCCGCACACGAAATTTGAGGCGGAAGTGTATGTCTTAAGCAAGGAGGAGGGAGGCCGGCATACGCCGTTCTTCAAAGGCTACCGGCCGCAGTTCTACTTTCGCACCACCGATGTCACGGGAGCTGTGGAGCTTCCGGAAGGCACCGAGATGGTGATGCCGGGAGATAACATCAAGATCGTGGTGGAACTGATCGCCCCGATCGCGATGGAGCAGGGTCTGCGCTTCGCCATCCGTGAGGGCGGTAAAACCGTCGGTGCGGGCGTGGTCGCGAAAGTGATCGCCTAAT
>DATAVX010000007.1:0-1573 GCA_036267535.1 Steroidobacteraceae bacterium
GGACAACGCGGTGATAAAACCTCTGCTTGGCGCATTGGCAGGGCAGCACAATGCGGTTCCCCCGATCTGGCTGATGCGGCAGGCTGGCCGATATCTGCCGGAATACCGCGCCATCCGCCAAAAGCTCGCAAGCTTCCTGGATCTGTGCCTCAACCCGGCCCTTGCTGCCGAAGTGACATTGCAGCCGATCCGGCGCTTCGGTTTTGATGCGGCGATTCTGTTTTCGGACATTTTGGTGGTGCCGTACGCGCTCGGTCAGCGGGTGTCGTTTGAAGGCGGCGAAGGCCCGCAGCTTGATGCGTTAACGGAACCGGCGGCGCTCAAGAGGTTGGCGGCAGAAATCGACCATGGAAAGCTTGCGCCGATTTACGAGACCATCGCGCGTGTGAGGCAGGATTTACCGCCGGCGGTGGCTCTGCTCGGCTTCTGTGGCGCGCCGTGGACGGTCGCGACCTACATGATCGCCGGATGCGGCACATCCGACCAGCGTCCGGCCCGGCTGTTCGCCTATCGGCATCCTGATGCCTTCGCTGGCTTGGTTGATCGATTGATTGAGGCCTCCGCGAGCTATTTGGTCAGGCAATTCGAGGCCGGTGTCCATGCCGTGCAGATTTTCGATACCTGGGCGGGAGTGCTGCCGGACGATGAGTTCCGCAAATGGTGCGTCGCGCCGACGGCAAAGATCGTTGCGGCCGTTCGGCAGCGCGTTCCCGGAGCGCGAATCATTGGTTTTCCGCGCGGCGCCGGGACCAAGCTTGACGCCTATGTGGATGCCATTCCGGTCGATGCGGTCGGGCTCGATTGGATGATCGATCCCGGCTTTGCGCGGCAGCGGATTCAGCGCAAGCGTACCGTTCAGGGCAATCTCGATCCGCTGGCGCTGCTCGCCGGCGGCGCTGCGCTTGACTACGCCATAGAGGCTGTTGTCGAAACAATCGGGCAGGGTCCGTTCATCTTCAATCTCGGCCATGGCGTGCTACCGGATACGCCGGTCGCCCATGTCGAGCGACTGGTGGCCCGGGTGCGTCGGGCACGGTGAGCACGGAGAGCGACCTTGGCCGCCTATCAATGGATCAAGGCCTTCCACATCATCGCGGTGATCGCCTGGACGGCGGGAATGCTCTATCTGCCGCGGCTCTACGTCTACCATTGCGATGCCGAGAAGGGCTCGGTGCAATCCGAGACCTTCAAGATCATGGAGCGGCGGCTCCTTCGCGGCATCATCAACCCGGCCATGATTGCGACGATCGTATTTGGGCTGTTGCTGGCTTGGCTGGGCCCTGATTCTCGCTACGGCTGGTTCGCCTCGGGCTGGCTGCAGGTCAAGATCGTGCTGGTTCTGGTGCTGTCGTTGGTGCATGGGTTGCTGGCCCGCTGGCGCCGCGATTTCGCGCTTGACCGCAACCGACATTCGGCTAAATTCTATAGAATAATCAATGAAGTGCCGACCGTGCTCATGATCCTTATCGTGCTTCTCGTGGTGCTGAAACCGTTCTGACTTTCGCGCGTTCTTAACTGCGAAACACACGCGCCCCCTTGCTTGATCGGCAGTCTTTTCTTATCTTCGCCACAT
>DATAVX010000008.1:0-13749 GCA_036267535.1 Steroidobacteraceae bacterium
CACAGTTTTGTCTGTCAGCATCGATAACATATTTATTCTGTAATATCAATCAGTTAAATGATATTTCTCAAGCCCGTGTACGACCATATCCGCTCGGCGCAGGCAGAGCGTCGACCGCAATCGCCCGATTTACCGCCGACAGCATGGCAGCATGCGATGCCGTCACGATGTTGGGATGCAATACCGCCCAAACAAGGCCGCCGCGCGCCGGTGGTGATCTCTTATATAAGGAGACCGCCCGGGCAGCACTTCCCTGACCAGGGGGGGCGTCTGCGGGTAGGTTTGCTCCAGGAATGCATGAGGTCGAATCTAGCCGTGCCGGCGCGCTAGGCGCAAGATCGCATTTCATGGAACACGCTTCCGGCTCACACGCGATTTTCAATCAAACCCCGCCGCTGACCGAGTACAACCTCTTCGCCAGCGACGCGGCATTGCAGGAGGCGGTGCAGCGCGAGGGCGCGGCGTGGGCGCTGCCCGAACTCCACCTCGCCGGAGAGCAGTTGGGGACGTGCACTCAATTCGAGCACGCGCGTCTGGCCAATCGGATAGGGCCCACCCTGCACAATTTCAATGCGCGCGGCGAGCGCATCGACTCGATCGAATTCCATCCGTCCTGGCATGCGCTCATGCAGGGCATCGTCGCCCGCGGCTACCATGGCAGTCCGTGGCTCGAGAGCGATGAGCGGTCCGGCGCACACGCGGCGCGCGCCGCCGGCTACCTGATGCAGGCGCAAATCGAGAGCGGCACGCTGTGCCCGACCACCATGACTTACGGGGCCATCGCCGCCATGCGCCGCGATCCCTGGCTTGCGCGCGAATGGGTACCTCGGCTGCTTTCGCGGCAGTACGATCCCCGCGACATTCCCTTCGAGCAGAAGCGCGGCGGCTTGATCGGCATGGGCATGACGGAAAAGCAAGGCGGGTCGGACGTCCGCGCCAATACGACGCGAGCCGTGCGTTCTGCCGACGGCTCCTATCGCATCACCGGACACAAGTGGTTCTTCTCCGCGCCGCAGTGCGACGCGCATCTGGTCCTGGCACAGGCGAGCGGCGGCCTGACCTGCTTCTTCATGCCGCGGCGCTTGCCGGACGGCACCTTGAACGGAATCTATATTCAGAGGCTGAAGGACAAGCTCGGCAACCGCTCGAACGCTTCCTCGGAAGTCGAGTTCATCGACGCGTGGGCCACTCTTTTGGGAGAAGAAGGCCGCGGCGTACCGACCATTTTGGAGATGGGAACCTTCACACGCTTGGATTGCTGCACGGGCAGCGCCGGCATGATGCGCCAAGCAGTGGTACAGGCCCTGCATCATGCGCATCATCGCAAGGCGTTCGGAGCTGCGCTGATCGATCAGCCGTTGATGCGCAGCGTGCTCGCGGACCTGGCCTTGGAATCCGAGGCCGCCACGGCATTGAGCTTGCGCCTGGCACGCGCTTTCGATGCCGAGCATCCTGCCGAAATTTCGCTGCGCCGCGCGCTGACCTCGGCCGCCAAATTCTGGGTCTGCAAACGCGGCTGCGAGCTCGCGGCCGAAGCCATGGAAGTGCTGGGCGGCAATGGCTACACGGAAGAATTGCCGCTGGCACGCCTGTCGCGCGAAATGCCCGTGAACTCCATCTGGGAAGGGTCCGGCAATATCATGTGTCTGGATGTGCTGCGCGCGTTTGCCAAGTCCCCGGGCACGCGCGAGGTCGTGCTCGATGAATTGTTGGGCGCGCATGGACGCAACCGGCATTTTGACGCCGCGTTCGACCGATTTGCGGCCGCCAGCGGAGCCGGGGCCGGTGCGATGAACGATAACCACGCGCGCCGATTTGCGCAGAGTTTTGTGACTTTGATGCAGGCAAGCTTGCTGCTTGCGGCTGCCGCCGGGCCGGGATCAAGTGCGGTTGCGGAAGGATTCTGCGCGACCCGCCTGGGCGAGAGCGGCTGGGGAGCCGTGTTCGGCGCGAGCGACGCGCCGTTGGACCACACCGCGATCCTATCGCGCGCTTGGAATCAGGACTGAACCCACCCCTCGAGGCGCCGCTCGATAACGGACGCCAGCGCTGCGGCGTGCGCGGCATCGTCGTTCAGTCCCGGCACCAACTCGAGCCGTTCGCCTCCCCAGGTCAAGAATCGTTCGCGGTACTGAATGGCGATCTCCTCGAGGGTCTCCAAGCAGTCAACCGCAAAGGACGGCGACGCCACCGTGAGGCGGCGGATGCCGCGATCCGCCAATTCCTTGATCTTGTCCAGCGTATAGGGTTGCAGCCACTTCACCCGGCCGAATCGGGACTGATAACAGTGCGACCACTCGGTCTCGTTCAGCGTCAACTGCTGCACCACCAATCGAGTCGTCGTCTCGGTCTGTTGCTCGTAGGGATCGCCTTTAGCGGCGTAAGAGGCCGGGATGCCGTGGTAGGAAAATAGCAGGTGCGAGCGCGCACCGGCCGATTCCCAATGCGCTCGTATCTTGCCGCTCATGGCCTGGATAAAACCGCGATCGTCGTGATAGTCATTGATGAAACGGATTTCCGGGCGGCCGCGCCGGCGCTCGAGCGCTCGATTCGTGCCGTCGACCACGGAGCCGGTGGTCGACGAGCAATATTGCGGGAACAAGGGCAGCACCACCAGCCTATCGATGCCCTGCCCGGCGAAGGATTGCATGACCGCTGCAATGCCGGGCTTGCCGTAGGTCATCGCAAGTTCGATGCGAATTCGATCACGGTACTCCGGCTCCAACAGCGAGCGGATCTTCGCCGTGAGCCTCGCGGAATATACGGCCAGCGGCGAACCATCTCGCATCCAAATTTTTCGATAGTTGCGCGCCGTGCGCAGCGGCCGAAACGGCAGCACCAGGCCGTAGAGCAGCGGCAGCCAAATCAAGCGCGAGGTATCGATTACGCGGCGGTCGCTCAAAAATTCACGCAAGTAGCGCTGCACGGCCCAGTAAGTCGGGGAATCCGGCGTGCCCAAGTTGACCAGCAGCACGCCGATGCGATTAGCCATGAATCGGATCCTAAAGGTTAGGTCACGCGCACAGTATACTGCCTGCCGCATGAAGCCCCGTATCGAGAGCCGGCAATGATGTGGCTGAGCGCCAGCGAGAGCGAAGCACTCGCCTTGAGCCTGAGCGTGGCATCGCGCAGTGTGCTCTTGAGCTTGCCGTTCGCAATCGCGCTCGCCTGGGTGCTGACGCGCCGGCAATTCCTCGGCCGCACCTTGCTCGACGCGTTCGTGCACCTGCCGTTGGTGCTGCCGCCGGTTGTCGTGGGATATCTGCTGCTGCTGCTGTTCGGCGCTCGCGGCCCTATCGGCGGCTGGCTCGGGCGCGCGCTCGGCGTCGAGCTGGTCTTCACGCGCAACGGCGCGGCCTTGGCCACCGCCGTCATGTCCTTTCCGCTGATGGTGCGTGCCATGCGCATCTCGCTGGAGAATGTCGATCGTGGGCTCGAGGATGCCGCGCGCACCCTGGGCGCGGGCGCATTCGACCGCTTTGCCAGCATCACCTTGCCGCTCATGCTGCCGGGCGTGCTGGCGGGAGCGATCACCGCCTTCTCCGCGGCGCTCGGTGAGTTTGGAGCCGTCATTACTTTTGTTTCCAACATTCCCGGCGAAACGCGCACCTTGCCGCTTGCCTTGTATACCGCGCTGCAGACCCCCGGCGGCGACGCGGAGGCGGCGCGTTTGGCAATCATTTCCTGCGTATTGGGGTTGAGCGGATTGCTGCTGTCCGAATGGTTCGCGCGGCGCGTGAGCCGCATGCTGGGGCGGTGATGCTGCAAGTCGCCGCCAAGAAGCAGCGCGCTGCCTTTACACTGGACGCGCATTTCGAGCTTCCCACTCCGGGGGTTGTCGCATTATTCGGCCGGTCCGGCAGCGGCAAGACCACGCTGGTGAACGTGATTGCCGGCCTGCTCGATGCCGACGCGGGCCGCGTCGCCTTGGATGACGCACTGTTGCTCGACAGCGCCGACGGCATCGACGTGCCGCCTGAGCGGCGGCGCATCGGCTACGTCTTCCAGGATTCCCGATTGTTCCCCCATATGAAGGTCGCGGCGAACCTTCGCTATGGCCAAAAGCGCGCGACGGCGGCCGCATTTGTGAATCTGGATCTGGTCGCCGATCTCCTCGATCTAGGTCCGCTCATGAACCGGCGCACGCATGAACTCTCGGGCGGCGAACGCCAGCGCGTGGCCATCGGCCGTGCCTTGCTGTCGCAGCCGGCCTTGTTGCTGCTGGATGAGCCCTTGGCAGCGCTTGATTCATCGCGCCGCGAAGAAGTACTGCCGTACTTGGAAAGCTTGCGCGACCAATTGGCGATCCCGATGGTCTATGTCAGCCATAACTTTGACGAAGTGTTGCGGATGGCGACGCATCTTGTGCTCATGGAATCCGGACAAACCGTCGCGCAGGGAAACTTGGGCGACATGAGCTTGCATCCCCTCATACGCGCCATCATCGGCGCCGATGCCGTTGGCGCCATCGTTGACGGCACGGTGCTCGGAACGAATGCGGCGAGCGGACTGACGCGCGTGCAGGTCGGTCAAGGCGAGCTGAACGTTCACTATGATGCGGCCACGCCCGGCATGAAGTTGCGCGTGCAACTGCTGGCGCGCGACCTCATCGTCGCAACCCAGCCGCCGCAGCAGCTGAGCGTCCGCAACAGCCTCAAAGGGGTCGTGAAGAGCGTCGCCGACGATGTGGACGACTCCCATCTGATCGCCATCGACATCGGCGGCACGCTGATCATGGCGCGCGTGACCCGCGCCGCCACGCGCGAATTAGGTCTCGCCGCCGGCTTGCCGGTGTGGGCGCTGGTGAAGACCGCGTCGCTGCGGCCGCATCCTATTTGACCTTCGTGCCGAGGTGCAGTATGGCCACTATGTGGTCGTCCGCCGCGAGGCCCAGCGCCGCCTTCACCCTCGCGTTGTATGCAGCAGGTCCGGTCTTCCACATCACGCCGAATCCCAAGTCGGTCGCCGCCAGCAGCAAGTTCTCCACTGCCGCACCAACGGCGATCACCTGTTCGATTTCCGGCACCTTTGCTATGTCCTTTCTCGCCACGCAGCCGGCGACCAAGATGCTGGGCGAGCGCCTGATTTTCTCGCGCTCCAGCTCCATCTGCTCTTCCGTGAAAGCCGGTATTTGATCGCGCCGCGCCTGCGCCACCGCGTTTGCGAAAGGCTCTCTGTCTGCGCCATCGACGGCGATGAAGCGCCACGGCTTGAGACGCCCATGATCGGGAGCATGCCCGGCAGCTTCCACCAGCCGCGCCACCTGCTCTGGCGTAGGACCAGGCCCCGTCAGCGATTTGGCCGTTGAGCGTGATGCAATCGCGTCGAATAATTCCATGAAACAACCTTTACATTGAAGGAAAGCGGGAGTTAACCCCGAGCCGCGCTGCTTTCGGCTATGATTTGCGCTCGGGACGCCGCAGCGGCAGCCCGAAATTATACCTGTACGTCTCTCAAGGAGCCTTCAATGAACCGTATTGTTTTGGCGTCACTGGCCGCGCTGCTCGGCGCGAGCGCTTTTGCCGCGCCCGTTACCTACAACCTCGATCCGAATCATACCTATCCGAGCTTCGCTGCCGATCATTTCGGCGGACTCTCTGTTTGGCGCGGTAAATTCGACTCTAGCTCAGGCAAGGTCGTATACGACAAGGATGCGAAGTCCGGATCCATCGAAGTCACTGTGGACATGAGTTCCATCGACTTCGGCATGCCGAAGCTCAATGAGCACGCCAAGTCCGCGGAAATTTTCGATGCGGCGAAATATCCCACGGCGACTTACACGGGCAAGTTCACGAAATTCAAGGGCGCCGCACCCACCGAGGCTGAGGGCACGCTCACCATGCACGGTGTAACCAAGCCCGTGACGCTCAAGATCGATTCCTTCAAATGCATGCAAAATCCGATGAGCAAAAAGGAAGTGTGCGGTGCGGATGCCTCCGCGACTTTAAATCGCGCCGATTTCGGCGTGAACTATGGCGAGAAGGTCGGTTTCAGGCAGGAAGTGAAGCTGCAGATTCAAGTCGAAGGCAGCCCCGCGGCCTAAAACCAATGATTGCCGGAATCGGCCCATGCGCCGGGCCGATTCCCTAGGCGAGCAATCGCCGCAGCGGCAGCTCCCAATCCTGTGCTGAGCCGGGGACCAGCAACTGAATGGAAGCTGCGCTCGGGCGAGCCACACCACGGACGCCCAAGCTGATAAGAGCGCGTTCATCGACTGCACCGGCTTTGGCAATGCGCACTGCGATGCGGCCCGCAAGACATTCCACGGCGGCTACGTTTTTGCGGCCGCCCAATGCAGCAAGCACAGCCGATGCGTCGGGCAACGGCGCGGCGGCTGCCGGTGCACTCGAAACCGCCGCGCTCGCGCCCGCGCTCGTGCCCGTGCTTGCGCCCGCGCTCATGCCCGTGCCCGCACGTAGAGCGGCGCGGATCTCGCCCGCCACCTGATCCGCAACCGGACCCAACACCACCTGTAAGCCGGTCCCCGAGGCACGCAGCAGGCCGCGCGACCCCAATTGCTTGAGGAGCGACTCGTCGACCGCTCGATTGTCGGTCAGAGTAAGTCGCAGCCGCGTCGTACATGCGGTGACCTCGGTAAGGTTGCCGGCGCCGCCCAGCGCCGTCACGAAGGCACTGCCGCGCTCGCCCGCAGGAACGATCGGCTGGGCGAGGATGTCGTCCGCCTCTCGGCCGGGGGTCGGCAGGCCAAACCGCACGATGCAGACGCGAAACACCGCGTAGTACAGCGCAAAATATACGATGCCGATGGGGATCAACAGCAGCGGCCGCTGCGCATGGGTGAAATTCAGCACATAGTCGAAAAGACCCGCGGAGAAACTGAAGCCTAAGTGCACGCCGAACAAATGCATGATCACCATGGCAAGGCCGGTCGCTATCGCATGCAATGCATACAATACCGGTGCCAGAAACATGAATGTAAATTCCACCGGCTCCGTGACGCCGGTCAAAAATGACGTGAGCGCGAGCGACAACAGAAGCCCTGCAACGCCGGCGCGCCGCTCCGGCCGTGCGGTGTGGTACATGGCGAGGCATGCGCCCGGCAAGCCGAACATCATGACCGGAAAGAAGCCCGACATGAATGCACCCGCACTGGGATCACCGGCGAAGAATCGATTCAGATCGCCCGTGGCGCCATGGTAGTCGCCGACGATGAACCAGGCGAAGTTGTTGAGAATGTGATGCAAGCCCGTCACGATCAAAATTCGATTCAAGACGCCATAGGCAAACAGTCCGATCGAGCCCGCGCCCAGGATGCTTTGACTGGCTGAATCCATGCCGCGCTCGAGGAAGGGCCACGCGTAGCCGATCACGGCGGCCAACGCCAAACCCACGAGTCCGCTCACAATAGGAACGAAACGCCGGCCGCCGAAAAACGTCAAATAACTCGGCAATGTGATATTGCTGAATCGATTGTAGGCGACGCCGGCGATGATGCCCGACAGGAGTCCCACCGGAATGCTGAGCTTGGAAAGCGAGCCCGGCTCAGCATGCAGCAAGCTCTCCACCGCTCGGGTCGTCACCAAGTATCCGACGAGCGCCGCAAGGCCCGCAGCGCCATGGTTTTCGCGCGCAAGTCCCACCGCCACGCCGACGGCAAACAGCAATCCGAGGTTTGAGAAAATCGCAGTTCCGGCGGCCGCCATCGAGGTCCAATTCAAAAGGTCCGGCTGGCCTACGCGCAACAGCAGACCGGCTATGGGCAACACCGCAATGGGCAGCATCAATGCGCGGCCCAGCTGCTGAAATCCTGAAAAGCGAAACTTCATGAGGCTTCCCCTAGATTCGCGATCGTCTGCTCGACCAAATCACGCACCTCCGCCGCGGAGCTCAAAAGCAGGCAGCGCTTGGCTAGTTCGCGGCAATCATCGATGCGCAGACCGCCGATTTGACGTTTCAGAGCCGGAATTACCGCCGGCACGACGGAGAGCTCGCTTACGCCCAAGCCCAACAGTATCGGCACCGCCGTGCTGTCGGCGGCCACCCCGCCGCAAACCGCAACCAGCTTGCCGGCGGCTTTGGCGGCGTTCGCGGCTGCGGCGATCAATTGCAGCACGGCAGGATGCAAGGCATCGGTCCGCCGTGCAAGCTGCGCATGGCCGCGGTCCATGGCAAGTGTGTACTGAGTTAGGTCGTTGCTGCCGATCGATAGAAAATCAACTTCGCGAAGCAGCGCCGCTGCCGTCAGCGCGGCCGCCGGAGTCTCAATCATGGCGCCAAGTGCAATGCGTCCTTCGAGCTTGAGCTCGCCCTTGATTTCATCGATGGCGCGGCGCACGGCAAGGATCTCCGACACATCGGTGACCATTGGAATCAGCAGCCGCATCACGCCGGCCGGCCGGATTCGCAGCGCCGCGCGCAGCTGGCTACGCATCAGGTCTGAATGCAGCAGCGCGGTACGCACGCCGCGCAATCCCAAGGCCGGATTCTCTTCTTGGGGCAGCGGCATATAGCGCAGCGGCTTATCGCCGCCCACATCCATCATGCGCAAGATCAGCGGCCGCCCCGCCAAGGCATTGGCGATGCTTTGGTACGACTCGGCTTGTTCGTCTTCGCTGGGCGCGGTCTCGCGATCGATGAACAGAAACTCCGTCCGCAAGAGCCCGCAGCCCTCCGCGCCGTTCGCGACGGCGGCAACCGCATCGGTCACTCTGCCCAAGTTGGCGAATACCTCGATGCGCGCTCCATCGAGCGAACGACATTCTCGGGTTGCTGCCAGCCGCAGGGCGGCGCTCTGGGCGGCCCGCTGCTCAACCAGCGAGTTTGCCTTGGCCAGCATTTCCGCACTGGGAGCAATGTGCAGAGTCCCTTTGTCGGCGTCCACGATCAGCATCCGGCCGTCGGGGATGTCGCGGAGCGCCGGCCCCACTGCGATCAGCATCGGAATTTCCATCGCTGCCGCCAGGATCGCCACGTGCGAGGTCGGGCCGCCGCCGCTCAAGGCGATGGCGGCCAGCCGCCGCCGGTCCAGCGCAGTCAATTCCGACGGCAGCAAATCGTCGGCCAGAAGCACGGCGCTTTCGGGCAGCGGCAGGTGCATGGGCCGCGCCTCGCCGGCCAGTGCCAGCAATAGGTGCGCTTCGACATCCAAGAGATCATCGGCGCGCTCGCGCAAGCGGGAGTCATCGAGAGCTTCCAGAGCGGCAATGGACGCCCTGGTGGCATGGCGCCAGGCATAGCCGGCACTCTTGCCTGCCGCCAAATGCTGCTGCGCCGCCTCGTTCAGGGTCGGATCGTCCAGAAACTCCAGATGCGCGGCGATGATGTCCTGGCGCGCCGCGTCGCCGGATCTGCGGACCCGTTCCAGCCTGATTCGCACGTTCGAGCGCGCCCGATTCAGCTCGTCCTGTTCGTGGCCCACACCAGATCCCTGCTCCGCGGTCTCGATTTCACGGCGCTCGATTCGTGTTGCGCGGCCGACGGCAAATCCCGGCGCCGCGCAGGTGCCGGGGAGTTCGCCATCGCGCGGTGCGCTCCGGACACGGCGCATCTCCGGTGCAGGCGCCGGCGCATGGGCGGACTCCATTCGTTGGGCTTCCTCGATGCCCGCAATCATCTCGGCGACAGCCTGTGCCGCTTCATTGCCGTGGGCTCGCAGCGTCACCTCATCGCCGCGACGCACACCCAGGGCCATGATGGCGACGATGCTGCGCGCGTCGGCGGTGCGGCCATGCGCCGCAAGAGTGACCTGCGCTTCAAGGCCTTTGGCCCGCCGGGCCAGCAAGGCCGCCGGCCGCGCATGCAATCCCTGGCGCAGCGATATGACGAGCACGCGCTCAAGCTCGCCGGCGACGGCTTTGGTGCCGGTCCCGGCGGCTTCATTGCCCGTGTCCGAAGTATCGGTCGGCCGCTGCGACATCGATGGCATGCCTAAGACCTCGAACAGCAGGTCGCCCGCCTTTACCAACCCCGCGGCATGGCGATTTTGCAGGGTGACTCCCTCGGAGGTCACAACGACGGGAGTCACCAAACTCTTTGCGCCGCGGGCCACGGTATCCAGGTCGAAGCGGATGAGCTCAGCGCCCGATTCAACTCTATCGCCGGGCTTTACTTTGACGCTAAAGCCGCGGCCTTCGAGTTGGACGGTATCGATACCGATGTGAATCAATACATCGATGCCTTGCGGACTACGGAGGGTCACCGCGTGGCCGCTATCGGGCAGGGTTATGATTTCCCCATCGCAGGGAGCAAGTACGATCCCGCTGGTCGGATCGATGGCGAGACCATCGCCGAGCATTCGCCCGGCAAACACGCCATCGGGAACTTCGTCGAGAGCTGCGCACCAGCCGTCGAGCGGAGCGATGAGTTTTAGCAGCATCGCTTAGGTCCCAATTTCCACCCAGTCCAGCGCCCATAAGGGATCGAGGCTGGGCCGCGCGAAGCGCAGGCACACATCGTGCCGGCCTGCGATCGCCGGCAACCTGTACGCCGGCAATTTTGCTTGGATCTCGGCGCGGACTGCCGGTGGCAATGGCAGCGCGCCCAGCATCCTGCCGTCGCAACCATCGACGCGCACTTCGAGCTCACCGGCCGGGGTCTTGTTGTCGCCGACCCGAATCTTGGCGGCATCTTGTCCGAGCTCATAGTTGAACGGCAGCGCTGACACCGCGGCGGCGATTTGCGGGCCCTGTCCCAGATCGACGTCGCGATAAATCCAGCACGGGTTCATGATATCGACCGCCAGGGGCGCATCGCCGGACGTTCGCGCAGCGCGCGGCTCGAGCAGAAGTCCTACGCCATCGCCGCATAGATCGAGTTCGTGGCTGGTGCGCCTTACGCCCGTGTGCGCATCCAGACGAGCGTTCCAGGTGCGTGAAACTTGCGCCCGTCCAATGAATGTCGCGGCGCGGATCTCCGATCCCACGGCAACCTCGAGGGGCTGCGCATACAGCGCCGATGCCGCAGTGGGTTCGCGGCCATCCAGTGTGTAGCGGATCGCGGCATCGGGCGCAGCATCCCGAAGCTCGGGCAGATTGGACATCGTCACGACGATCGCATCCGCAGCGCGCGTGAATCGCTGCTGGATGCCATACACGCTGTCCGCGTAATTAAGATCGAATATCCGGTAGCGATCAGACATTGAACTTAGGCGCTCGAGGAAATCGGGCCAGGATCGCGTTTGCGCCGACCAGCCGATTTCGGCTACCGCCGCTGCGCGCGGCAGCGCCATCCATTCGACGCGTTGCTCGGTTTGCATGTGCTCGGTCCATAGGTTCGCCTGTACGCCGAGAATGTGCCGCCGCTGAGCGTCCGTGAGCCGAGGATCATGCGGCTCAAAGCCGTATACGTCCTCGAGCGAAAGCACGTCGAGCCGGCCGGGCGGTTCGGCCGGCAGGCTGCTCTGGCGATGATCGAAATACAGCGCCGGGTCCGGCGCGAGGACCGAATCGTTGCCTCTGATCGCGGCAGCATGCGCGCCTGCCGCCCCATGCCACGACATCACGACAGCGTCAGCGGCTAAACCGGGCTGCATGATTTCGTCCCAACCGACCGTGCGCCTGCCATGGGCGGTCAGGTATTGAGCGATCTTCTGAGTGAAGTAGGTCTGCAAAGCCGCGGCGTCATGAATGTCCAGCTCGCGCGCACGCGCTTGCACCGCCGCCGATGCGTTCCATTCGTCTTTCACGGCTTCATCACCGCCGATGTGAATGAAATGCGAGGGAAACAGTTGCAGGACTTCGCCGAGCACGTTCTCGATGAACTCAAAGGTACTTGGCTCGAGATTAAAGAGATGCGAATGAACGCCCCATTTGTTGGAGACAGGAAGGTTGGGCTTGGCGTCAAGCGAGCTGAGCTCAGGGTAAGCCGCGATCGCCGCCTGGGCATGGCCCGGCATGTCGATTTCGGGAACGATCTGAACGTGCCGGCTTGCTGCGAATCGAACGATGTCGCGCACCTCATCCTGCGTGTAGAAACCGCCGTAGCGCGCCGGCGCGGCGGCCCCCGGAACCGCAGCGGGAATCCGCCAAGCGCCCACTGAGGTCAGCCGGGGATACTTGTGAATCTCGAGCCGCCACCCCTGATCGTCGGTCAGATGCCAATGCAGAATGTTGAGTTTGTGCCATGCCATCCAGTCGATCATCCGCCGAACAAAAGCGGGAGACTGGAAGTGCCGAGAGGAATCGAGCATGAGTCCGCGCCAGGAGTAGCGCGGCTGGTCAATGATGGTTTGTGCCGGGATTGCGCCGCTCTTTCGGCCTACCGGCAAGAGCTGCCAGAGGGTGACCGCGCCGTAAAAAAGACCTGCAGCGCTGCTCGCTGAGACGGTCATTCGATGCGGCGCCACATCGAGCCGATACGCTTCGGGCCCATAGCCCGGGTGTTGTTCGAAGCGTATGGCTGAAGCAGCCGGACGTGCGTAGTAAGACAAAACCGGCAGCGTGATGCCGTTGCTGCGCTTCCACAAATCGCTAAGATAGCCGGCCGCCGCTTTAGCGTCTCGTTGGCCCCGCGGAACCTGAATGACGGTTGCCGCGCTCCATGCGAACGCACCGTTGCCCGGCACGATCTTTGCCGGCAGCGGTATGACGGCGGTCTGCTGCGCGGAAGCCGGTGCCGCGCCAAAGACAAAAGCAAGGGCAAGGGAAAGGGAAAGGGCAGCGGTAACAACCGCTGCCCCTGCCCCTCGCCTCATCCTCGATCTCTGCCGCACGCTTGACACTCTAACTCATGCCGCATGCGCAGGCCGGTGCTGCCGGATTACAGCTTGAATCGCACCGTCAGATAGTACTGAGAGCCGTTCCTGTAGAATGCCCGCGGCTGATCCTGATTGCTGGCCGAGTACTTCAAGATGGGATTGTTGAGGTTTTGCCCATCCAACTGCACGGAGAATTGGTCGGTGACGTTGTAAACCAACGAAGCCGACAGCGTGCCGATCGCTTCCTGGGAGAATGCCGTATTCCGATCGAGGCCGCTGAAGAAAGCGGACCGGTAGGTATAGGCAACGCGCGCACTGAAGACTTTGTTTTCGAAGTAGCCCTGAACGTTATAAGTGTTCTTCGAAGTACCCACGAGGCGATCGTCGCCGTTGCTGATCAACGAGGTCTGCTTGCCGTCGGCATACGTATAGTTGCCGATGAATCCGAAGTTCTCCGTGAACGCCTGCTGATAGGCGATCTCGGCGCCTTCGACCCGGCCCTGCGCATTGACCGGCGTGCTCAACAAATAGGTCACCAGCTTTCCGCCCGTCGGCAGCCCTGGTCCGAAGGTGAAAATATCCCGCGTTGAGGATCCGAAACTCACGTAGTTTTTAAGATCCATATAAAAGAGCGTCGCCGACAGCAATGATTGCTTGGCGAAATACCACTCGAGTCCGGCATCGAAATTATTCGACACGATCGGTTTCAGGTCTGGATTGCCGCCGGTGCCGGTAGCGGTCACGGGCCCCGACAAGCTCGTGGCACCGGCGAGCTGCGAGTAGTCGGCGCGCGTCATGGTCTCGGCAGCGTCGAAACGCGCCACCAGATCAGGCGCCACGTCGATCTTCAAATTGGCACTGGGCAAAACATCCGTGTAGGAATGTGAGATGGGCACGCCGATGAACTGGCCGAACAGCGAAAACGTCGAGCCCGGTGTAGTCGGGTCTACGGCGGTGTAGTTCACGATATCTTCTTGCGTGCGCACAACCCGAAGGCCGACGTTGCCGGCCCAATTGCTGCCCTTGAAATCGGCTTGCACGTACCCGGCGGTGTCCTTTTCGTACACCTCGAACATGGAGTTGAAATCGAGACG
>DATAVX010000009.1:0-14855 GCA_036267535.1 Steroidobacteraceae bacterium
CTGACAGCCGCTCCCTGATCATGCAGACACCAACCGCTGGAGCATTCATGACAAATATTCAAAGGATCATTCGAGGCGGAATTTTGTTGGGACTCGTCGCAGCATCGTCAGCCTGTGTCGTCGCAGGGCCGCCCTATCGCGAGGGCTACTACGATCGTGACCATAACCGCTATTATCACGAGAACCGATGGTACGATTGCCGGGATCACGACGATCATTGCCGCTGAGAACATTGCCGCTGATTCGACGGTTGCGTCGAATTCAATTCCGCTCGCCGGCGGGTGACCCGTCCGGCGAAGCGGACAATGCGTGTAATCGTTCTCGATGATCGCGATTGCCAGTTGCGCAATTTGCAATGGTATTGACGCGGATTCCGATGCTCGCCAGATCACGCGCCATGGGCAAGGTCATGCCGACGATGCCGGCCTTACTGGCGCGATAGGCCACTTGGCCGATTTGCCCGTCATAGGCCGCGACCGATGCAACTGCATATCGTTAGGCTGCATCGCGGATCAAGCGAACCTCGTGCTGCGGAAAGGGTATCGAGATACCGCGCCGCCGCAGATCCTCGGCTATAGATAGGTTGAGCTCACCTGAAATCGCGCCGAAGTCCGATACCGCAACCCAGGGCCGAATGGCGATCTGCACCGCGGAAGCGGCCAGCGCATTCACCTGCACGACCGGCTTGGGATCGCTGAGCACCCGTGAATTGGCAGCCACGACCTCGCGAATGGCGCTGAGAGCGGCCGCCAAGTCCGACTCATAGGCTATACCGACCAGAATTTCGGACTGGCGCAGCGCGCCGAAGTTTTGCAGAATTTCGCCCACAACTTTGCGATTGGGAACGACGATGCGCGAACGGTCGGGGTGCGTGAGGATCGTGCTGAACAAGCTGATGGCTGTCACCTCTCCTTCTACGCCGGCGACGGCAACGTATTCGCCGACACGATAGGGCTTGGTGAAGATGATGGTCAGACCCGCGACGACATTGCTCAAAACCCCCTGCGTCGCCAGCGCGATACCGGCACCGGCGACGCCCAGGCCGGCGATCAGCGGCAACAGTTCGACTCCGAGATTTTGCAGCGCCAGGATCAGAAATATCGCCAGCACGAGGACGCGCACCAAACGCGTCAGCAACATCTTGACCGGCGGCTCGAGCTCGAAGCGGCGCAGACCGCGCGCGCTCGCACGCGTGCACCAATTGGCGATGAACACACCGGCTGTGAAAATGACAAGCGCGGTTGCCAGTTTCGGCCCGAAGCGAATGGCCAGATCGATGAAGGTGGCCTTGATTTGATCGATTGTCTCGAGTCCGCTGCTCATGTGAATCCCCTCGATGATTAGTGACCGTAGCCGGCCGTTGATAGTATAAATACCAGCCTTCACCAGCGAGCAGGACTAATGGCCACCGAAAACGTTGAACGTTATGGATTGACCGCAATCGCCTTTCATTGGCTGATGTTTTTCCTGGTCGTCTGCGTTGGAATCCTCGGCTTGCTGCATGACTCTTGGCCCAAGGAAACTCAACAATTCTGGATCAATATCCATGCCGTGCTCGGCCTGGCGCTGTGGTTTACGCTATTTGCGCGATTTTGGTGGCGGCGCGGGCACAAGCCACCGCCGCCGGTCGAAACCGGCGGCCTGCTTGCACGCCGCGCCGCCGGCATAACGCACGCCGCTTTGTACGTGCTGATGTTCGTGATCCCGATCGTCGGCATCATCACTTTCATCTATCACGGACGCATATTCGATTTCGGCCTTTTCAAACTGGATTTCGGGATCAAATCCAATCGCGCGGTGTTTCATCCCACCGAGGATCTGCATGGCTATCTGGCCTACGCGCTATTCGCGCTCGCCGGCATTCACGCCGCGGCGGCGCTCTGGCATCAGTTCGTCTTGAGGGACGGGTTGCTCGCGCGGATGTGGCCCGCGACTTTGCGGCGGCTTTGATCGCGGTGCCCGGCAGCCGCGCCGCTCTTCAGCTCGCGTTTCCTCAAGCCCTGCCCGGCCGATTCCGCGCGCGGCTCTGCCTTCAGTCTAGCTGAGGCCCTGGTGATATCAAGGTGTCGGTGCAACCCCGACATTCGATGACGATTCTGGGCCCTTGCCGCTGGGCCGCAACGCGCTCAAGCTCCTGGCTCTAGTTCGGAGACTCGCGCAATGAGGCGGTTCGTAGCAGCGGTTGGAATCAGTTTGATACTGCTGGGGTCACAGGCAGCCACAGCCGCGCCTGAGAGCCGCGCAGTCATCGCCAAACGGCAGCTCAGCGAGTGCATGATGCGGCGCATGTCCGCCAACAGAAGCGTTTCCTATAACGAAGCGATGCGCGTGTGCAAAGAGCGCTTGCAGCCGCCCAAAGATACGTTGGCTTCCATCAGCCCGGCCGGCACCGGGACCAAACCGCCCTGATTATTTTTTCTGCGGTGGTGCGGGCTTCGAGGTATCGATATCGAGCTTGGGCACGCCGAACTGGCCCTCCAGCTTGTGCAGCTTATCCAGATCGATTGCGCCGACGATATTTACGATGGTGAACTCCCGGGGTTCACTGGCAATGATCGCCAATCCCACCGCTTTGCCCTGGTCGACCATGATGTAGATGTCCACGTCCGCGTGCGTCTTGCGGCTGCGCGTCTCGAGGAGGCGATTCCACCCCGGTGCGGCGAGCTGACTTCGTACCCCCTCGATATCCGCCTGGCTGTAGGCGGAATCGTGATCGAAGGTGTAGCTGCGGACGTAGATCCCCTGCAGCCCCTTGAGTATGTCCTTGGTCGCGGCATCTTGCGGGTCGTTGGAATCGAGAAACCTGGCGGCCATGCCGAGCAGCGCCGGATCCAAGGTGATGGTCACGGATTCGCTCGCTTTCTGCGCCAATCCAGCGAAGCTCGGAATGATGAGCTTAGGACTCGACGCGCCCCAGGCCAGCCCGGGCGCCAGCAGCGCGATGAACAGGGTTAGCATGTGTTTTGTCATGGGAAAACTCCTATGCCGGGCCTCAGGCGCCGGACTCTTCGTCTTCCAGCGACGTGGATTGGCTCTTGACCGCTTCGTACGCCAGGTTCAGCTTTTCGCTGGTGACGTGCAGCGCCTTCATCACTTCGCGCCGAGCCTCCAGTCCGCTTTGCTGCAGTCGCTGCTGCTGCAGGTGCTGATGCACGCCCACCGCCAAAACCAAGCATGCGGCGACGCTCGCCGTCAGCCACCACGCCAGGGGTCGCACTCTCGCTGCAGCGAAGAAGCGAGGCCTTGATTGCGGCCGTGCCTCGAGCATGACGCGCGCGAGCAGTTCTCGGGAGAATGCTTGGCGCGGGGCCACGGGCCGCAAGGCGGCGCGCATTTGCGATTCGATGTCCTCGCGAGACTCGATATTCTTGCTCATGATGACCTATCCTCGCAGCGCGCCGGCAACATGCCGGCGGCTTTCTCGCGCATGCTTTCCAGCGATCGTTTCAAATGGCTCTTGACGGTGTTGAGCGGCATATCCAGCGTCCGGGCGATTTCCGGCGGATCCAAGTCTTCTTGATAACGCAGCAATAGCACCGCGCGCGCCGGCGGGCTCAACTCCGCCAGCAGCGCCTGCATGTGCCGCTGCAGCAGCGGATCGGCGCGATCCTCACTGCTGAACTGCTGCGATATCTCCTCGAGCGACGTCAACGGCAGCCGTGCACGGCGGCGCAATTGATCGATTGCACGGTTGCTGGTCACTTGGCGCAGCCAAAAGCGCAGGTGCCGGTTCGAGTCGATCGAGCGCAAATTGGCGTTCAACTGCATGAATACTTCCTGCGTCAAGTCTTCCGCAAGATCCCGCGTGCCCAGCATTCGCAGCGCCAGACTGTACACAGACCGCTGATGCGCCTGCACCAGGGCACCCAATGCGGCGCGCTCCCCTGAGCGCGCCTTCGCGAGCTGCTCGTCCAACGGATCCGCCGCCGCGTCATTCAAGCGCGTGTTACATCAACAAATTGACTTGTGTATCGCTGACGCCATGCAGGTGCAGGTGACTCTCCAATTTCTGCAGGTCCTCGACCTTGAGCGTGCCGACAATATTGATGATCGTGAATTCCCGCGGCTCGCTCGCGATGAGTGCAAATCCCTTGGTCACGTTGTTCTCGATCAAGACGTACATATCCACATCCTCGCTCTTCTCGCGGTGGTGAACCTGCATGATTTGGCTCCAGCCGGGTCCCGCCAATTGGCTTCTGACGCCGTCAATGTCCGCCGTAGAGTACGCATTATCCGACGCAAACTGAAAACTGCGTACTTGAATCGACTTGATGCCGGCAAGGATGCGCTTGGTGGCAACGCTATCGGCATCCTTGTCGTCGATGAATGATCCCGCCATGTGCAATAGCCAGGGACTTAAGCTGATGTTGACGGACTCGGTCGCCTTGCCGGCCAGCGACTTGAATTCGGGCAGCTTAAGATTGGCATCCTGCGCTAACCCGAGCCCGGGGAGCAGCAAGCAGGCCATTGCAATCTTCACCATTCGCATCTTCATGGACGAGATCTCCTAGTTGCGGCTTTGCGGGGTCATCCCGTGAGCATTGAATAGGAATACGAACGGAGTTCCCTTCCGGGGTGCAGATGCTGGCCGGAATTCCGATAAGTCTCTGATCTCTGGGGACGTGTCTCCCAAAAGCGGTGGTATTTTTGTTATCTGTACGCGCTTTGCGATAGGCGCGTGCCATAATTCCTGGATGCTGAGCTGGCAGGCCCTGATATTGAATGGATTCTTTCGCCTCACCATGAAGCGGCACGGCAAGAAGCCCCTCAATTTGCAACGCCTAAGGGCCATGACCCGGGATCCGCCGCGCAGCGCACTTGCCGTCCCGCGCGGCTATAGCGTGGAAAGTCTGCGCAGCGACGAGGGTCTGGCCTTTGATGTGGCCCGCTTATCGCCCGCTCCCGTCGAAGCGCCTTCCGTGATCGTTTTATACCTGCACGGCGGCGGCTACTTGTTCGGCTCATCGAAGACCCATCGGCAGGTCGTGATCGCCATGGCGAAGGCCTTCGAGGCGCCCGCCTACGGGCTCGACTATCGATTGGCACCCGAACACCCCTTTCCGGCCGCCGTGGAAGATGCCGCCAAAGCGTATCACTGGCTGCTCGCCCGATATCCGCAAGCCGAAATTGTGCTCGCGGGTGATTCAGCGGGAGCCGGCCTTGCGATAGCCACCGCCGTGGGCGTGCGGAACAGAGGCTCGAAGGCGCCCAAGGCAATCGTCGCTTTCTCACCCTATTGCGACTTGGCGGTCACGGGCGCATCTGTCGAGGCAAATGCCAAGAGCTGCGCCATGTTCACGCCGCGCGGGATTCGCGAGGCGGCGGCGATGTATCTTTCCGGCGCGGACCCGCGCGATCCGCGCGCCTCGCCCTTGTACGCGGACCTTGCCGGCCTGCCCCCCATGCTATTGTTTGCAAGCCGTCACGAAACGCTGCGCGACGACACGCTGCGCTTGGCGGAGCGGGCCTCGGCCGCCGGTGTCAAGGTTGAATTGATCGTGCGAGATCGGCTGCCGCACGTATGGCCGATATTCGTAACGCTGCTGCCCGAAGCTCGCGAGGCGTTCGTTACCGTGGCCGCGTTCGCGCGTGAAATCGGGGCTCGAAATGCGGCTTGATGCGCTTGCTGACGTGGACATCCTTGAGGTGCCGAACAATCATTTCGATGTGCTGATCGTCGGCGGCGGCCTTTCCGGCATCGGCGCCGCTTGCAGCCTAAGGAAGAACTGTCCCAAGAAGACTTACGCGATTTTGGAAGGCCGTGCGGCCATTGGCGGGACGTGGGACTTGTTCCGTTATCCCGGAATTCGATCGGACTCGGACATGTTTACCCTGGGCTATTCATTCCGCCCATGGGTGGAAGGCAAGGCCATCGCCGATGGGCACTCGATCCTCAAGTACATCAACGACACGGCGCGCGACTACGGCATCGACAAGAACGTTCGTTTTCATCATCTCGTCAAGCGCGCCTCCTGGTCCTCCAAGGATGCTCTGTGGAGCGTCGAAGCCGAGTGCGGACCCGACAACCGAGTAGCGCGCTTTACCTGCCATTTTCTGTTTGTCTGCAGCGGCTACTACAGTTATGTCGAAGGCTACACCCCGGTTTTTCCGGGCCGTGCGCGCTTCGCAGGGCAGATCGTGCATCCGCAAAAGTGGCCTGAGGACCTGGCCTACGCCGGCAAGCGCGTCATCGTGATCGGCAGCGGTGCCACGGCCGTGACGCTGGTGCCCGCGATGGCGCGGACTGCGGCGCGGGTGACCATGCTGCAGCGCTCCCCCAGCTACGTGGTCGCGCGTCCCGAGCAGGATGCCATCGCCAATCTTCTGCGGCGTTATTTGCCTCCCATGCTTGCCTACAATCTGGTGCGGTGGCGAAACATTTTGTTCGGTATTTATTTCTTCAGGCTTTGCAAACGCAGTCCGGAGCGCGTGAAGACGTGGATTCTCGACCGGGTGAAGGGCGCGCTCGGGCCCGACTACGACGTCGGCCACTTCTCTCCCCGCTACAATCCTTGGGATCAGCGCATGTGCCTGGTGCCGGATGGGGACCTGTTCGAGGCCATCCGCCGGGGCAAGGCTGAGGTCATGACCGATGAAATCGAGACGTTCACGGAAAACGGCATCCGATTGCGCAGCGGCAAGCAACTCGAGGGCGACATCATCGTCACCGCCACGGGCTTAAGCCTGGTTGCGCTCGGCAATATTCAGATCAGCGTCGACGGCCGGCATGTCGATCCGGCCAAGACTCTCAATTACAAGGGCACGATGTACGGCGGGATTCCGAACCTGGCCTCCACGTTCGGCTATACCAACGCATCGTGGACCTTGAAGAGCGAGCTGACATGCGATTACATCTGCCGGGTCCTCAATCATATGCAGTCTGCCGGCTATCGTGTTTGCGTGCCGCAAAACGATGATCCAACGGTGCAGCCGGAACCTTGGCTCAACCTCTCGTCCGGCTATATTCTGCGTGTCGCGGACAAGTTGCCCAAGCAGGGTTCAAAGACGCCCTGGAAGCTGCATCAGAATTACGTCAAGGATCTGATGAGCCTGAAGTTCGGATCGCTTGACGACGGTGTGATTCGCTTTTTGAACCCGACCGATTCGCTGCAACTCAGCGCCGCGTTGTCGAGCTGATCGGCGTTCGCGCTGAGTTTTGCTGCGCGCGCTTACTGTTTGCTGACTTTCCAAGTGCCGGCAATCGCCTGGCCGCCGGCCTGTCCCTTGGCCCCCAATGACCAGGTGCCCGTGGCGCTCTTGGCATCGAATGATCCGGTGACGATCACCTCGCCCTGGGGGTCCGGCGGATAATCATAAGCCCCGGCGAGCTTGCCGCCGGCAAGATCCGCCTTGGTGAACTTCGCGTTGTAGTCGCCCATATCGGTGCCCACCGACACGCTCGCGGCCAGCTTGCCGTCGCCGTCGCGGGCGAGGATCAGGTCGAAACGTCCGCCGGCGCCCGCGCCCTCCCAGGTGCCCTTCCAGCTGCCGAAGTATTGATCGTTCTCTGCCGCCCTGGCCACCCCAAACTGCAGTGCAACCCACGTGCCGGCAAGCATCAAGGCGATTACGGCAACTTTCTGAAGGCGCATGTGTATTCCTCGTTATAGATGCGATGCGTGATGCGTGGTTTGTGAAGGGCGACCTGCCGTGGGCTCGACGCCAGAATGACGCGACCCGGCATAGCGCGTCAAGCTATCATAGCCGCCCTCGGCGGGTTCGCAGGACAGGGGAATAAATGAAGCTACGCAAGCTGGGCCGCGACGGTCCGCAAGTATCGGCGATTGGCTTAGGATGCATGGGATTCTCGGAATTCTATGCCAGCGATGCTGCCACCGATGCCGATGCCATCGCCGTCATTCACGACGCGCTGTCGCTCGGCCTCACTTTCTTGGATACCGCCGACATGTACGGCCCCCACACCAACGAGGTGCTGCTCGGCAAGGCGATTGCCGGAAAGCGCGATCGGGTATTTCTCGCCACCAAGTTCGGCATCCAGCGCGATCCTGCGAATCCGACACTGCGCGGCATCAGCGGCAAGCCCGGCTATGTGCGTTCAGCCTGCGAAGCCTCTTTGCGGCGCCTGAACGTCGAACGCATCGACTTGTACTATCAGCACCGCGTTGACCCCGCCACGCCGATCGAAGAGACGGTCGGCGCCATGGCCGAATTGGTGAAGTCCGGCAAGATCGCGGGCATCGGCTTGTCCGAGCCGAGCGCCGCGACCATTGCGAAAGCCCACAAGACCCATCCAATCACTGCGGTGCAATCGGAATATTCCTTGTGGAGCCGCGATCCGGAAGATGGCGTGCTGCAAGTCTGCCGCGAGCTTGGCATCGGCTTCGTCGCCTACAGTCCGCTCGGGCGCGGTTTCCTCACCGGGCGCTATCGCAGCATCGATGACTTGGACCCCAAGGATTTCCGGCGCCACTCGCCGCGATTCCAAGGCGCCAACTTTGCGAAGAATTTGGCGCTCGTCGACAAGGTGCAGGAAATCGCGCGGGAAAACAATTGCACCCCCGCGCAGCTCGCGCTCGCTTGGTTGCTGGCGCAGGCTCCTAACATCGTGCCCATCCCGGGCACCACCAACGCCAAGCGGCTGAAGGAAAATATTGCAGCTGCCGACATCGAACTCAATGCGGCGGATTTGGCGCGCATTGCGGCGGTCGCGCCGAGCGGCATTGCCGCCGGCGGGCGCTACGACGAAACGGGCATGCGCTTCGTAAACGGCTAAGCATCGCGATCGTGTATAGTTTCGGCCTATTTTTTATTGTCTAAAGTAAAGAGGTACGCATGAGTCCCCGTGTAATTGCCGGCGCGAGTTTGAGTTTCATTGCCAGCCTGTTTCTGTGCGCGTCCGCTTGGAGTGCCGCGCCTTTGCTGCTGCGCAATCCCAGCCTCGGCCAGGATCGAATTGCCTTTCTCTACGCCGGCGACGTTTGGACGGTTGCGCGCCAAGGCGGCGAGGCAAGGCGCTTGACTTCCAACGGCGCAGTAAGCGAGGGACCCTACTTCTCGCCCGACAGCTCGCAGGTCGCCTACTCGACCCACGAGCACGGCCTCACGGATGTCTATGTGATGAGCAGCGAGGGCGGCGTGCCGCGGCGGCTCACCTGGGAACCTTCGGGGAATATCGTCGCCGGATGGACGCCGGACGGCAAGAATGTGCTGTTCACATCGGTGCATGCGAGCAAATCGGTCTATCCTCGGCTGTTTCAAGTTCGCGCCGACGGTGTCGGGCCCGCCGAGGTTCTGCCGCTGCCCAGCGTTAACTCGGGCAGCTTCTCCGCCGACGGCGGTACATTGGCCTACACCCCGGTACGGCAATGGCAGGCTGCGTGGAAGCACTATCGCGGCGGCCAGACCTCGCAGGTATGGCTGGTCAATATGAAGACGCTGGATCTGGAAAAAGTCCCGCGCGAGAACTCCAATGACTCGAGTCCGGTGTGGATGGGAAGCACCGTGTATTTTCTGTCCGATCGCAACGGTGCGGTATCGCTGTTCGATTACGACACCAAAACCAAACAAGTCCAGCAGGTCATCGAGAATCACGGCTTCGATCTTAAGACCGTGAGCGCGGGCCCGGGCGCGCTGGTCTACGAACAGTTCGGTTCCTTGCATCTTTACGATCCGGCGGCTCGTCAGGATCACGTGGTCAATGTATCAATCCACGGCGATCTACCCGGCCTCGAGCCGCATCTTGCGAGCGTTCCGGAAAGCGCAGCGGAGAACTTTGCCGTATCGCCGACCGGTGCCCGCGTCGTCACCGAGGCTCGCGGCGACATATTCACGCTGCCCGCCGAAAAAGGCGACATCCGCAATTTGACCAAGACACCCGGCAGCGCCGAGCGGGATCCTTCGTGGTCTCCGGACGGCAAGTCCATCGCCTATTTCAGCGACGCCTCGGGTGAATATCAGCTGTATATCCGCGACCAGGACGGATTGGCAGCCCCGAAAGTGATCGATCTGGGTCCGAATCCATCGTTCTATTACGCTCCGCGCTGGTCGCCCGACTCCAAGCGCATTGCATTCGCCGACAAGCACTTGCGGATTTGGTACGTCGATGCTGCCGGCGGCAAACCCGTGAAAGTCGACACCGCTCTACGCGGCGGGTTCGGCTCCGCAAGCCAGCTTGCTTGGTCGCCCGATTCTCAGTGGATTGCCTACACCCGCGACCTGGAGAGCGAATTGCATGCGGTGTTCCTCTACTCGCTCGCCTCGCATACCGCGACGCAGGTGACCGATGGCATGAGCAACGCGGCCAATCCCGCGTTCGACCCAAACGGAAAGTATCTGTATTTCACCGCATCCACCAACAACGGCCCCTCCGACGCGGGTATCGATCTGTCGTCGCTCGACCGGGCAACCGATGCCGGGGTTTACGTGGCCGTCCTGGCGCGCTCGACAGCCTCGCCGATTCCTCCCGAAAGCGACGATGAAAACAAGAAGAGAGACGATGACGCCAAGAAGGCGGACAAGTCGGATGAGGCGCCAGACCAGTCCGTCGACAAGAAAGATGCCGACGCGAAGAAGGCGGACGGTAAAAAGGACCAAAAGAAGAAACCCGAGTCCAAGCCGAAACCGACGGTCATCGACCTCGCCGATATCGGCAATCGAATTCTGTCGTTGCCTATACCGTCGAGGAACTACGTCGACCTGGCGGTGGGCAAGACCGGGATTCTGTTCCTGGCTGAAGGGCCGCCGGTCGGGCGCGCCGCGGAGGATCCGGGCTCGCCGATTCGCGCGCTATGGCGCTTCACCACGGAGAAGCGTCAGACGGAAGAGATTTTGAGCGGACTGACGTATTTCAAAGTTTCTTTTGACGGCGAAAAATTATTCTATGCGCGCAAAGACAGTTGGTTTCTCGCTCCCATCGGCGAGTTGAAGCCGGGCTCGCCCGATGCGAATCCCGGCAAGCCGGTCAATAATAATGGAATGATGGCCGTCATCGATCCGCGCAGCGCCTGGAAGCAGATGTATCACGAGACCTGGCGATTGCAGCGTGACTTTCTGTACGACCCGCACACGCACGGATTGGATATCCCCAAGATTGAAGCGAAATATGCGCCTTATGTGGACGGCCTAGCCTCGCGCGATGAGTTCACGTACCTGTGCGATGAAATGCTGGGCGAGGTGCAAGTGGGTCATATGTTCGTGAACGGGCCTCGCACGCCATCGAACGCTCCGAGACCGGGCCTGCTCGGCGCCGATTACGTTATCGAGCACGATCGCTACCGCTTCGCGAAGATCTACAACGGCGAGAATTGGACTCCCTCGCTGATCGCGCCGCTGACCATGCCGGGCATCGATGTGGTGGTGGGCGACTATCTCTTGGCCGTCAATGGGCGTGAACTGCACGGTACCGACAACGTCGATAGTTTCTTCAACGGCACTGCCGGCAAGCAGACCGTGCTGCGCGTCGGCAAGAGCCCCGACGGCGCGGGCGCACGCGATGTCACGGTCGTGCCGAGCGCCTCGGAATATGGGCTGCGCAATCTCGACTGGATCAACGGCAACCGCGAGAAGGTCGACAAGCTCTCGGGCGGCACGATCGCTTACGTCTACATGCCGAATACGGCCGGTGCCGGGTATACCAATTTCAATCGCTATTTTTACGCTCAATTGAACCGCCAGGGCCTGATCCTGGACGAGCGCTTCAACCAGGGCGGCTTCATCGCCGACTACATCGTGAATGTCTTGGGCCAGAAGCATTTGAGCAATGCAATTGAGCGCGACGGCAAGCCCGTGCACGATCCGCAGGGCGCAATGTTTGGCCCCAAGGCAATGATCATCAACCAGTCTGCAGGTTCGGGCGGTGATGCCATGCCCTGGTATTTCCGCAAGGCGGGCCTCGGCACTCTGGTGGGCACGCGCACCTGGGGAGGTCTCGTGGGCATCGGCGGCTATCCGACGCTGATCGATGGGGGCTCCGTGACCGCGCCGCGTTATGCCATTTACGGTCTCAACGGCGAGTGGGAAGTTGAAGGTCACGGCATACCGCCGGACGTGGCGGTGGAAGAGCTGCCCAAGGATGTGGCCGCCGGACACGACGCGCAGTTGGAGCGCGCGGTTGCCATTGTGATGCAGCAGCTCAAGGAACATCCGGTTCCCGTCTCACCGATCCCCGCCTACCCGGATTACCATAAGGGTACGGATATCGGTCATTGATGCTTCCGATGCAACGGGGGGCGTCTTCGCCCCCTGTTCTCATAACCGCACGTCACCTGGATATGCATTCAAACTATTCGACCGGCGGAGGCCGCAGGGACTAGCGTTACGCATCGACACGTAACGGAGTTCCTTCATGGCGGAAATTGCCCAATCTGCCGGCACCCCGGTGCTGGCGCGCCGCTCGCCCTGGGGCGAGTTGTTTCACAAGGAAGACTGGTGGGCAATCTGGATCGGACTCGGCCTGATCTGCATCGCCTTGGCGCTGTTTGCGGCCGGCAGCAGCATCAAGTGGCTTGCCGCGGCACCGCAAAAGTGGGCGCACCTCTCGGACCTGTCGCAACAACTCAAGCTGCACGGCCTACGGTACGCGGCGCTCTTTGTGCTATGGGCCGTGGCCTTCGGCATCGGCGCTGCCGCACTCGGTATCCGGATTACAAAATTTCTCCCCGCCTTCTTAGCAGTCTATGTTGCCGCCGGCGGCATCTATTTCTTGGGAATGTGGGATCAGGCCGCGCACTACAATCTTGAGCCGCCGCTCGTCGCCTTAGGCTTAGGCTTGTTGGTGTCCAATACTATCGGCGTGCCGCGATGGCTCGATCCGGGATTGCGGGTGGAGTTCTACATCAAGACCGGGATTGTGTTGCTCGGCGCAGGCTTGCCGCTGACGCTGATTGCCTGGGCCGGACCGGTGGCGATCGCGCAGGCCGCCATCGTATCGCTGGTCACCTTCGGGGTGATCTATCTGGCGGCTGTTCGATTGGGGTTGGACCGAAGATTGGCGGCCACTTTGGGTACCGGTGGCGCAGTTTGCGGCGTATCGGGTGCCATTGCAGTCGGCGGCGCGGTGGGAGCGAAGAAACAGGATGTATCGGTCGCCATCTCCTTGGTGGTGGTCTGGGCGATTGTGATGATTTTCGTGCTGCCGCTCATCGCCAGAGCGCTTAGCCTGCCCACCGGCGTGGCCGGAGCCTGGATCGGCACGTCTGAATTCGCCGACGCCGCGGGTTTGGCTGCCGCGCAAACCTACGGCGGTTACGCCGGCAATGTACCGGGGATTTCAGGAAGTCCGGAAGCGGCGGTCAGCGCCTTCACGCTCATGAAGGTGATCGGCCGCGATGTCTGGATCGGCGTTTGGGCCTTCGTGCTCTCGCTGATCGCCACCACACGCTGGGAACGCACCGGCGTTCAAAGTAGATCGAGCGCCGCGGAGATTTGGAACCGATTCCCAAAATTCGTGCTGGGATTCCTGGTGGCATCCGCACTCCTCACGTTGGTGGCGCGCGGCTACGATTACGCCGCCTACAAAAAAGAGCTTCTGCCTGCGCTGGTGGCGCCCTTGCAGGCGTTTCGCACCTGGGCATTTACATTCGCGTTCTTGAGCATCGGGCTGACGACGCGATTTCGGGAGTTTGCCGCCATCGGCGCGCGGCCCTTCTATGCCTTCACGATCGGCGTCGCGGTGAATGTGATCGTAGGCTTCGTGCTGTCGACGCAAGTCTTCAGCAACTTCTGGAGTCAACTGGGCCAATGACGCGCTCGCCGTCCTGTCTGTCCTGCCGGTATTTTGAACACGCGCCGGCGCGCATCGAGGCATCGCTGCCCGGTTTGTCGGCGCTCAGTTCGGGCTACGCCGCGGTTCGCTGCGACGATGGCGTATGCGCGGTACATGATCGCTATGTTGCCGCGTCGAGCTTATGCTCAGCATATTCTCAGCCCGTTTTGGCGTAGCCGGTCTCGAGCATGCGCTCCATGAATCTCTCGCATTGGGCCAGTTGCTCGAGGGCCACGAACTCATTGGGCCTATGCGCCTCGGCGATGTCGCCGGGTCCGCAAATTACCGTCGGCACCCCCATCTTCTGAAATAACCCCGCTTCGGTGCCGTACGAGACTTTTCCGACGCCGGCATTCCCGGACAACTGCATGGCCCATTGCACGATGGCATCGGTTTCCGCTGCGGCAAGGCCCACGGTCTGACTGACCCACTGCAAATCGATCCCCGAATTTGCATCGATACCGCGCATTTCCGCCGCCAGCGCTTCCGCATAGCGGCGAATCTCCTGATAGAGCGCATCGGGCGAGGCCTGCGGCAAGGTGCGCATGTCGAATTGAAAGATGCAATCTTTGGGCACGACATTGGCGGCGATACCGCCTTGAATCAGACCGGTCGACAGCGTCGTATACGGAACGGTGAAGCCGTGGTCCCGCTGCTCGATCTGGGCCAGCCGATCGGCGAGTTGCCGGATGAATACCACCAGACGCGCGGCATATTCAATTGCGTTCACGCCGTGAGTGACGTAGCTGGAATGTGCTTCTCTGCCATGCACTGCGCAGCGGAACCGGTGCGTGCCTTTGTGGGCGATGATCGGCTGCATGGAGGTAGGTTCTCCGACCACGCAGCCCGCCGGGCGGATCCCGTGCTGCTCCAGATCGCGAATCAAGCTGCGCACGCCGAGACAGCCGACCTCCTCGTCGTAGCTCAAGGCATAGTGCAGCGGCGCATCGAGCCGATTCGCATTCAGTGCCGCAACAAACTTCGGTGCCTGCGAGAGAACAATGCCGATAAAACCCTTCATGTCCGCCGATCCGCGCGCATAGAGTTTGCCGTCGCGCTCTGTCGCCGCGAACGGGTCTGACTCCCAGTTCTGGCCGTCTACCGGCACCACGTCGGTATGACCGGAAAGTAT
>DATAVX010000010.1:0-3730 GCA_036267535.1 Steroidobacteraceae bacterium
ATCAGCATTCTTCTGGAGATCTTATCCTTCATGGATTCCGAAATCAGGCGCACCTCCTCGGCCTTATGCCGGTACTGCTCCGCCCGAATCGCACTCGCGGCCACGTGGCCTCCAACGCCGTCCCAAAGATAATAACGCCCACCACGCCCAAACGCCCAAACGCCCCGCGGCCTTGTCGGCTTGTAATCGCATGGATATGACTGCCGCGGCTGGGCTGTTTACCCTGACACAGTTCCTGATCGCGCTGCGCCCAGCGCGCCATTGGGCGGCTATCGCCAAACCGGAGTTGTAGATGCGGGTATTCCTTGTTGCGGCGGCTTTGTGCACGGGCCTGGCGCTTTCCGGCTGCGCCAGCGTCGACGAATCGCTGTTTGGAACCGCGGCGCCGGCCGCCGAGCCGAGCACCACGCCCGCACCGGAGACACCGGAGGGAGCGGAAGATCAATCGGCGGCGCCGGCCTCGCCAGCGGCTGCGGATACCGGGGCTGCACCGGCGTCGTCACCGCCTTCGGAGGCGGAAGCGGGAGCGATGCCGGGCACGTTGCCGGCCACCGAAGCCGGCGGCTCCAGCGAAGCGGCCGCGGCGCCGGTTGAGGCTCCGGCCGAAGGTGCAAGCGCGACGGACGAAACGGGCGAAGTCTCCGAAGCGCCCGCGCCGGCCCCGAGGGCCGTTGCACCTGTGCGCTCACCCGGCGTGGCGGCGGTCACCATTCTTCCCGGAGCCGATACCGGCACCGCCGTCAACCACACCGTCGTCAGCATCCGCGGCAGCTTGCAGGATGCGGCAAGCCGGACCGTCGGCGCCGGCCAGCAATACGCCACCTTGCGCGGATCCAGCGCCCAGCAGCTCGCCGCCTATTATCAGGCGCAGGCGCAAATTTCCGCACGACTGCAGATCGGCACCACGCGCGGAAATCCCGAACTGGTGGCGCAGTGGAACACGGCGCAACGTGCACTCGATCAGCTGACCGCGAACATCAATGCGCTCAACACTCTGGCGGCGCAGATCAACGGCGAGGCCTCGCGCGTGCGCGGCGCCGTCACGCAGATTGAGCAAACCCTCGACATGGCCGGTGCGGTCGATGAAGACCATCGACAGCTGACGGTGCTGGAAGACGAAGCCAACCAGATTGTGGTGGTGCTGGACCGCCTTGCCCGCGATGCTTCCGCCGATCTCCGCCGCCAGACGGCCGCGTTGTCCAACGAACGCACGCGCCTGGCGCAGCTCGCAAGCTCCATCAAGGCGGGCGACCTCTATGCAACAGGCACACCTGCGCCGCGGATTGCGGCGGCGGCACCGCCTCCGTCCGGAGCAGCACCTGTTGCCGGTGCGCCGATCGTGACGATCAAGTTCGCGCGCGCCAGCACCAATTATCAGAAACCGCTCTACGCGGCTCTTTCCCGGGCGCTGCAAAGCCAGCCCGGTGCGTCGTTTAATGTGGTCGGCGTGTCGCCGCCGCGTGGAACCGCGGCAGCCGTGCAATCGGCGCAAAACGATGCCCGCCGCCATGCGCAACAGGTGATGGTCACCATGACAGAAATGGGCGTGCCTGCAGCGCGGATGGATATTTCCTCCGCCACCGATCCCTCAATCCGCACCAGCGAAGTGCGGGTGTTCTTGCGCTAGACAACACGGGCTCTTTTTCGTCGGACGCAGGAGTCTGGTTTTGCGGCCCGACATCGGCGAACTCATGCCTGTCATGCGAATCTGTGCGGACGACAGCCACTCGCAACGCACTACATTGATGAGCAGGTATCTTCACGAGGCGCGGCATGAATTTGAAATTGTGGCAGGTGGATGCGTTTGCGGAAGTGCCGCTGGAAGGCAACCCGGCGGCCGTCGTTCCGCTGGAGCGGTTTCTTCCCACTGAGCTGATGCAGAAGATCGCCAACGAAAACAATCTCGCGGAAACGGCATTCCTCGTGTGGAAGGCGCCCGGCCAGTACGATCTGCGCTGGTTCACGCCGGAATCGGAAGTCGATCTCTGTGGCCATGCGACTTTGGCAAGTGCTTGGCTGATTTTCGAGGAACTCGATCCCGAACTGAAGCAGGTGTGCTTCGAGACGCGCTCCGGCACGCTGGTGGTGGATCGCGGCCGAGACGGGCGGCACAGCATGTCGCTGCCGTCCGATCCGGTTGCGCCGTTCGATGCGTCGCCGGATTTCGCACGACATGTGGGCGATGCGCTCGGCACAGTGCCTCCGAACGAATTCTACCGCGGCCGCTACACCATGGGTGTATGGGAGCACGCCGGCGCCTTGCGCGGCATTCGCGGCCCGGGCGATATCGGCAGTGTGCTGCGCAGCGTGAACAGCTGGGGCTTCATTGCCACCGCGCCGGATGACCAGACCAACGATTTCGTCTCCCGTTTCTTCGCGCCGGACAAAGGGGTTCCAGAAGATCCGGTGACCGGATCGGCGCATTGCGCGCTGGTGCCCTACTGGGCCAAGCGGCTGGGCAAGAAAAATCTGAAGGCGCGGCAGGTCTCGCCACGCGGCGGCAACATTCTGTGTACGGACGATGGCGAGCGCACCGTCCTTGCCGGCTCCTGCGTACTCTATATGCGCGGCGAGATCAGCATCTGATCAGGCTTCTGTCTGCCGCTTTCTCGCGATAGACTGCCCCGATGCGTGAGACCGCGCTTGCCGATCCGGTACTCGGCCGCCTCAAGCGAGAGCTTCAGGCGTTGTATGGGCCGCGCCTTAAACGCGTCTTGCTCTACGGTTCTCGCGCACGCGGTGATCACCAGCCGGACAGCGACTACGACATCCTGGTCGTACTTGATGGCCCGATCGATCTTTGGTCGGAGCAAAAAAGGTTGTCTGCTGTTTCTTCAAACCTTCTCTGGAAAACCATCGCCGAGGGACACCCAATTGACGTTTCTTTCAAGCCGATGACGGAAGAGCAAATCCAGCAGCGTACGGGCTTCATGCACAATGTTCGACGGGAGGCCATCGAACTGTGAGCCCAGAGGCGGTCAACTACATGACGATCGCCGAAGCAGCCTATGAGCGCGCGGTGCGATCGTTCGATGCCAAGATTTACGAGAATGCAGCGCGTGATTCCTACACGGCTGTTCTCAATGCGGCGCGCGCCGTCATTTTCGACAAGACCACGACGGCCCCCAAGACACACTCAGGCACACGTTCGAAGTTCTTCGAACTGGTTCACGAAGGCATGCCATTTGATGCAGAGCTGGCGCAGTTCCTGCGGGAAGGCTTCGAAACCAAACAGGGGATCGACTATGGCCCTGAGGTAGTGTCGGTTTCCCGCGAGCAGGCAGAGGAATATTTGAATCGCGCGGTAGCCTTCATTGCGGCGGCGAAGGCGGTCTGCGCGTAAGCCTTAGCGCGTGTCGGTCTCGTCCGAGCAGCGGCGGTCGAACTGCGAAAGGCCTTCTTCGAGATAATCGCCCAGCAGCGGCAGACCGAGAAGATATTGCGCCGTGCGGTTGTTATGCTCCTGCCGCGCGATGGCGAGCACCTCGTTCCACTCGGATTTGTCGTAGGTACCGCGGCCGAGCCAGGCCAGCGCAACCAGATTCAGCTGCTCCTCGATGTCCAGTCCGTTGATGAATCCCACAAGCTCGCGATAGACGGGATCGTCCGGCTTGTCCTCCAGCACGTCAGCAAAGCCATCATCGATGGCGTCAGAACCGGAATCGGGATCGGCGTTGCCTTCTTTCACATCGAACTGCCGCGCCTTCACGATGACGAAGCAGACGGCGTC
>DATAVX010000011.1:0-2611 GCA_036267535.1 Steroidobacteraceae bacterium
CGGCGGTGGCGTTCTCGTTCATCTATGTCCTTGGTTTCGTGGCGACGGCATTGTTGCCGGAGACCAAAGGCAAGCCGCTTCCGGCTTAAGGAAGTCGGCGACGTTCAAAAACGCGGTGCAGGGCATAACGCTCTGCACCGCTTTTTCTTGGAACATGGGGCGCGTGGATCATGGCTGACGATATCGTTAGGACGAATCCGAGCGGTATGGCCGCACCCGGCGGCCATTACAGCCATGCGGTGACGGCCAACGGATTTGTGTTCGTATCCGGTCAATTGCCGATTGCGCGCGACGGCAGCAAACTTGCGGAGGCGAGTTTCGAACAGCAGGCGCAGCAGGTGCTGGACAATGTCGCGGCGGCGCTTGCTGGCGCGGGCAGTTCAGTGGGCAGGCTGGTGCAGGTTCGTGTCTATGTCACCGATATTGCAGCGTGGCCGGCCTTCAACACGATTTACGCCAAATGGATCGGATCGGCGCGTCCCGCGCGGGCGGTAGTGCCGTTGCCCCAACTGCATTACGGCTTCAAGATCGAAATCGAAGCAGTCGCCTTGGCCGGCTGAATTCAGCCGACGACCAGACTGGCATGTTCGCTTTGCCCTTCGGTGAGACCGCGGGCCTTCATCCAGTCATAGGTGCGGTTGAACAGGGTCGTGTCGTAATAGTCGACATGCTTATAGCGCACGAAGGCTCGCAGCAATTCATTCGGCTTCAGTGCGCCCTTGGTATGGGCGGCGACGTGGTGGGCATATTTATAGAAATCGGCGTTGATAAGGTCGACCGCCTCGTTTTCGGCGTCGTAATAATCCTTGCGCTGTTCCGCGGTCAGATCGGGCGAGATGACTTCGCCGCCGCGATAGAATGACGACGCCACGATGTGCGCGCCATCCTTGAGACCGAGGCTGATGAAGGGCTCCATCACCGTGACCACGCGATGGGTTCCGTCTTTTAGCCCTGCGTAGCGTTTCTGGGGCAGGCCGCCGCGCGCGATGTTGACGTGTTTGACGCCGACGGCGCTTTCGAGCATCTGCAAGGTCGTGTAGTGCGAGCCGGTCAACTCCTGAACCACGACCGGGACATCCGCGAGATCGCGCGGAACTTGCAGCGTCTCGTCGAAAGTAATGATGGCCTGCGCCGCCACCGAGGCGCGCAGCGCGGCGATGTTTCCGCCCCGCGTGCCTTTCTCCTAGCGGTCGATGCTGGCCCATTCGCACACATTGTAGCTGTCGGCGGAGCCGCAATCGAACAGTTGCTCTTTGAGGCGCGACATCACCGGGCGTTCGACGCTGTCTTTCTCGCGATCCGCGTAGCTCGCCGTGAAACGGACATCGAGTCCCGCTTTTTTGAATAATTTTTCCTCGATGCCGACGATGACGGGAAGATCGAACACCGGATTGTTGGGCGCGATGCGCACGAGCGGTTTTTGTTGGGTCATCGGGGGAGCGTCCTTCCTGTCGTTCAAGGTCGCGAGCGGTCTATTTCGCCGAGATTCCGGCGGCTTTGGCAAGGTCGGCGTTGATGGCGAGTTCCTCTTTCACAAAAGCATCGAACTGGCCGGCATTCATTTCCATCGGCTGCACGCCGAGCTTGGCAAGCTTATCGCTGACAGCTGGTACTTTCAGGGCCTTTTGGATCTCGGCGTTCAATTTTGCGACGATGTCTTGCGGCGTTTTGGCAGGAGCGAACACGCCGATCCAGAACCGGTAAGCAGAATTGGGATAACCCGACTCAACCGTTGTTGGGACATCGGGCAAGCTCGGCGCGCGCGTCGGGCTGCTCACCGCGAGCGCCAGCACCTTGCCGTCACGGATCAAAGGCAGCGCGGCCGGAAGTGGAGAATAATAGACATCGATGCGGCCGGTCATCACCTCAAGCAGCGCTTCGGGCGCGCCCTTGAAAGGGATCGCTTGAGCCTGAAATCCGGCGCTCAGGCGAAATCGTTCGAGCGCGAGATGGATAGGGCTGCCAACGCCGATGGAGCCAAAGGTGATTGGCTGCTGTTTGCCGAGCGCGACCAGTTCTTGCACGGTCTTGATATTTTTCGACGGCGCGATGACGAGAACAAGCGGTAAATTTCCGAGTGGCGCAATCGCAGTGAATCCTTGATCGGGTCGTAGGACATATTGGCGACGGTTGAGGGCGCGATGATGTGGGCGGAAGAATGCGCCAGTAGCGTGTAGCCATCCGGATCCGCCGTCGCGACTGCGCGCGCACCGATGGTTCCGCTGGCGCCCGGCTTGTTTTCGATGACGATTGGTTGCCCCAGTTGCGCCGACAACTGCTCAAAAACGATACGCGGGATGATGTCGGCCGCACTTCCTCCGCTCAGCGGGACGACTGCGCGGATCGGCCGGTTCGGCCAGTCGGCTGCATGACTGCTGCCGAGGGAGGCAAGCGCTGTAAACACAACCGCGACACTCAAGGCCAATCATGTGCGCATTTCACGCTCTCTGGAAACGGGCTGCACCGGGACCGAAATTTAATTTATCCTGCACCTCAGGCTGGTCCACTTTAGTGGGGCCAATCAAGGGCGTTATTCGACAGAATTAGAAATCTCCCGCACAATGGATTCAAACGGCATGCTTATGCTTCTCGCAGGACAGAAAATATGACA
>DATAVX010000012.1:0-1714 GCA_036267535.1 Steroidobacteraceae bacterium
GAAGAAGAAGCCGACCCCGATCGGCCGCTCGCCCTGCTGCATCAACTTGCGCGTCACGTTGTCGATCGCCGCAATATGGTCGGCATCGACCGCATGGCGAAGCCCGAAGCTGTAAGCCAGGAAGGCGGTGCCGATCAGTACCGGATAATCGCGAAACGCAAGCAGCGCCCAAAGCCAGGCCGTGGCATTCGCCAGTATCAGGACGCCGTAGAGACCCCAGAGCTTGCCACCAAGCTCCGCATCCTGGTCATTGTACAGCTTGGCGATCGCGATACGCATTGACGACGCTGGAGGGTTGCTCTGGCCGAAGCGAGCCGTGGCCGGCCGCCATCGATAGAAGCCGGCGCGAGGTGGTGCAAGAGGCCGTGAGACGATTCTGCTCAATCGTCATATCAGCCTGGGGCCGCGAGGGAGCGGCCGGCGCAGGCGGTCGTTTCGGGAAACTCTTTACTGCGGCTTGATGCCGGCGGTTTTGATCACCGCGCCCCAGCGCACCGTTTCTTGCTTGAAGAACTCGGCCAGTTCAGCGGGTGTGCCGCTGCCGGGGGTCATGCTGAGCTTGGCGTAGTGATCGAGCAGGACCGGGTTGCGCAACGCCGCAGTGGCGGCATCATTGAGCTTGGCGATCAGCGCATCCGGCGTGCCCGGCGGCGCCGTCAGTGCATTCCAGGTATCCGACTCGCAGCCGGACACGCCGGCCTGCTCCATCGTCGGAACGTCCGGTATTGCCGCCACGCGATCTTTGGTCAGCACCGCGAGAATGCGTGCCTTGCCGGCCTTGTGATACTGCAGCGAGGTGGCGAGCTCATTGAACATGATATCGACATTACCTGCGAGCAGGTCGTTGAGCGCCGGCGCCGTGCCCCGGTATGGCACATGAACGAGCTGGGTATGCGTGAGCGTCTCGAACAGCGCCGCGGTCAGGTGCGACGTGGTGCCGATGCCCTGCGAGGCATAAGTCAGCTTCCCCGGATTTGCCTTGGCGTAATCGATCAACTCCTGGACGCTTTTGAACGGTAGCCCCTCGCGCAGCAGCAGCACGTTGGCGATTTTGGACATCATGGCGACGGGCTTGAGTTGCGTCGGATCATAGTTCAGCGATTTGTAGAGAAAGCTGTTGGTGGTGAGCGCCGCCGGCGGCGACGACAGCAGCGTGTAACCATCAGGCGGGGCGTGGAACACATCCTCGGCCCCGAGGGTGCCGCCAGCGCCGGGTTTGTTCTCGATCGGCAGCGCCTGGCCGAGCTCGCTCTGCATTTGGCCGGTGAGCATTCGCGTCGCTGTGTCGACGCCGCCGCCGGCCGGCATGTCAACGATGACCCTGATGGGGTGGCTTGGAAACTGCGGCGCGCCGCTTTGCGCGTGGGCTCCCATAACGAATGCGAAAAATGCCAAAGCAACGATAGGTTTCAACATGCCCCACTCTCCATCCGCAGCGCCGCATCTGCCTTGCGCGAACGCACGCCACGCAAGGCATCTCCACCCATAGCGTAGATTTGCGCCGAAATCCCGCGGCGTGCTGCCGCTGCAATGCATGGGTCGTGCCGCCCGCAACCGTTCACAAATCGGCCGCACGCTCCTAGGATTGCGGGTCAGCTACCGGAGAAACGCCGCACATGAGCACGCTCGATTTTGTCATTGAAGAGATTGTCACCGCGAACCGCATTCTGGCCAACGAAGGCATTGTCGACTCGTTCGGCCATGTCAGCGCCCG
>DATAVX010000013.1:0-16610 GCA_036267535.1 Steroidobacteraceae bacterium
CGCTACGCGGGCGATGTGTATTATTCGGGGGGCGCCTATTATTTTTCGACCCTGGCGGCGGCCGAATTTTGCTTTCGCGCCGCGGCGCGATCGCCGGCCGCCGGCACATGGCTTGCGCGCGGCGATGCATTTCTCGAGACCGTGCGCGCCTATACCCCGCCCAGCGGCGATTTATCGGAACAATTCGACCAGCAAACAGGCGTACAGCGATCGGCGCAGCAATTGGCGTGGAGCTACGCGGGGTTCATTTCCTGCACGCACGCGCGCCGGCTGTTCAGCCGGCGTGACGCATAGCCCGAGCCGGCATCGGACGCGTGCCGGCGTGCGGCCGACGCAACAGTTCCGCAAACGCAGCGGCCGGGACCGCTGCACTCAGCAGGAATCCTTGAATGGCATCGCAGCCTTCGGCGCGCAGAAACTTCAGCTGCGCTTGACTGGTGACGCCTTCCGCGACAATTTTCAGATCCAGACTGTGGCCGAGCGCGATGATGGCCCGCACTATAGCCGCATCATCGGGATCTTCGTTGATGTCGGCGATGAACGAGCGGTCGATCTTCAGCGTATCGAGCGGAAAGCGCTTCAAATAATTCAACGAGCAGTAGCCGGTCCCAAAATCGTCGATGGCAAGCGCAAAGCCGAATTCCTTGAGCGACAGCAGCGAACGCCGACCCGCTTCGGCGTCCCGCATCAAAACCCCCTCGGTCAACTCCAACTCAAATAGCGATGGCGGCAGCCCAGCTTGGGCAACGGTGTCGCTGAGCCGCAGCAGTGCTTCGGGCTGCAGAAAGTCGCGCCCGGAGACGTTGACGGCAATGCGCGGCAGCGCCAATCCGTCGGCGCGCCACTGGCGCAGGTCGCGGCACACTCTCTGCAGGGTCCATTTGCCGATATCCCCGATCAGTCCGGTCTCTTCGGCCACGGCGATGAACTCGGCGGTCGGGATCTGGCCGCGTTCGGGATGGAACCAGCGCAACAGTGCCTCGCCTCCCACCAACGCCAGCGAGCGCGCCTGATATTTGGGCTGGTAGTAAATCTCGAGACTCGAATCCTCGACCGCACGCCGCAATTCCATTTCGAGCGACAGCCGCTTCAGGGCGCGCGCGTTGACCGCGCTGTCGTACACCCGCAGCTGGTTTCGGCCGCTCGATTTGGCCTCATACATGGCGGCCTCGGCATTTTTAAGGAGACTCTGCACGTCATCGCCATGCTCAGGAAATTTTGCGACTCCGATGCTCGGCGTTACGACGAGCTCGTAGTTTGCCTGCAGGTACGGTGCCGCGTGCGCGTTCAATATTGCCTGCGCCGCCTGCTCGGCCTGCATCGAGTCGCTCAAGCCGGTGAGAATCACCATGAATTCATCGCCGCCCAACCGAGCGATTTGTCCGTGCGCGCCGTCGCGGAGCTTGTCCACCGCACCTTGCAGCCGCTCCGCCACCTGCCGCAGCAAGGCATCGCCCGTGCCATGGCCCAAGGTGTCGTTGATGCGCTTGAATTGATCCAAATCGACGTATAGGAGGGCGAGGTGGCGGTGCCGGCGCCGTGCCTCCGCCACCGCCTGCGCCAGAAAATCGCAAATCCATTCGCGATTGGGCAGTCCCGTGAGCGCGTCGAAATACGCCAGCCGATGAAGGCGCGCATCGGTCTCCTTGCGGGCGCTGACATCGCGAATGATAGCCAGCACCAGGCCGCCCGTATTCGGCAAATAACGGCACTCGAAGTGGCGCGTCGGGCGGCTGTCGCGGTCCGATGAAAATTCGAACACCGCGGGCTCGCCGCGCAGCGCCGCACTCAAGCAATCCAGCGCGTGTCCGCGTTTCGCCAGCGGCATCCAACCGAACAGCGACTGGCCGGCGGATGCTTCGGCCGATGTTTGGATAAGGCCGTCGATGGGGCTGAAGCAATGAGCGATCGCACCGGAGCTATTGACCAGGCAAATACCGTCGGGAATCGCCTTTAACAGGGCCGCGTTCTTTTGTTCGCTGAATCGCAACGCCTCAATCGTGCGCGCGCCCCGCATCACGTATCGAATGCGGTGCGTCAACAAGGTCCAATTGATGGGCTTGACGACGAAATCCGTGGCACCGACCTCATAGGCCTGATCGATCGACAAGCTGTCATCGCAGCCTGTGACCATGACAATGGGCAAATCCGCCCCGCCCGGCAGAAAGCGGATATTGGTGCAGGCCTGGTAGCCGTTGCCTTCGGCCATTTCCACGTCCAACAACGCGATGTCCGGCATGCGCATGGCGCACGCCGCAACCGCGGCATCGCCGCTGCCGACCGTCTGCACCGAAAAACCCGCTTGCCGGAGCGTCGCCGCCGCAATCTCGCGCAGAACGGCGTCGTCGTCGGCGATCAGCACGCGGATGGCAATGGCTTGGTTACTCATGCGGACTTTCGCATTTCCGACTGCAGCTCATCGCGCACATGCTGATGCAAGGCTTGAATCTGCGCGTATACGCTGCGCGCGGCGCCGAAATTTCCCGTCCGCCCGGCGTCCTCCAGCTCCCTGCAGAGCTGCGCCAGGCCGACTGCGCCGACGTTGCCGTTGTACGAACGCCAGGCGTGCGCCGCGCGCGCGAGCTCGGCGCCGTTGCCGGCTTCCAATGATCGTACAATGTCCGCGATGAGACCTTGAGAGTCCATCAAGTACAGCTCGCCAATGTGCGTGAGCATGTCCTTGACGCCGTTGCGCGGCAACGCCCGCAACGCATCCAAAGTCGCACCGTCAAGCAGCGGAACTTTGCGGGCCACGGCAGCCGCTGCAGTTTGCGCGGCTGCGCTTGCAGCAGAACCTGCGCGTGATCCGGCAAGCCAGCGCGCCAGAATTCCGTGCAGCGCTTCGCGCCGGAACGGTTTGGCCAGATGATCGTCCATGCCGGCGGCAAGACAAGCTGCGCGGCCCGCGCTGGTCACATCCGCGGTCAGCGCAATGACGGGCACATGCACGCCGGCCGGCTCATTGTCCCGCAAAGCGCGGGTCGCAGAAAAGCCGTCCATGACCGGCATTTCGCAATCCATGAGGATGGCATCGAAGGAGCGCGTCTGAATGACATCCAGAGCCTGCTGGCCGTGGTGTGCCGTTTCCACCTCCAGTCCCAGCGAAGTCAGCATGCCGATGGCCACTTCGCGATTCAGCGGCTGATCTTCGACGACCAGAACGCGGCCATGAAGTGCCGGCAGCGCGCCGGCGGGCTTCTTCAGCGCGACCGTGCGCTCGGTCAGCGGCGTCGTGTCGTCCGAGCAGTTGATCAAGGCGCGGTGCAGCTCCGCCAGACGAACCGGCTTGGTCAGTTCGGTGTCGAGCAACGCATCGCCGGGCGCGGCGCTCGAGCTCAAGCTGACGAAGCTCAGCAGCCGAACCGTGCGCAAATTCTTTCCCAGGCGGCTACGCACTTCCTGCCAAAGACCGGACGGCCCGGCGAGCATCGCATCATCGATCACCAGAGCATCGTAGTTCGGCCCGGTCGAGGCGCTCAATGCTTCCGCCAGGGAGGCGACCTCGGTGGGCCGCGCCGACCAAGCGCGCAGCGTCTTGCCCAGAAGGATGCGGGCAGTTGCATTCTCATGCACGATCAGCACGCGCGCGTCATTCAAGCTGCGGGGCGGCGCCGCTGGTTGCGCGGAGTCCGCGAGCGGCAGGGACAACTCGAACGAAAAGGTCGAACCTTTTCCGGGCGCACTGCTGACGGCGAGCCGCCCACCCATGAGTTCGATGAGCTGGCGCGAAATTGCCAGCCCAAGCCCCGTGCCGCCGAAGCGGCGGGTCGTCGATGCGTCTTCTTGCGCAAATTCGTCGAATATCTTCGACTGGTTTTCCGGTGCGATACCCACGCCGGTATCGACCACTTCAATGCGCATCTTGATGGCGCCGTCCTGGGGAGCAGACGGGCTCAAACGCAGAATGACTTCACCCCGTTCCGTGAATTTCACCGCGTTGCCGCCGAGATTGACCAGCACCTGGCGCAGCCGTAGCGCATCGAGCAGGACACGCGGCAGCCTGGCGGCCGGCACGTCGCAAATCAGCTCGATACCCTTGGTCGCGGCGCGCGCGGCCAGCATTTCCACCGTCTGTTCCAGCAATTCGACCAAGTCGCACTCCACCGAGTCGAGCTGCAGACGCCCGGCTTCGATCTTGGAAAAATCAAGTACGTCATCGACGATGGCCAGCAAGGAATCCGCCGAGCGGTGAATGGCCTCCGCGAACCGACGCTGCGAGGGGTCAATGGGCGTATCCAGCAGCAAGCTGGTCATGCCGAGTACGCCATTCATGGGCGTCCGCAATTCGTGGCTCATGCGCGCCACAAAGTCGCTCTTGGCGCGGCTTAGAACTTGCAGCTGCTGATTGCGTTCCTCGAGCTCGTGCGTTCTCAAGCGTACCGTATGCTCGAGCTCGCGGCTGTAGCGCAGTTCGCGCTCGCGGCGGCGGCGCTGGAAACGCCATGCATATGCCAGGATGGCCACGCCGATCAGCAAATATACAATGCGCGCGGCGAGCGTATTCCAGGGCGCCGGCGCGACGTGTACGGGGATGCTGAGGCTTTCGGTGCTCCAAATACCGTCGGCATTCGCCGCCCGTACTTTGAATACATAGTCGCCCGCACTTAAGTTGGCGTATGTCGCCCGATGCATCGTTCCGCCGTCGACCCAGCCGCTGTCGAATCCTTCGAGCTGGTAGGAGTAGTGGTTTTCCGACGGCGAAGTGAAATCCAGCGCGGAAAAATCCAAGGCAAGCAGCTTGTCGCCGTAAGCGAGCGTCAAAGGGCGCGTCGCGCTGGGAAGCTCTTGGGCGGGAATCGGCTGGTTGAGCTTCGACGCCGTTGTCAAGACGACGCGCGGCGCCGGTCCTTCGGCCGCAACGAGGTCCGGTGAAAATGCGTTGAAACCATGGTTGCCGCCGAAAAATAAAATGCCGTCGGCGCTTCGATAGTGCGCGTTCACGTTGAACTCGTCGTCTTGGAGCCCGTGCACTTGATGGAAGATCTTCACCGAGTGCAATATGGGGTCGAATCGCACCAAGCCGTTGTTCGTGCTGAGCCACAAGCGCGATTCCCGATCCGACTCGATGCCCCACACCACTTGGCTCGGCATTCCGCTCAGTCCCGATTGATTTTCGAAATGCACGGTTTGCGGCTGCGCCGAGGTGCCGACAACGCGGTCCAGCCCTCCTCCTCGGGTGCCAACCCATAGGTCGCCGTGTGCATCGATGTGCAGCGCGCACACGGCGTCGTCGCTAAGGCTGTTTGGATCGCGATCGTCGCGGCGGTAGGCGTAGAAACGGCCGGTCTTACGTTCGAAGAGATCGAGGCCTCCGCCGTCGGTGCCGATCCAAAGGTTGCCGAACGCGTCTTCCACGATGGCGCTGGCCTTTGAACTGCTGAGGGAATTTGCGCCCGGCAGTCCGAACGGATAGCGCGTAACCTGGTCCGTCGCCCGGTCGATGCTGGCCAGGCCGCCGCGGAACGTGCCTACCCAAAGCGTACCGGCCCTGTCTACATAAAGTGTCATGATGCCGTCGGCCGGCAGCGTATTGGCGTCCGCCGGCGTTGAGCGGTAGATGCGAAGCTTGCCGGTGGCTAGATCGAGACGATCGAGGCCGCCGGACATGGTGCCGATCCACAAACTGCCTTGATGATCGTTGAGCAGCGCCATGACACGATCGTCCGAGAGCTGCGCGCCGCTGCTCGACTTGTCGGCACTATAGCGGCGCTCGTGACCGGTGCGGGAGTCGATTTCGATCAGTCCCGCGCCGATGGTCCCGACCCACACTTTTCCCGCGCCGTCATCCGCAAAGGATTCTACTTGCGTCGCGCGAAAGGCATCGCTGAAGTAGTGGCCCAGCAGCCAGCTGCGCGGATTCCAGTGACTGGCGCCGCCCTCACGCGTCCCGATCCAGAGGACGCCGCCGCGATCTTGATAAAGAGACGAGACGCCGTTGTCGCGGAGGCTTTGAGGATTGTCGGCATCATGACCATAACGGACGAAGGACTCCGAATCACGATCGAACAAATCCAGTCCATCGGCAGTCGCGATCCACAGACGCTGTACATCGTCTTCCAGCACCGCCCAAACGTGGTCATGGCTCAGTGAATGCGGATTGTTCGCGTCATGCCGAAACGCCTTGAATGTACCGCTGTTCGGGTCGAGCCGAGCGAGACCGCCATTGACGGTGCCTATCCAAAACGCGCCGGTATGATCTTGCCGGATGGCGCGAACGCGTGAGTCGTGCATCTGCGCCGCACTCATGGCATCGCCGTAATTGATGAAGCTGTCGGTCTGCGCATCGTAGCTGCTGAGTCCGCCGTCCGTGCCGACCCAAATTCGACCCGCGTGATCGGCATACAACGCACCGACGGCGTCGGAGGGCAAGGAATGCTCATCGGAGTTCCGATGCCGAAAATGCCGCGCCGACCCGGACCGCGGGTCAAGCACATCAAGACCATGATCCTTGGTTCCGGCCCAGACAAAGCCTTTTGAATCGATCAACAGCGCGCGAACGCCGTCGCTGGCCAGCGATTGCGGGCGGGCCGGATCGTGTCTGAATTGCTGGAATGTCTCGGTATGCCGGTCCCAACGCGCCACGCCCCCGCCATCCGTAGCGAGCCAGAGGTCGCCGTGCGCGTCTTCGGCGATGGACCAAATGTAATCACTCGCGAGGCCGTGCGGATTGCCGCGTTCACGGCGAAATTGCCGGACCGTGTAGCCGTCGTAGCGGTTCAGCCCAGACTCGGTGGCAAGCCATACGTAGCCCTGGGAATCCTGCAGAATGCTGCTGATGGTGCTCATGGAGAGCCCATCGCGGATGGTCAGGTGCTCGAAATACATCGGCCGAACGGCCGGTGCCGGCGCGGCTGCCGCCGCGACTGTGCTTAGTGCCGCCGTCGCTACGCAGGCAGCCAAGACATCGAAAATGCGCCTGCGATTCCGCATGGAACGGTTATTTATTCCGGCAGCGGTACATCGGCACTCGTGTAGCCGTCGGCCCATGAATAGCCTTCGCTCCAGGTATAGCCGTCGGCCCATGAATAGCCGTCCGCCCATGAATAACCATCGGCCCATGAATAGCCGTCGGCCCAGGAGTAACCGCTGCCCGAGGCGTAGTGACCATTCCATAGCAAACCATCGAGGAGCAGAGGCACGCCTTTCAAGAGGCCGCCCACCAAGGGGACCTTCGACACCAAATTGCTGACGCCGCCCAGCAAGCCGCTCAGCAATGCCCGCACCGGATTGGCATTCGCAGCCGAAACCTGCATGATGTAGAAATTGCCGCTCGAATCTTCGTTTGCGCGACCGCCATAGTGCTGCAAGCCCGCGAGATCAAGCGCCACATTGAGGCCCTGGTTGGCGCACTTTGAAGCGTTGCTGTAGGCAGCATCGTGTGCATCTACGAGACCTGCGCCCTGCTGGAAAACGCTGTAAGCCAGATTGCCGGTCGAATTCACCGCCGGATGTGCTCCGTCCATAAGGTGGCATTTGACCTGATCGGGCGTCAGCGATGAATTCACCTGCAGCATCAAGGCCACCACGCCGCTTACCGTCGCCGCCGCCTGCGAGGTTCCCGACATGGTCATGTCGCTGTAGGGTTCAGTGATCCAAGAGGGGTATTCTTGCGCCAGCGTGCCGTTATCGGGAGCATAGGCCTTGATATGGCCGCCCATGCCGACTACGTCGGGCTTGACGAATCCCTCGAATGTCGGACCGGCCGAGGAGAAGCTCGCCAGTCGATACTGTTTCGGCTGCAGAGGATAATAATTATCCGTGACAGCGCCGACCGTGATGACGTAAGGGACGTTGCCCGGCGCGTTGATGGACAAGGGGTCCGGACCCCGATTGCCGGCGGCAGCGACGACGACAATTCCTGATGCCCACGCCGCCATCACAGCCTGATTGAGCGGGTCCTGCCAATAGGGTCCGGAGGGCGGCGCGCCCAAAGACAGATTCAGCACGCGAATATGGTATCGAAGCCTCTGGTTGACGACCCATTGAACGCCGCTGATCACATCCGAATAAAGTCCTTGGCCGTTGCTGTCCAATGCCCGCACGGAAACGAGATTGACGCCCGGCGCGACACCTTGATATTTGCCGGTCGCGGCGACAGCGCTGCTCGCGATGATCGACGTCACGTGCGTGCCGTGACCGTAGGGATCGTTGATGTTCGCGCTATAGGACTGCAACGAGGAAGCCGAGGAATAGCGCGGATTCTGGCGCGCCGCAATGACGTCGTACTGTGCCAGCACACGGCTGTTGCCCTGGCCCGGCGCATTCTGATCGGGCCCCTCCTGATTCCATAGGCCCGAATCGAGGACCGCGACCGTTACACCGCGCCCGGTCATACCGCCGAGATGCAGGTTGGCGGCGTCCACTTCGCTCGGATAGTAGGTCTCGGGCAATGTTCCCAGAGAACTGGCGACAACCGCCGAGTCTTTATAGATGTGCAATTGCGGCAGCTGCTCGGAGCGAAGTGCGGCGACCTCGCGCTCATCGAGCGCGGCGGCGACGGCACGGATAATGCTCAAATCCCCATTCACCACTCCGCCCGCCCGCAACACCGCATCACGCGAAGCAGCCGCGCTGTCGGATTGCACGATATACCGATGCCGTGAATAAGCCGGCGCAACCCCGAGGTGCGGGGGCAACGCTGCGGTCAGCCGCGGCTTTGCAGCCACGGCGCGCGCCACGGAGGCGATGGACGCCGGAGCGTCACTGCGGAAGTTCGACGCCGTTAGACTTAATGTGATTCCGAGAATTGCACCGGCCACCAACCCGTTGAGGCGCGCGTTCCTGCGTGACATGTTGCGTTTTCCAGTTGCTATCAGCACTTGTAGTGCGCAACATTCTCCGCGATTCAGGCCGTCTAAAAATAGCGACACTCACCATAACACCCGTGACGCGCGTCTCATTTATCGATGCCGCTGCGTATATGTAAATACAAGTGTGAATGCCTCCGCCGCGATGCGTGATAAGGCGCAACGGTTGTACGACATAACGAATTTGCAAATGCGCAACAGTCCGCGCCGAGCTCAAGGCCGTAGAATGTTATTCAATACCAGTACTGTGACGAGCGCGGTAATGAGGGAAATCAGGATGGTGATGGTCATGCCGATCACACCGTCGCGATGCTCGCGGTACCACAAATCGATGCGGCCGCGCCGCGTGTGCAGGCGGATGGCGCGATCCGCTCCCGCAAAGGTCACCGCCGCGTAGAGCATCCCGTCGCTGCGCCGCGCGTAAGTGATCAAGCGGCGGTATTGCAGGTAGCGGAGCGGCAACTCGAGTTTTGCGGTGAGCAGCTTGCCACGAATATCTTCGGGAAACTCGCAAGGATCCAGACTTTGCAGCTTGCCGTCCTTGCTCCATGCGTCGCCCTCCTGCAATGGATGCATGGCAAGCCATAGCAATTGCTCGCTCGACACCTGCACATCTTCATCGATGTTCTCGCGGTAGTAGTACAGGCCGTGCAAGATACGATCTTCGTCGTCTCTGCTCATTTTATCTGGTGCCGCATAAAGTAAAGTGGCAACATGCGCCCGATGCCGATTGACACGCTCAAACGGATTCTACATCGCGCGAGCCGGCGCACCCAGTGGGCGTTGGCGCTCGCACTGCTGGGCATCGCGGGCAACTCGTTCGGCGGCAGCATCTTGTTCATCGGCAATAGCTTCACCTTCGCTTACGGTTCGCCGGTGCGTTACTACCGCGCCGATACCGTTACCGATCTTAACAGCGCCGGACAAGGCGGTGTGCCCGCCCTGTTCAAGTCATTCACAGCTCAAGCCGGCTTAAACTATGACGTTTATCTGGAAACCGAACCTGGCGTAGGCATCGATTGGCACTTGAACCACAAGCTGGATGTGATCGGGCAGCGTCCGTGGGACGCCGTGATCATGCACGGCTACAGCACCTTGGATCCGAAAAAGCCGGGCGATCCTGCTGTACTGATTGCAACCGTCCGGCAGATGGCTGATTTCCTGCGTTCCAGGAACCCAAAGGTGGCAATCGGCGTCATGGCGACCTGGCCGCGCGCCGACCAGACCTATCAAGCGCGAGGGGCCTGGTTCGGCAAGCCGATCGAAGCGATGGCGCATGATGTTCGAGATGGATACAACCGCGCCGCGGCGGGCGCGACCGGCATCAAGGTCATTCCCGTGGGTGATGCCTGGATCCGTGCGATTGATGACGGTGTCGCCGACGCCAATCCATTCGATGGCATCGACGCCGGCAAGATGAACTTGTGGACCTACGATAGCTACCACGCGAGCACGTACGGCGATTACTTGGAAGCACTCGTGCTCTTCGGCAGCATCACTGGTAGGGACCCACGCACACTGGGAACGCGCGAGTGTTCCGGATTCGAATTGGGCCTGTCCGGCGAACAAGCGTCCACCCTGCAGCAGGTTGCCTTTGATCAATTGGCGGCCGAGGGTACACTGAAGGCTGCGACGCCTAAGCCGGCGGCCACGACCGCGCCGGCGGTGAAGTGCGGCGCAGCGCGGTAGGGCTAATCATTGCAGGGAGCTGGTATGCGTTCGATCATTCTTGGACTCGGCTGTTTCGCACTGGCCTCGCCCCTTTATGCGGCGCTGAAGCCCGGCGCGCAGGCTCCCGCCTTCACGACGCCTGCGACCCTGGCGGGAAACCCATTCACGTTTTCGCTAGCCGACGCGCTGAGGAACGGTCCGGTCGTGCTGTATTTCTATCCTGCAGCCTTCACCAAGGGCTGCACGCTCGAAGCGCATGCGTTCGCGGAAGCGACCGACAAGTTCAAAGCGATGGGCGCGACGGTAATCGGCGTGTCGCACGATTCGATCGACACACTGAATAGATTTTCGGTGAGCGAATGCCGCAACAAATTTGCCGTTGCGTCCGATGCCGATAAAAAAATCTCTGCGGCATACGACGCCAATATCTTCTTCACCTCGTTCACCAATCGTACTTCGTACGTGATTGCGCCCAACGGCACGATTCTCTATGAGTACACCGCGCTCAGTCCGGACCAGCATGTCGCGAACACCATGGCGGCGGTTGCGAAGTGGCAGGCGGCGCAAAAGAAAGGCGGCTAGCCGTCTATTACTTGATCTTCGCGACCCGACCTGCGGTGGGGAATTTCTGAAACTGCATCGCGTCGTGGCCCGGCACGATGCGATCCGCCGATCCCGCCAGCTCGATCATGCGTTCTTGGGCCTTGATGTTCGCCGCGTGGTCGGCATCGCTGAAGGTCGCGCTGGCTTTGTGTTCGGCCAAGTTGCGGTAAAAGTACACATTGTCGGAGGCCAGCACGAACGGCGGCTTGCCGTCGACCCGCAGGTACTGGGATGCGTAGGTGTGCCGCGATCCGACGAATACCCGAATGCCTGGAAGAATTTCGACGTTGTCGCCGTCGATGAGTTTGAGCCTTCCTTCAGTGTTCAGTTTCACCAATTGCTGGATGTCGTCCGGATCTATGCCCCCATGCTGGCCCCCGCTCTGCCAGGCGTCGCCGGTGTAGTAGCGATACTCATCCTTCTGGATCCATACCGTCGCCTTAGGGAACAAATCGATGCCGCCCATGTGATCCCAATGTGCATGGCTGATGACGATATCCGTGACCTCTTCCGGCTTGACGCCCGCCTGTTGCACCGCTTCGTCAGGCCGCAGATAGTCGGCGACATTCCACTGCTTGAGCCACCGTTCCCGATGGAATCCGCTGTCGAACAGGATGTTGCGGCCGTCGCCGCGAATGAGCCAGACGACAAAGTTGACATCGACTTTCTCATCCTTCGGGCCGCCCACAATCAGCGCGCCTACGGGAATCCCCGCAGAGACTCCATAGCGTATCGCTTGAATGGTGTAATCCGGCGGCGCGCTCGCCCCCATCAGTATGATGGCCGCTGCGGCCCACATGCATGGCTTCAGCATACGGTCGGCTACTTTTTTCCCTTAAGATACGTTTTACTCTCATCGCCCACGATGGCCACCAAATTTCCCATGGTGAGATTGGCATCGATAAGATGCAGGCCCCAGTCCTCGAGCACTTGTCCGTTCACGACTACATCGCCCGATATGTCATTGGTCCGGGCGCCGCCCGGCGTCGGGTGAACCGTCACCGCCAGATAGGACCCGTGCTCATTGACCACGCACTCGGCACTGAGCAAACCGGGCACCTTGACGAACGCCGTCTCGATCGGCTTCGGCGGTTGCGTCCAGTCGTAGGGCTCGCGCGGCGCGTCTGAGCCGGTGGAAATGCGTCCCGCCGAGAGATAGGCATCCAGCATGCCCGAACCCCCGCCGAGAGCGGCCGGGTTGGCGCAAGCGGCCTGCATGCCCTCAGGCGCTTTGCCAAAGCGAGATTTCGCCGGCGGCGGCACATTGGCGCGAAAATCCGCGAAAGCGATCACACAGCCAATCTGGTGGTTCGAACGGCACACCGGGATGTGCTTGAATGCACCGCCGACATCGCTGCCCTTCGGCACCTGCAAGCTGGTCCCCATGAGGATGGCCGAGATCAGCTTGCCTTGAACGGGCTTACCATCGATCTCTTCCTTGATCAATCGCGTCAGGACTCCGGACCCTTGACTGTGGCCCACGAGCACGACACCTCGGCCCTGATTGTCGTGCGCAAGATAGTAGTCCCAGGCGGCAAGCACATCGTGGTATCCCAAGTCGCGGTCAGCGGGAATCGGCTTACCGACAATCATCGCGCGCAATGCAGTCAAGGTAATTTGGCGGTACATGGGCGCAAATAAACGGCATTTCGCTGCGAAACGCGCAAACTGCGCGTCGACGACCATCCTTTCCGCACGCGTAATGGTCAGGTCCGAATTTCCGCCCGGCTGGTTGGACACGGTGGGATAAACGTAGAAGCAGTCGATGGGAGGAATCTTGGCCGCGTGAAAGACTTCACGCGTCAACTTCCCGTTGACGGCGACGATGGTCGCATCTTGGGGCGCCGTGCACGCATCCTGCCTGTCGGGCCTGCACAGCCAAATAGTGGGATCAGCATAGTCGGCGGACGGCACCACAGCCTCGTCGGCAGCGCACGCACAGTCGATCACGCCCAGCGCCAGAAGGGACGCGAGCGCGATACTTTCCTTAAACATGAAACTCCCCTTCATCGTTGCTCTCGAGGCATTATAGGCGTGCCCTACGCCTCGATGCGGGGAGTTTTATTCGCCCTAAGGCATGATTTCAATGCCGTCCTCGAGGGTTTTGATGGCACCCCAAATCATCGGCAGAGCGACCGCGAGCCATACGAACAGCAACGTCAACTTACTGGTGGCCGGTGCGGCGTTCTGCACCGCAGATTGCTCGCTTGAGGTTAGGGCGCCGGCCGCCTCCCGCATTGTGTTGTCCATAATCGCTCCCGTTGACTGCCAAGATGTTCCTATCGATTACATCGGAAACGACGGTCAAATCGGGACATGGCGCGGACTAGATTTTCTCCGCGCTCGATTCACCCAGCCACAGCGTACACGCAGCGACCAGGGGCGGAATCGCGAAGCACCAAATGCCCTCCTTGGCATAGATCAATGCTGCCGCGGCACAGCCGGCCGCAAAGGCGGTGACGCCGGCTGACATTCGCGCCAGACGCAAGCGGGTTGCCTCGCTGGCCGAACCCGGAACGCCGCGCAGCAGATCGGCAAGATCGATCATGATCTGAATGGTATTGCCGGTCATGATGGTGGTCGGCGGCAGCGAGCCCATGTGAATCCGGTGGATGGCATTTTGAATGGCCATTGCTGCGACCAGCGCCATTCCCGTCATCAGCGCCGCCCACCCATCACCGCTGTCGAAGGGCCCGAAAATTATCGCCAGCGCCGCGCCCAAGGTGAGCAGTATGACTTTCAGTCCCAATATCGTGCGCAGCGCCGGCAGATTCTTCGCAACCAACGCCACGCTGAGCAGCCGCACCGCCATCACCACCAGGCAAAACATCGGCAGCGCCAACACTTTTGCGAGCGCACCGCTGGTCCCCATCACCAGCGTCGCACCCAGCGTCACGAAGTTTCCCGTCACATGCGTGGTGAACAAGCCGTGCAGCGCGAGGTAGCCGGCGGCATCGACATATCCGCCGTTGACGCTCAAGAGTACGGGCAAGCTGGGTTTCATGATCATCTCGCGAAGTGCAAAGTAAGAGGCCGATACTATATATTGGCTCCGATGAAGCGGCGGAAATTGACTGCGGCAAAAATTGGTTTTTCGTCGCTGCTGATGGCAGCGTCGCTCGGCTGTTCGAGGCCCGCGCCCTACGGCCTCACGACTCGGATCGAGACACCCGCTTATCTAAGCATGCCGCATCGCGCTGACGGTAAAATCCCTGCCCGGCTCTCGCAAACAGGCGTATTCAGCGACACCGCCAAAAGGATCGCGAACCCGGGTCTCATTCCGTACGATCTCAATGTGCCGTTTTGGTCGGACGGTGCCGGCAAGTTGCGATGGATCGCCGTCCCGAAGGGACAGATTGCTTTCGCTGCCACGGGTGAGTGGCGCTTTCCAGCGGGCACCGTATTCGTAAAAAGCTTTGATTTGCCCGTCGATGCCGCAAATCCGAACGCGAAACGCCGGCTTGAAACGCGCCTCCTGGTGCGCGACGCCGACGGCGGCGTATATGGAGTGGTGTATAAATGGCGCGCCGACGGCAGCGATGCGGACCTGCTCGCCGGCAGCGAGACCGAAACGATTCCGATCAAGTCGGCGACGGGCGAAGTCCGCCGACAGACCTGGTACTACCCGAGCCGGCAAGACTGTCTTACCTGCCACACCGCAAACGCCGGTGGTGTGCTCGGGGCGAAGACCCGCCAACTGAATCGAAGCTTCACCTATCCGTCCGGCGTCAGCGATAACGAATTGCGCACCTGGAACCATCTCGGTCTGTTTACGCCCGCTTTCAAGGACGATGCCCTGGGCGCATTTCGCGCACTCGCGGCTACCGACGATGCGTCGCGAACCCTGCAGGACCGCGCCCGCTCCTATCTCGATGCGAATTGCTCGCAATGCCATCGTCCAGGCGGCACCATTGCAAATTTTGATGCCCGCTATGACACGCCGCTCGCCGACCAAGCGCTCATCGATGGACCGGTATTGATCGATCAGGGCATCGACAGGCCGCGGGTGATCGCGCCGCACGACGTTTGGCGTTCGATCGCATATATGCGCGTCGACACCGACGGCGACATCAAGATGCCGCCGCTGGCGCGCGAAACCATCGATCCTCGGGGAGTGGCGCTACTGGGCGAGTGGATCAATAGTCTGCCGGGACCCTCGGTACTGGCGCCGCCCACCGTGACTCCGGCTGGCGGAACGTATAGCGGAGCCGTGCAGGTTTCGATTGCTGCGAACGAACCCGGCGCCGAAATTCGCTACACGCTCGATGGCAGCGTGCCGGCGCCGTCGGATCTGCGCTACGAAAAACCGATCAAGTTGACGGCACCCACGGTGCTTCGCGCACGCGCTTTCAAGCAAGGATTCACGCGCAGCATTACCGTGCAACAAGTCTTCGTCATCGGGAAGTAATGGCGATTCCCCAGGGACTCGAGCCGGCCTTGATTCGGGCCACCTCTTGATTGGATTGTAGATCGACGACCGATACGTCGTTCGAGGGACCATTGGCGGCGAAGAGAAATTTACCGTCGGGCGATATGCCGATACCCCACGGCCGGGCTCCGACCTTGATCGTCTTCAGCAACTCATAGCTATGAGAATCGAACACGGAAATCGTGCCGCCGCGGCCGTTGCTGACATACAGGCGCTTTTCATCCGGCGATAGCTTGACTCGCATGGGCCGCGAACCCGTTGGCAGCGCGATGGTCTTCAGCACACCGGCTTTCGCCACATCGATGATGTCGAGCTCGCCGGCCGATTCTGAGGGAATGAACCCAATTCCACCGCTCGACATGAAGGCCACGCTGCGGGGCCGGCCATTCACCTTGAAATGCGCTACGGCCGAATAGGAAGCGGTATCGACCACATAAATATCGCCGCCCGCCTCGCACGTCACGTAGAACTGCTTGCCGTCGGGCGTCGTCGTCACGCCCTCGGGTTCCTGACCCACCGGAATAATGTGCTCCAGTTTCCCCGAGGCGATGTTGATGACGCTGGCCGTCTTGGTGTCTTCATTGGAGATATAGATGCGGCGTCCATCTTTGCTCAGCGCAAATTCTTCCGGATCCGACCCCGCATGCAATTTGCCGGTCAGTTTCTTTGCCGCGACACTAATCACGCCGATTCCGTCCGCCGCTTTGTCGGCATTTTCATCATCATCGTCTTTCTTCTTCTCGAACACCGGATTGCCGTGCGCGTCAATCTGCGGCGGCTCCTTGATCGGCGTGCCGCTCAGCGCGACGTACACGAACTTGCCGTCCCGACTCGCGTGGATGCCGCGCGGCCGCTTGCCCATGGGAATCGTCGCGACGACCTTGCGGTCGGCGCCGTTGATCACGGTGACATCGCCTGATCGTTCATTGCTTACGAATACCTGATACGCGCCGGCTTGCAGGCACAGGGTTGCGGATGCGGTGAGCGCGGAAAACAGCGCGGCCTTGATCGAAAGTCTCAAAGTCATCTCCCAAGAATGCGCGATGAATTCATGGTCGCTGATGCTCTAAAAAACCGCAACTTCGTGGGCAATGGCGCCT
>DATAVX010000014.1:0-193601 GCA_036267535.1 Steroidobacteraceae bacterium
GCGGGCGCCGGTGACGGGCAACTTCTGCACGGGCGTCTGGGCGCAAACCGGACCGTTCGCCTACGAGATCAACCACTGGGGATTGTCTTGGGTGACGGACGGTCCGCCGACGGGCTACGCTGCACTCAACGGCACGCCCGATAACCCGGACAGTGCGTTCGTGTTCGCAGGCCCGGCGAACATCCTGCAGAAACTCGTGCTGGCCAGGGACGGCGACAGCTACACCGGGACTTTCACGCTGACGCAGTACCTGCCCAACCCCAATGGGCCGGCTTTTGACACATCTGCGGGACCGGCGGGGCCGGCCATCGTTGGCACCATCAAGGCCTGCCGCGTGGTGGCGGGCAAAGCGCAGCCTCGCTGCCCATTCTGGACCGTGAGGCAGTAACCCTAAAGGCGCAGCCGCATGAATGCCAAGGGCGCATGCGGTTGCGCCGCTTTCAGGAGACTCTGCAGAAGCGTCCGCCACTTCTCGCCGGGCGACCGGAGGCTCGGGAGAAACCGATCTAATCGCCTATGTGCACGGCGCTCCCCCCGCATGATCAGTTGAGCCCGGATCGAGCCAACGCCAGCCAATGCTGGCCATTGGGACACTGCCCAAGCCGGGTCAAGTCATTTTCTCATATCGGGAGGCTGGTTATAGCAAGCGTACTCGACTGCGAGTGATCGGCGTGTGGCCCGATGCCGCGGCGCGGCGGGTCTCGTGGCCCGCATGAGTTCGCGGATTGCCGGGAGGATCGCGGCGATGGCTTCGTCATGCTCCGTGAGCTTGCTATCCAGGCGTGACTCAAGCTGTTCGAGGCGCCGAGCGAGCTCTCGGTTTGCTGATGAATTGAGCTTGTCCGCGAAACGAGATGGCGTGCTTAGAAATCGAAGCGATTGGCCCAGATATTGTCGCGACCCGCATCCACTTGCTCCCAAACGGCCAGTGCGGCGCCATTCGCGTCCATAACCACACTCGCAGTCGAGGCGTCGCTCGTTGTATTCGTCTCGATCGGCCCAGCCGTTCCCCAGCCGGTTCCGGCTAAATAGCGATTACCCCAAATTGTTGTGTGAGTTCCGTCGGATTGCGTCCACACGGTCAGTGCATTGCCATGGGAGTCGATATCCACCCACGGTTCGGCTGCATCGCCAGCGGGAGTGGGCTGGATCATTGTTTCCGTGCCCCAGCCCGAGCCTATGGAGTAGCGATTTGACCAAATGCCCACGCGGGCGCCGTCCGATTGTTCCCAAACCACGACGGCGTCGCCGCTGGGATCGACTGCGAGACGCGCCAGACCTGCATCACCGGCGTGAACATTCTCAATGGGAATCGCGCTGCCCCAACCGGCTCCCGCGACATAGCGATTCGATCTGACGGTGGCCACCGTACCATTGGACTGAGACCACACCGCGATGGCATTGCCCTGTGAGTCGAACTTGACTCGCGGGAATGCGGCGGTACCCGCGTCGTCCGTCTCGATCAATGCGGCGGCACCCCAGCCGGTGACGGCATCGTATCGATTCGACCAGATGTTGTTGCGTGTACCGTCGGATTGCGCCCAAACGGTCAGCACGTTGCCATCGGCGTCCATCGCGAGTCGGCTGCTGCGCGCGGCACCAGCGCCATTGCCGACCGCAACGGACGGGCTCCAGCCGCCCGCTACTGTGTAATGGGCACTCCAGGCCGTGTTTTGAGCGCCGTCAAATTGGACCCAGAGCGCCACCGCGTCGCCGTTCGCGTCGCCTGCAATATCCGTGGTCCCGCTTTGAGCGGTCGGGCCGGATATCTGTACTTCAGCGCTCCATCCGCTCGCCGCGGTGTAGCGGCTCGCATAAATATAGACGTTCACTCCGTCGGGAGTTCCGTCCCAGACTGCGAGCGCGTTGCCGGTCGAATCGATGATGATCGCCGGGGCATTGGAGTCCTCGGTGGAGGTCTGAACCTGGGCTGGTGTTCCCCAGCCGGTTCCGTGCTTGTAACGATTCGACCAAATAGTTTCGTGGGTGCCGTCGGATTGCGCCCAAACAGCGATTGCATCGCCGCTCGTATCGAAGGCAACTTTCACCGTCCCGGCATCGGCCATGTCATCAGAATCGATCGTACCCGCGGTTTGCCAGCGGCCATCGCAGCCAAAAGTGATCGATGCGGAGCTCGCCAACACTTCGCCTTTGCTTCCCTTAACCGCAGTCGAGGCGGTGAGCGTGTAAGAGACCGCTGGTAAGAGCTTCTGAGCGGGAGTCACTGTCACTTGTGCGTCAGACACGGATAGTGTGATGTCCTGGTTGATCGAACCCGACGCCAGCGTGATGTTCGCAGGCACCACAGTGGTCGAATCAAGATTTCCGGAGAAATCCAATACCGGAACAACATCGCATGCCACCGAGGTCGCGCCGGTGGCGGGAGTGCTGGCAACTAGCGTCAACGGCGGTACCGGTTCGGACGGCGGTGTGGACTGCGACGGGGGTGCGGGTTGAGTTGGTGGAGTGCCGCCGCCGCTGCCCCCGCCGCACGCTGCGAGAGCGCTGAAGAGGACGGCCACGCCGACGAATTTGAATGAACCGCGCATGCGTTTTTCTTCCTTGCAAGGTTGCCTGCCGCGCATGGGAATCCTTTCGATCGCCGATTCTGTGCGGGTACGTCTAATATCTCGTTTATCGCGATGCACTTCTGTTGCCTATGTCACAATCTGACGCGGCAATAAGAAGAGGCCGAAACGATCCGCCGCACCCCCGTAGTAATAGAACTCCCGCCTCCCGTCTCCCGAGATTCGGCCCAGCAATTCTGCACTACACGGTGGCGCTGTCGGTACCGATTGTAAATTGACAAACGCCGACCAAATTCACGGGCGACCTAGACAAAGGCCACCGGACCCAAGCCAGCGCCGGTCGAGAATGCCCCGAGCCCCTCCTCCTAGGAGAGAAGCTCGATCGGAACGGTTTCGTTTCTTAGGCAGGACCGTGTGCGACGCTGCGTGCGAATGATCGGACAAGCTAAGACAATCTGAGACAACGAACCGGGCTGGAAATCGACTCCGAATCCCAAGACCTCCCCAAGCAATCAGCGCTTTAGGCTTGGGCGACTTGTCCAGCGTTGTCTGAGGTAGTCTCAGAATGGAGCGGGCGATGGGAATCGAACCCACGGCTCAAGCTTGGGAAGCTTGGGTATTACCATTATACGACGCCCGCTGTACCGATGATTCTACGCCTGGCGGTGAGTCGCGCAAATCAAAGGCCTGATAAGGAAGGGCGCCTCGCGGCGCCCTTCCGGTCTACCCGACCCGGTTTAACGGTTCAGAAGAACTTGTAGTCCACCTCGAGTGCCAAGTTGCGTCCGAGAATTCCCTCGAAGTACGTCGTGGTCGCGTTCACGAAGTTGCCGCCCGTACCGGCAAGGGCCGGGAACGGTGGCTGCTTGTTGAACACGTTGTTGACGATAAACCGAGCCTGAAAAGCCGGCGTGAATTTCATGCCGATGGTCGAATTGATGAGCCACCACGAACCTACGCCCAGGATATCCAGCGAAGTCGGCGTATTCTGATTGCTGAACTGAGCCGGCCCGGTGAAGAGTCCCTGCCAATCCCACGAAAATCCCTTGTTTGCGTACAGAAGATCGATCGACCCCTTATTTTTGCTGTAACCGATCTGGCCCGAAATATCGTTAGGGGCTGCGGTTGCAATCTGCGATTTCAGCCTTTGGGTATCGAGGTAGTGCGCGCTGGTCTCCAAGCTGCCCAATGCCCATGGCAGATCAAAGGTGTAGTCCAATGCCGCTTGAATGCCCGTGAATTCCAACAATCCCGCATTGACGAAGCCTGCATGGAAGTCCGTGATCTGACCTGCCCCATTTCGCGTGAATGCGGTGCAGGACGGATTGTTCGGGAAATTAGGAGAGTCGTAACAGGCATCGAGATTGTCAACCAAAGACAATGACTCGATGGCGTCCTTGAGCGCGATATCGATGTAGTCCACGGATAAATTGAATTTCGGCAAGAATCGCGGACGCAGCACTACGCCGAATGTCTTGGAGAATGCGACTTCGCTCTGCAGACCCGTGTTTCCCGAGGTCGTGCCGAGAGCTGTCGCGTTGACGACGTTCGAGACAAAAGTCGCCGGGTTGTAACCACCGGGAATGCCCGCGAGCGATTGTGCGCAGTTCGCTGCGCGAGTCGCCGGCACCGGGCCCTGACCCACGAAATTCTTATCGCAAGGATCGTTGGCGAACGATCCACTGGTTGACGGCGGCAGGAACAACTCCGTGATCGACGGCGCGCGAATCGATTTCGTCTTATTGGCGCGGAACTGCACGTCCTCGACCGGCGACCAGCGCAGCGCGTAAGTGTACGTCGTGGCGTCGCCGGCGATCGAGTTGTCGACACGCCGCGCGGCACCTTCCAGTTCCAGGCGATCCAATCCGGGGATGTCCTGCATGGGCGAGAAGATCGGAAACAAGGTCTCGAAATACGCCTCGTTGGTAACATACGAGCCCGCCACAGCTCCGATGTTTGTTTGGCCCAAAGTATCGAGGTAGAAGCTGTCGGGCGCAAAGTCCGCCGACTCGCGGCGATTTTCAAACCCGGCCGAAAACTTCCAGTCGCCGGCCGGCACCTTCAGGATGTCCCCGCTGATGAAGGCATTGGTGTCTCTCTGCGTGTTGAATGAATTAACCTCTGCCAAGTGCGTGACGTACTGCTGCGCGGCCAAGCTGGGCGATCCGTTGCCGAAGATATTGAGCGGGGCGCACTGGCTCGATGCCGTCGTCGTCGGGCCGTTCACCGGCGTGCCCGCGCAAACAATCTGGCCCGCCGCGTTGGTCGTGGAGTTCAGTGCATTGACCACGTTCTGGAACACGAAAGACGGCGTGATTTGCGTGTTGCTGGAGGTGCCATAGTTAACCGAGGCTTCCCAGTTGAAGTTTCTCGAACCCCACGAGAAGTCGCCGTTCAAACCCACCACGCCGCGCGCAACGACTTGCGAAGCAGTCGACTGGCCGCCTTCGAGGTCCAGGCTGGTGCGCGAGACGTAGAATTGACTGGTATTCCAGGCGGGGTACGACGCCGGCTGTCCGGGGCCCGCAGTGACGCCCTGAAATATGGGGGGCCCGAACGGCAAGGACGCTGCATAATTGTTCAGCGCCGTCTGGATCAGAGCGCGATCGCCCGGGGTCAGGAACGGATTGTTGATGCTGACGACGAAGTTGCCGTTGGGCGTGCCGCCGCCGCCAAACAGATTGGTGTTGTAGTTATTTTGTTGAATCAAAGTCCAGCCGTGCGTTTCGGAAAAATAGCCTTCGCCGAAGGCATTGAGATGGTCGTTAATCTGAAAGTGCATCAAGGTATCGACGTTGATGCGCTCAGTCGGTGACAAAAGGTTGCTGACCTGAGAGAGCCGTAAGCCGTCGCCGCCGCTGTTGAAAATCGGATTTCCCGTGACCGTGCCCGTGTTGTAGGGAATCAATGAACCGCTCGGTCCGAATGCCAGCGCTTGACCGGCCGCATTGGTCACGCCAATGTCGCTTGCGTTAAGGCCAGCGCCCGGCGAGAGAAAAAGGTCGTCCACCAACGGAATGCCGCCGAAACTCACCTCGGGCACGGAATTCGCCGGCGTCAGGACGGAGTTGAACTTGCCCGGCGTCACCGGCGCAAGAAAGCCCAAGTCCTGGGCGAAATTTGGGCGCTGCGTACCGACCAAACCGTCGGTCTTGCTGAATTCAGCCACGCCAGTGATGTTTGCACGGCCGTCGAGCAGATTCATACCGCCCAGGATGCGGGTCCGATAGGTCCACGCGTCCCCTTGGCCCGATGCGCCGACCTGAACATCGGCATCGAGGCCCTGATAATCCTTCTTTAGGATGATATTGACCACGCCGGCGATCGCGTCTGCGCCATAGATGGGCGCGCCGCCGACCGAGACCACTTCGACGTGATCGATCAGCTTGGTGGGAATGACGCTGAGGTCGACCTGTTGACCGTTGCCGCCATTGTTGGTGTTGGCATTGGGGTTGAAGAGGCTCGCAGAACTCTGCGACACGAAGCGCCGGCCGTTGACCAGCGTCAGGGTGCGCTGCGAACCCAAACCGTACAAATCGACGAACACTTGAGCGATACCGCCGAAGCCGTTCTGTGTATTGGCGGCGCCCCCTGGCGCCACGCCGAAGGCCGGCAACTCGTTCAGCGCCTGGCCGACATCGAGATAACCGCGCTGGTCGAACGTCTTCGAGTCGACCGAGGTTGTCGGCTCGAGGTTGTCGAATTCCGGGCGGGCGATGCGCGATCCCGTGACCACCACTTCCTGAAGGGTCGTGTCTTCAGGCGCAGCCGCTTTCGGCGTTACCTGGGCTTGCGCGCTCATCCCAAATGCAAGAAGCACCGGCAGCGCGAGCATTTCGCGCCGCACCCGATACCGAGCGAGTCGAGTCGTAATCATTGGTATTCATCCCCTGCAGCGTTATATTGCCGAACCCGATATATGAGATACCTCATAGCCGGGCAACGAATAAGTAGCAAATTCGCAGTGTGGTGTAAAGAAAACAGGCGAAAATAATTCGAGTCGCTGTCCGCGATGAGAACGCCACGCCCAGCGAAGTGAACCGGATTTCCAACAGAAAAAGGGAGAATACATGGACCGTCGAGGCTTTCTTACAACGGCGGGGGCGCTCTCGCTGGTTGCCGCCGCCGGCGAGCTGCGTGCCGCCGATCCTGCATTTGATCCAACCGAGCAGTCGATCGCCTCACTGCAGCGAGCTTTGAGTGCCGGCGTCGTGACCTCCGAAGCCTTGACAGCGGCTTATTTGAAGCGAATTGCCCGCTTCGACCACCACGGACCCGAGTATCGCTCGGTCCTCGCATTGAATCCCAATGCGCTCAACGACGCGCGGGCGCTTGATTCCGAACGCAAATCAGGAAAATTGCGCGGGCCGCTGCACGGCATCCCCATTATTGTCAAAGATAACATCGAGACGCGGGATCCCATGGCCACGACAGCGGGGTCCTACGCGCTCGCCAAATCCTTTCGCAGCGCCGATGCTCCGCTCGCGGCCCGATTGCGTGCCGCGGGCGCGATCATCTTGGCCAAGGCCAACTTGAGCGAGTGGGCGAATTTTCGCTCGACGCATTCTTGCAGCGGCTGGAGCGGGATCGGCGGCCAAGTGGGCAACGCTTACGATCCCAGGCGCAATCCATCCGGCTCCAGCGCCGGCTCGGGGGTTGCGGCGGCCGCGAGTTTCTGTGCCGCCGCGATCGGTACGGAAACCAACGGTTCCATCCTTTCACCGTCGTCGATCAATGGTCTGGTGGGTCTAAAGCCCACCGTCGGCGTGGTCAGCGGCAAAGGGGTGGTACCGATCTCTCCGCGCCAGGACACCGCCGGCCCGATGTGCCGCACCGTGGGAGATGCGGCGATACTCGCCGGCGTAATTGCCGAGCGGCCGCTCGGCTTCGGCTCCCATGGCAATGATATCGAATCGTTTCGCTTGCGCGGGGTGCGGATCGGCGTCATGCCCGTGCCGCAGGGCGCTCATCCGGATACCGCACGGCTGTTCGCCGACGCACGTGCCGTGCTGGGGCAAGAAGGCGCGGTGCTGACGGACTTGAAGCCCCCGAAGGCATTCGATGAGATGGGCGAGCCGGAATTCGAAGGATTGCTCTACGAGTTCAAGGATGCCATCAATGCATACCTTGCGACGCTCGATCCGTCGCAGGTGGACTGCAAAACCCTCGCCGATCTGATCGCCTTCAACCGAGCGCACGCAGACCAGGAACTGATCGTCTTCGGCCAGGAAATTTTTGAGATGGCCGAGGCGAAGGGTCCATTGAGCGATGCTGCCTATCAAAAGGCGCTCGCCGCTCTGCAGCGCACCGCAGATATCGAGGGCCTGGCAACGCTACTCGGGCAGCAGGGCGTCGAGGTACTGATGGGTCCCAGCAATGGTCCTGCCGACCTGATCGATCCGGTATGGGGGGATCGGCGCGGCGGCGGATCGTCGCAAATCGCCGGCGCCGCCGCAATCGCGGGCTACCCCAGCCTCACGGTTCCCGCAGGATTGGTGAGCGGTTTGCCGGTCGGCATCACGTTGGTAACGCGGCGCAATCAAGATGGTTTGCTGCTGCAAGTCGCCAGAGCTTACGAACGCGCGGCCAACGCACGGGTACCGCCGCATCTCATGATCTGACGAGCGCCGCACCCTCTCATGGACTGCGACAGGGCACGCGCCGGCGGCTTCGGCTCGCAGTTCGCCAGCCTATGTTTGTCGCCTGCCGCCTCGAGACAGCCGCATCGGCGTCAACGGCGCAGGTACGCGTCCGTGCCGTTCAGCCAATCCTCCCGCGGCGGATTGAAGACATCGACGTCGAGCGTCTCTTCCAGAGCCACCGCGCGGTGCTCGAGATTCGAGGGGATGACCAGCACTTCGCCGGCGCGCACCGTCTGCTCCCGGTCACCCTCGGGCCCCAGCCAGAAATGCAGGGCCCCCTCGAGGATGTAGGTGATTTGCTCGTTCTCGTGCGAGTGCCTGGGGACCTCGTCGCCCTTCTTGAGACGCACGTGGGCGATCATCATGCGGTCCGAGGTGATCAGTTGACGGGTGATGCCGCCCTTCATGGGCTCTCGCGGTATTTCCGCCCACCGATAAAATTTGGCGCTGCCTTTCTCGAGTTGCTTCATTTGTAGATTCTCAGCGAATAGATTAAGGAATGAGCACGGCCTCGGCACCCATTCCTGGAGAGTACAAGAGGACCGTCTACAGCTTGTAGTTTACCGGTAGCACGATGTTACGGCCTAAAATTCCGTTGAGGCCGATGAAGTCGCCGCTGACTACCGTGGCCGGTTGCGATCGCCCCAGATCCGGGCGCGCCAAGCGAACCGGTGACCAAGATTTCTGCAATTCGTCCATGCTTTCCGGCTGAGCCACCTTGTGTAACTATTACAGACTCACGGAGACCCATCCAAAATGCCGTTCATCCATGCCATGCAGGCAAGCACCGCCGTCATCCTCTGCTGCTTCGCATCCGCCGCACTTTCGGCGGGCGATTCCGCGGGCGGTAGCGGTTATTACCGCTATCCTTCGGTTCACGCCGACACCGTGGTGTTCACGTCCGAAGGCGATCTGTGGACGGTTGCTCTTCGCGGCGGGACGGCGCGGCGCCTCACATCGAATTCCGGCGTCGAATCCCTGGCGCGAATTTCGAGCGATGGACGATTAGTCGCGTTCGTCGGCCAATATGAAGGGCCGAGCGAGGTCTACACGGTGCCGCTCGCCGGCGGCATCCCCGAAAGACGAACCTGGAACGGCGATTCGGTGCCGGCCGCATGGGCGCCCGATGGACGCCTCGTGGTGAGCACCAACCGCTTCTCGACGCTGCCCGATCCGAAGCTCGTGCTGCTCGATGAGCATGGCGGCCGCGAGATCGTGCCGCTGGCCGAAGGAGCGGAAGCCGCCTATTCCTCTGACGGCCGTAGTCTCTTCTTCACGCGTTGGCGCAAGCAACCCAGCTTCACCAAACGCTACCAAGGCGGGTACAACGAAACCCTGTGGCGCTTCGACGGTCACGGCGAAGCGGTGCCGCTGTCGGCTAACTGGGCCGGCACGTCCACCAATCCCATGTTTTGGGATCAGCGTCTTTATTTCTTATCCGACCGCGACGGCGTGATGAACGTGTACTCCATGGACGCTCAAGGCGGCGGCGTGCGTCAAGAAAGCCATCAGGGCGGATTCGACATTGCCAGCGCTTCGCTCTCGGACGGGCACATCGTTTACGCGTGCGGCGGGGACCTCTGGTCGCTGGACCTGAAGAGCGGCCGTGAGGAGCTCATTCCGATTTCAACGGAGTCCGACTTTGACCAGTTGCGCGATCACTGGGTCAAGACGCCGCTCAACTATTTGACCAGCGTACACATCTCCGCGGACGGGTCGCGCGCGATTTTCACGGCGCGCGGCGAAGTCTTCACCCTGCCGGCGAAGAACGGCCGCATCATCAAGGTCGCTGCTAAGCCGGGAGTCCGCTACCGCGAAGCGCGCTTCCTTCCCGACGGGAAAAACGTGGTTGCGCTGTCGACGGAGACCGGCGAAACCGAATTCTGGAAGTATCCCGCCAACGGCGTCGGCGCGCCGCAACAGTGGACACACGACTCGAAAGTATTGCGTTGGGACGGTGTGCCCTCTCCCGACGGCAAATGGCTGGCGCATCGGGACAAGGATCAGCAGTTGTGGATTTACGATATCGGGACCCGCCAAGACAAGCGCATCGCTCAATCCCGATTCGGCGACTTCGACAATCTGTCTTGGTCGCCGGACAGCCGCTGGCTCGCCTTTACTCAGACGGCGGCCAATCAGTTCTTGCAAATAAGCGTATTCGCCACGGCCGACGGCTCCATCCAGTTCATCACTTCCGACCGATACAACAGCATCAGCCCGGTCTGGAGCAGCGATGGCAAGTGGCTCTACTTTTTGTCCGACCGCTCGCTCAAGACCACCGTCGCGTCCCCGTGGGGCGCGCGCCAACCCGAACCGCATTTTGACCGCCCGGTCAAAATCTACGAGCTGGCCCTGCTGCCCAACTTGCGCTCGCCCTTCCTGCCCGCGGACGAGTTGCATCCGGACACGCCTGCCAAGGATGACGAGAAGTCTGCCGAAGCAAAATCCGCCGACGGCAATGCATCGACTGAAGACAAGCATCGCGCGGGCGGCAAGGCGCCGTCCAAGGCATCCATGGTCGTATCAGGACCGCGGGTTCCTGAGGACGTTAAGATCGATTTCACCAATCTGCAGGCGCGTCTCAGAGAGATACCGGCGCCGCCCGGCAACTACGACGCTCTTCAGATCACCGACAAGCGCCTTTGCTGGCTGGACGGCTCCGACGAGGCGCCGCCCAAGTTGTCGCTGAAGTGTTTGGGAATAGACAACAAAGGCGACGAAGCGGAGACCATCGCGTCCGACATCAAGAATTACGAAATTTCGCTCGACCGCAAAAAGCTCTTGGTCGCCAAGGCGCGCAATTTCTACATCGTCGACTCGAGCGCGGGCCCCGTTGCATTCAACGATCCGAAGGCGTTGGAAAAAGCGACCGTCAACTTGTCCGCATGGTCATTCTTCACCAATCCACGCGCCGACTTCCGCGGCATCTTCAGCGACGCGTGGCGGCTGGAACGGGATTACTTCTACGATCGCAACATGCAAGGCGTGGACTGGAACGCGATGCGTGCACGCTACCTGCCGCTGGTCGATCGCGTCTCCGATCGCGAAGAGTTAAATGATGTGATCGCGCAAATGGTCAGCGAGCTGTCGGCATTGCACATCTTTGTGCGGGGCGGCGATATTCGCAAGCCGCCGGACCAGATCGGCTTGGCGGCGCTCGGCGCCCGCTTCAGGCGCGATGAGAAGGCCGGCGGTTTCGTGGTCGAACATGTGTACGTGCACGATCCGGACTTGCCGAATAACGCCCCGCCATTGAGCCGCCCGGAGTCGCGGGTCGAAGATGGCGAAGTGATCGTCAGCATCAACGGCGAAAGTGCGCTCAGCGCCCCCGACGAGCGAGCGCTGCTGCGCGGCAAGGCCGGCACGCAAGTGTTGTTGCGCGTCAAATCCCCGGCAGGCGAAACGCGCGATGTTCTGGCGATGCCCATCAAAGCCGCGGACGAGGCGAACCTGCGCTATTCGGAGTGGGAATATACCCGGCGTTTAAAAGTCGATGCGGAATCCAATGGACAGATAGGTTATGTGCATCTGCGCGCCATGGGTGCGGAGGACATCGATCAGTGGGCGCGCGAGTACTACCCCATTTACAAACGTCAGGGCCTGATCATCGACGTTCGCCATAACCACGGCGGCAACATCGATTCCTGGCTGCTGGAGAAGCTGCTGCGTCAAGCGTGGTTTTATTGGCAACCACGCGTCGGCGATTCCGAATGGAACATGCAATACGCGTTCCGCGGCCACATGGTCGTGCTCTGCGATCAGGAAACGGCCTCCGACGGCGAAGCGTTCACGGAAGGATTTCATCGCTTCAAGCTCGGTAAAACCATCGGCGTGCGGACCTGGGGCGGAGAGATCTGGTTGAGCAGCAGCAACTTCGAAGCCGACGGCGGGATCGCCACCGCCGCGGAACTGGGTGTCTACGGGCCGGAAGGCAAATGGCTGATCGAGGGCCGCGGCGTCGAGCCCGACATCGTCATCGACAATCTTCCGCACGGCACTTTCACAGGCTCCGATGCGCAGCTCAAGGCGGCAGTGGACCTGTTGAAACAGCAAATTGCCGCCGATCCGCGCCCGGTACCTGCGCGGCCGCCATATCCGAACAAGGCCTTCCCCTACAAACCCTAGCCGACGCGCTAACCGACGGCTTCGATTTCGACCAGCAGGTCCTCGCGGCAGATATCGGCATTGAGGTACAGGGTCGAGGCCGCGGTGCGCGCGGACAGAGTTGCCTTGATCGCCGCCAGATCCGCGGGTCTGCGCACGTACACCTTGAGCTGCAGCGCGTCCAAGGAATAGCGCGCCGAACCGACGATGAGATTGGCTTCCGCCAGCAATGCACCGATGTTGACCAAGGTCTCGCGAGTCTGCGCGATCACATCGCCACGATGAATGGTTTCATGTCCGACGATGCTGGCGGTGCCGGATACGAATAATTTACAGTTCTCCGATTCGCCCCAGATGCACGCGCGCGAAAAAATCGGACTGTGGCGCCCATATTTCGGCGGATAGTGATAGGCGCTGGTCTGCCGCGGGTTCTCGATCATCTTCGGTGGCCGCCGCGCCGCCAAAAAGTAGATGCAAAGCGGACTGCCGGCCGGCGAGCCCAGCGCGCTGGCGGCGGGCACGGTGCCCATGACCGCGAGCCCCGATTTGCGAAACGCCGTTTGCCGCGCCGAATTGAAATGCCGGTAGCGCTCATCGCCGCCGCTCTGTGCATTGATCTGTGGCAAATAGTTCCAGATGCGGATCAAGTGCGGATGCTCGGTTTCAGTGAGCACGTCGAACACTTCTTGATAGGCGATTTCCGTTGCGCGCAGCAGCGCTCCCGCCTCACTGCGCGCATCGATGCTGTGCTCCGCAAGAGTCAGGGAACCGAAAAGCAGGTCATCGCAGTAGCGATAGTGCAGGCGGGTTTGCTTGGTTCCGCTCGTCAAATGAACGTCCGGGTCGGCGACGCGCCATACTTCGCACGTATCGCCTCCGGTCAACGAGGGAATCATGCTGGCGGCCGTCGGAATCCGAGCCCGTTCGAGGCTCGGCGGCTTCTTGAATCCAACGATGCCCAGCACGCCCTGCCACCAGGATGCCGGCTGGGACCCTACTTCCTCCGAAGACCAATATTCGAGTTGCAGACTGCCGGTGCCGGCCGCGGTGGAAGACGCCGTAGGGTTCATTTAAGAGGGAGTCTATCCTGCCTGTTAAGACGAAGGATAGCCGCGTCCGGCGCGGGCCTTAGAAGGCGATGTAGGGCCCCGTTCCGGCGGTGGTGACTTTGTCTTCCACGGCGATCGCCACGCGTTTACCGTAAAAAAATGCCAGTCCGTAATCGAAGCTGCCCTGATTAGGATTGGTGCCGGCGAGTTGCGGAAACACGTTGAACGTCGGATTGGCCGTCAGCATGGCTTGTGCGTTGCCGACATCGAAAGTTAGATTGTTTGCCATGACCCCGTTCATGCCTTGCATGCTGAGCGGCAGAGTCAGCGTGTTCACGGGACAATAAAAGTCCCCGAGATTCATGGCCGTGCACTTCGCAATGCCGGTGTCGTTGAAATAAATGCCGTTCGAGCCGCTGTCGATGAAGCTGTTTGCCAAATTCTGGCCATTGAAGGTCATCAGCAACTCGGCATTCTGATCGACCGTCAACACGGTCTGCGTGCCGGATGCATTGTTCGTTTGCGTATCGATGCCGAAGATGAGCGAGCCGGTGACGGTGAGCGCCGGGGAGGGCACGCTCGGCAGCTCGAGGATGGCGCCGTTGTTATCCGTGGCGAAGCGCGTCACCGGGTTGGGTACCAGCATGGCGGTCGGCACCGCGCTGCTGGCGCACGAGGTGGCGGTGGCACACGCGTAGTAGCATGCGGCAATCGGCGCATTGGCACAGCCCGGCTGGTCGATCTCGAACGGCCCTATCCCTAAGATGCCGTTTGCGCCGAACAATGCGACGGTATCCTCGGATGGGCCGGTGCTCGAACAATCCGACGGCACACTCGAATAGCGCGAATCGCCGATCAGCTGCACGGGCACCGACTTCGCAGATTCACCGGCAATTTGTACGTCGGCCGTGACGATGGGCCCCCACGCGAAGCCGTCGACGAACTGGGTGCATTCGGCCACCGATTTCCCATTGGAGAGCATCTCCACGGGCAATGCAGCGTTCAAAGCGCTGGTCAATACCGGCGCGAGGATGCGCAGTCCGTAGGAGCCGGTGTCCACCTGAATGTGATCGATGGTCTGGCAGCTGCTGGTGCTGCCCGGAACGCACACGGTAACGGAAGCGAAAAGCGTGTTGACGCTGGCGTTGTTGGGGCCCTGATCGAGAATGACGCTCGCCACGTTCCCGGGCGTGCCGCCGCCGCCGCTACCCGCGCCTCCGCTACCGCTACCCGCGCCTCCGCCGCCGCCGCCGCAAGCACTCGCCGTCACGCACAGAACAGCGCACAGTCCTAACTTAACAGCGTGCACCGCAGCCATTAGTGCAAATCTCCGATGTCGACCCCGCTCGGAACGACGCTCAGCAAATAGGCTCGCCCGGAAAGAGCGCGCATATGGCCGCCCACCTGTACGACCAAATCGCCTTGTTGAATCTGCAAATGCCTTCGGTCCGCAAATTTTGCTCTAGGAGCGGACAGGAGAGGCTGAAAATACTGGCCCAGTGCTTGCCGCAGGTCAGGGTGGGTCGGCCCGGTCCAGGTTACCGCGAAGACCACACCGCTCGGCGCGACGAACTCGCGCATGGAGGTACCCGAGGGCAGCGTAATTTCGTGCACGCGGTAATTTGTTCGATCCTGCGAGAATTTGATCGTGGCGTGCGCGCGCGCCACATCGTTCTGAACCGTGACCTCCGGTTCACCCAAGGTCGCGGACGCCATGCGCGGGCTCAAAGCCGCGGCAAGGACCGCGGCGGCGAGCGCGGCGGCGAGCGCGGCATGTTTGAATTCATCCGAGCGCAATAGTGGCATGTGTATCCTCTGCATCATTGGAGCGGCGCTACCTCTTTAGGTTCACTGCAACGGCTCCCTCGAGCTGCGTTTGTCGGGCATCGGCGACATCGGCCTTCACCTAAAGGCTCGCTCCTTCACCGGAGGCTTGGCCGGGTCGAATATTGTCCCGCAATCGCTGCATGGATTTTGCGCCGATGATCACAGTTGTGACGAAAGCCTTCGCCAAAAGCCACGTGAACGCAAACGCTCCCGCAGCTTACAATGACCGGCCGCGGACGGCCCATGGCGCGGTGTCGTTAAACTACACATTTCTTCACGCGACTTTCGTTAAAAATAGCGCTTGAATTCGCGGTGCGGTTGTCGCAGTAGGAACTAGCAAGATTTTCCGGAGAGTATCTTGAAAATACCGGCCATGGCGGCGCTCTGCACCGCAGGATTCGCGCTGTGCGGCTGTCCAATCACGGGCGGCGCCAAATACACAGTGGGCGGCACCGTGACCGGCTTGGCCGGACCCGGGCTCGTGCTCGAGCTCAACGGCGGCGACAGTTTGAGCTTCAACGGCAGCGGCACTTTCGTTTTCGGTACGCATCTCGCGAACAACGCCGCCTATGCCGTCACCGTCGAGACGCAGCCTTCCAATCCGTCGCAAACCTGCACGGTGCACAGCGGCTCGGGCACCATCAACAAGAGCAGCGTCACCAACGTCATTGTTTCCTGCACGCAAGTCGGGCGCTTTGCCTACGTCGCCAATCGGCAGTCGAATTCGATCTCCGGTTTCGGCATCGATCCCTCGAGCGGCGCGCTCGTCCCCTTGGGCGGATCGCCGTTCGCTTTGAACGGCGCGACACCCACCGCGCTCGTCGTCGACCCGAACGGACAATTCTTGTACGCCGCGAACAGCGGCTCGAATACGGTTTCATCCTATTCGATCAATGCGACGAGCGGCGCGTTGACGGCAGTGAGCGCGCCGGTTGCGACAGGGACCGGTCCCAATGCGGTGATCGTCGACCCCACGGATCATTACCTCTATGTCGCCAATCTAAACTCCAATAACGTCTCCGCCTTCCTCATCAGCAACGGCACGTTGACCGCAGTGCCCGGCTCGCCGTTTACCGTGGGACAGGGGCCGGCCGCGTTGGCCATCGATCCCAACGGCAATTTTCTCTTCGTGGCAAATTTCAGCGGCAATTCGCTCTCCGTGTTGTTGATCGATCAGGCGAACGGCATGTTGAGCACGGTAGCCGGATCGCCGTTCGGCACCGGCGCCGGTACGGCGCCGCTGTCGATTGCCATCGATTCCACGAACTCTTTCGCATTCGTGGCCGACAATTCGGCGCAAAGCATTGCTTCCTACGCGCTGGACGCGACCACCGGTGTCTTGACCGCCATCGCAGGTTCACCCCTTGTTGCGGGGGGAAGTCCGGAAGCACTCGCCGTCGATCCGAGCGGGAGCTATGTGTTCGCGGCCAATACCGAGGCCGCGAATCAAGTCGCCACATTCAACATCTCGCCGGCAACCGGCGTTCTGACGGCCTCGTCCGGGACAACCGCCGGTCTCTTGCCCATCGCGGTGGCGATCGATCCATCCGGCACGTTTCTGTATGCCGTGAATTACGACTCGAACGACGTCTCGGCCTATACATTGAGCGCCGGCGGCACGCTCACGCCCGTCCCCGGCTCGCCTTTCGCGGTTGGCATCCAGCCGCATTCGATCGCGATCCATTAGGGCCTAGTCCCGGCCTTCGGATCCGCGTATGTTGCAGCGAACTGCTGCACTAGGATCAAAGAAGATGAGCATTCATGATGTGACGCCCGGGCAGCACGTGCCGCAGGAATTCAACGTCATCATAGAGATTCCTCAGGCGTCTGAGCCCGTGAAGTACGAGATCGACAAGCACTCCGGCGCACTATTCGTCGACCGTTTCATGATGACCGCCATGCATTATCCTTTGAACTACGGCTACGTACCCATGACCATCGGCGACGATGACGACCCGGTCGATGTCCTGGTGCATACGCCATTTCCGCTGCTGCCGGGCGTGGTGGTGCGCTGCCGCGCTTTGGGGGTGCTGCGCATGGAGGATGAATCGGGAGGCGATGCCAAGGTGTTGGCCGTCCCCACCGATCGCATCTGTCCGCTCTTCACGCACTGGAAAAGCATCGAAGATGTGCCGGAGGTCCGCCTGAAGCAGATCCAGCATTTCTTCGAGCACTACAAGGATCTTGAAGCCGGCAAGTGGGTCAAGGTATTGGGTTGGTCCGGCGTCGAGGTTGCTCACACCGAAATTCTAGACGGCATCAAACGCCACCGGGCAACGCAACCAACACGGGGATAGGCACGGCGATGGGAAGGGATCGCGGACTCATCATTGCCTGCTTGGGTGTGGCGCTGCTGTTGGCGGTGACGCTTGCCGCTTACCGCACACCGGCGCCGCTCCCCGCCGATGCGCCGTCCGCGGAGTTTTCCGGTATCCGGGCGCGAGAGATTCTCAAAAAGTTGGTCGGGGATGGCATACCGCACCCCCTGGGAAGCGCCGCCGATGCGGTGATGCGCGATCGGATCGTGAAGCGCCTGACCGAGCTTGGCTACACCACGGAGTTGCAGACGGGAATCGCCTGCAACGATTTTGCGACCTGCGGCACGCCCACCAACATCATCGCGACGCGCGGCGAGGCCGCGGCTAAGGACGCGGTGATGCTGGTCGCGCACTATGACTCGGTGCCCGCCGGCCCTGGTGCCTCGGATGACGGTGTCGGGGTGGCGAATCTGCTCGAGATTGCGCGCGTGCTCACGGCAATCCCGGCGCCGCAACACCCTGTGGTGTTGCTGGTGACCGACGGCGAGGAGGCCGGATTGTTGGGCGCTTATTTGTTTACGCGCGAGCATCGCTTGGCCAAGCAGGTCAAGGCTGCCGTCAACATGGACTCGCGAGGAGTCTCCGGGCCCAGTTCCATGTTCGAAACAGGATCGGCCAACGACTGGCTCATGCGTCTGTACGGTAAGGCCACACTCGAGCCGATCACCAACTCCATGTCCTACGTGATCTACAAGACGCTCCCCAACAATACCGATTTCACCGCCTTCAAGGCCGCCGCGTATCAGGGATTCAATTTGGCGTTCATAGGCGACGTCGGCCATTACCACACGCCTTTGGATACCTGGGAAAATTCTTCCGCGAGCACCATGCAGCATCAGGGTGCGAATGCGTTGAGCGCGCTGTTGGCACTGGCCCGCTCGCCGGAACTCAACCAAGCCGCATCGGACTCCATGTTCTTCGATGTTTTGGCGCGCACCGTGATCGTCTGGCCTTTGAACTGGGTGCTGCCGGCGGCGCTTGCCGCCCTGGTGCTGTTGTCGGCGGTAACTGCGCTGCTGGTTCGCAGGAGATACTTGAGCTTGGCCCAGGCCGCGTATGGATTTCTCGGCGCGATCATCAATGTTCTCTTGGGCGGGATACTCAGCTTCGGTGTGCTCGCGCTGCTGCGGTTCTTAGGCAGGCTACCGCCGATGCAAGCGCCGCCGTGGATCGCCCATCCTCTCGCGATGCACATTGCATTCGCGGCGTTGACACTGCTGACCACGGCTGCGATCGCTGCGTGGCTCGGTCGCCGCGCAGGCTTCTGGGGCTTTTGGTGCGGCGGCGCAATGCTCGTCGGGCTGATATCCGGCGTAACGGCCGCAATTCTGCCGGCCGCTGACTACGTCGTGCTGTTCGCAGCCCTGGCTGCCCCGCTCGCCACTCTGCCCTGTCTCTGGGCCATCGTTCGGGGCCGCGCGCCGAGTTCGGGCAGTGCCGATTTTGCCGCGCTGGCCCCAGGCCTCGTCCTTCTTGCCTTGCTCTTGCCGCTGCTGCTGATGCTGTATTCGGCTATCGGAACACTCGCGTGGCCGGTCGGTGCCGTTTCCCTGTGTCTGAGCGCCGTCTTTTTGCTGCCGCTGCTCTGCAACGCGACACGGGCGGCGCATCAACGCGTGGCGCTGCTCGCGGCCGTGGCGACATTCGGCGGAATTTGCATCACCGTGCTGTTGCCGACGTATTCGGCCGGCTGGCCGCAGCGCGTAAACGTCGAATATTGGGTCGATGCCGAATCGGGGAAGGCGCACTGGTGGACGCAAGCGGCCGCGCTGCATCTGCCGCGCGCCATGGCGGAAGCGGTGCACTTCGATCCGAAACCGCGCGAGCGATTCGCTGGTTATCCTCTCGATGGATTTTTTGCGCCGGCGCCGGCTACGAAGCTGGCAGCGCCGGAGTTGCAGCAAATTTCCGCGGCGCCCGGCGCCTCGAAGTCCCATGTCGAACTGCTGCTGCAGTCGCCGCGCGGTGCGCCCGCGGCTTTCATGATATTTCCGGCGGAGGCTGCCATTTCCGACATCGTGATCAGCACTGCATCGGGCCCGCTGCATGCCAAGCTGCACAAGCTGCGCAACGGCGCGACCATTTTTCGGGCACCGGGCTTGACTGAGGCGGGATTGAAATTTGGAATCGATACGGCGGCGGCACCGTTCACGGTGCAGGTATTCGACGAAAGCTATGGACTGCCCGAGGATCTGCCGGATGGCCAGGCTCTGCGGCGAGCGCGGCCGCAGAATGCGACCAGCTCGCAGGATGGCGACGTCACGGTGGTGCAGCGCACCGTGCGAGTGGATCCTGCGGCTGGCCGCTAAATCTTCACGCCTTCAACCCGATTTCGACGTGGCGGCGGCGTGCAGCTCGGCAAGCCGTTGATTGTGGATTTTGTTAACCGCCGCGGTCAGGGCCTCCTGCCGGCACCTCTGCACTCGTGCATTCACGATGCGGGTATTGGTCGAAACGGGACAGACCCTTTCGGCGGCTTGCGCGAGCTGGCGATACAGGGTGCGTGTTCCGCTCTCGGTCGCCAGCGTATCGCTCCTGAAGTGCACGACCGTCTCGTTCACATCCAAGACCGCGGGTGCAGCTCCCGCCGCACCCGCGCCGGCGAGGGCGGCAAGGCCCCCGAGCAGCAGCATGCTAGTAGTTATTCGAGTCATGGCATCTCTCCTTCGGTGAATCAATGAAGCACCTACATAAGACGCTCCCAGGCGGCTAAAGGTATGCGGGCGGGTGTCGAGTTCGTCCCGAATTGCGACGGTTTCGTCCCGCGGCCACCCCTCAGCTCCTCGACAGGGGGTGTCAGGCGCTCGGGCCGTGGGGTAGGCTTGAGCCATGATGGAACTGGGTCCAGCTCATTCTTCGCAACGCTTTGCCGGAGGCCTGAACCAGCTGCAGTTCTTGGTGATCGTCTGCCTCTTCTGGGTGTATGTGACCGTATCGAACGTCTTGTACGGTTACAGCATGAGCGCGGGCATTGCACGCGTGACCAACGTCATGGTGTTTGCCAGCTGGGACACTCGGCTTTTACAGCACCTCCTGCTGCTGCCCATGCTGCTGGTGTCGTTTTGGGCGTCGCTCAAAGTTCAATGGCGTCCGATCCTGATCGCGCTGCCGCTGCAAATCATTCTAGGCGCGGTTTTCTCGGCGATGGCCTATCCGGTCATGATCCTTTCCGAAGTCATCATGGCCACCGATCAATCGCATGGAACAGCGCTCTCGCACGTGGTGAGCGCATGGAGCGATCCATTCTGGGTGACACTGTGGCTCGCCAGCTTCGTCAGCTTCCTGCCTTCCTATGGTTTCGGTTTGGCCTTGGTCACCGGCTTGGCGCTGTACACGCGTTTCCGCGATTCCGAGCTGCGGCTCGCCGCCTTGGAGCGCGAGTGGAGCGCAGCCCGCCTGGCGGCGCTGCGCATGCAGCTCTCGCCGCACACCTTGTTTAATCTGCTGCACACCATCCGTGGACACATCGAATGGGATCCGAAGGCGGCGCAGTCCATGGTGGTGCAGCTCGCCGATCTGCTGCGCCGCCTGCTCAATGCCGGCGAGCGCGATTTTTCGCGCCTCGCCGACGAACTGCATTTTGCCAAGCTCTATCTGGAATTGCAGCAAAAGCGCTTCACCGATCGGCTGACCGTACAGCTGCCGAGTCCGGCCGAAGTCCCCGCGGTGTGGGTTCCGAGCTTGATTCTGCAGCCCTTGATCGAAAACGCCGTTGTTCACGGCCTCGCGGGCCATCAAGGCACGGTGATCGTGAGCGTCTCGGTGCGTCTGGTGAATGAGACCTTGCTGCTGCGCGTCACCAACACGGTGTCGGCCGAGCGTGCCGCGGGCGCCGACGGCATCGGCCTTAGGAATGTGCGCGAGCGCATGGCCGTGCAGTTCGAGGGCCGCGCGGCGCTCATGGCCGGCGCGCGCGGCAGCGAATGGATCAGCGAGATTTCCATGCCGGCGATACGCGAATCGCCACCGATCGCGCGGGAGGCGCACGCCGGCGGCAAATTGCAGGCGACGACCCTGCTGGGCGCATGATGGATGTCATCATCGTGGACGACGAGGCGGCGGGACGCCGCACCTTGCGGGAGTTCTGCGAAGCAGAAAGAGATTTGCGCGTGGTGGGCGAACACGGCGACGCCAACAGCGCGCTGGCGGCGGTTCGTCTGCAGAAGCCGCAGATCTTGTTTCTGGACATCCAGATGGACCCGTTGAACGGCATCGACCTGGCGCGTGCCCTGGAACCCTCGCAGTTGCCATCCCTGGTCTTCGTCACGGCTTACGACACCTATGCGCTCGAGGCCTTCGAAGTGTGCGCCGTGGATTATTTGCTCAAGCCCTTCGATCAGGAGCGCTTTCGCAAGACGCTCGCGCGGGTCAGGCCGCGCCACTTGAATTCGGGCGCCGACGAACGCCAGACGCTGCTGGCCGGGCTGCTTGCGCAACTCGAGCGCGGTGCCCGGACGGCGAGCGAGGAGAAACCGCGCCTGCTGGCGGAGTTCGGCGGCCACCTGCACGTGCTCGACGTCACCCAGGTCGAAATGCTCGAGGCAGACCGCAACTACGTGGTGATCCGCGTCGGCAAGGATAATTTCCACGCGCGCAGCACGCTGCAGCAGGCCGAAGCTGCGCTGCGCTCGCAACCGATGCTGCGCATCAGCCGCTCCTGCCTGGTGAATTTGAATTACGTCAAGGAAGTGAACCGCACGTTGCGCGGCGACTTCATTCTGGTCATGGCGGGCGGCGCGATTGTGACCAGCAGCGAGGGTTTTCGCGCCAAGGTAAAGGAATACTTGAGCACCTTGCGAATTTCGAACTGAAGCGCTAGAGCAAATCGTCCGGCGCGAATGGCGAGAGCAGCTTGAGCCATAGCCGCTCGGTTCGGCTGGTGCCCGGATCCGTATGCCAGATTTTCTGCGATCCAGCATCGCCGCTCACCCACTCCACGCGGCCGTGCTGATCCAATTGCAGCTTGTAGCTGCCGTCGGTGCTGATATCGTCCAGCAGTCCCGTGACTTCGTGCGCGATCTCGACGCTGCTGATGATCAGACCCAGCTCGCTGTTGTTCCTTGCGGAACGCTCGTCCATGTTCAATGAACCGATGAACACGATCTTTTGATCGATCACCAGCGCCTTCGCGTGCAAGCTGGCATTGGAGCTGCGGAACGGGTGAAAGCGGGCGCGCTTCTGCCCAAGCTTTGGACGCATCTCGCGCAGATCGACGCCGAGTTTGAGCAGCGGCACGCGGTAGCGCGCATAGCCGATGTCCACCAGCGGCGAATCGGTCGACGCCAGCGAATTGGTCAAGATCCGAACGCGTACGCCGCGGCTTATCAGCTGACGGATCAACGCAACACCCTCGGTGCCCGGCACAAAATATGGAGATATGATGATGAGTTCTTGATCCGCCGTGCTCATCAGCGTGCTGATGTCGTTGGCGATCGTGACCTCGACATCGGGCGCGGCCTCGCTGGCGATCTTGGCCGGCTGATCCGCGAGCACGGTAGCCGGCACCCACAGCAGTTTAAGCTTGTGCGCCTCCACCTCGTGCTCGAGCCAATTCCCGCTCGCCGAAATTTCCGCTTCCACCGGCGGCGCCGAGTTGGTCTCGGCCTCGACCGAGGAAGCGACCGTGGCGATGGGAATGGCGTACTTGCTGTTCCAGAACTCATCGAACGACGCCGATAGGGCGGGCACGATCGGTCCGGCCGCGACCACGTCCAAATCGATGAAGTTGCTGCGCGGATCCAAAGTGAAGTAGGCATCGCCGAGGTTGCGTCCGCCGGTAATGGCGAGTGCATTGTCCGCGACGAACAACTTGTTGTGCATGCGGTGATTGATGCGCCGGATGTCCGTGGCCGAGGCGATGAAGCGCGTCCAGTTGGAGAACCGCCCGGCGGTGAACGGGTTGAACACCCGCACTTCGATGTTGGCGTGCGAGCTTAGGTGCATGAAACGCCGGTCTTCACCGGCTGTATTCAGATCATCGACCAGCACGCGCACGCGCACGCCGCGGTCCGCCGCAAGCCGCACATGATGCAGCAACGTCCGGGTGGATTCGTCCTCATGAATGATGTAGTACTGGATGTCGAGCGTGCGTTCCGCATGGTCGGCCAACGTGATGAGACTGGCAAACGCTTCTTCGCCCGTGGACAAAATGCGGATACCGGAAAGATTCCTGCCGGTCTCATCCTCGGCCACGATTCGGCCGAGGGTCGTGGTCTCGGGGTGCTGAAACGCCGTCGATGGCGTCTTCTGCACATGCCGTGGCAACCCGGCGCAGCCCGTGAGCACCAACAGGGCGGCAGCAACGGGCAAGAGGGTATTGCGCATCGCTCAATGATATCAGGCACACTTCGCAGCCATGCACATCCCACGGCGCATTCGCAGCTTTGTTTTGAGGGCCGGCCGTACCACGCCGGCGCAGGAGCGTGCGCTCGGCGAGGTATGGCCCGCCTTCGGCATCGACCCTGCGGAAAGGCAGCTCGATCTCACGGCGGTCTTCGGGCGTGCGGCACCACGCTGCCTGGAAATCGGCTTTGGGGCCGGGGAAGTGATTGGGGCCCTGGCGGAGGCCAATCCCGACATCGACTACCTAGGCGTCGAGGTGCACCGAGCGGGGGTGGGACGGCTCTTGCTGCGCGCCCAGCAGGGGGCACTCAAGAATCTGCGCATCATCTGCAACGATGCGGTCGATGTGCTTCGCGAACATATTGCGGACGAGAGCTTCGATGAAATTCTGGTGTTCTTTCCTGACCCCTGGCACAAGAAGCGCCACCGCAAACGGCGGCTGATCGAGGCCTCCTTCGTGACGCTCGCCGCAACCAAGCTGCGCAGCGGCGGGATTTTGCGGCTGGCGACCGACTGGCAGGACTACGCGGAACAGATGTTGGCGGTGTGCAACGGGAGTCCGGTGCTGCTGACTTTAAGCGCGGATTCGACGTTCGTGCCGCGACCGGCTTTTAGGCCGGCCACGCGCTTCGAGCGGCGCGGCGAACGCTTGGGTCACGGCGTGTGGGACTTGGCTTACTCAAGACGATAGGAACGCGCCGCGAATTCCTTCCACGATGAATTGCACCGCGAGCGCGGCAAGAATGACGCCGGACAAGCGGCTCATGACATTGGCGCCCGTGACCCCGAACACCTTCATCAGCCGCGGCGTCGCCAGCATCATCGCCCAGCAAACCAGCATGACAATGAACACCACGCCCAAGAACGCGGCGAACTGCAGCGGCTTGCCCCACAGCTCGCCGGATGTCAGCAAGATGGTGGCGAGCGCCCCGGGGCCTGCGATGAAGGGGAACGCCAGCGGAAACACGGAAATGTCGTCGCGCGTCTTGGCTTCTTCTTTTTCGGTGGTCGTCGACTTCGTGCCCGAGGTGCGCGCGAACACCATTTCCAACGCGATCAAGAACAGCAGTGTGCCGCCGGCGATGCGGAAAGAACTCAGGGAAATTCCCATGACATCCAAAAATCTTGCGCCGACCAGCGCGAACAGCACGCAAATGATGAGTGCGACCGCCGCGGATTTGCCGGCCATTTTTTTCTTGTAGCGTGCGCTCGCGCCTTGAGTCAGACCCGCAAACAGGGGAACCAATGAAATGGGTTCGACCACCACGAAGAAAACCACAAAAAATTTGATGAGCTGTTCGATCATTATTGTTGCTGCGCGCAAAAATTACATATTGCGCGAATGGCTCATTGGGAGTTGAATGGAAGGGAGCATAGCAGACGGAGAAGCCGATGAATGTTATCAGGCCGATCGTAGGCGAATGGTATCGGGGCGGTACCAATGAGCTCTTTGAAGTCGTCGCCATCGACGCTCAAGATCAAACCATCGAGATTCAATACTTCGACGGCACCGTGGCTGAAATGGATTTCGAATCATGGAATGAACATCTTTGGGACAACCTGATCGAAGCCGCCGATGCCCCGGAAGACTGGTCGGGCGCCATTGATGTGGAGGCGGAGGATTTGGGACGCGAGTTCGAGGACAACGCTAGAACCGCCTGGTCCAATCCGCATGACCGATCGATGCGCCGCTAGCGCTTCCTGTCCGCCGTTTCGCGCGCCGCGAGTTCCTTCATCGGCCTGCGCAAGATCACCAACAGCACCAGACCCGGCACTGCCGTAAGGCAGGTCACGACAAAAAATTTCGGCCAGCCGATGGCGGAGACCAGGGTGCCGGCAACGGCGCCGGTGATGTTGCGTGGAACGGATGCCATCGCGGAAAGCAGCGCGTACTGCGTGGCGCTGAAGCTCGAGCTGCACAGCGACATCAGAAATCCCACATATGCCGCCTGGCCCATGCCGCCGATCCCGGTATCGATCGTGGTGGCGAGCGCCATCAGCCAAAGTTTCTTGCCGGACAAGGCCAGCACGGTGTACAGCAAATTGGTGAGCGATTGAGCGATGCCGAACACCAGCAGTGAGCGGAACATGCCCCAGCGCATGTAGATCCATCCGCCCAGGGTCACGCCGATGATGGTGGAGACCGTCATGTTGGCTTTGCCGGCGATGCTCAATTGATCGAGCGAAAATCCCACACCCTTGATCATGAAGGCGCTGTACAGACTCAAGGCGAAGGCATCGCCGGCCTTGTAGAGCAGCACCAACAGCAGAAATCCCCACGCACCTTTCTGGCTGATGATGTCCTTGAACGGTTTCCATACCGCATCGGCGAGGGTTCTCGGCGGCTGTCCCGGCGTCGAGGGCTCGGGCGCCCAGATCGTAGACAGCATGGCCGCCGCCATGATCACGGCGATGACCAGGAACGCCAGATGCCAGCTGGTGTGCGCTGCAAGGAGCACGACCGCCGTGCTCGCGAGCACGGATCCTGTGCGGAAGCCGAAAGTGGCCACGGCGGCGGCGAGACCGCGTTCGCTCGCGGGAATGATGTCGACGGTATAGGCGTTGATGACGATGTCCTGCGACGAGGACAGAAACACCATCAGCAGGGCTATCGCGGCCAGATAAAATGGGGCCGCGGTCGGCGAACTGAAACCCATCACACCGATGGCCACGGCCAGACAGGCCTGAAAGATCACGATCCAGCCGCGGCGCCGGCCGAGCAGCGGCGGCACGTAACGATCGAGCAGGGGCGCCCATAGGAATTTGACGCTGTAGGGCAGGCTCACGAGCGAGAAAAAACCGATGACCTTGAGGTTAACGCCTGCAGAGGCGAGCCAGGCCTGAAAGGCAAATCCGGAGCCTGACAAATTGAAAGGCATCCCGGAGGCGAAGCTCATCAGCAGCACGGCCATGATGCGTTTGTCGCCCAGCGCCTGCCGAAGTGTGGGCTTGGGGGGCTTGGGTGCTTCCGTCAAAGGAAGGCGGTATTCGTGACGATGCGCATCGCGCACGATAATATCAGTCCCCATGACCGCGGCGTATCAAAGTGAATTCATCGGCTTGTGCGTGCGGTTAGGGGTCTTGCGCTTCGGCAGCTTTACGCTCAAATCGGGCCGCGAGAGTCCTTACTTTTTCAATGCGGGTTTATTTAACACAGGCTCCGCCATCGCGGCGGTGGGCAGCGCCTACGCGGCGGCACTCGCGGCCGCCGATTTGAAGTTCGACATGCTGTTCGGTCCGGCTTACAAAGGCATCCCGCTCGTCACCATCGCGGCTGCGGCGCTGGCGGAGCGGCACGGGCGCGACGTACCCTTTGCCTTCAACCGCAAGGAAGGCAAGGATCATGGCGAGGGGGGCCGGATCGTCGGCAGCCCGCTGATGGGACGGGTGCTGATTGTCGACGATGTCATTACGGCCGGAACGGCGATCCGCGAGTCTATCGAGATTATTTTGAGCAGCGGTGCGTCGCCGGCGGGGGTATTGCTGGCGCTGGATCGCCAGGAGCGGGCCTCGGGCAGCAATTTTTCGGCAGTGCAGGAAGTCCGCAGCCAGTACCAAATACCGGTCGTGTCGGTGATCAGTCTGGCCGACCTCATGCAGCATGTTTCGAAGGAGGGCGAGGCCGAGGATCTTAAGATCATGCGGTCCTACCGCGAGCGGTACGGGCTCGCAGACTGAAGAATTGCCCCTAGAAAACGACCGCAGCACCGCTCACAATGGCGGCCGCTTCATCTCGAGGATAGATTCTTGAAGAATGTTGCTTGGATTCTATGCCTGTGCGCGGTGCTGGCCTTACGGCCGGGGGCCGCGGCGCCCGCCCCCGCAAAGTCACCGTCCAACAATGGCCGTGTACTCTATAAATGGGTCGACAAGGATGGCGTAACCCACTACGGCGATCATGTTCCGCCGGAATACGCGACCCAGGAGCAGCATGTCCTGAACTCACAGGGCTATGAGATACGCCATCAAGATGCGCAAAAGAGCGCCGAGCAGGAGGCGGCCGACGAGCAAAAGAAGCTCGATGCGGAACAACGCCAAATTCGCGACAAGAACTTGCTGAGCACCTATGCCTCGGTGCAGGAAATCGAGCGGCTGCGCGACCAGCGTCTCACCTTGTTGGCCGATCAAATCAAGGTGACAGGCCAGTTTCTCGAGACTCTCAATGGCCGCATGAAGAAGATGCGCGCCGACACCCTGCGCTTCAAGCCCTACAGCAGCGATCCTAAGGCGCCGAGCATGCCGGACCAAGTGGCGGAGGATCTGGTGCGACTCACCACGGACGTGCGCACCCAGGAACAGAATTTGAAGCAGAAGCGCAGCGAAGAAGCGACGATGAGCATTCAGTTCGAGAGCGACATCGACCGCTTCAAAGAGCTGAAGCATATTCAATGACGCCGAAAACTCGAGTTCTGCTGGGCGTCACCGGCGGCATAGCGGCTTATAAGAGTCCTGATCTGGTGCGGCGATTGATCGAACGCGGCGCCGACGTGCAGGTCGTGATGACATCCGCGGCGCAACGTTTCGTTTCGCCCATGACCTTCCAGGCCGTCTCGGGCCGTCCCGCCCGCAGCGACTTATGGGACAGCGCCGCGGAAGCCGCCATGGGCCATATCGAACTGGCCCGCTGGGCGCAGATCGTTCTCATTGCGCCGGCCAGTGCGGATCTGATTGCCCGCTTGGCCGCCGGGCGCGCCGATGATCTTCTGTGCACTCTGTGCATGGCAACCGAAGCACCGATCTTGTTGGCGCCTGCCATGAACCGCGTCATGTGGGCGAACAAGGCGACTCAGGCCAACGTTGCGACTTTGATCGCGCGCGGCGTGCGCATGCTCGGGCCGGCCTCGGGCAACCAAGCTTGCGGCGAGGTCGGCGCGGGGCGCATGTGGGAAGCGGCGCAACTGGCGGAAGCCGTACTGGCGGCACCGGCTAACGCCGGTCTCTTGGCCGGCATGAATGTGTTGATCACGGCCGGGCCCACCCGCGAGCGGCTCGACCCGGTGCGCTATCTCACCAACCGCAGTTCAGGAAAAATGGGTTTTGCCGTCGCGGAGGCTGCGCGCGAGGCTGGTGCGCACGTGACCGTCGTGACAGGCCCTGTGCAATTGCCGACCCCGGTGGGCGTGACGCGCATCAACGTGGAGAGCGCGCGCGATATGTATGCGGCAGTTCACCGGCAGGTGGCCGATACCGACATCTTCATTGCCGCGGCGGCGGTTGCTGACTTTCAGCCGGTCACGGTGGCCAAGCAGAAGATCAAAAAGCAAGGCGTCTCGATGAAGCTGGAACTCGAACCGGCGCCCGACATCATCAAGTCGGTCGCCGATATGCCGAAGCGCCCTTTCGTCGTCGGCTTCGCCGCCGAAACCAACGATGTGGAAGACAACGCGCGCCTCAAGCTCAAGCGCAAAAGACTCGACATGATCGCCGCGAACGAAGTGGGCGACGGCATCGCCTTTGATTGCGAGGACAACGCGCTCACCGTCATTTGGCCGGGCGGGAAAATGGAAGTCGCGCGCGGTCCGAAGATCGACGTGGCGCGCGAGCTCATCGCGCTCATCGCCAAACGCCTGCCGCCGCGCGACGGCAGCCCGCGGCGCGGTTCGCGCAAGCGCAGGATCGCGCCTGTGGTGCCCCGCGACCGGGTGCGCGGCCGCCGGCCGCGGCGAGTCTAAGACGGGCCCCTGATGCAACATATCATCAAGCTGCGGATTCTGGATCCGCGCATCGGGCGCGAATTTCCGCTGCCGCAATACGCGACCGCGGGTTCGGCGGGAATGGATTTGCGCGCCTGCATCGATAGGCCGCTCGAATTGCAACCCGGCAGCGCGGAATTGATTCCGACAGGGGTGTCTATTTATATCGCGGACCCTGCTCTTGCCGCGATGCTGCTGCCACGTTCGGGCTTGGGACACAAGAACGGCATCGTGCTGGGCAATCTCGTCGGCTTGATCGACTCCGACTACCAGGGACCGCTCATGGTGTCGGTATGGAATCGCGGCATCCAGGCCTTCACCGTCAACCCGGGGGACCGGATCGCGCAGATGATCATCGTGCCCGTCGTGCAGGCGGCGTTCGAAGTGGTCGAGGATTTTTCCGCCACCGGGCGCGGCTCGGGCGGCTTCGGCAGCTCGGGGCACAGCTAGCTTATTTGAAGTCCGCGGCAGTGGCCGGCTTGCCGCGGCAGTGGCCGGCTTGCATGCCTTCGCCAAAGCGATCGATCAACCGTCACTTCCGATTGAATTTCAGTTCGATCAGCCGTGATTTGGCGCTAGTGAGAGGTGCCGGCAGCGGTCATGCTGGCGTATGGCAATTCGGGATTGGCCCAGCGATGAGCGGCCGCGGGAAAAACTGCTCGAGAAAGGCGCCGCGGCTTTGTCCGACGCCGAGTTGTTGGCAATTTTGCTGCGTACCGGAACCCCAGGCCATTCGGCGCTCGATCTCGCGCGCGACGTGCTGAAAAGCTTTCACTCGCTGCGCAAGTTGATCGCCTCCGACCGCCAGCGCTTCTGCGCCGAACCGGGCTTAGGACCCGCACGCTATGCCGAATTACAGGCATCGGTCGAGATCGCAAGGCGGCAACTGTCGGAGACCTTGCGCGCCGGCCCTTCCCTATCCAGCCCGCGGGCCACGCGGGATTTTCTCTCCGCGCGTCTGCGCGATTTGGAGCACGAGGTGTTTTGCTGCCTCTACCTGGACAAGCGTCATCGGCTGATTCAATTCGAGGAATTATTTCGCGGCACGATCGACGGCGCCAGCGTTCACCCACGCGAGATCGTCAAACTCGCCCTGCAGCGCAACTCGGCCGCCGTGATCATCGCGCACAACCATCCGAGCGGCGTCGCGGAACCATCGCAGGCGGACGAGTTCATCACGCAGCGGGTAAAAGACGCGCTGGCACTCGTCGATATTCGCCTGCTCGATCATATCATCGTCGGCGATGGCGCCTGCGTCTCGCTGGCGGAACGTGGAGTTCTTTGATATGTGGAGTGCGGATGGTGGCGCTGCTGCGTAGCGCCAAGCGCTGCACGGATTACCATTGATTGGCATATTCGGCGGCTCATGTTCGTCGTGCCGGGATCGATTCGCGGCCAGTCGTCAACGGTGCGGCTCCGGCAGATATCCGACGAAAGGGCCCGTTCCGTTCAGTCCAAAGAAGATTTTCAGTCCGTACCAGAACTCTTCCTGCCGAAAATATTCAGAATGAGGCGAGTTTGCGAGAATGACCAGCTTGCGCTTATCGTCAGCCGGCAGCGCCGCGAAGACCTCCCTGGTGAATTTGGGCGGCAGATCAGTGTCACCCTCCGATCCGAACACGATAATCTTGCGGTGCACGCGCTTCGCAAGCGCAATGTTGTCAAATTGGCGATAGTCTTCGTCCGGCCGCAGCCGGGCGAATCGACTGTACCAGAGCTGATATTTGATCATCGCCACTCCGGTTGTAGCAGGGGCCGCGACAAACACGCCTTCGACCGGGTCGCGCACTGCCGTGTCCAGGGCAAAAGTTGCGCCGAGACTGTGTCCTCCTACAAATATGGATTTTGCAGCCGGTGTAGGAAGCCTGGTAGCGGTAGCAAATAGCGCCTGCGCAGCGCTCCGAATGTGCTCCATCGACGGAACGCTTTGCCCCTGGTCGTAGTAATTGAAGACGATCAAGTCGAGCCCCAGCTTCCTTGCAGGAACGAGTAACCGGCGAAGCGCCGGCTCCGCGCCGTAGCCATTACCATTGAAGAATATCAGCATGCTTGACGACGAATCCCCGTGATCCCAATAGGCCGAGATCGGCGGGTCGACATCGGCAACCGGTAATCGTTCGACGACGTGATGCTCGTCGGAGAGCGCAACGAGGGTTGCAGCGGATAGGGGACGAAAAGATACTTCAAAGATGTCTTTTTTCGTGAGCGTGTAGCACGACGCGACGCACACACAAATAAGAGCAACGAGGGCAAGCCGCCTGATCGGTCCCAGCCTCCGATGTGGTGGCGGTGGCGACGCCAACATGACATTCGGTTCACACATTCTCTCGTCCTCAAATGACAGTGCACGCGCGGCAGCTTTGCCACCAGCATTCTAGCGTGACATGGAACCGCTCTTGGCCGATTGCCGGCCCCGACCTCAAACTCCGCACGGGGAATGCCGCTCAGCCGGTCAGTGTAAGGGCGCGATCTCTTGCACCATTGCCGTTTTGATGTCCGCAAACTGGCTTCGATCAAGATGCTCGGTGTGATATAGCCCTTTGAGAAAAGCCTCATCCCACTTGCTCAATCCCGTCGGGGCCGGTTTTTCCAAGTTGGAAAACAGCTGCAGAATGCTCGGCGTCTCGGAAACTCTGGCGTCGATCTTAATCTCTGCCAGCCCAACCATTGCGACATACGCGGCCAGTTGGCCGAAGCTGACGCCTCTTGCGCGAGGCGCGTCGACTAGCACCACGACCGCCGCAAGGTCTCGAACGGCGGAAAACCGTATACGGCCGGGCGGCGAACTCGAACTCGATGTTCCACGGACCCCAGAGTCCTTGTACAACTCCCAGTTATACCAAGCCCGCACAGGGATTTTTGCGTGCAGAAATTTGTGAATCTCTGTACCCCCGACATCCTGGTCGCTGTCGAAAAAACGCACATCGCGCTTGGTCCATGCCTTGAGAAGGGCCGCCGGATCCGAAGTCACGACGACAAAAAAATTCGGTTTGCAATCTTTCGACGTCAAGGGTGCACCGACGGAGGCCGCAATTTGCGACAAGCGCGTCAGCATGTATTCGCCGTCTTCTCGGGGCAAACCGCCCACCAGAAAACAAATCGGTATTTCACGCTGCCAATCCGCAAGCGATTGATCGTAGCGCCTGAGGGCGATACCCGAGACGAATTTACTGACTTGCTGCCTGACGGCTTCGCGTTTTCGGGCGGCTTCAACCGTTATGGTGTCTATCTCAGTCTTGGGCAGGGAGGAGGCGACCGGCGTATCGGCGTTGGCACGAAATGCAAGCAATGAAAGCAGCAGCGCAGGCAGTACGGTGACACGGGAAAGCAGGTCTACCCGCAGCAATCTTAAATCTCCGGGTCAAGCGCGATGTGAACGGAGCTCGAGAAGTTTTCTGGACTCCAATGATCCAAGAGTTCGCACTGTGCTGCGATCATTTCCCCTTCATCGATGGTGACTTGCTCCACGGTGTAGCAAACCACCGTAGCGCCGTCGCTTCGCACAAATCTGGCGGTCATTGCGTCGTCGTCGTAGCTGCGTGTCGACACCACCTTGCGTTCCAGCAGCAGCGATTCGAGGCCGTCCGGATTGGGAATCGACCGCAGAAATAACCTCATTTGCGAGACGTCGTCTATTTTTGCCTCGGACACCGTGATATTGCGGCCCATGCCGCAGCTTACCCGGAATGGCCGTAGCGACACATAGGATATTCACCTAAACAGCACGCGCCCTGTTCGGCTTGATGACGGTGCAGGCGATGGCGGCGCTCAAGCTGGTGAAGCCCTCGAAGTCGGGAATCGTGCGGCCGGCCGACTCGAGCCTGTTGCAGCTCAGCCTCTGATTGGAGGGTTACCGTTCTTATTTCGAAGCAGCCTGCGAGCCGACAAACCCCCGTCGCAACTCTGCTCGAAAGATTATCGTTAAATTATTCGAATGCCGGAAGGATCGCGACCTCCTCGGGAGGCACATCTTCGACCGGCAAACCTGCCTTGACCCAGGCACGCAGGCCGCCTCGAATCACCGAGACCCGCACCCTCTTTGCGTCCAGCCGTTCTTGCAGCTCCCGAGCTACGCGCACGCTCGTGGCTTGGCGAACGCAGGTGCAATACACGAATACCGTCCCTTGCTCCGGTAAAGCTGCCCGGGGCTGACGAATGGCATTCGGGTCGAGCCGTCGAGACCCTAAGATGCGCGTAGCCTTGGGATCGAAGTAACCGTGACTGCGAACATCATACACCGCAGCACCGGTTGCCATTGCCCGCGCGGCTTCGTCCGGATCGGCGAACGGCACGGCAGTCAATGCGCGGCCCTTACCCCAGAGCCAGACGCGAAACAGCAAATAGGCCACGACGAATCCGAGCACGATCCATCCTACGATCCGGCCGGCCGAGTCGTAACCTCGCGTGACCGCATCCAGTGCGCCGCTGAAAATGAAGCCGACCAAAAGATAGGAACCCGCATAGAGAATTGCGCCGGCCAAGTCCAGGCGCAGAAACGTCATGAGCCGCATGTTCATGCTGCCGGCCAGCGGCGGAGCCATGGTGTTGATGCCCGGGATGAACTTTGCGACGACCAGAAGCGTCCGGCCGCGGCGATAGAAGGAATCCGCCGATCTCAAGATGCAGGCCTCAGGATTGAGCGAGATGCGGCAGAGCAGCCCCAACAGCCACCACCCGGTGTACCGGCCCAGCAGGAACATCAAAGTGTCGCCGGCCAACATCGCGATAAGCGCGATGCCCAAGACATACTGCGCCTGCAAAACCCCATGCGCGGCAGCGCCGCCGGCGATCAGCAACGCCACCGCGGCGGGCACCGGAACTCCGATTGCCTCGAGAAAAACAATCACTGCCAGGATGGCGTAGCCGTGTTGCATGAGCGCGGTGTTCAGTGATCCCAAACGACGTTACTCCGGATCGAAATTGCAGTCCTTCAACGGCACCACGCTAGTCTTGTTCAAAAATTTGTGGCCTAGATACAAAAGGACGACGGTCGGAATGATCGAATAATCGGTGATGAAATCGAACCAGGAGAACACCGGCGTTTGAAACACACCGATGTTGGCGCCGAACAGCACGACCAGGAACAACGCCAGCGCGAGCCAGGGGCCGAGAGGGTAGAACTTGGATCTGAATTTCAGGTCGCTCAAGCTGCGCCCCTGCGCCACCCACGCTTTGCGAAAGCGCAGATGGCAGATGGCAATGCCGAGCCAGATGATGAATCCGCTCAAGCTCGAGGCATTGTAAAGCAGCTGGTAAATCTTCTTGTCGCCCACCTCATTGGCAAAAAATGCCATGGCGCTCACCGATCCGGTTGCGAGCAGCGCCAGGACAGGCACGCCGCGACGGTTGAGCGTGGCGAATACCTTGGGCGCCTTGCGGCTATGCGCCATGGCATGCAGCATGCGCGATGCCACGTACATGGATGAATTCCCGCACGACAACACCGACGACAGGATTACGGCGTTCATGAGATTGGCGGCGTAGTAGCCGACGCTCGGCAGCTGCTGCAAAACCATGGTGAAGGGCGAATACGCGATGTGGCTTTCATCTGCATTCAGCAGATTCGGATCGGTGTAGGCAATCAGCGTGCCGGCCACGAAGATCGCACCGATGTAGAACAATAAAATGCGCCAAAACACCGACCGGATGGCCTTTGGCACGTTCTTGGCCGGATCGGCCGTCTCGGCCGCGGCCAAGCCCACGCCTTCCGTACCCTGGAAGGAGAACCCCGCGACCAAAAAAACCGTCAGCATGGCGGTGAACCCGCCGGCGAAGGGAGCGTGCGTGCCTGTTTTGGGGTCGCTCAGGGTCCAGTTGTGAAATCCGCTGCTGTGGTTGCCGAGCATACCGGCGATCATGAGCAGGCCGACCGCCACGAAAATGATCACCGTAACCACCTTGATGCCTGCGAACCAATATTCGGCTTCGGCATATGCTTTCACCGACAACAGATTCAACGCCAGCAAGATGACAAAAAAGCCCAGGGCCCAGTACGCGGCATTCGCATGCGGAAACCAAAATTGCACGATGAGCGCGCCGGCCACCAGTTCCGCGGCCAGCGTGACGGCCCAGCTGAACCAATAATTCCAGCCCACGGCGAAAGCCAGCGAGGGGTCGACGAAGCGTTCCGCGTACGCCTCGAAAGAGCCGGGAATCGGCAGTTGCGTCGCCATCTCGCCCAGCGACTGCATCATGCAATACACCGCCAAACCCATGGTTGCATATGCCAGCAGTGCCCCACCCGGGCCTGCCTGCGCGAGCGCCGCGCCGCTGGCAAAGAACAGGCCGGTGCCGATCGCACCGCCGATGGCGATCATGCTGAGCTGCCGGTTACCGATGCTGCGCTTGAGCTCTCGAACTTCACCTGTCGTCATGCGGCGATTTCCTGTTGAGTGCGGCCGGAGTGTGCGTCATAAAGCGGCATCAGTCGATGGAACCGACGCCGATTCCCCGCGATGCCCCGGTCACCAAGGCCGTTTTGCCGAGAAATCGTTTCAAATCGAAGCAGCGTTCATATAATGGTTTTTTAACCAGGAGATCCCGGCGCCAGTATGCCTTCTGGTGCGTCATGCAGGGAACAGCCGTGGAAAAACCAGCAGCCAGCAGAACAGCGATCGCAACCTCCCTGATGCGCGCGGCGCATACGCGTCTGGACCCTCGGCCGCTGATCGAGGATCCCTGGGGCGATCTGCTTGTCCCTCAGTCCGCGCGCGAGTCGATCCGCGATGAATCGCTACTGAGCAGCCGCGCCTACCCGAACGTCATCACTCGAACCCGATATGCCGAGGACGCACTGCAGGCCGCCGTTGCGGCAGGCATTCGTCAGTACGTTCTGATCGGCGCGGGCTTCGACAGCTTCGCATTGCGGCGTCCGCCATACGCCGCGGATCTGCAGATCTTCGAAATCGATTTTCCGGCGACTCAGGAGTTGAAGCTGGAACGGATCGAGGCGTGCGCAATCACATTGCCCGATTGCGTGCACTTCATCGCCGCGGATCTTTCGCAAGAGAGCGTGGCCGCGGCGCTGATGCGTTCGCCGTTTCAATCCGGGCAATTGACGTTTTTCTCTTGGCTGGGAGTAACGATGTATTTAACGCGCGCCGCGAATCTCGCGACGCTCAGGTCGATCGCCTCTTGCGCCCCGGCACGCAGCGAGCTGGTCCTTACCTATTTCGACGAACGTCTCTTTCAAGCGCAGTCGCAAACATTTCGCGAGTTGGAGAAAAGAGTGGCGGCGATAGGCGAGCCGTTCTTGTCGGGCTTCGACCCCGCGGCGCTTGCCGCGGATCTAGCGGTTTGCGGTCTCGAGCTGATCGAGGACCTGGACGGCGGCGAAGTCGGCGCCAGGTATGACAGCACAGGCGAGCGTGGTCTGGGACAATCGAGCACTTCGCACATTGCGCATGCGCGCGTGACCTGAGCTTAGGGTTAGGGCATTTTGCACACTTACCGTATGATTCGTTCATGTCCAGCACAGCACAAGACGCGCTGACCGACGAAAGCGCCCGCTACAAGCGGGTGGTTCGTACCGCCGAGGAATTGTTCAAGAAGGTGGGATTTAGAGCCGTCACCATGGAACTGGTGGCGCGCGAGGCCAATGTGGCGAAGGCGACGCTCTATAGCTATTTCAAGAATAAGGATGAGCTCTACGTCGAGGTGTGCGCGCGCATGGCGCGCATTCTGCGCGGCTCGGTGGAACAAGCGCTGATGAAACCGGACACCGCGTTGGATGAGCGGCTGGCAGACGCCGTCGTTGCGAAACACCGGCCGGTATTCGCGCTGGTGCGCGCATCGCCCCACGCGGCGGAATTGTTCTCCTACACTCACAGCGTGGCCGGCGAGATTTTCGCCAGACTGGATGTAGAAATGCTGGAGATGTTTCGCGCAGCAATGGCCGAAGATCCGCAGCTATCGCGAAATGCGGAACAGCTGTCGCGGGCCCTGTATTTCGGCAGCGCACCGCTCGCAAGCCGCAGTGAAAGCACCGCGCAAATGGAAGGCGAACTCGGCGCCTTTGCCCGCGCATATTTGGCGGGCGCGCGGGTGCTCGCCCGTTCAAACTAACATCCGGAGTCCCTAAAAGTTTCGCCTGATTGAACTTAACTCGGTTGACTAACTATACGATAGGGGTATGATTCGTTCATATCGTATAGATCGGGAGACTGAGTTATGAGCTTTGCCCGCATTGCCTTGCTGTTTGCCGTCTGCCTTGCCGATGGGATTCTGCTTTTAAGATCCGCCCCTGCATTGGCCTCCGAGATCATCACGGATGTCGCACCGCCCCCGCCGCGGGCCGAGAACATGGGCCATCCGCGCGATGGCTACGTCTGGGCGGCAGGGCATTGGGAATGGAACGGCCAAGCTTACCGCTGGGTTTCCGGGACCTGGATCCTGGAACACGGCAAGGCGCATTGGATCGCTGATCAGTGGGAACCGATGGGCAACCAGTGGCGCTATCTTCCCGGCCATTGGGAGCATTAGCCGTGGCCGGCGTGAGGAAGCGCGGCGATTCCTTCGATGCCCTTGCCGCAGGGTAGTTGTGCTGGTATAAAGCGCGGCTCTTCTAAAAAGCTTCCAAGTCTAAAGGTTTAGCCATGTCGCGAGTTTGCCAAGTCACGGGCAAAGGGCCCAAAACGGGAAACACGGTTTCGCACGCGAACAATCGCAAGCGGCGCCGCTTTCTGCCCAATTTGCACAGCCACCGGTTTTGGCTGGAATCCGAGAAGCGCTTCGTGAGCCTGCGCGTTACCACGCGCGGCTTGCGCACGATCGAAAAGCGCGGCGTGGATGTCGTGGTTGCGGACTTGCGAGCCAAGGGCGTCAAGGTCTAAGGAGCCGTCATGCGCGACAAAATCAAATTGGTATCCTCGGCCGGTACCGGTCACTATTACACCACCACGAAGAATAAGCGCCTGCATCCGGACAAGCTGGAGACGAAGAAATTCGATCCGGTAGTCCGCAAGCACGTAGCTTACAAAGAATCGAAGATCAAATAGCTTAGCTCCTGCCTGAGCTTCCTGAAGTAGAGACCACGCTGCGGGGCATAAGCCCCGTGCTTGTCGGGCATCGCATCCTCGATATGCTCGTCCGCGACCGGCGCCTGCGCTGGCCGATAGCGGCGAAACTCGAAGCGGCCATTCGCGGCCAGGTGGTGCAGGGCGTCGAGCGGCGCGCGAAATACCTGCTCATCCGTCTGGACTTCGGTTCGCTCATCGTGCATCTGGGAATGTCCGGGAGTCTGCGCCTCGTCAGCGCGACGACGCCGCCGAAACCGCATGATCATTGGGACCTGGTCTTGGATGGCGGCCAGGCCCTGCGCTTTCACGACCCGCGGCGTTTCGGCAGCCTGCATTGGACCCAAGAGGATCCCGAGCTGCACCCGCTCCTGCGGAAACTTGCGCCGGAACCTTTGAGCGGCGCCTTCAACGCCGAATATCTGTTCCGCATCACGCGCCGGCGCGCGGTCGCGATCAAACAGCTCATCATGAATTCGCAGCTCGTCGTCGGCGTGGGCAACATTTATGCGAGCGAAGCATTGTTCCGTGCAGGAATTTCCCCGCGCCGCGCGGCGCGGCGGCTGACGAAGGCCGAGGCGTTGAAATTATCGCGGGCCATCAAAGCCGTGCTCAGGGCAGCCATCAGAATCGGCGGCACCACCTTGCGCGACTACGTCAACGCGGACGGTGAACCCGGATATTTTAGCCAGAAATTGTTCGTCTACGAGCGCGCGGGAGCGCGCTGCCGCGTGTGCAAATCGCAGGTCAAGCAGTTTACCCAGGGACAGCGCTCTACTTACTGGTGTTCTACCTGCCAGCGCTGAGCGCCGTCCAGACTCGCGCAATTGCGGGTCAGTAAACCAGCCCTTCGCCCTCGCCGCGCGGATCCGAGGCCGCATCGACTCTTCCGGTGGCGAAATCCCACGTAACGACCTGCATGTTGCCCCACTGCCGATTCGAGAGCCGCAGCTTGTGGCCCATCCCCTGGAGCTTTGCGATTTCGCCGTCGGTCAACGCGCCCTGTTCATAGGTCACTTCGTCTGGCAAATACTGATGGTGGTAGCGCGGGTTCTTCACGAGCTCCGCGGCGTTCATCCCGTCGGTGTAGTTCAGAATTCCCAGCAGCACCTGGCTGATGATGGTGCTGCCGCCGGGCGAGCCGATGATCATCATGCCTTTGGATGTGTCGACAAAGGTTGGCGACATGCTCGACAACGGACGCTTGTTGGGCGCGATCGAGTTGGCCGTATTGCCGATGAGTCCGAAGGCATTGGGTCTGCCCGGCTTGGTGGAAAAATCATCCATTTCGTCATTGAGCAGCACGCCGGTGCCTGCCGGCATATAGCCGCTGCCGAAGAATAGATTCACCGTGATGGTGACAGCCGCACGATTCCCCGCGGCGTCGAGCACGGAAAAATGCGTGGTGTTCATGCCCTTCGGCTCCGACTCGATGCCCGGCAGCAATTCGGAGGGCATGGCCTTGTCCGCCCGGATACTGGAGCGCTGGCCCGCCGCGTAATCGACGCTCGTCAATTGCGCCAGCGGCATTTTGATGAAGTCAGGATCGCCGAGGTAAATGGCGCGATCGCGGTAGGCGCGGCGCATCGCTTCGATGATCAGGTGCTTGCGCGTCGCGGAATCCACCGCGCGCAAATCGAAACCAGCGAGAATATTGAGCGAATCCAAGATCGCAACGCCGCCGGAGGAGGACGGCGGCGCCGTGACGATGCGCGCGCCGCGATATTCGCCGATCAGCGGCTTGCGCTCGGCGACGCGATAAGCTTTCAGGTCTTCCAATGTCCAGATGCCGCCGCCGGCGCGCACCCCGGAAACCAGGTGCGCCGCCACCGCTCCTTCGTAAAAGCCCTTGGCGCCCTGATTCGCAATCGCCTCCAAGGTATTGGCCAAGTCCGGCTGTTTGATGATGGCGCCGACTTCGGGCACGCCGCCGTCCGCGGTCAGAAAGGCTTTCGCTGCATCCGCAGATCGCGCCAAGGTATCGTGCTTGACCTTGATGGCGAACTGCATGCGCGCGTACAGCGGGAATCCATCTCGCGCCAGGCGAATCGCCGGCTGCAAGCTTTGCTTCAGCGGCAGCTTTCCATACTTGCGCGCCAGGTATTCAAATGCCGCCGGTTCGCCGGGAATGGCCGACGACAGAGGGCCGCTGGTGGAGCTATTGGGGATCTCATTGCCCGCTTTATCCAGGTACATGTCGCGCGTGGCGGCGCCCGGCGCTTTCTCGCGCGCATCGAGCATGGTTTCGAAACCGTCAGACTGCCGATGCAGCAAAAAAAAGCCGCCACCGCCCAAACCTGAACTGGTGGGTTCCACCACGGCGAGCGCCGCCGCCACCGCCACGGCGGCGTCGAAGGCGTTGCCTCCGGCGCTCAAGATTTCCTGGCCGGCCTTGCTGGCGAGCGGATAGGCGCTGGCAATGGCGCCTTTGTGCGCAACGGCCGGGCGAGCCGCGTCGGCCCATGTGCACGGAGCGCTGCACAGAAGCAGAGCGATCGCCAGGGCCGAATAAAAGGGCCCAAGGAAACGCCGGGAGTGCGGTGCGTTTTGCGGAGTCAAGACTTGCGGTGCCGCTTCAGCTCGGTCTCCACGATCGGATGCACGAATTCGGAGACATTGCCTCCGAGCACGGCGATTTCCCGCACCAAGGTCGATGATATGAATGTGTATTGCTCTTGCGGTGTCATGAAAACGGATTCGATTTCCGGGGTGAGGTGCCGGTTCATATTAGCCAATTGAAATTCAAATTCGAAGTCGGAGATGGCGCGCAGTCCGCGCACAATGACCGTCAGGCTGCTTTGCCGCGCGAAATCCACCGTCAATCCTGAGAAGCCGGTGACTTCGACGTTGGGCACGTCGGCCAGTACGCGGCTCGCCATGTCGACACGCTGTTCGAGCGTGAACATCGGTGCTTTATTCGGATTGGCCGCAATCGCGACCACAACTCGATCGAAAATCGAGGCCGCCCGCTTGACCAAATCCGTATGCCCATTGGTGATGGGGTCGAAAGTCCCTGGGTAGACGGCATTTCTTTTGTGCATTGCTATTTCCGTCCATTGACGCGCGCCAGATGATACCCCACCTCACCCGCCGACTTCGATTTGAGCAGTTCCCAGTGCGCCGGCAACGCAGGAACGCCCGCAACCCGCTCATTCTCCAGGTAAACCAGGGACCCGTGAGTCAGCCAGTTGCCCTCATCCAACATCGGGATGTATTCCCTCAAGGCATCTCTTCCGAAAGGAGGATCCAGAAATACGATGTCGAAGGGCTCAGGCTGTGTGTGTAGGAAACGGACCGCACCCATCGCCATGACGTGTCCTCTGCCTGCCCCGCCAAAACGGGCCAGTTGCTCCTGCAAACTGCGCGCCGCCGCGGGCAATTGCTCCACGAACACCACGTCCTTTGCGCCCCGCGACAGCGCCTCGAGCCCCAACGCCCCGGAGCCTGCGAACAAATCCAGGCAGCGCGTTTCGGCAATGGAATGCTGCAGCCAGTTGAACAGCGTTTCCCTCACTCGATCAGGCGTGGGACGCAGCTCCGGCATGTCCGGGAAGTGAACCCTCCGGCCGCGCCAAACACCGGCAATGATGCGCACCGAATTGCGCGCCGTCGGCGCCGGTAAATCCCGCTTGGAAGTAGCCACTCCCGCTATCATACCCGTCCAATGACGAACCAAGCTGACGGGCCAAGCGTGCGAGGATTCTTCAAGCGCCTTCGAGCCAAGTTAAATCAAGGCCCCGCGTGGCTCACGACCGACATTTCCGAGCTGCTGCCGGGACGCAAGATCGACGCCGAGATCTTGGACGAGCTCGAGACGCGGCTGATCACGGCCGATGTGGGCGTGGAAGCCTCATCGCGCATTCTCGAAGAGTTGCGCAGGCGCGTCGCGCGCAAGGAATTGAACGACGTCGAGGCGCTGCTCAAGGCCCTGCAGGAAGCAATGTCCAAGATCCTGGCGCCCGTGGAACAGGCGCTGGTGATCGATATCCAGCGCAAACCGTTCGTGATTCTGGTGGTGGGCATCAACGGCGCCGGAAAAACGACGAGCATCGGCAAGCTCAGTCATAGATTGCTCGCCGAGGGCAAGAGCGTCATGCTGGCCGCCGGCGATACCTTCCGCGCCGCGGCGCGCGAGCAATTGGAAGTTTGGGCGCAGCGGAACGGCGTACCGATCATCGCGCAGCAGGCCGGCTCCGAACCGGCCGCCGTGATTTTCGATGCCATGAACGCGGCGCGCGCGCGCAATATCGATGTGCTCATCGCCGACACCGCCGGCCGTCTGCACACCCAGGCCCACCTCATGGACGAGCTCAAGAAAGTCAAGCGCGTGCTCGCGCGGCTGGATCCCGCGGCCCCTCATGAAATCCTATTGGTGCTCGACGGAACCATTGGTCAGAATGCCGTTGCGCAGGCTGAGGAATTCAACAAAGGTCTGGGAGTTACCGGTTTGGTCGTCACCAAATTAGACGGCACCGCCAAGGGCGGCGTGGTGCTCGCCATCGCGCAGCGCCTGAAAATTCCGATTCGGTTCATCGGCGTCGGCGAGCAATCCGAGGACTTTGGGATCTTCAATGCGTCGGAATTCGTCGCAGCGCTCTTGAAATCGGAACCGCGCGACGCGGCCGCATGATCCGCTTCGATCAGGTTCACAAGCGTTATCCCAACGGCCGCGAGGCGTTGTCCGGCGTGTCGTTCAACATCGAGAGCGGCGCACTGACTTTTCTGACGGGGCACTCGGGTGCCGGCAAGAGCAGCGTTCTCAAGCTCATCGCTCTGATCGAGCGTCCCACCCGGGGGAGGGTCTATGTCAACAGCCAGAACACGTCGGGCGTAAAAGCGCGCGGCATACCGCATTTTCGCAGGCAGCTGGGCGTGGTATTTCAAGACCATAAGTTGCTGCACGATCGGCCCGTCGCGGACAACGTCGCGCTGCCTCTGGTCATCGCCGGCGTGCCGCGGCGCGAGATCGATAAGCGGGTCCGTGCGGCTCTCGATCAGGTCGGACTGCTCGGCAGGGAGAAATCCCGTCCCCTGGAGCTCTCGACCGGCGAGCAACAGCGCGTAGGTATAGCGAGGGCCGTGGTGGCCAAACCCACCCTGCTCATCGCGGATGAGCCGACCGGGAATTTGGATCCCGATCTCGCGCTCGAGGTGATGAAGCTGTTCAAGCGCTTCAGCGAGGTGGGCGTCACCGTCGTGGTGGCGAGTCACGATGTCCAGCTCATCGATCAGCTCGGCGCGCGGCGCATCGTCTTGAGCGGCGGCCGAATCATGGGCGAGGAGCCTGCATGAGCATCCACGCCTATTTTTCCCGCCACGCGCAGGTGCTGGTCGGCTCGCTCGGCCGCATCGTGCATCAGCCTTTTGCGACGTTGATGACCATGGGCGTGATTGCGCTGGCACTGGCGCTGCCCTTGTTCTTGAGTCTGCTGCTGCAAAATGCGCGCATCGCCACCGGCAATTGGAACGACGCCTATGATTTGTCGGTCTATATGGACAAGAAAGCCGGCGCCGCGCGCGTCCAATCCCTCGCCAAGCAATTGCGCCAGCGTGGCGATGTCGCCGCGCTGCGTATCATCAGCGCCGACCAGGCGCTCGCTGAGTTTCGACGCGATTCCGGTTTTGGCAGCGCGCTCGATGTGTTGGCGGACAATCCGCTGCCGGATACCCTGGTCGTGACGCCGACCTTGGCGTCGAGCACGCCGCAAGGCACCGAAACACTGAAGAGCACCATTGCGGGGATGGCCAATGTGCAAACGGTGCAGATCGATACCGAGTGGGTAAAGCGCCTGCACGCGATCCTCGACCTATTGCGGCGGGTGGTTCTGTTGACCGGCGGCCTGTTGGGCGTCGGCATTGTGCTCATCGTCAGCAATACCATCCGCCTAGACATATTGAACCGCCGCGCCGAGATCGAGGTGATGAAACTGGTGGGCGCATCGGACGGATTTGCCCGACGGCCGTTCCTCTATAGTGGGGTTTGGTATGGCTTGGGAGGCGGTTTGTTGGCTCTGCTGCTGGTGGCGGTTGCCTCGACGCTCTTGGCTCGGCCGGTGGCGCAGTTGGCTTTCCTGTACGGCAGCAGCTTCACCTTGGAGGGGCTGAAACTCGTCGCGGGACTGGCCGTTTTAGGCCTTGCCGTCGGCCTCTCCTGGCTGGGCTCTTGGCTTGCTGCAACGCGCCATATTCGAGCGATCGAACCGGCATAAGTATATGTTATTAAATACTTTTGTTGTCGCGCAGAACTCTGGCCGGCATTAGCACTCTAACCCCAGGAGTGCTATTATTGCTCACATCAATTGGGCGCATATTTTGAGTCGGAGGTAGCTATCGATGTCTGCTGCTCTGGTCGCTAAGCAAACTGGAATGGTGTTCGCGGGTCCCGTTGGGAGCCTGGATTCCTATATAGACCGCGTGTCCCAGATCCCGGTTCTGTCGAAGGAAGATGAAGTCGCATTGGCGGTGAGATTCCGTTCCGAGGCCGATTTGGATGCGGCCCGGCAACTTGTGCTTTCGCACTTGAGGTTCGTCGTGCACATCGCGCGAGGCTATTTAGGCTACGGCCTGCCCATGGGCGATTTGGTACAGGAAGGCAACGTGGGCCTGATGAAGGCCGTGAAGCGCTTCGATCCCACCGTGGGTGTACGCTTGGTATCGTTCGCGGTGCATTGGATCCGCGCCGAGATACACGAATATGTGCTGCGAAATTGGCGCCTGGTCAAGGTGGCCACCACCAAATCGCAACGCAAACTGTTCTTCAATCTGCGCAAGATGAAGAAGAACCTGGCATGGCTGTCGGAGGCGGAAACCGCCGCGGTGGCGCGCGATCTGGGCGTCGACGTGGCCGACGTGCGGGAGATGGAGCAGCGGCTCTCGGCGCGCGACATGTCCTTCGATCCGACTCCGGAAAGTGACGAGGACGACACCTACTCGCCGGCCATGTACCTGCCGGCCGGCAACGCCGATCCGGCGATCGAGGTGGAGCGGGCGGAGTGGGAGGAAGATTCCACCGATCGCCTACGCGCTGCACTGGAAAAACTCGATGAGCGCAGCCGCAGCATATTGAAGCGGCGCTGGATGACCGACAACAAGGCGACGCTGCACGAGCTCGCCGATGAGTACGGCATCTCGGCGGAACGCGTTCGCCAGGTGGAATCGAATGCCATCAGCAAGCTCAAAGGATTGATGGCCGCCGCCTAGCGTGCGTATCCGCCTTTTGGATGGCTGGCCGAAGGCGACACGGGTTACATTGGCTAGATCCGGTAGTTCTAGGGCGACGGATGCGCTACGCTCGCTTTTCCCGGTCAGTCAACCAAAGGGATACGGTATGCGTGCACTGATGCTGATGACGGCGATGCTCATCTGCGGCTGCGCAGGTCAGCCCGCCACGCCGATCTCGAGTCCGGCAGCTGCCGTTCCCACCGCTGGTATCGAGGCGCAACGATTGGCCCAAGCCAGGAACCTCAACCTCAGGGTGGTCAACAAGGATGGGCACCGGTTATTCTGCCGGTCGAATTACATGACGGCTTCGCGCATTCGGCAGGACACCACCTGCTATTCGGCTGACCAGCTCGATGAGATGGAAGCGCGGCAGCAGCGCGAGCTCGATCAACTTAATTCGCGGCCGGCGCCTGCCGGGAAAAACCCATTTCAATAATCCCTGAAGCGATTTGAACTGACGGCGCGTAGGCGCACGGAGTTATGCGTACGGCCGACCAATGGCTGGATGAATACGGTTCCAGTCACCGCAATTCCACCAATGAGGCGCTGCATTGGATTTGCGTACCCGCGATCCTATGGTGCGTGCTCGGCCTTCTGTGGCTCATTCCCTTTCCCGCCTCCATTCGCGGCGCGGTGCCGGCGGCGAATTGGGCCACAATCGTCTCGCTGCTCGCCGTTTCCTACTATGCCTTCTTGTCGGTGCCCCTGGCGCTGGGCATCCTGCCCTTGCTGGCGTTGATGCTGTGGTCGATCGGTCTGCTCGACGGCAATGCTTTGATCCCGCTGTGGCTCATCTGCGTGACCCTGTTTGTTCTGGCGTGGATCGGCCAGTTCATCGGCCATGCCATCGAGAAGAAGCGTCCGTCCTTCTTCAAGGACCTACAATTCCTCCTGATCGGACCGATGTGGCTGCTGGCCAACCTGTATCGGCGCTTCGGTATCCGCTTCTCGTCTCGCGCTTGAGCGGCAGTCGTTTGCCTCACCGGCGCAGTGGACTTCCGGATTAACTCAGTCCGAGCATGCTGTCTTCGAGCAGCTCGATTTTCCCGTATATCCGTGCCTCGCGCGATTCTGCGCGGCGCAGGCGCTCCCGCGCGCCGCTGATGAGGTCTGCATTGGTCTCCGGATTGGCTCCGAGCGCCCAATACTCGGCACGGGCGATCATGCTCGCCTCGCGTGCCTCGCGCCATTCGAATTCCAGATCGTCCATTCGGCCGTCAAGTTCAAGATCGAGACTGCTCATGGTTAGTCCTCCCAACGTTAGAGCCATGATCCTGCCTCGCCAATGTGACGGTTTTTTGACCACAACCTCCTTCATCGATTCAGCGCCGCGCTGCGATGTGCAGCTCGCACCGAGACATACGGATAGCCGCGCAGCGCGTCGGGCCTGCGCCGCGCATTCGCCGCCGCGTCATTGTTGCCCGAGGCATTCCATGCGGCGAGCAGCAGCCCGAGTGCCAGCCAATTGAGAGACGCCTCGCGCCGCGAAGCCCAAAATGATCCGGGGGTGCCGTTCGACCGCGCGGTTGTGGACATGACTGGCGTAGTGGACATGACTCGCTCCTCGTGGTTGGTAGGAGGCCAGTGTCCGAACAAAAACGCCCTGTTTTGAAGGCGCAAAGCGGGCAATCGAGCGGTCAATTCTGACCAATCATGGCAATGCGCTCCCGGCCGTGGGCTCGGCCGCGCCGCACTAGGCTGTTGAGCTATGATTCCGGCATGAAAAGGCAGATTGCCGTCGTCGAGGATGAGCCCGCTCTGCGCGAGAATTACGCTGCCGCGCTGGCCCGCCACGGATATTCGATCAAGACCTACGGCAACCGGCGCACCGCCATGCAGGCCTTCACGACCCGCCTGCCGGATCTGGCCATCATCGACATTTCGCTCGAGGATGAAGCCGAAGGCGGGTTCGATTTGTGCCGCGATCTGCGCGCCCTGTCGGCGGAACTGCCCATTATCTTTCTGACCGCCAGGGACAGCGAACTCGACGCAGTATCGGGTTTGCGCTTGGGTGCCGACGATTTTCTGACCAAGGATGTGAGCCTGCCGCACTTGGCTGCGCGGGTCGCGGCCCTGTTTAGGCGCATCGATGCCTTGCGGCGGCCCGATAACGCCGCTGAAATCATCCGGCGCGGCGCGTTATCGATCGACGGCGAAAAAATGCAGACCACCTGGAACGGCTCGCCCGTGACGCTCTCTTTGACCGAATTTTGGATCGTGCATGCCCTCGCCCGCAATCCCGGGCACGTCAAGAATCGCCAGCAATTGATGGATGCGGCAAACGTGGTGCTGGACGACAACACCATCACCTCGCACATCAAGCGGATGCGGCGCAAGTTTCAGCAGGTCGATGCGGCATTCGATGCCATCCAGACCGTATACGGAATGGGTTATCGCTGGGTCGAGTGAGCATTCGACTTCAACTGCTGATAGTTGCGCTCACGACGCTGGTGCTGCCTTGGGCAGGCTGCCAATACGCGCGGGAACTCGAGACCGCGCTGCGCAGTTCGCAAGAGCAATCGCTGCTGGCAAGCGCCGGCACCATTGCCAATGCGCTGTCCGCGCAACCGCAGCGGGTGTTTCACGACGCCGGAGATACACGGGCATTTTCGGCGGGTGCCGGTGATCTTTACGTTTATCCGCTGGTAACGCAGCCCCTGCTCGACGGCTATCGCGAAGATTGGGACGTCCCGGCCGAGCCGACCTCGCTGCCCACCCAGACTGGATATCGCGCGCGGCTGCAGGCAGGCTCGACCGAGCGATTCCTGTATTTATTCATCGAGGTCGACGACACGCATTTTGATGCGCAACCCAACGACGTCCGGCCCGACAAGGATCGCTTCGACAGGGTGAATCTGACTCTGGATGGCCCGAACGGCACCGTAAAGTATTTTTTCGGCACGGACGCACCCGGGTTGGTCGCCGCGCAAACCGCCGTCAATGACGCCGACGGGATTGAGCGGGTGGGCGCCGAGCCGCGTATCCAAGCTTTCTGGCTGCAGAGCGCCGCCGGCTACCGCCTGGAAGCGCGCATACCATTGAGCTTTGTCGGCCACCACCTCTGGCTCGAGGCAATCGATGGCCGGGGCAAGGGCCGCGCGGGGTTCGTCGAAAACAGTACAAGGGGCGGCCGCTTGTTTTTTGCGACGGCCGGGCTCGACACGCTGCTGCAGAGCTTTATCGGCGACGGCACCCGCGCCACCGTCATCGACGCCAATGCGCTCAAGCTCGGCACCGCCGGAAACATATTTTCCAAGAAGCGCAATGAGATCGAAGCATCCGAACCCATTTGGTATCGCTACTTCATGGGCATCGATACTTCCGACATGCCCATCCTCGCCGCCGCGCCCGACCGCTTGAGCGGCGAGAGCGTCCGCTCGGCCCTCAAAGGACAGCCGCGTGCTCAATGGGTCTTGAGCGGCCGATCGCGCGAGATGTTGCTGACGGCTGCCGCGCCCATTGTCATCGATGGGCAACTGCACGGAGCCGTTGTGCTGGAGCAGGCCGCCGATCAGCTCTTGGCGCTGCGCGACCGTGCGCTCAGCCGCCTCTTCAACCTCACACTGATCGCCACGGCGGCCGCCGTTGTCATCATGTTCGCCTTCGCCACCTGGATCAGCTTGCGCATCGGACGATTGCGCAACGCCGCGGAATCCGCGGTGGGCAGCGACGGCCGAATTCAATTGAAAATGCCGGAGTCGGCCGGCGCCGATGAAATCGGCGCCTTGTCTCGTGGTTTCGAAAGCCTGTTGGCGCGGCTGAACGAACACACCCAGTACCTGCGAACCTTGGGCGGCAAGCTATCGCACGAGTTGCGCACGCCGCTGACGATCGTGCGATCTTCATTGGACAATCTGGAATCGGAAGGTCTGCGCGATGACCAGCGCCGCTACATCACGCGCGCTCGAGAAGGAACGCAACGGCTGCAATCCATTCTAAGTGCGCTGGGCGCGGCGGCCCGGGTCGAAGAGAGCATCAAGCAATCGGAACGCGTGAATTTCGATCTGCGCGAACTGCTGATTTCCGCGGTGGCCGCGTATCGCGATGGATTTCCGTCGAACCAATTTTCTCTCGAGGTGCCCGCGGATACCTGCTTCGCGCGCGGCGCGCCCGACTTGATGGTGCAGCTGCTCGATAAGCTCGTCGAAAACGCAGTGGATTTCTGTCCCTCAAGCGGCACGATCACGCTGCGATTGGAACGGGTGCAGGCGAATTATTCTTTGCAGGTCGCGAACGATGGGCCGCTGATTGCGCAAGCCCTCATGGGCCGGTTGTTCGAATCCTTGTTCGAGCAGCGTGACGGCGGCGAGGACAAGCCGCATTTCGGTTTAGGTCTGTACATCGTGCGCCTGATCGCCGAATTTCACGGCGGTACAGCGGTTGCAGCCAACAGGGAAGATTGCAGCGGCGTAGTTTTTACCATCACGCTGCCGCTCATATGAGGCCCGTTTTCAAGCAAATTGCCGTGAGTGAATCAAAAACCGGGACCGCGTTCCTAAGCAGCTACCCCCGAGCCAACGGCACCGCCCAATGGCAACTCGCGATTGACAGGCTGCCCTTCGTGGGTGAGCAGCCATTCTTTGCGATCGATGCCGCCGCCGAATCCCGTCAATGACCCGTCAGCGCCAATGACCCGATGGCAAGGAACGATGATGGCGATGGGATTGCGTCCGTTGGCGAGACCCACCGCTCTGGATCCATTGGGATTGTTCAGCCGCTTGGCAAGCTGGCCGTAACTGCGCGTCTCGCCGAAGGGTATTTTGGTCAGCTCGTGCCAGACCCGCTGCTGAAACTCCGTGCCTTGGATGCGCAGCGGCAGATTGAATTCGCGGCGGGTACCCGCGAAATATTCTTTCAGCTGGCGCGCGGCGGCCGGCAGCGGATCAATGGTCGGGTTTTGCAGCCAATCACCGTGCAGATCCGGCAGCTTGGTCGGCTTGTTGCGGTACAGATTCATGTACAAGCCCGTCAGCGCCGTGCCGTCTGTGGTGAGCATCAAGCGTCCGATGGGACTGTCGACATAACAAAAAGCATTCATGGCGCTACTCCTAGTGATTGCCAAAGATAATGTGCCGCATAAGCACGCCACGGGCGCCAGGCCTCGGAGCGCTGTTGCAATTGCCTCTGATTCGCGCCCGCCGCCCGCATCAATACCAGATCGCCGGTGGGAAATGCATCGGGCCAATGCAGCGCGCGCATGGCGATGTAGTTCGCAGTCCAATGACCGATGCCCGGCAGGCTCATCAAGCTTTCGATCTGCGCTTCGACATTGGATGCAAATGCCAGCACGATCTTGCGTTGTGAGACCGCTTGCGCAAGGCCTGCCACGCAATGGGCGCGGGAGCCGACCATCCCCAGCGCGGCGATTTCCCCGGCTGCCACGGCAGCCGTCCGTTCCGCGGTCGGGCTTACGCGATTGAGCTGCACGTACGGGGTCGCGATGGGCTCGCCGAAAGTTTGCGCCCAGCGCCCGGCAAGCGTACTCGCACCCTTTACCGATATCTGTTGCCCCAGCACGGTGCGCACCGCCAGCTCGAATCCATCGAAGGCGCCGGCGACGCGCAGTCCCGGCAAGCGGCGCACAGTTGCCGCCAGGATTTCATCGTGGCGCAGCACGGCGCGCACCGAATCGGGGGCGGCGCCCAGATCGAACAATTGCTTTACGCGGCCGATGACCGCACCGATCGCCGGCGTCAGTGGAGGTGAGATTTCCAAATTGAGGGCGCCGTTGCCGGGATGCATGGATACGGCGATCCAGCCTTTGGCTGCCCCGATGGCAACCGTGCGTCGATAGTGGGTCTCATCCGCCATTTCCACGCCGGGTATGGCACGCAGACGCAGGTATGCCAGCAGACTCTTCCACGCCAGCGGCGGTCTGAATTCCAACTGGACGCTCAATGTATCGGTGTCGATCGTTCTGCCGCGGATCGCGCGTGGACTTAAAGCGTATCTTGATTTGAACAGCGCATTGAAGCGCCGCACACTGCCGAAACCGCTGGCAAAAGCAATGTCCGTCAGGGTCAGCGAAGTTTCACGCAACAGTCGTTTGGCCAGCAGCAGGCGCTGCGTCTGGGCCAATTCGATCGGTGAAACGCCCAGCTCCGATTCGGTCACGCGACGCAAATGCCGATCGCTGACGCCCAATGATGCGGCAAGATCTCCCACGCGTGCGCTCGAGAGTGCATGTTCTTCGATGCCGGCCATGGCGGCACCGACCAATCGGCTGACGGCATCGACCGGCGCCAATCCAGGAGCTCGTTCCGGGCGGCAACGCAAACAAGGTCTGAAACCTGCGGCCTCCGCGGCCGCAGGATTCGAATAAAAACGCATATTTTTGCGTTTTGCCGGACGAGCGCTGCAAATCGGCCGGCAATAAATATGCGTCGAGGTGATGGCCACGTAAAATCGGCCGTCAAAGCGGCGGTCACGGGCCCTAACCGCACTAAAACAAGCACTCGAATCGAGTTCCATGCAGGTAGATTAGCCCCTATCCGGGGCCATTACTCGCCGTTTTCGGACCTCGATATCGGCCGCAAATTTCAGGCCGAAATGAACTGCTTACGCCAAGGTCGCCTTGAATAACACCATCATGCGGCCCCATGCTTTTTCTGCCTGGTCCGCGTTGTACACCTGCGAATCCGGCGGACACCAACCGTGCTTGGTGCCGGCATACACCTCGATTTCAGCAGGCAGATGGGCTTTCGCGAAAGCTTCTTTCAACTCATCTTTCACCTGGGGCTGCTGCTGGTCGTCATTTTCGGCGATCGCAATGAGAAAATGCGCCTTCATCTTGGGGATGAGCAAATGCGGGCTGTCCGGCTTGTCGGTGGCAAGGCCGCCTCCATGGAAGGTCGCACCGGCGCCGACCCGATCGGGAAATGCCGCCGCGGTCTTGAATACGAACGGGCCGCCCATGCAATATCCGGTAGTTCCCATCTTTTTCTTCTTGTCGACCAAGGGGTGCGCGTCCAAATAGGCGACGAAGGCCGTGGCGTCGGTGAGTGCCGTTGCCGGCGAGAGCGTGCCCGCGAGCGACATGAGTGCTTGCCGCGTCGCTGGATCGCCGAAGTCCGGATGCTCGGGCGCGGTCGGCGCTTTCTTGGTTCGATAAAATGGATTGATCACCAGCACGGTGTAGCCGGATTGGGCAAGCCGTTTTCCCATCTGCCTGAAGGCAGGCCGCAGGCCGAAGATATCCGGCCAGATCAGCACCGCGGGATGGCGGCCCTTCGCAGGATGCACGACGTAGGCATCGCAGGTCCCATCCGCCGTCTTGATCTCGACTTCGGATTCCGCAGTCTCCGCCGCATCGGCAAGTCGAGGCAGTATCGCGGTCAATCCCACGCCCAAGGATAGCGCGCCGAACTGCCGCCGCGACAGATCGCGGGCGCGGGAAACTGTATACATCTCGTCAAAATTGTCCTGCTCACACATAGTGTTCTCCGTTTGATCAACCGCGGCATGAATCGCCAAACTTTGAGCGTTGCGCGAACCGCGTGTCAAGCATAAGCGTGGCGTATTCCCAGATGCCGCAAAATGCCCTGCGCGGCCTCGCGGCCTTCGAACACCGCCGTCACGACCAGGTCCGATCCTCGCACCATGTCGCCCCCCGCGAAGATCTTGGGATTGGTGGTTTGAAAGCGCGAATGCGCTGCGCCGGACACGCGCACCCGGCCATCGTCGTGCAGCTCAATGCGTTGCGATTGAAACCAATCGGGCGGGCTCGGCAAGAAGCCAAAGGCGACGATCACCGCATCGGCGGCAATGGTTTCTTCCGTTCCCGGCACCGCCTCGGGCACGCGGCGTCCACGCGGTCCGGGCGGTCCCAAGCGAGTCTCCACCAGCTTCACGCCTTGAACGCGCTCCACGCCGACGATTTCGACCGGCTGGCGGTTGAAAAGGAAGCTGACGCCTTCTTCTTTGCTGTTCTTGTAGTCGCGCCGCGAACCCGGCATGTTGGCCTCATCGCGGCGATAGGTGCAGGTGACGCTGGCGGCGCCTTGGCGTATCGCGGTTCGATTGCAGTCCATGCCGGTATCGCCGCCCCCTAAGACCACCACGTTCTTGCCTTTCATGTCGATGAAGCCGGCGCTGCTCTCGAGTCCAAGCTCGCGGTTGATGTTGGAAATCAGATAGGGCAGCGCCTCGTGCACACCGGGCAGCTCCTCCCCGTCGAAGCCGCCCTTGACATAGGTATAGGTGCCCATGCCGAGAAAAACCGCGTCGAATTCGTTTTCCAAATGATCGAAGGCGATGCCGCGTCCGACTTCCACGTTCAGGCGAAATTCCACGCCCATGGTTTCCATGATTTCGCGGCGTTTTTCGACCACTTCTTTTTCAAGCTTGAAAGGCGGTATGCCGAACGTCAGCAGGCCGCCGATTTTAGGATTGCGGTCGAACACCACGGGTTTGACGCCGTTGCGCACCAGGATATCGGCACAGGCGAGGCCCGCGGGACCGGCGCCCACCACCGCCACGCGTTTGTTCGTACGCACGACATTCGACATGTCGGGCTTCCAGCCCTGGCGGAATGCTTCGTCCGTGATGTATTTTTCAATGGCGCCGATGCTCACGGCGCCCAAGCCATCGTTCAAGGTGCACGCGCCCTCGCAGAGCCGATCCTGCGGGCAGATGCGGCCGCACATTTCAGGCAGCGAATTGGTCTGATGCGAAAGCTCCGCGGCTTCGAACAGCTTGCCATCGTTGATCAGCGCCAGCCAATTTGGAATGTAGTTATGAACCGGACATTTCCATTCGCAAAAAGGGTTGCCGCAGGAGATGCAGCGTCCCGCCTGCTGCGCGGCCGATTCGGCGCTGTATTGCGCATAGATCTCACGAAACTGCGCGGTGCGCAGCTCGAGCTTGAGCTTGTCCGGATCCTTGCGCGGGATATCGAGAAATTGCAGATGCTTGTCGGTCATGGCGGTGCGGCGCGCCCTCAAGCGGCGCGGCGCAGATTTTCCAGCAACGAGTCGATCGCGGAAGCCTTTGGTTTGACCACCCAAAATCTGCCGATGTAGGTGCGGAAGTCATTGAGCAGCTGCGCACCCCACTCGCTGCCGGTGGCCTCGACATGTTGTTCGACGAGGCCGCGCAGATGCTGCACATGGGTCCCCATGCCTTCGGGCGACACGCGATGAATATCGATGAGGTCGTGGTTGTAGCGGTCGACGAAATCCCGCTCCATGTCGAGCACATAGGCGAAGCCGCCGGTGAAACCGGCGCCGAAATTCACGCCCGTGGTTCCCAGCACGCAGACCACGCCGCCGGTCATGTATTCGCAGCAATGATCGCCCGTGCCCTCCACCACCGCGAGCGCGCCGGAATTACGCACCGCAAATCGTTCGCCCGCCCGGCCCGCCGCGTACAGTTCGCCGCCGGTGGCGCCATAGAGGCAGGTGTTGCCCATTATCACGGTGTCGCGCGCCACAAAACCGGATTGAGCAGGGTGCCTTAAAATGATTTTGCCGCCGGCCATGCCCTTGCCGACATAGTCGTTGGCCTCGCCTTCGAGACGCAGGTGCAGACCTCCCGCATTCCAGACGCCGAAGCTTTGACCGATGGATCCTTTCAAATCGACCACCAAGGGCGCCCCGCTCATGCCGGCGTTGCCCCAGCGCCGCGCGATCTCGCCGGAAAGCCGGGCACCCAAGGACCTGTTGAAATTGCTGACCGTGTAGAAATATTTGCCGCCCGTCTTGGCATCGATCGCGGCGCGCATATCGCGCAGCATGCTTTCCGCCAGCGCTCCCGTATCGAACGGCACATTGCGCGGATCGAGACAGTATTGCGGCTTATCCGAGATCAGTGCGGAGTTGGCCAGCACCGGCGATAAATCCAGCTTGCGTTGCTTCGAAGTCTCTCCGGGCAAGATCTCCAACAACTCGGTGCGCCCGACCAGTTCGGTCAGCGCGCGCACGCCCAAGGAAGCCATGATTTCGCGGCATTCTTGCGCCACGAATCTAAAATAGTTGATCACCATCTCCGGCAATCCGATGAAGTACTTGCTGCGCAATACGTTGTGCTGTGTCGCGACGCCGGTGGCGCAATTGTTCAAATGACAGATGCGCAAATATTTGCAGCCCAAAGCGACCAACGGCGCGGTGCCGAATCCGAAGCTTTCGGCGCCGATCAGCGCCGCCTTGATCACGTCCAACCCGGTTTTCAAGCCGCCGTCGGTCTGCAGCCGCACGCGGTGGCGCAACTCATTGGCGCGCAGCGTCTGGTGGGTCTCCGCCAATCCCAGCTCCCATGGGGTGCCTGCGTACTTGATGGACGACAGCGGGCTGGCACCGGTGCCGCCGTCGTAGCCCGAGATGGTGATGAGATCCGCATAGGCCTTCGCGACGCCGGCTGCCACGGTCCCGACCCCGGGCTCGGCCACCAGCTTCACCGACACCAAAGCCTGGGGATTGACCTGCTTCAAGTCGAAGATCAGCTGCGCCAAGTCTTCGATGGAATAGATATCATGATGCGGCGGCGGCGAGATCAGACCCACGCCCGGCCGCGCAAATCTTAAGGAAGCGATCATCTCGTTGACCTTGTGGCCGGGCAGCTGGCCGCCTTCGCCGGGTTTCGCGCCCTGCGCGATCTTGATCTGCAGTACCTCGGCATTGATCAGATATTCCGGCGTCACGCCGAAGCGGCCGGAGGCCACTTGCTTGATCTTGGAATTCTTCTCGGTGCCGTAGCGCACCGGATCCTCGCCGCCCTCGCCGGAATTCGAGCGCGCACCCAATCGGTTCATGGCGATGGCGAGCGCCTCGTGCGCTTCGGGCGAGAGCGCGCCCAATGACATCCCGGCGCCGTCGAAACGTGCGACGATGGCGGAGATCGGTTCCACTTCCTCGATCGGAATCGGCGCCGCAGCGATCTTCAAGCGCAGCAAGTCGCGGATGCAGGACGCCGGCCGCTCATTCACCAGCCGGGCAAACTCGCGGTATTGTTCGTAGCTGTCCGTCATGACGGCCGATTGCAGCGTCGCAACGACGTCCGGGTTGTACATGTGGTATTCGCCGTTGTGCATGTACTTGAGCAGGCCGCCCTGGCTTACGGGTTCGGTTTTGTCCCAGGCGCGCTTGGCCAGATGCTCCGAGTCCGCCTTGAGGTCCGCAAAATCGGCGCCTTGAATGCGGCTGTCGGTGCCTTCGAAGCACAGCTGCACCACTTCATCGCTCAATCCCACGATCTCGAACAGCTGCGCGCTGCGATAACTTGCCACCGTGCAGATGCCCATCTTCGACATGATTTTGAACAAGCCTTTGCGGATGCCGCGCCGGAAGCTCCTGCCCAATTCCTGGCGTGCGATCGCTTCCATCTTGAGCACGCCCTTGGCTAACATGTCGAACAGGGTTTGGTAGGCGAGATACGGATACACGGCGGTCGCGCCGTAACCGATCAGGCAGGCAAAATGGTGCGCATCGCGGGCGGTGCCGGTTTCGACCAGGATATTGCACTTGCAGCGCAGCCCCGTCGCCACCAGGCGATGATGTACGGCACCGGTGGCGAGCAGCGCGTGGACGGGGAGCTTGCCTTTGACCAGGTATCGATCCGACAACAGCAGCACGAGCGAACCTGCGCGCACCGCGGTTTCCGCGTGGTCGCATATCCTCGACAGCGCGGTTTTCAAATCAAGTTGCTCGTCATACTGCAGATCGATGAATTCGTTGGGGACACCGGACTCGGCGAGCGCCACGATTTGCCGCAGCTTGCGCTGCGAAAGGATCGGCGAGCTCAAGACGATTTGCTCCGCGTGCTTGGGTTCGGGGACGAAAATATTCGCCTCCGGGCCGATCTGGGTCTGCAACGACATCACGATGCTTTCGCGCAAGCTGTCGATGGGCGGATTCGTCACCTGCGCGAACTGCTGGCGAAAGTAGTCGTATAAGGACCGCACTTTGCGCGACAGCACCGGCATCGGCGTATCGTCGCCCATGGAGCCGACCGCCTCGCTTTCGTCCTCGGCCAGAACCCGGATGATCTCATCGCGCTCTTCCGCCGAGACGTTGAACATCTTTTGATATTGCGCGAGAACTTCGCGGTCGAAGGGCTCTGCGGCGAGCCGCGGATCGATGAGATCGGTTTGCAGATAGCGCACCCCCTTCTTGAGCCACACCTTGTAAGGGTGGCGGCTCTTGAGAAGATCGTCGATGCGCCGCGTGCTCAAGAGTTCCGAGGTCTTAAGATCGAGCGCCAGCATTTCGCCGGGGCCAAGCTTGCCCTTGTCGATGACCTCGTCGGGCGCGTAATCCCACACGCCTGCTTCCGAGGCGATGGTGATGTGCCGATTTCGGGTGATGACCCAGCGTGCCGGGCGCAGACCATTGCGATCCAGGGTGCAGCAGGCATAGCGGCCGTCGGTGAGCACGATGCCGGCCGGACCGTCCCAAGGTTCCATGTGCGTGGCGTAGTATTCGTAAAATGCCTTCAAATCGGGATCGATCATGTCCACCGACTGCCAGGCCGGCGGCACCAGCATTCGCATGGCATGCATGGGATCGAGACCCCCGAGCAGCAGCACTTCCAGCATGTTATCGAGCGACTGCGAATCCGAACCGCTGAGAGACACCAGCGGCAGAATGTCGCCCAAGTCCGGCAGCAGCGGCGATTTGAACAGCGGACCGCGGGCAACCGCCCAGCTGCGATTGCCCTGTACGGTATTGATTTCGCCGTTGTGCGCGAGGTACCGATAAGGATGCGCCAGCCTCCACTGCGGCAGCGTGTTGGTGGAAAAGCGCTGATGAAAAACCACCACCGAGGCTTCCATGCGCGGATCCTTGAGATCGGGGTAGAACTGCGCCAGAAACTGCGGCATCACCATGCCCTTGTAGACGATGGTGCTCGCCGAGAGCGATGGGACGTAAAAAGTCGGATCATCGAGCTCGAGCTGTTTTTCGCAGCGCCGCCGCGCCATGAATAATTTTCTGTTGAAGGCGGCCGCGTCGATGTCGCCGGGCGCGTTCACGAAAACCTGCTCGATGAGTGGCAGGCTCTTGAGCGCCTCGGAACCGCATGCGGAAGGATCCGTGGGCAATGCGCGGAAGCCCGCGATCTGCAGATTTTCGAGTTCCAGTTGGACCTTGAGCGCCTCGCGTGCCAGCCCGGCCTTGCCCGCATCGCGGTTCAGGAATACCAGGCCCGCGGCAAACAACGGCGATAAGGACAGGCCCGCTTCCATGCCGGCCGCTCTTAGGAATACGGTCGGCTGCTTGATCAACAATCCACAGCCATCCCCGGTCTTGCCGTCGTTTGCGATGGCGCCGCGATGCGTCAGTCGATTCAACGAGCTGATGGCGGTCTCGAGGACCCAATGGCTGGCGCGATCATCGAGGTTCGCGATCAAACCAAAACCGCAGGAGTCCTTTTCATGCGCGGCACGGCACAGGCCCCAATCCCCGCGGCGCGGATCGGCGCCGTGAAGGTGCGTATTGAATGCGGCCGTTTCTTTCATGGTCATATCGCGCGCTACCGATCCCAAGCCAAATCTCTGCGATAGACGCAGTGAGCTTTTAAAACAAGAACTTAATTCGGTTCTAAGCGCTCAAAAACTTTCAAGCGCCCAAGGTTGGGCAATCGCCGCGAAGCGCGCCGGTGTATGGAACTTACCTTATATGGACGGCGCCCCGATTGGCAAGCGCGACGATCGGCGTCAGCCGGCGATGTAGCGTTCCAGCTGTTCGATTTGCTGGGTCTGTTCTTGGATGACGGCTTTCACCAGATCGCCAATGGACAGTATGCCGACCACGCGGCCGGACTTCACCACCGGCAGGTGCCGGAATCGGCCGTCGGTCATGAGCTGCATGCAATGATGCACGGTATCGTCGGGCGTCACGCTCACCGCCGGCGAACTCATGATGTCGCTCACGGAGGTGTCGTGCGATGAGCGGTTTTTCAAAATGACCTTCCGGGCATAATCGCGTTCCGAGATGATTCCCAACAAGGTGCCTTCGTGCATCACCAGCAAGGCGCCGACGTGCCGAGTCGCCATGATCTCAATCGCCCTCAACACGGAATCCGCGGGCGCGACCGAGAAAATTTGGCTGCCCTTGGCCTGAAGCAATTGACTTACGGTTTGCATACTTACCTCCGATATTGGCGCGATCGGACGCTTGTCGGCTCTCTTGACTATACTCGCGCCTAAAACCAGGACAACTTAAAAAAAAAGATGCATAAATCCGAGCCAAATCCCCCCATCGCTGCGATGCGGCCGCACCCCGTGGTTTCGCCCTACGGCGTGCGCAACGACCCCTATTACTGGCTGCGCGACGACGCGCGCGACAACCCGGAGGTTCTGGCCTACCTCGAGGCGGAAAATGCTTATCGCGAGCTCAGCATGCTCCACGCCAAGCCGCTGGAGGATGCCCTGTACGGGGAAATCGTCGCCCGGCTGAAACAAGACGACTCCACCGTGCCGTATCGAAAGAGCGGCTATTGGTACAGCACCCGTTTCGAGCCGGGGAAGGAGCATCCGATATTTGTGCGCCGCAAGGGCTCGGTTGAGGCGACGGAGGAGATCCTGCTGGATGCGAACGTCCATGCTGCTGCCCACGCCTACTACCGCATCGGCGCCATGGAGATTTCGCCCGATTCGAATTGGCTGGCGTATTGCGAAGACACGACCGGCCGCCGGCAATTTACCCTGAAATTCAAAGACCTGAGGACTGGAATGATCCAGCCGATCGCCATACCCGATGTCGAACCGGACTTGGCGTGGGCAAACGATAACCGGACCCTGCTGTACGTGGAGAAGGAACCGGAAACGCTGCTCGGCATCTACGTCAAGAAGCATGTGCTCGGGGAGGATCCGAAGCACGACGCGTTGGTCTTCGAACAAACCGACAAGAGCTTCTACACCGGGGTGGCCAAATCGAAATCCGAAGCGTTCATTTTCCTATATATGGACAGCACGCTGTCCTCGGAGTGGCGCTTCGCTCGAGCCGATGATCCGCAGCTGCGTTTTGAGGTCTTCCTGCCGCGCGAAGCGGATCATGAATACGACATCGAGCACCGGGGCGATGAGTTCATCGTCCGCTCCAATTGGCGGGCGCGCAATTTCCGCCTGGTGCGCGCGCCGATCGGCGCCCACAGCGACCGCAGCGCTTGGGTCGATGTCATGGCGCATCGCGATGCCTGCTATATCGACGACTTCGACGTATTCAATGAATTTCTCGCGGTGTCGGTGCGCAGCGATGGTCTGCGCAAGATCTGCATTCATCGGCTTCAGGACGGCACGGAATTCTTCATTGCCAGCGGCGAGGCCGCGTACACCACATCGATATCCTTCAATCCGGAATTGGACACCGAGATCGTGCGCTATGCCTATTCTTCGCTCACCACGCCGGCCACGCTATACGATTACAATGTGCGCTCGAGGGAGCAGCTGCTGCTGAAGCGCGATCCGGTGCTCGGCAGTTTTGACCCGGCCGATTACGCCACGGAGTTTTTGTTTGCTCCCGCGCGCGACGGTGCATCCATACCGGTGTCGCTGGTATACCGCAAGGGCTTTTTGCGGGATGGCACGGCGCCGCTGCTGCAATATGGGTACGGCGCCTATGGTTTGTCGATAGACCCGGGCTTTTCGTCGGCGCGCTTGAGCCTTCTCGATCGCGGCTTTGTCTATGCCATCGCCCATGTGCGAGGCGGCCAGGAAATGGGCCGCGCATGGTATGACGCCGGACGGAAACTGCATAAGAAAAATTCCTTCAATGACTTCATCGATGTGACGCACATGCTCGTGGAACGCGGCTATGCCGCGCTGGACAAGGTTTTCGCCATGGGCGGCAGCGCCGGCGGATTGCTGATGGGAGCGGTCGCCAACATGAGCGCCGGCGAGTACCGCGGCATCGTGGCCCAAGTGCCGTTCGTCGACGTGGTTACCACGATGCTGGATGAGAGCATCCCGCTGACCACCAACGAATACGAGGAATGGGGCGATCCGAAAGAGCCCAAGGACTATGGCTACATGCTGTCGTATTCACCGTACGACAATGTCAGCCGCAAAGATTATCCCGCCCTGTTCATCAGCACCGGCCTCTGGGACAGCCAGGTTCAATACTTCGAGCCGGCCAAGTGGGTGGCGAAGCTTCGCGCGCTGAAGTCCGACCGCAACCGTCTGCTGCTGCACGTGGAAATGGAGGCGGGCCATGGCGGCAAATCCGGACGATTCCAGCGCTACCGGGAGATCGCGATGGAATACGCGTTCCTGCTGGACGAACTTTCGGATTAAAAAAAGGCGCCGCGAGCGGGAGGGGGAAGCTTATCGCGGCGCCTTGGGGCTGACCCAAAATCGTGGGAGTTCATCGCCCGGCGGCGCTCTCCAGCGATGCACGGGATGCCGGCACATAGCGCGCGGCCAGCCGCGCGGCGGATGCCACACGCGCATCGATTCTTGCGAGGGAAAACTGTCCATCGCCACGGCGCACCAGCAGCGTGGCTTCACGGCTGCCCTCGGCGGCCAACAACGCAATGACTTTCGATTGCATACGGCTTGATCCAAAGCAAGCCGCGTGCCAGAGAGTATATCTCAATAAAATCAGTAGCTTAAGAGGATGCCGGATTTTTCAGACGTGACGCGAATTGTCCAGTGCTGACGCACACCGCCCACGCCGATAAAAAAACGGGCTTAAGGATGCATCAGAACGCAGGCCTGCGAATGCGCCTTGAGAGTCCTGCAAATCGAGCTCGCGCGCTTTTCACTTAAATTGGCGACCTGCAACCGATATAGCGTGCCGGAGCCGCCTTTCCTAGGCGAGACCGTGGGCGACAATCCCGACAGCAATTTGGGATATTCGTGATCGAGCTTTGACCAGCGTTTGTTCGCCGCATCGGTGCCGGACTTGAATGCGCCGAGTTGCACGCCAAAGGTTCGATGCGACTTGCTCGACGGATGCGCACTCGCAAGGGTTTTCGACGGCGCGGGCTTCATTGCCCCCGCAGGCTTCATTGCCATGGCGGGTTTTGGCGGAGCCGCAGGCAGCGCTGCAGGCGCCGGAGCTTGCGCGGATGTGGATTGCGCTGCGCCCGGCGTGGATTCGGCGGCCGCCGGTGCGCCGTTCGGCGGCGCAGAGGCCAGCGTGAAATTCTCAATGCGAATGCGGGCCTCTTCAGCCCACTTGCCTTCCGGATGCTGCTTCAAGAATGCCTGGTAGGCATCGAGGGTGTCCGTGTCGCGTGCCTTTTGCCAGTCCCGCTCCTCATAAAGCTCCTTCACGCGGGCCTGGGCTTGGGCCGAAAATTCCCCGCTGGGATATTTCTTCAAGAACAGCTCGTATGCGTCCGTGGTGTTCGCGGTCCGGGTTTTTTCCCAGTCGCTCTGCTGGCGGCTGCACCCTGACAAGGCGAGCGCGGCCGTCAAGGAAAGGACCCAAAACACTTGTTTGATGACCATTTTCACACTCTGCGGGGGGTTGAAAGGATGGCGCATTCTACTTCGATTCTCCATGTCGCGGCGACGCCAAGCTCGTCACACCAGAGGCCACCCCGATAGGATAAGAAGGGGTCATGACCCAGCAAAAACGCCGGTTTCTGGACAGCGGATCGTCCTCCCCCACCTTTATCGGCGCAAACTCGGTATTCGTCGGCGACATCCGCGGCACCGGCCAGTTCGTCGTGTCCGGCGAAGTCCATGGCGACGGCGAATTGGAAGGAGCGCTGAATTTATCGGCCTCCGGCAGCTGGCACGGGCACGTCCGCGCGCAACAGGCGATCGTGGCGGGCACCATCACGGGCGGTCTCATCGTCGAGGATAAGCTGGAGATCGGCTACACGGCGGTCATTCGCGGCAAGGTCAGTGCGCGCACCGTCGCCATCGCCAAGGGCGCCATTGTCGATGGCGAAATCGAAGTGACGTCGGACACGCCGGTCGTGCAATTCGAAGAGCGGCGCGAACCCGAAGCCGTGGCGGTTAAAAAAGCCAACAGCGGTTGAAAAAAGAGCGGCAATGGCCGGAAAAGCCCACGCCGACAACAAAGACCATCCGCCACTGTTTGCGAATGGCGACAGTGATTCAAAGTTGGTGTGTTCACGCGTAATCACGCATTCTACGGCAACGATTTTAAGTCTTGAGGCAAATGAAAGAATTCGACGTGGTCATCGTCGGCGGCGGCATTCATGGGGCCGGCGTGCTGCAAGCCGCCGCCGCCGCGGGCCATAGCGCATTGCTGATCGAGCGCCAGAGCCTGGCCGCGGGCACGTCGAGCCGGTCCAGCAAGCTGATCCATGGCGGCTTGCGTTACTTGGAGTCCGGCCAATTTGCGCTGGTGCGCGAGAGCTTGCGCGAACGCGCGATTCATCTGCGCATCGCCTCGGAACTTGTGCAGCTCAAACCGTTTTATATACCGGTGTATCGCGACACCCGACGCCGGCCCTGGCAGTTGAAAATCGGGCTATGGATCTATGCGTTGCTCGGCGGCTTCGACGCGGCCACGCGCTTCGGCACGGTGCCCAGGTCGGAATGGCCGGCGCTTGACGGTCTGAAGACTGAAGATCTCGATGCCGTGATTCGCTATCACGACGCGCAGACCGATGATGCGCTGCTGACGCGCGCGGTGGCGAGATCTGCAACTGGATTGGGTGCGGAGCTGGCGATGCCCGCGACCTTCACGGGTGCCGCCTTACACGATGATGGCGTGACGGTGAGCTACGCCGCCGCGGATGCAACTTTGCAGTGCAGGGCTTCCGTACTGGTCAATGCCGCCGGCCCATGGGCCACCGCGGTTGCCCGGGCCGTCTCTCCCGCGATTGCGATACCGGAGGTCGACTTGGTGCAAGGCACGCACATCGTCATTCCGCATCCCTTGAGCGCGGGCATTTACTACGTCGAGAGTCCGGCCGACGGACGTGTCGTGTTCGTCATGCCCTGGGCCGGCGCAACCCTGATCGGCACCACCGAAACCCCCTACCGCGGCGATCCCGACCAAGTGCACCCCCTGCCGGCCGAAGAAGAATACCTGCTCGCAGTGGTGCGCCACTATTTTCCGGCTTTGAAAGGCCTCACACGCGACGACATCACCGGACGCTTCGCCGGCCTGCGGGTCCTGCCGGCGGCCACGCAAGCGGCCTTCGACCGGTCGCGCGAGACCATATTCACCACGGATAGAGACGTATGCCCGCGCGTGTTATGTATCTATGGCGGCAAACTGACGGGGTGGCGAGCGGCTGCGGCTCACGTGATGCAGAGTATTAGCCCATCCTTGCCGGCCGCCGTGAAGCAAGCCGACACGGATCTGTTGATTTTGAGGAGACCGACATGCACAAGAAAGGCTTAGGCCTGGCGGCACTGGCGCTGTTCGCGACTCTGGCTCACGCAGAGGACTATCTCAGCCCTACCGAGGAGCGGGTGCGCTTGTCGCTGGGTGTCGTTCGCCTTTCGAATCAAACCAATTTCCAGCTCGATAGCAGTGCGGGTGTAATCGGCACGCCGGTGAGTGCAGAGGATCAGTTCGGCTTGGACAGGTCCGACTATGAAGCCAAGATCCAAGCCATGGTGCGCGCGGGCGAACGCCACCGTTTGCGATTCGACTATTTCTCCTTGGATCGCTCAGGCTCGACCACCGTGACCGACCCCATCGTGTTTCGCGATGTGGTACTGCGGCCCGGCGATCCTTTACTCTCCGATCTATCGATTCGCACCTTCGGCATCACCTACGGTTACTCATTCCTGCACAGGGACAAATACGAGTTGGCCGCCACCCTCGGCATCGCCGACACGGATATCTCCGCGCGGGCGCGCGTTCAGACCGCGACCCGCCACGTGGATCAGACCGAGGACCAAGCCGGACCGGTTCCGACCATCGGCTTGGATGCCACGTACGTGATCAGTAAAAGATTCTATGTCGATGGCCGCGCGCAATATTTAAAGGTGCGCGTCGATGACCTGGTCGGGACGCTCGGCATCTACGAGCTGGACGCCCTGTACCGCCTGCGTCCGAACATATCCTTCGCACTCGGCTATACCATGTTTCGCGCGAACCTGACTTCGGCGCAAGCCAAACAGTCGGGATTCTTCAGCTTCAATTCCAAGGGTCCTGAGTTCGTCGTCAGGGTCGCCTTCTAATGTCGGCCGGCTATTGGGGCGTGCTGGGCTCGACCGAGAATTCGACGCGATTGTTCGCGGCCGCGATCTTATTCCAGTCGCCGGCCACGACCGCATCGGTGCGCGCTGGATAAGCCGTGCTGGGGTGCGCGGCGCCGTTGCTTTCGAGCGCCACGGTAATTGCACCCGCAGTGCGTTGACGCGCGGCGGCCACCAGGTTTGCGAATGCCAGCGATTGGCGTTGCTGGCCGGACAGCGCATCGTCCAAGGGGTTGCCGATCAGATCGCAGCGATTGACCGGCAGCGTCGGCGGTGCCGGCGCATAGCCATCGGTGGCGTTTCCGACCAGGCAAAACAATCCCGCCGAACTCGTGACCTTGACGGTGCCGTGGAATCCCTGCGCTTCGAGCTTCGTCAACAAATCGCGCAGCACGTCCAAACGGCTGCGGTCAAAAGCAATTTCTCCATACGGCACAGGCTCGATTCGCGCCGCGGGACCCGAGGTGCCGCCCGCCCCGGACGTCGCCGCCGATTGCGAAGTGGTGTTCGCGGCGAGCGCGGCCGTCAGATCCTTGACCGCGGCGCCCAGGTCGAGTCTCGAGCGCTGCAATTCGGCATTGGTGGATTTTAGCCCGGCAAGCTCGGCGCGCACGCCCGTCAATTCGTTGCGGGTGGCGACCCAACCCGCGGCGAATGCGATGGCAATGAGGCATGCGCCCAGGATGCCGGCGATCCAGGGCCATGGCTGCTTCGGTGCAGGCGGCGGCGGCGCGATGGGGTCGGCGCCTTGAATCGGCATGCTGTTTCGTACATCGCTGATGATGCGCGTCGAAAAACTGTCGAGGCTGGCGACGATGAAGCGGCGGATATCCACTGCCTGGTCCTTCACCGCCGTCTCGAGGCGGCGTCCCCAATCGATCGGGCCGCCGGCTGCGGGTCTGGACGGCGTGCGCTCGACGGCCAGCCCCAAGTCGATCTCCACCGGATGCAGCGCCGCCTCGGCGGTGTCGCGGCGATCCGGCAGCAAATGCAGCTCATACAACACCTTCGAGACGTCGACCGGCCGCACCTGTTTCGGTAAAACGCCCATCGCGCCCAGTGCGCGCGCTTGACCGACATACAATTCGCCTTCCTGCGAGGTGTACATCATGATCGGGATCATGGCGGTCTGCGGATTGCCCTTGATCGCCTTCACGGCCTGCAACCCATCCATGCCGGGCATGAGTTGATCCATGAAGATGGCATCGGGCCGGTTGCTTTTCAAATATTCGATTGCTTGCTCGGCCGACTCGGCCATGTCGACTTCGATGTCGTACTTCTCGAGCATGCGGCTCAAAATGACGCGAGCTGATTTGGAATCATCGACGACCAAGGCGCTTTTGCGAGCCATGCGATTAGTGTAGCGCAGTCCCTGGAGCGTTAGTCACCGCACGATCGCCGTGCTCGTCGCGAATTCGCGACGAGCACGTCTAGGTTGGGCCTTGCTTGGCGCGGCATTCGGCGGGGCCAACCCCGCCACATTAGGTCTGCTCTGCGCTCGGCGATTCCTTGTTCTGGGAAATCCAGGTCAACGCGGATTCGACATCGGCGAGTTCACTGGCGGTAAACCCCTCGATCCTGACGCCGGTGGCTTCGGCCTTTTTCTTGGCGAGTTCCGCGGCTGCGACGGAATTTACCCACACCAAACCGCGGCGTACTTTGGCCGTGAATTTTTGCTGTTTCTCTTCGGTCATTACCCACTCCTTAAAATTATCAGTGCAGTCTACGGGGCCGCGATGGCGCGGTCCATCCGCGCACTGTAGGCGTTGAGGACGTGCGAGACCACCCCTATATATTGATTGGCCTCGTCCCAGCGGCGCTCTTCGATGGCCTCGCGAATTCCGGGCAAGGTCTTGACGCCATAGCCGGTATGCAGACCCGGCGCATATATCATGTGCTGATACCACTCCCGGCCCGGGAGGCCATGCACGTCCATCAAGCTCTGCTCGAGCACTGTAAGAGTTGCATTCACACGGTCGCGCGCCGTCTTGGTCGCAGGATCGCTGCCGGCATCGAGCCGCGCATATTCCTTGTCGAATGCCTTGGCGCTTTGTTCGAGTTTCGCCACGGCATTGTCGAGCTCGGCAAAATTGAGGTAGGGCACCTCGCTGACGCGGGCCGGCGGAGCACGCGGGGTTTCGGGGTCCGTGGCCAACTTGTAGGACTCATCCTCCAGGAGCTTGTCAAGCTCGTCGGTCTTCGCGCGCATGCTGTCCACGAGCTTGTGCAACTCATCGTCGTAAGAGGAGATCGAGGCCGCAAAATCGCTCTCGCGCGCCGGGATCAGATCCGCTTGCGCAGCTCGCAGCATGATCCGGCCGGCGACCTTTGCCAGCGTGACTCCATACTCGAATTTCGGATCGACGAAGCGCCTGAAGTGGTCGAATGAATCGTACGCGGAATGGTATACGCCATACTGCGATTCTCCTTCGAAGCCGAGATTGATGGAACTGATACCCAGGTGCTGCAAGAAGGGCGTGTAGTCGGAACCCGATCCCAACGCTCCCAATTGCAAATCTCCAACGGCGCCGGCCAGCCGTGCGCCGTATTCGCCGCGAGTCGGTTCAAAGCTCGAGACACGTCTTTCGGCCAGCGACCGGGCCAGCACGCTGCCGCCCGTCTCGGGATCCTTCACGTCGCGCGCCACCTCGCTCAAGAAGTGCTGCACGGCGTGGCTGCCTTCGGCCCGCAGGAAACCGCGTCCATTGGTATCGGAATTGACGTAGAGCACGGCTTTCAATTTCAGTTCGGCGGCATGCTGCTCCGCCCATTCGGTGGAACCCAGCAAGCCTGGTTCCTCGCCGTCCCAGCTGTCGTAAACCAATGTACGGCGCGGCTTCCACCCCTCCTTCACCAATTTACCGATCACCTTGGCTTCCTCCATCAGCGCGACCTGTCCGGCGAGAGGATCCATGGCGCCGAATACCCAGCCGTCGTGATGGTTGCCGCGAATGATCCACTGATCAGGCTGTTCGCTGCCGCGAATTTTCGCGACTACATCGTAGACCGGTTTCTGGCTCCAATCGGACAGCACCTTCATGTGAACCCGGCCGGGCCCGGGACCAATGTGATAGGTGAACGGCAGGCCGCCGCGCCATGACGCGGGCGCAACCCGCCCGCCAAGCGCCGCCAGCAAGGGCTCGGCGTCCGCGTAGGAAATCGGCAGCACGGGAATTTTCAGCAAGGTCTTCGCATCCTTGAGGGCCAGCCGCTTGGCGGATGGCACCGCGCCGACGCCGGGCGTCAACGGATCGCCGCTGTACAAGGTCAAATCTTGGACTGAGCCGCGCTGCACGGCATCGGGGGGCCGGTAGCCGCCCTTCGGATAGACATCGCCGGCGCCGTAGCCGTCGTCGCGCGGATCGGAATAGATCAAGCAGCCCACGGCGCCGTGCTCATAAGCCAGCTTCGGTTTAAGTCCGCGCCAGCCGCCGCCGTAGCGAGTGAGAGCTATCTTGCCCTTGACGCTGATTCCCTCGCGCTCGAGTTCTTTGTAGTCGTCCGGCATGCCGTGATTGACATATACCAGTTCCGCGGTCACATCGCCGTCGGCGCCATAGACATTGTAAGGCGGCAGCTCGTCCTTGGTTTGCGTCGAGGTGGCATCGCCTTCGATCGGAGGCTCGCTCAGGCGAGCCTTGAAGTGCGTCGGCGCGACGAGTTCCACGGATACTTCCTTGGGAGTCGGGTACAAAACCGAAAATGTTTCGATGGCGGCATCCCATCCCCACTCACGGAACTTGGCGAGCTGAAATTCGGCATTGGCCTTGTCGTGGGGCGATCCCACGTGATTCGGCGCGGAGCTCATCTGCCTGAGCCATTCGCGCAGGTCCGACGACGACAGCTCGGCATCGAAGCGCTGTTCCAGCTGCGTCTCCGCAGCGGCGCCGGCGTTGGAGAACCCTTCGAGGTCATTGGCGCCGGGGGCATCGGCAACGGCCATGGCGCTCATGCCTACACCCAAGGCCGCGGCGATGAGCCCGCATGAAATGCGCGGAATCGTTACCTTCACTTATCTCTCCTCTATTCGCGGATACCGGTGCCGCGGTTCATCAGGGTTACCGCCAGCGCGAACATCAGGGTGGCGGCGGAAATCATGATGGCATAAGCCACGCGCAAATCGACATCCGAGCTGCCGAGAAAGCCGAAGCGAAAGGCGCTCACCATGTACAGGATCGGATTGGCATTCGTGGCCACGTGCGCCCAACCGGGCAGCATGCTCACCGAATAGAATACGCCGCCCAAATAAGTCAGCGGCTGCAGCACGAAGGTAGGGAACCAGGAAATCTGATCGAAATTCTTCGCAAACAAGGCATTGATGAATCCGCCCAGGGCAAAAATGAAGCTCGTCAGGAACGCGGCGCTGATGATCGCGAACACATGCGTGATCGACAAGCGCGTAAAGAACAGCGAGATGATGGTGACCACCGAACCGACGAGCACGCCGCGCAGTACGCCGCCCATGATGTAGCCGGCGACGATCAGCCAGTTCGGCAGCGGCGACACCAGCAGCTCTTCGATGTGCTTGCCGAACTTCGCGCCGAAGAATGACGACACCACATTGCCGTAGGAAGTCGTAATCACGTTCATCATGATGATGCCCGGCGCCATGAACTGCATGTAGTCGTAACCGCCGATCTGGCCGACGCGCCGCCCGATCAAGCTGCCGAAGATCACAAAATACAGCGTGGCGGTGACGGCGGGCGGCACGAGAGTCTGCCCCCAAATCCGCACGATGCGGCTGAACTCGCGGATGATAATGGTCTTGAAGCCGATCCAATCGGTGAGCGCGCGCGATTCGGACATCATGAAGCCATGGGCGCGGTGGCCTTGACGCTGCCGTCTACCAGGCGAATGAACAGCTCCTCGAGGCGGTTGACCTTGTTGCGCATGCTGTTCACGGCGATTCCCTGCGAAGAGAGCTGCGCGAAGATGTCGTTCAGGCTTTGCGTCCTCGACATCTCGATTTCCAAGGTATGATCATCGGACAAAGTCGCGGTGAATCCGCTCAGTTGCGGCGCCGCGGCGCGCGGTTCGCGCAGATTGAACACAAAGACTTCAGTCTGCAGCTTGCGCAGCACATTGGCCATGCTGTCGCGTTCGATGATGCTGCCGCCATCGATGATGGCAACGTTCCGGCAGAGATTCTCGGCCTCTTCGAGATAGTGCGTGGTCAGAATGATGGTGGTCCCCTGCGCGTTGATGTTGCGCAGGAATTCCCACATCGAGCGGCGGATCTCGATATCGACCCCGGCCGTCGGTTCATCCAGGATCAGCAAGCGAGGCTCGTGCATGAGTGCGCGCGCAATCATCAGCCGCCGCTTCATGCCTCCGGACAGCGCGCGCGCGATCGAATTGCGGCGTTCCCATAGCTGCAGCTGTTTGAGGTATTTTTCGGCGCGCTGCTTCGCGAGGGGCCGCGGTATGCCGTAAAACCCCGCTTGATTCACCACGATGGTGAACGGGGTTTCGAACATATTGAAGTTGATTTCCTGCGGCACCAGTCCAATGCAGGATTTGGCGGCCTCCAACTCCTCGTCGATGTCGTGGCCGAATACTTCCACCGTGCCGCCGGTCTTGTTGACCAGCGAGGTGGTAATGCCGATCGCAGTGGTCTTGCCGGCGCCGTTCGGTCCGAGAAGCGCAAAAAAATCGCCCTCGTCGACCTCGAGATCGATGGCCTTGAGCGCTTTGATGCCGTTTTTGTAGACTTTGGCGAGCTGTCGGAGGACTAAGGCATGCATAGGAGCCGCGTAGACTAAACCTCGCGAGGCTCGCTTGGCAATTGAGTCGCGGCCGCGAGCTGCAGTCCGGAGAGCTGAACCCGGCGCAGCGCGGCTGGGTCAGGCCGTCCCGCCGCGCTGATTAGGGCCGTCCAGTAGGCATTGCAACTGCTCCATCGGGCCGAGAGATTTGCCGCTTCCGACAGCGCCAAGTCCGGCAGCGCATCGACGGCAACGCGGCGCAAGGCCTCGGCGGTGTGGTTGTGCATGCCGAGCAATAGGTGCGCCGTGAGGCCGGCGCCCGACGCCACATGCCAGGTGTAAAAGAGCGCAAGTCTCACGAAATCAACGGTGTCCGCATCGGCGCGCGGCTCATCCGCGATCCGCCAGGCGCCGAGCATTTGCAGGCGGCTTCGCCAATAAGCATCGTCCGCGAACCGCAGGTCGAACAGAGCATAGGGACAATTTGCCGCCGCGGCGCGCTGTGCCGGCGACAAAGGCGCGAGTTGCATTCCCAGCCCCGGAAGAACCAAGCCCTTGCCCGCCAGATCGAGGAATCGGCGGTTCAAGCCGCGCACCGAGTTCAAGTGTTCGACCGACAGGTGCGACTGCCGGTCCCAATTGCCTGCGAATGACTCCTGCACAAATTGCCCCCTTTAGCTGGAAAAGCCTCTTGGCAAGCAAGCTAACTTTGTGACAAATTTCTGTCAAATTCTTTTTGACCCAAAAACGCCTGAATTGCATTAGGGGAATCGCCATGAGGGTGTCCGACGATCGATACACCAGGGACCGCCAGAAATTTGATCTTGCGCTGCGGCTGATACGTCACGAAGCCCGCACCTACACCATTCGACAATGGACGGGCTTGAGCGATGATCGCATCCGCAAGCTATATCGCAGCTATGTCTTGAACAACGAAGTGTGCGATGTCACGCGCCATCGCGGCAAGTCGCCGCGCCAGGCGGCGTTTTTCTTCCGCAACCCGGAATTGAATTTCCACGCGGCGCAGCTCGCCAGCCTGTTCTTGATGTACGGCTTGGTGGGCGGCAGCGCGCGCGGCGTCGAGCCGCGCTATCACGTGGGCTCCCTGGAATCCGGGGCGCTGTTGTGCCGTGCTTATGAGGCGTATCAGGAAATGCATACTCCGGCGAGCATCTCGTTCGAGCATGCGTGGTTTCTGTTGCTCGCGCTGGCTCGGCACGATGAGGTCGGGATTGCCCGCTGCACGATGTGCGGCGGCTTGCGTGTGCGCGATCTGCTGGCAAGACGCAAGCTTACCTGCGGCAATTGCGACGGCGCCATGGAAAGCGCCGCGCGCAGCGTCCCCTGCTAGAATCCCGTGGATGCAGCCGAGCAACATCTTGGCGGGTCCCTATTTGGACCGCGCCGCGCATTTGCGCCAGGATCCGGCATGGTTCGCAAATGCATTGGCCGATGATCGCAGCCGTTATCTGCCGGTTTGGAATTCACGCAATCTCATCACGCAGGGCGAGTCGCCGCGCGCCGCGCTGCTCGAGCTCTGCGCCGTGCCCGAGGGGCTGCGTAACGACAGCGCTCTGATCCTGCTGGGACGGTTCGACGGCATCGATGTGTTTGCTTTCGAGATTGAAGCCGGCGAGCCGCCGCAACTTCGCGCCGATACGCGCTTCGAGGATTTGCGCCTGGTCGCCTCGATCCTCTCGGCCGAGGACGCAGGGCTCTTAGGCTATGCGCGCGGCATGATTTCCTGGCGGGCGCGGCACCGCTTCTGCGGTGCGTGCGGGGCAACGACCCTGGCGGCCCGAGCCGGCCACGTCCTGGTGTGCACGAATCCAGCCTGCCGGATGGAGCAGTTTCCGCGCACCGATCCTGCCATTATCGTTTTAGTGAGCGACGGCGAGCGAGCGCTGCTCGGACGTCAGGCATCGTGGCCGATCGGACGCTATTCCACGATAGCGGGCTTTGTCGAACCCGGTGAGTCGCTCGAAGATTCGGTGGCGCGCGAGGTATTCGAAGAGACCGGCATCGAAGTCGACCAGATCGAATATCACTCCTCGCAACCCTGGCCCTTTCCCGCATCGCTGATGCTGGGGTTCACGGCGCACGCGCGCACGACGCAGATACATAGGCGCGACGAGGAGTTGGAAGATGCGCAATGGTTTACGCGCGCAGACCTCGCAGCCGGGCGGCCCCTGGTGCCGCCGGGCGTGTCGATTTCATTTCGCCTGATCGAACACTGGTTCAATGCCGGCGGCGGCCCGAAACTCCGGGATGTCCTGAAGATTGCCGCCTGGCCGGCCGCGCGCTAGCAATTAACCCCGCACCCAATGGCCGGGCCGCATGCGCCAACCATCGCCGGCGCGTATCCAGGTGTGGCCAACCCAGTGATAGCCGTGGCGGGGCGCTGCCCAATGGCCCGGCACCCATTCGTGGCGGCCGCCGACCCAATTCCAGTATCCGCCGATCCATAACCATCCGGGTGTGGGCGCCGCTCCGACCACTTCCACGCGCGGCGCGGGCGGTGCCACCATGACGACGCCGCCCACATAGTGCCCTTGATCGGGGACGACCACGCATCCGGCGAGCCCCATACCGAGCATGAGGCCGAGTGCAGAAGCTGCGATTAGCGACTTGCGTTGATTCATGATCTCTTCCGGTTAAGCAAGGAACGTTAGAACCTCAACGTCTTTCGTTCCCCGTCGTTGACGAGATTTTGAATCAAGGATACCGCCGCCGGTTACGGAGTACCACCGTAGCGAGGTTTGGTTTTGTCCGGTTTGGTTTTGTCATTGCGGCGGCGGTTGAGCCGTTGCGCCGGCAAGGACGGGACCGCGTTGGCTTGGGGACGCACTATCCGCGACTTGAGGCGGTACATCGCTTCATCGGCTCGATGTACGAGCAGCGCTGCATTCTCGCCATGATAGGGGTACATGGATTCGCCGATCGAGGCCGTCAATTGCTGCTGATAGTTGCCGATCCAATAGGGCAGCGACACGCGCTCGCGAATCGCATCGGCCACCCGGCTCACGGGAAAAGGATCCGGTACACCCGGCAGCACCACGACGAACTCATCGCCGCCGTAGCGGCAGCATATGTCGCCGGTTCGCACACGCGCCGAAATGCGCGTCGCCACGGTGGTGAGAATTTTGTCGCCGGCGGCGTGGCCGTACTTATCGTTGATCGCCTTGAAGCCGTTCAAATCGATGAACAATAACCCGACGTGCAGGTCCTGCAGTACGGCATCGCTGATGGCGGCCTCGAGCAGCTCCAGCATGCGGCGGCGGTTGTACAGGCCGGTGAGTCCATCGCGCTCCGCGAGCTTCTGTGCCTCAGCCTCGCGTGCTTTCATGGCCGCCAACTCGCGCAGCAAGCGGCCATTGACGGCGCGCAAAGTTTCGATCTCCCGCAGCTCTGCGGCAGTCATACGGCGACCACGTGAATTTACATCGCGCAGCGGCACATCACGCGAAGTCTCGAGCGGCGTGTCGAGATCCGCTTCATCGTTCGAAGCCACCTGGGAGCGTGCATATGCCATAGTACTTTCCCGATTCCCGATTACAGCCGCTGCATTGTCGCGGGCTTCGTCGTGTTCAGGGATCGGGTGCGCCCTGATGCATATGTAAGATTTGACTGACCGGGAAGGTTCACAGTTCGGTCAAGGAGCCAGCATGTCCTACACCCAAGACCCCCGTGTGCTGTTCGCGGCCGAGCGGACCTTGCTCGCATGGCAGCGCAGCGCCATCGCCTTGATGGGCTTCGGTTTCGTCGTCGAACGTTTCGGACTGTTCCTGCAGATGGCGGCGCATCAGCCGGAATCCGTCCCGCAGCGCAGCTTTTCGCTGGGCGCCGGCGTGCTGCTGCTGCTGCTGGGCGCCGCTGTGGCGCTGATCTCGGCGCGTCAATTTCGACAGGTTGCGAAAAATCTGGACCCCACGGTGATACCGCCGGGCTACTGGACGCGAATCGGTGTCTTGCTCAACGTCATCATTGCGATGATCGCACTGGTCTTGGCGCTGCACTTTTTATTTGCGGCGCAGAGCGGAGGCCAGTGAAGTAGTGTTGCAGTGCAGCGCGCTTGGCAAGGCTCGACCAGGCGCATAAATCCCTCGCCTACGGATTGAGTCCGCGGTCTTGCTGGACAACCGCGATCCTTTGCCCACGCTCGATCTGCGCAGCGTGTTCAAGGGCGTACTCGACGAGCATATGCACGTCGATGCGAAGACCCTCGCCAAAAGAGTATTCCCCGACAGCAGCGGCGCGCGCCCTCTTCAAGGGCTGATACGCGCCTGAACTGCCATCAAACGGCTCTTACATCCCCGATGATTCCACCCCGGAATTCATCGCCGGCGGCATCGCCGGTTCAGCGGCCGGCATGGAGGGCGGCGCAGCCGTCGGCGGTGGCGGCGTCATCGGTGCCGGTCTCGGTCTGGGCGGACTCATCGCGGCGGGTTTCGGCGCCGGCATCGCCTTCTTGGGCGCGGCCTTCTTCGGCGCGACCTTCTTTGGCGCGGCCTTCTTCGGCGCTGCCTTCTTTGGCGCTGCCTTCTTAGCGGCTTTTTTTGCCTTTGCCTTTACCTTCTTGGCCTTCATCGGCCGCATCTTTCGTTTCGCGGCGCTCTTCTTGGCCGAGCGTTTTGCCGAACTTCGTTTGGCCTTTGCCATCGGCCGCTTCGACTTGCGCTTTTTCGACTTGCTCTTTTTTGCCATGATCATCCTTCTCCTGAAACATCGTTCGAACTCGCCGTGAGAGTAGCCCTGAAAAAGTCTGCTGTCATCTGTGCGTGGACACTGGAGTCGCTGACACGGATTGCGTAGGCTGCTTCGATGTCGGATACAGAACCCATTCGCCCGCTAAAAGATGTCTGGCTAAGACCCCGGCGTGTTTTTCGGGAATTGGCGACACATCCCATCGGCGCCGCCGACTACATTCTGGCCGCCGCCCAAGGCATGGCCACCTCCGTTATGGTGTACCGAACCCAGCTTTCAGGCTCCGGCGCCACCGCGGCCGAGATTCTCGGAAGCTCATTGATTTTCGGCCCCTTGGGCGGGGTGGTCAGCATGTATTTATTCGCTGCCATCTACGGGCGCTTGGGAAAGCGCGTTGCAGGTCAATCAGCCCGCAACCAGGTATTCCATGTGCTCGCCTATGGCGGTATTCCCGTCGCCGCATCGCTGATCTTGTGGATATTCACGGCTTTGCTGGTCGGCGAGTCGGCGATCGTCGAGACGCCGGGAGTCGAAGTCGATACGTTTGTCGCCTTCGTGCTGCGCGCGCAGCTCACGGCCTACATGCTGCTGGCGCTTTGGAGCATCGTTCTTCAAGTCATGGGCTTCAGCGAAACCTTGGGATTGACCACGCGCCGGGCGTTTGCGGTGTGGGTGCTCGGTCAATTGCTATGGCTGCTCGCGGCGCTCTTTCTGAGCATCCTGATCGCGATTCTATTTCCGGGAATCGTGCCTACTGCGCCGCATTGATTTTACGAGCCGGCGGGCGTTCCGGGCGTCGAATTGCCGGGGCCTCCGTTGGTATCCGGCGGAATTACCGGTGCCGGCGGCAAAATCGGCGGCGGAGCCTGCAGCCGTTCGATGACCGATTTCGCGATTTCCGCGGCCGAGCGCCTTTGCGGCGCTTTCGGTGCGCGCACCTTCGTCCGTTTGGATGCAATTTCGGGCACCGCTGCGGCTTTCGGCGCGCGCGCCGGCTTGAGCTTCCTGACGGCCGGCCGCGGCGAACGCGCGCTCGCGGTCGCATCCAGCTGCCGCCGCGCTTGCTTGGCCGCCTTCTTGGCCGTCTTGAATACCTTCCGCGCCTGCTTGAGCTGCGCCTTGGCCAAACGCACCTGAAGCTTGGCCGCCGCGGCACTCGCTGCCGCTTTGGCGGCGGTGCTCGTGAGTCGCTTCGAGGCAGAAGCTCTGGCGGTCATTTACGGCAGCACCCTCAATAAGAACTGGCGAATATCGACCACTTCCTCAGCGCAGACGGCATGCGCCATCGGGTAGTCGTGCCATTCGATCGAATATCCATGCGCCTTGAGGTAGTCCCTTGATTTTAGCCCCAACAGCATGGGCACTGTGCCATCGAATTGTCCATGGGCCATGAATATGGGCGTGGCATCGTTGGCCGACGACCGCTCACCCAAGAACGTGCTTTCCCGAGGCATGTAGCACGACAGCGCCATGACGCCGGCCAGCTTCTGCTCGAGCCGCGGCACCGTATAGAGCGAAACTGCACCGCCTTGGGAAAACCCCGCCAGCACGATGCGCTGCGAAGGGATGCCGCGGCCGACTTCACGGGCGATGAGCTCCCGCACCTTCGCATCGCTATCCTTGAAGCCTGCGGCGTCTTCGGCGGCCCTTCGATCCAGTCCCATGATGTCGTACCAGGCGCGCATGCGCATCCCGCCGTTGATGGTCACCGGGCGGGTCGGCGCGTTAGGGAAAACAAAACGCCATGCGCGCGAGCCCCGATGCACCAGCTCGGGCACGATGGGCTCGAAATCATGGCCGTCGGCTCCCAGGCCATGCAGCCAGATGATTGCGGCGTTCGGCTGCGGCCCTGTCTCTACTTCGATGGTTTCCAGCATTTTCCTAATGTACTCGAAACCCAGGCGCCGTTGACCTTCCAATGCGCGCGAGCTTAAATCCGCCCGCTGCGGATTCGGTATATTCGTCCCATGCCCATTTCTCTGAGCCATCTGCGCCGCTATGCGATTGCGCGTTCGCTGTTCAAGCCGACCACGCTCAGGCGCGCGATCGAGAAACTGGGTTTCGTTCAGGCTGATCCCATCCGCGCCCCGGCCCGGGCGCAGGATCTGACGCTGCGCCACCGTGTGAGGGGCTACCGTGCCGGCGATCTCGAGCGACGCTATCCGAAGCTCGATATCGAGGAAGATTTTTTCGTGAATTACGGCTATCTGCCGCGGATCCACCACTCTCTGATGCATCCGCGCACGGTGAAAATGAAATTCTCCCCCAAGCGCGCCAAGCAGGCGGAAGCCATCCTCGAATTCGTGCGCGAGCGCGGCGCCGTGCACCCGCGCGAGGTGGACGCGCACTTCTCGCACGGCAGGGTGACGAATTGGTTCGGAGGCTCATCGAACGCCAGCACGCAGTTGCTCGACCTCATGCACTATCGCGGCCTGTTGCGGGTCGCGAGGCGCGACGGCGGCACCCGCGTGTATGTTGCGCGCGATGCCGTCCCAGACCCGGCAGCGGTTATCGACGCTGCGACCATTGCATCCAAGCTGGACGCCTTGGTGGATGTGATAGCGCGTAAATACGCGCCGCTGCCGGCCAACAGCTTGGGATTTTTGGTGAATCGTCTGCAGCACGGCGCACCGCAGTGGACCAAGGAACGCTCGGCGGCGCTGGCGCGGGCCAAACAGCGGCTTCGGCACGCTCGCGTGGATGGAATCGAGTGGTATTGGCCGGCGGAGGAGAGGCCGCAATCGAAGCGCTGGCGGACCGACGATGAGGTGCGCCTGCTCACGCCGTTCGACCCCATCGTCTGGGACCGGCGTCGCTTCGAAATCTTTTGGGACTGGGCCTATCGGTTTGAGGCATACACGCCGGCGCCCAAACGCAAGCTCGGTTACTACGCCTTGCCGCTGCTGTGGCATGAAAGGGTCGTCGGCTGGGGCAATTTGACAGTAGTAGACCGGCGCCTCAGCGCCGCTTTCGGTTACACGGAGGGCGCGGCGCCGCGCAATCCCGGATTTCGCGCCGCACTCGACCGCGAATTGGACCGGGTGCGTGAATTCCTAAAAGCCCCGTAAGTGGCGGGAAGCGGGGAGTGAATTGGTTTGTCCTTATGGCAACCTTAAGGGGGAGAAGGACATGCGCAAATTTAGCGGAGCGGCAGTTCATACATGAAAATTCTCTCTAAGGACGGCGTGAACTACGGTTGGTACCAGGGCCAGTTCTTGGAGCAGGTCAAACGCGTCTATGCGGACAAGGGCTTGAAGTTCCTTGAGGAAGTGCGCCGGGCATTTCCCGCTTCTGGCGGCGCCAAGGCCGGTTGGGAAACACAGAGACCTTGCGGAGCTCGAGAAAATTGCACCCGGCTTCACCGCCTGGGCCGCCTCGCTTCAGACCCGGCCGCTCAGGTGAGCCTTTCGACCTGTCCCTTTTGGCGGGAACCCGCATTGACTTCGATTATTGGAAGAACAGCCGCCATGAAGGAGCCGTTCATGCAAAGAAAACACCTTTTGTTTCTTGGGATGCTGCTGCCGGCGATGAGCTTGGCGCAAAGCAAGTTCGATGGCACCTGGACGCCCAATTATCCCGAAAGACCGAAGCATGAAAAACCAGAAAGCGCGTTGCTGGCGAATGGTCGGTACGAATGCTCCTCCTGCATGCCGCCTTACGAGGTCAAGGCCGACGGGCAGGATCAAGCCATCGCCGGCAGCCCGTATCAAGGTCGCCACATGACCTTCTATCTCAGGAGCTCATTCCCTCAGGACCGCCCGATGCCGGTTCTGCTGCAGCGGCTGGCCATGTAACGCAGACGCCCTCGCGGGACGCGAGGGCGCTGCGGGTCATGAAGACCGCGCGATACGCTTATTGCGGATTGCGCGGCGCCGTTGCAGAAGCGGCGCCCGATACATCGACTGAGTTTCCGCTGCTCGAATGCTGGGCATCAAGCGCGCCTGCGCCGTTCGCCGCGGCCGCGCCCTTGTTGGTGTTGGCTTTGGCGGCACTCGAGATCGCGCTCGACGTCACCTTCGAAGCTACGTTGGAGGCGAGCGGCTTTGACGCCGCTGCATCGCCGGTCGCCGATGCCTTCGCGGCATTCGGTGTCGCAGGCAGTTTCGGCTTGGCAAGCGATCCTCGAGCGGCGCCTTGAGCCTGCAATGCGCCCTGCCCCGACAGGCTGCCGAGGCGATTCATGCCGCCCGCGCCGCCGGCCAATGAGCCACCCAAGTGGCCTCCCAAGCCCCCGCCTAAGCCGCCGGCGTAGGCGGGCGTGATGACTGCCAACGCGGTCGCGACGCTGACAGCAGCGATTAGATGTTTCGTGTTCATCGTCGATCTCCTGGTTGACCGCTGCACATCGCGCGGCCTTCACTAGGGATACGAGCGGGCATAGGTGTTTCTTCCGTTCGATGATTTTTTGTTCGAATCCGCGGCTCAGCGGCGCAAGTCAGCGGGATCGATGCGGTAATCGGCCCCCACGAGCCCGAAGCCATATGTCAAATCGCGTCCCCGGGGCCCTAGGTCGATGGCTCGCTGTGCAAGCGACTCCACCGCCGCATTGCTGTTGCCGGGATCGGGCGCGATGAGCGTCTGCGCGAGCAGCGCGGCCACGATGGGAGCGGCAAACGAGGTGCCGCGCACCGCGGCATATTTTCCGCCCATATCCGCAGCCGCCATGTCGGCACCCGGTGCGGCAAACATCACTTGATTGCCGCGCGCCGCTTCGATGAGCACGCGCCGACGCGCGTCCACCGCGGTCACACCCACCACATGAGGATAAGAAGCGGGATATAACGGCGCCGCCGCCGGTCCATCGTTGCCCACCGCCGCCACAAGCAAAAATCCGCGCGTAGTCAAGGCGCGCACGATCTGCGCCAGCGCGGCATTGTCCGGACCGACCAAGCTTACGTTGATGACGGCGATGCGCTGCTGCGTCAGCCATGCAAAGGCGGCGGCCATTGCGTCGACGGCACCGCCGGTGGGCGCGTTGCAATACACATCGGCTGCGTACAGCTCCGCCTTATCCAATACACCGTGAAAGGGCATCGCCTGGCCCACCAGCAATGACGCCACCGCCGTGCCGTGAGTGCTCGCAAAAAGGTGCTCGCCGCAGCCCCAGGTATGGATGATCGCGTCACGGAACGCCGGATGCGACACATCGACGCCGGAGTCGACCAGGCCTACGCTCGGCAGCGCCTGAGCCGCGCTGCTCGCCTCGTCGCTCGCCGCCGTGCCCTTTTGGATCGGCGACCGGGAGAGGCCTTCGACCGCGGTCCCGACGCCCATATAAATATGGTTGTAGTCATAGGTGCCGGCGGGATCCGCCTGGCGCAGCTGACGCAGTGCTTTGGCAATGCTCATGCGCGGCGGAGGCTGTAGGACTGCCAGGTGAAAGCCGAGTTCGCCGAGCCTCTGTTCGCGCACGATCTTAAAACCTCGCGCCTGCGCAGAGTCCATGGCTTGCGCTGTCGGAGAGAGAGCCAACAATTCATCGCGCACGATCGGATTGCCGTGCGGATCCGCCTCAATGCTGCGCGGATTGGCCCGAAGCAGGCGCGCGATCTCAAGATGGCGTATCTCGCTCAATTGATCCAGCGCAGCGGCGCCGGTCTGGCCCACTGTTTGCGTCAGTTTCTGAACAGGCAAAGGCGGCAGCGGCGCCACCGGCAAGCGCAGCTGCGCTTGCGCCGGATTCGCCGCTACAGTCGCGATCAACAAGCACTTGAGAACGCGCATCATGGATGGATTAAACCTCAATCGCTGAACGTCTACCCCATGAGTACGAACGAAAGTTTGGAAAACATCCAGGAACAGATCGTGGCTTTGCTGCCGCGCCTGCGACGCTTTGCACGCAATTTGGTACGCAATCCGCACGATGCCGACGACATGGTGCAGATCGCAGTGGAACGGGCGCTGTTGCGCTTGGATCAATGGCGTCGCGATGCGCGTCTGGACAGTTGGCTGTTCAAGATTGTGCGCAACGCCTGGATCGATGAGGTCAGAGCACGTGGACGGCGAGGCAAACTATTCCTGGCCGAGGAGGCAGGCGAACAGGTCGGAGAGGCGCTGATGGAACGGGAAATAGACCGGCTTTCGACCGAAGCGGCGTTGGCTCGATTGCCCGAGGATCAGCGCCTGGCGGTTAGCCTGGTGCTGGTGGAAGGACTGTCCTACAAGGATGCGGCGGAGGTGCTCGAGGTGCCGATCGGAACGTTGACCAGCCGGCTCGCACGAGCACGCGAGGCGCTGCAAAGCATGCTGCGGCCGCCGGAAGGAGAGCTGTCATGATTTCGGACGAAATGTTGATGGCCTATGCGGACGGCGAAGCCGACGCGGCAACGCGCGCGCAAGTCGAAGCGGCGATGCGCGAAGATCCGGAGGTCGGCAGGCGCGTCGAGCGGCACCGGGCGCTGCGCGAGCTCATGCGCGGCGCCGCCTCAGCGGCACTGGATGAACCGGTGCCCGAACGTCTCATCGCCGCCGCACGCGGGCGCGCATCGGCCGTCGGTGCAGGGGCCGATCTGTCTCGAGCCAAAGAAGCCAGGGCGGCTCGCAAAACACCTGCACTCCGGCGCGGCTGGCAGCCGACCGCCATGGCTGCGAGTCTGCTGGTGGGCTTAAGTGTCGGTTACCTGCTCTGGCATGGATCAGGCAGGTTGATACGGGCCGTTTCCGGCGGTGGACTCGTGGCGGGCGCGGCACTCGCCGATACCCTGTCGTCTCAACTGTCAGACGATCGCTCGCCGGCTCGGGTCGCCACGACCGGTTTGAGCTTTCGCGCCAAGAGCGGCGGCTACTGCAGAACGTTTGCGTTGACCGGAGCCGATGCGAGCGCGGGCTTGGCATGCCATGAGGTCAATGGCTGGCAGATAAAAGTGCTGGTGCAATCACCCTCTGAAGGCAGCGCCGCGAATTTTCGTGCCGCGGGATCCGAACTCTCGCCGGCAATCCGCGCCGCGATAGAAGGATCGATCGAGGGTGAGCCCTTGGATCACGCCGGCGAGGTCGCGGCTCGGCGAGCCGGATGGGCGGCGGCGCGGGCCCATTGATCGGCGCAGCCATTCACGCAGAAAAAACCCGAAAATCGCGTTGGCGCGTATTACCTGATCGGTTTCGCCGCCGTCCCAGCGGGCAGCTCCCGGGTAGAAAGAGGATTCGCGGACAGTCGCAGCAAATGTGCCGCGCCAAGAACCGGCAACACCGATAGCAGGAAAATCCCGCTCCAAAAATCGAAAGCATCCGCGGACGCGAAATCGAAGGTTGCCGCGCCGGTTTCGACGGCGCGCAGCGTGACGCTCACCATGCCGTAGACAATCGGCGCCGCAATGAGCGCAATGCGTAGCCAGGCGTTCGTGATCGGCGTGCGCATCAGGATCATGCGAAATGCGGCGATGAGCGCAATCGGCCCGATGGTGGCCAGCATGACGCCTGCAATCATCGAGACTAGGAATGCCGCGCCGCCGGGAACACCGATGAAGTATTTGTGGATCACGGCGCTATTGAGTCGCAGCAACCCGGATGCGGCGTCGATTCCATCCAGCCAGAGCAAACTCAAGGGCACAAAGCAGAGCAGCATTTCCGGGGCCAATAGCCAGCGAGAAACCTTCAGGTCGCCATGGATCATGGAATATGTCCTTTCTTTGATGCAGGTGAGTAGGCAGCCGACCGCCCACGAAGCCGCGCGCCGGTCGTTATCGATGTGATCGAACTCCGCGCGCATCGCTCTCGCCCAACCGATTCGGTGAGCCGGAAGCAGCTGCGCGGAGCAGTTCATGAGAGCCGACGCGATGCGCCGCGAATTCGTCTGAGGATTCATCCGCGGCTCCGAGACAGGGTGGGCAAAACTCTTGCCCACTCGTTGGCGGCGATCTGCGCACGCGCGTATGCGGCGCCTCCGGCCGTGAGCCTGTAGACATGGCGCGGTGGACGAGCGGTGTCCGACCCTTGCCATTTGTGCTCGAGGAAACCGCGGTCGCTCAAGCGCATCAATATGGGATAAAGCGTGCCGGATTTTATCGCCGTCGCGATGCTGATGTCATAGCCGTGGCGCCAGCTGCGCGGCTGCTCCAGCAGCACGCCGAGCAGGGACAAAGTTTGCGTGGAGGGTTTGCGGTCGCGTTTCATGCAAGTAACTCTACATATATAGATTTATGCAAGCAAGTTTGGCGCCCCGAAATGTGACGCCCTTCAAATCAATGGCGCTATTGACGGGGCGTGCATTTTTATGCATCCTGTGTGCAATTTTATGCAAGGACTGAAATGCTGAGGATCGAACCCGACCACAACAACGCGCCCGCGCGCCGGATCACGCTCGCGAAAATCATCCGCGAGCAGAGCGTCGGACGGCAGACCGAGCTCGTGGGTCTGCTGCGCAAATTGGGGCACATTGCCACGCAGTCGAGCGTGAGCCGGGACCTGCGCGAACTGGGCGTGGCCAAAATGGGGGATCGCTATGTGCTGCCGGAGGCGGCAATGCAGCCGAGGAACGATTTCTCGGCCTTGAAGCAATTCGTCAGCGCTCGCCTGACCGCAGGCAGCAATCTTACCGTGCTGAAAACCACGGTCGGCTCGGCGCAAAGCGTCGCCGTCGCCATCGATACCGCTCAATGGCCCGAGGTGGTCGGTACGATTTCCGGCGACGACACGATTTTCATCGCCACGGCGGGCGCCGCCGCGCAGCGCAAGCTGAGCGATCGCCTGCTCGCCCTCTTCGGACGCTAAAATTACCATGAACTCCAATTCACGGCCGGGCGCCGAGCCCATTCTCTTGGCATTTTCCGGCGGTCTCGACACCTCATTCTGTGTACCGTGGCTGAAGGACACCTATCGGCGCCCCGTGATCACCGTGACGGTCGATACCGGCGGCATCGACACGGCCGCAGCGAAATCCTTGGCCGAGCGTTCGCTGCAGTTGGGCGCAATCGAACATCACTTGATTGACGCAAAAACGGCGTACTTTGAACAGGTGCTCAAATTTTTGATCATGGGCAATGTCCGCCGCGGCAATGTATATCCTTTGTGCGTCGGGGCCGAGCGCGTGCTGCAAGCGCAGACGATCGCGCAAATGGCCTTGTCGCTCAGGACCAAGATGGTTGCGCACGGCTGCACGGCCGCCGGCAACGATCAGGTGCGCTTCGAGGTCGCCTTGCGCACGCTGGCTCCCGATCTCGAGATCATCGCGCCGGTGCGCGATCGCGCCTTTAAACGGCCCGAACAACTCAAATATCTCGAGGAACACAAGTTGCCCGTGCCGCCCTTCGGCGCTGCGTATTCGGTGAATCGAGGATTATGGGGCGTCACCATCGGCGGCAAGGAAACCCTGACCTCCCAGGGCAGTATTCCGGATGAGGCCTGGGTACTCTCGAAAAATGCCTTTAAGGATCCGCGCGCCGCGGAACGGCACCGCGTCGGATTTACCCAAGGTGTACCCGATAGTCTCGATGGCGAGCGCTCATCGCCCGTTGCGGTCATCGAAGCTCTGGAGACCCTCGCCGGCCCATTTGGCATCGGTCGCGGCATACACTTAGGCGACACCGTCATCGGTACCAAAGGCCGCGTGGCTTTCGAAGCGCCCGCCGCCGAGGTGCTGCTGACGGCACATCGGGAACTCGAGAAATTGGTGCTCACCGGCAAGCAATCCCGCATCAAGGAAATCCTCGCTCAGCCCTACGGCGATTTGGTGCACGAGGGTCAGCACTTGGATCCCGTGTGCCGGGACATTGAAGCGCTGCTCAAGTCCTCGCAAACCCGGGTAAGCGGCGAAGTGAGTGTGCTGCTCAGGCCCGGAACGGTATTTGTGGAGGGCGTGAGCTCACATTACTCCCTGATGGCGGCATCCAAGGGCGTCTATGGCGAGTCGGCGGGTGAATGGACGCCGGCGGACGCGTTGGGATACTCAAAAATGCTGGCGCTGACGGGCGTGTTCTACCAGCGCGCCGGCGCGGGAGCGGCTAAATCATGAACAGCATGCGCTCTATGGTCGTCGATAAGATCGCCTCCGTCACCCAGGCCTGCGCGCTGTCGCACGAGCTGCGCATTGCGGCCGAAATTCCCTGCGAGGAGGGCTTGGTGCTGGTGGTCGAGATCCTGAACAACAAGGCGAACTACAACACCCTGGAACTTGCCAGCGGCCGCATGGCGAAAGTGGTTCGCGGCGACATCGTGGTCGGCGCCTTGGGACATCGCAAGGCGTTGTTCGGCTATTCCGGCCATATTCCCGCGGCGCTCGAGCCCGGGGACGTCATTCAGATGCTGAACATCGGCGGCGTGCTGGGAATATGCGATTCGGCGACGCAAGACAAAGGCAAGCCTTTCGATTGCAAGGTGTTGGGCACGGTGCTCACCTTTCCCTATCTCGGCGAGCGCATCGGCGTTCCGGCCAAGGTCGGCTACAAAGCTCTCGACTACGATGCCGTGCTCGACGCGCGCGGCGTGCCGGTGGTGGCGCTCGCGGGCACCTGCATGGAAGCAGGGAAAACCGCCGCCGCAGCGGCGATTATTGCGCGCATGCGCCATCGCGGTTTGGTGGTCGACGCTTTCAAAGCCACCGGCGTTTCCCTGCGGCGCGACATCATGGCGTTCGAGGATTCGGGCGCGCGCCGCACGATGCTGTTCACGGACTTGGGAATCGTCACCACTACCTCAAAGTGCGGTCCTGCGCTGACCCGAACCATGCTGACGGAAATGGCATCGGGGGCGCCCGACGCCATCGTGTTCGAATTGGGTGATGGCTTGTTGGGGACCTACGGCGTGGAGTCGATTCTGCGTCAGCCCGACATCAAAGCCGCCCTCAGCGCCGTGGTTCTGTCGGCGAACGATCCGGTCGCGGCGTGGGGCGGCGTCAAGCTGCTTCGCGAGCGCTTCGGCATCGAACCCTGCGCCGTGACCGGTCCGTCGACGGACAATCAAGTCGGCATCGAGATCATCCGCGAGCAAATGCACGTCGAAGCCTTCAATGCCATCAGCAATCCCGCGGACTTGGGCGATCACATCATCGCCGCGCTTGGGATAAGCAATGTGCGCCAACCCAAGGTCGTGGGCGAATGACGACTCCGACGCCCGCCCTGGTGCTCGGCGGCACGGGCTACGTGGCCGGGGAGCTGCTGCGTCTCATCGCCGTCCATCCGCAATTGGAAGTCGCTGCCGTCTTATCCGACAGCCGACCCGGAGCGGCGGTCGCCGATGCCTTCGCGCATTTACGCAGCGCCTATCCGAACCTCAAATTTGCCGCGTCCGATGAGCTGCATGCCGTAATTCGCCGCGCGCCGGTGTCGGCATTGTTTTCCGCCGCACCACACGGCGTCTCCGCCGCCATCGTCGATCGGCTGCTGAGCAGCGCCGCCGAAGCGGGCACGTGCGTGCATTGCGTCGACATCTCCGCGGATTTTCGCTACGCCAGCCAATCGGCCTATGAGGCCGTGTACAAGCATGCGCACGGCGCGCCGGGCAGAATCCGCGAGTTCACCTGCGCCGTCCCTGAGCACCTGCAGAAATCGCCGACACCGCACGTCGCGCATCCGGGTTGCTTCGCGACCGCGACGCTGCTTGCCTGCGTGCCATTGCTGGCGCTTGGCCTCACGGACACGCGACTGTTCATCACCGGCATTACCGGCAGCACGGGTTCGGGGCGCAAACCGGTTGAGGGCACGCACCATCCGCACAGGCACAGCGATCTGTATAGCTATGGCGCGCTCAGTCATCGCCACGTCCCCGAGATCGCTGCTTGCGCGAAGCTCGCCACCGGCGTCGAGGCGGAATTCAACTTCGTGCCGCATTCCGGGCCCTTCGCGCGCGGCATTCATGTCACCGTGCAGGCCAGCTTGAAAAATTCGGTCTCGACCGCGCAGGCGTTGGATGCGCTGCAGTCGTACTACAAAAGCTGCCCTTTCGTACGGGTCGCCGCGGCGCCGCCGCGCGTCAAGGACGTGGCGGCCAGCAATTACGCCAACTTGAGCGCCGTGACCAACGGCAGTTCAATCGCGGTCATGTCGGTGGTCGACAACTTGAACAAGGGCGCCGCCGGCGGCGCCATCCAGTGGATGAACCGGTTGTTGGGGTTCGCCGAAACCACCGGTCTCACCGCACCCGCACCCGGATGGACTTGAAGATATGGCAGCGACAAATCCCGTAACGGCGGCTCACGCCGGCCACTTGGCCCGGGTGTTTGCGCAATATCCGATCGAGGTGGCGCATGGCGAGGGCGTGTGGCTGTATGCGCGCGACGGTCGAAAGATTTTGGACTTCTACGGCGGCCACGCGGTAGCGGGACTCGGCTACGGACATCCGCGCTGGCTCGCGGCGCTCGAGCGCCAAGCACGTCAGATGGCGTTTCAAACCAACGCGTTGCCCATGCTCGTCCGCGAGCGTGCCGCTGCGCGGTTGACCAAGTTCGTCGGATTGGGATTGGACACGGTGTTTTGGATCAACAGCGGCGCCGAAGCCAACGAGAACGCCTTGAAGCTGGCGTTCAAGCTCACCGGCCGCGGCAAAGCCGTTGCGCTTACGCACAGCTTTCATGGCCGAACCGCCGCGGCGGGCGCTGTGACTTGGGGAGCGATCGAGAAGTGGTATGGCTTTCCGCGCACACCCTTCGACGTGACCTTCACGCCGCGCGATGACCCCGACGCCGCCGCGCGGCACATCGACCGTGAAACGGCTGCGGTCATCGTCGAGCCTATTCAAGGGGTCGGCGGCGCCTACGATGTCGGCAAGCCGATGCTCGAAGCGCTGCGACGGCGTTGCGATGAGGTCGGCGCCGTCCTGATATTCGACGAAGTGCAGTGCGGGGTGGGACGTACCGGCGCGCCCTTTGCCGCCAACTTTTACGGCGTGGCGCCCGACATCATCACCGCGGCCAAGGCCTTGGGCAACGGCTTCCCGGTGTCTGCGCTGCTGCTGTCGCGTCGGATTGCCGGGCAGCTGAAATACGACGACATGGGCACGACGTTCGGCGGCGGTCCCATGGCCTGCGCGGTGGCCGAAGCGGTGATCGATACCATCGAGTCCGAAGCGCTGCTCGCCAATGTCCGCCAGGTGTCGGCCTACATTCGATCGAGTTGCATCATCGGCCCCGTCACCGGCGTGCAAGGCGCAGGCTTTTTGCTCGGCCTCAAAACTTCGCGCCCCGCCAAGGATGTTCAATCGGCCCTCATGGCAAAGAACATCCTCACCGGAACGAGCGGCGATCCGCACATTTTGCGGCTGCTGCCCGCGTATATCCTGAACGAAGGCCATGTGGACACCTTGAGCGACGCGCTCGCACAAATATCCGCATGAAGCGATTCATTGATTTAGCCGGCTTCAGCCGGGAGCAGATTCTGGATTTGCTGGCCTTGGCACAAGCGCTGCAGGATAAACCGCAGCCGCACGCACTCGCCGCCAAAGTCCTGGGATTGGTGTTCTTCAATCCGTCGTTGCGCACCTTGGCCTCGTTTCAAGCCGGCATGGCCCGCATGGGCGGCAGCTCGTTCGTGATCACGCCCGGCCAAGGAACCTGGCAACTCGAAACCAAGACCAATGCCATCATGAAAGGCGCCGCCGCGGAACACATACGCGAAGGCATCCCGGTGCTGGCATCGTACTGCGACGTGCTCGGCGTGCGAGCCTTCGCCGACGGCAAGCACTTGAACAGCGATTTGAACGAAACCCTGTTCGGCATGATCGATGAGCTTTGCGACAAGCCGCTCATCAACATGGAATCCGCGATGAACCATCCCTGCCAGGCATTGGCGGACTGGCGCACCCTGGATGAACTCAAGATTCCGGCACATGGCAAGTTCGTCTTGAGCTGGGCCTATCATCCGAAACCGCTGCCGCTGGCCGTGCCGGCGGCGATTGTGCACATGGCAGCCATGCGCGGCATGGAAGTCGTGGTGCTGCGCCCGGACGGATTCGCGCTGCCCCGGCAAATCATGGAGAAGGCACACGCCGCGGCGCGCGACGCCGGCGGCTCGCTGACCGAAACTTCCGACCGGTCAGCCGCACTTTCCGGCGCCAACGTGCTATATGCCAAGGAATGGGGAACGACCACGCACTACGGCGATGCCGAAGCCGATTCTCGCCTGCGCGCCGATCTTGCGGATTGGTGTGTGCGCGAGCGCTGGTTCGAGCGCGCGCTGCCCGATGCGAAGCTAATGCATTGTCTACCCGTGCGGCGCAATGTCGCGGTGGCCGATGAGGTCCTCGATGGACCGCGTGCGGTGGTCAAGCGCGAGGCCTTCAACCGCTTGCCGGTGCAAATGGCCGTGTTGCATCGCATGTTGGCCTAAAGTATCGGACCGTTTGCCCGGAGAATTCCTCAATGATCATGAGCCGACCCGATCCGTCCGTCGCCGTGCGAGCGTTGAAGAGCGCTGCGCCGTACATCCGCATGTACAAGAACAAGATATTCGTGATCAAGGCGGGCGGCGCGGTCTTCAGCGACGAGGCCTCGACCCGTGGCTTGATTGAGCAAGTCGCCATCCTGCACCAGGTCGGCATCAAGACGGTAATGGTGCACGGCGGCGGTCCGCAGCTGGACAATTTGCAGGCGAGCTTAGGGATAGACACGCGCATGGTGCACGGTAGGCGCGTCACCGATCAGAAATCGATCGATGTGACCGCGATGGCGCTCAACGGTCTGATCAATACGCGAATTCTGGCGATCTGCCGCGCTCTCGATATCGAGGCGATCGGCTTGAGCGGGGTCGATGCAGGATTGATCCGCGCGCACAAGCGCCCGCCCGTGGCGCTGGCGGGTTCGACCGAAATCGTGGACTACGGATTCGTCGGCGACATCGACTCGGTCAACTCAGGTGTGCTCGAGAAGTTGTTGGAGAGCGGCCTCATGCCGGTGGTCAGTCCGCTGTCGGCGGACTCCAACGGCACCCTGCTCAATATCAATGCGGACACGGTCGCCGCGGCCATCGGCGGCGCGCTGTCGGCGGAAAAGCTGGTGCTGTGCACGGGCGCGCCCGGCATTCTGGAGCGCGTCGAGGAACCCGGCTCGGTGATTTCCTATACGGACATCCTAGGGCTGAAACGGCTGCGCGATCAGGGCAGTCTGAAGGACGGCATGCTGCCGAAGGCCACGGCCATTGAAACCGCGATCCGCAGCGGAGTGCGCCGCGTGCATGTGATCAGCTACAAAGCTCCCGACAGCCTGCTCGCGGAAGTGTTTACCAACGAAGGCACCGGAACGCTGGTGGTCGCGGATTTGAAGGCTTTGAGCCCGGCGGAACAGCTGGCGCAGCCATGAGGCGCGCATCATGACCCGGCTCTGGGACAAGGGCAGCTCGCTCGATGCGCAAGTTTTGGGCTACACCGCGGGCGATGACCATACCCTGGACAATCGCTTGGTCGCGTATGACATCCGCGCCTCGATTGCGCATGCGGAAATGCTCGGCGAGCAAAGTCTATTGCCTGCCGGCGATGTCGCGGCGATCCGCGACGCCTTGACCGCAATCGGCACGGAGCATGCGAATGGGCAATGGCACATTTCGCTCGAACAGGAAGATTGCCAAACCGCCATCGAGAATTTGCTCACCGCGCGCCTCGGCGATGCCGGCGCCCGTCTGCATGCGGGGCGCTCGCGCAACGATCAGGTGCTCGCGGCCTTGCGCCTCTACATGCGCGACGCCGCGCAGCGCCTAAGTTTCGGCGCGATCGCCTCCGCCGATGCGCTGGAGGACCTGGCCGTCCGCCATCCGGATCAGGAGCTGCCGGGCTACACGCACATGCAACAGGCGATGCCGAGCAGCGTCGCGCTGTGGGCGCTCGGGTTTGCCGCGGAATTACGCGACGATGCGCAGGGGCTGCAGGACACGCAGCGGCGCATCGGCAAGAACCCGTTGGGATCCGCGGCGGGATTCGGCACGCCGAATCTTGCCATCAGCCGCGAGAGCACTCGCCGCAGTCTCGACTTTGCGGTCACCCAGGAGCCGGTCACCGCAGTGCAGCTGTCGCGCGGCAAGGCGGAGGCACAGCTGCTGTTTGAAATCACCCTGCTCACGCAAGACTTGGGCCGGCTTGCAGCAGATCTGCTGCTGTTCTACTCGCAGGAGTTCAGCTACGTGAGCTTGCCGGAGGCTTTTACGACCGGCTCGTCCATCATGCCGCAAAAGCGCAATCCCGATGTCTTCGAACTGATCCGCGGCCGCAGCGCCGTCGCGCAGGCGGCGCTCAACGAAGTGCTCGGCATCTCCCAAAAATTGACATCCGGATATCATCGCGACTTGCAGCTCATCAAGCCGCCGCTGTTTCGCGCCATCGACTCCTGTCTGCAAACTCTGGCAATCTTGCCGCGCGCACTCAATGGGGTGCGCTTTCGGGCGGAAAATATCCGGCTCGATCCTGGGATTCACGCCGCTGCCGCCGCCAATGCGCTGGTGGCGAAGGAAGGCATCCCTTTCCGCGAGGCCTACCGGCAAGTCGCCGCAAAACTAAAGGACAATGAATGAGCATCTGGCGCAGCCCGCAAACGATCGAGGACCTGAACGGCAATCGGCAAGGAACGCTCATCGGGACGCTCGGTATTCTGTTCACCGAAATCGGCGCGGACTTCGTCCGCGGCACCATGCCGGTGGATGCGCGCACGGTGCAGCCCTATGGGTTGCTGCACGGCGGAGCGTCGGTGGCGCTCGCCGAAACATTGGGTAGCATGGGCGCCGCCATGTGCGTGGATGCGGACGAGTATCAGGTCGTCGGCCAGGAGATCAATGCCAATCACGTGCGCGCCGCTCGCAGCGGCCTGGTCACAGGAACGGCGCGCGCCGTTCACTTGGGCGGACGCACGCATGTTTGGGCGATCGACATCGTCAATGAGGCGCAAAAGCTCGTTTGCATTTCCCGCATTACCATGGCGGTAATCAAACGCGGCGCACTTACGCCTTAATTTGCGCTGGCATTCGTCACCTCAAGAGGCGTATCTTTTGCGGGATGAGAAATTTCACACCACAGTTAGGGCGCCAGGCTTTCTGCCTCGCGGCGTTGATTGCGCTCAATTCGCTTACTTATGCACAGACGCCACCGCCGGCCGTGAAGCCGCCGCCGGCCATCGCGCCGGGTGCGGATCCGGGACCAGGACCCACGCCTGAGCAGATCAGCTATCTGTTGGGTTTGATTTTCGGCGCGCAAATGCATGCCACGGGAATTGGCAGCGAAAGTGTGATGTCCGAGGCTGTCGACCGCGGCATCAAGGATGGCCTGCAAGGTAAGCAGCCCACGCCCGCCGACCAGCAGCAGGTCCAGGCCTACGCGCGCTCGATGACCGAGGCCATGGCCGCGCGCAATGCATCCGCTGCGAAAGACTTCCTGGCGCGCAACGGCAAGCAACGCGGCATTGTGACCACCGCCTCCGGACTGCAATACAAAATCCTCGCGGCCGGAGAAAAGAAGGCGCCGCCGATTCTTCCTGCCGACACGGTGACCGTGGACTATCGCGGCAAGCTGATGAACGGCACGGAATTCGACAGCTCGTATTCACGCGGAATGCCGGCGACCTTTCCCGTGAACGGCGTCATCAAAGGCTGGCAGGAAGCATTGGTGCTGATGAAGCCGGGTGCCAAGTGGCAATTATTCGTGCCGCCCGAGCTGGCTTACGGTCCGAGGTCTAAGGCGAAAATTCCACCCAACTCGCTGCTGATCTTCGATGTGAACTTGGAGAGCGTCGAGCCTGCCAATGCGCCGCCCAAGGCTCCGCCCGGCACGCCGCCTCCGCACGCGCCGGTGCAGCACAAATAGATCGAAGCAGCGCGCGGCTCTAGTGCAGCTTGAGCGCGTCGGTCAGATCCCCCATCGGAGGCGCTCCATGGGCGGCGAGACCCGCATCGCGCCGGTCCATGCCGGGCAGCATGGGAAGATCAAAGCGGTGCGCGATCAAGCGCAGAATGGATTCCGTATCGTACTGCGTGTGATCGACGGTCGCCCGTTTGGCGAGGGGCGAAATGATCAGCGCCGGAATGCGCGCTCCCGGTCCCAATAAATCCCCCGGCGGCGGAGCGACGTGATCCCAGGCGCCGCCGAATTCATCGTAGGTGATTATGATCACCATGTGCCGCCACTGCGGACCGGCGCGCAGTTTCGCCACCAGCTGTGCAATGTGTGCATCGCCGTCCGCGACCGAGGCGTAGCCGGCGTGTTGGTTCAAGTTGCCCTGCGGCTTGTAGAAAGCCACCGGCGGCAAGCGGGCCGCCGCGATGTCCGCAAGCAAGTCCTCATAGTCCTTCAAGTGCGCCGCACGATGCTCGGGATGAACTCTGGGATCAAAGCGTTCGTAGTAGTTGAACGGCTGGTGATGCGCCTGAAAATCCGGGTTGCCGCGGGCGATCTCCGGCGCATAGATCACGCCGCGCATTTTCGACGCCGGTTGAGTCCCGTCCTTGACCGCGGCGTTCCATGAACCGGCATACCACCTCCAATCAACGCCCTTCGCGTCCAACTCATCGCCGATGGTCCGCTGAGTCTGCGGCGGCAGCGTGGTCGGATTTAAGGGGTCGGCATAAGCGAGGCCGGCGCCGTTCGCCGCCGGCTTGTTGCGGCTCGGTTGGTAAGGCGGCTGCATCGTGTTCACGGCGTAGAACTTGCCGTCGCCGAAATAGTTGAGCGGTGCGATGTCGCCGCTCTTCGCGAATGTGGGCGGCTCGTCGAGCGCCGAGGCCGGCGGCGTGGCCGCCGTTTTCAGTCTCGGCAAGTAGCGGCCATTCGCATCCTGCTCGAGAATTGCGATGGCCGGCTTGGCTGCCGCGGTGTCGGCTTTGGGGTATTCGGGCGCGCAGGCGCAAATCAGATATTGATGATTCAGGAACGAACCGCCAAACGCGCCTTGAAAAAAGTTATCGGCGAGCACGAACTCCCTCGCCAAGGCGTACAGCGATGAGCGGCTGTAGTCGTAATGCCCGAGCGCAAGACCGCCCGCATCCGACCAAGCGGCGTAGCCGTCATTCTTGCCGCCGTCGATTTGCATTTGATGCTCGAAGAACCGGTGCCACAGATCGCGCGTCACCGTTGCAGTCGACAGAGTCGCCTGCGATTGCGCGCTGAATCCGTGCTCGATGGAATATGGCGCGTTCGCCAGGCCGACGCTCTGCTGCTGCGTGACCACCGGCGTCACGCCGGGCGAAGTGACGCCGCCCCAGGTGGGCGGCAGTGCGGACAACACGCTGCCGTCGCGGTCCAGTTGGGGGTGATAGCTCGGCAGCGGACGGCCGTCACGATCCATGACTTCATCCAAGCCGCGCGCCCCGGGGAAATTGCCGTACAAATTGTCGAAGGCGCGGTTCTCAGCGTAGATCACGACGATGTTGTCGACCTGGCGGTGCAGTGCACGGCCGATCGCGGTCGCCGAATCGCCCGCGGCCACGGGCGCGGCCGGAGGATTTATTTGGCATCCGGCGAGAGCGGCCGCGCACAGTGCAGGAAAAAAATGCGCTTTCGCACGCAATATCGCGGGGTATGTCATGCGCGCAGTATAAGATGCGGCGCCTACCAGGGCGACCGCGCCGATGGAGAATCAATTTCGACGTAAAGCGGCGTGGCTGGATCTTGCGACTTGCCTTGCGTTAGAACTGCCATATCGCGCTGACCATCAGCGCATCGGGATCGCCGAACTGAGAGCTGATGCGTTCGTATTCGCCGCGCAAGATCAAACCAAACGGAAACTTTGATTGCACTCCCGCGCCGTACGCAAATCGTGTGTCGATCACTTGATGCCGGTCGGTTGGCACGAAGTAAGGACAGGGTCCGCCGGACACGCAGGGTTGTTGAACAAAGTCGGTGACGTTGGTCGATAGCCGCGCCACACCGGCCTTGGCGAATATATCGATGAAGGGTATGGGGATCGGCAGATAGCCGACCGCGAACAGCGCCGGCGCCGTCGGGTGGGAATCGCTGCCCGAAACATTGAAATCGTAGCGGTTGTGCCGGTAGGGCTGGCCGAAATCGATGTATTCAGCCTCGAGGCCGATCATGCTGATGGGTCGTATGCCGACAATTCCTTGCCAAGCGAATTGATAGTCGTTGTAGTAGCCGGGGTAGCCATAGCGGGAGTCATCGCTCCGGTTTTGGGACGTGCCGGCGCCCGCGCCCACGTAAAATCCGATTGGATTGTCCGCGAGCGCCGCGCCCGAAGCGCCGCATGCCGCAATCGCCAGAAGCGCACCAAGGGTTGTTGATATCCGCATAAAAGACCTCCGCTTTCGATAACGCATTCGACCGGGCGCCGTTGACAGAAGTTCCGGTCCAAACGCGAGGCGCCGGCGCGCGTATACTTGCGATCATGAAGTTTGTGCAGCTTTTAGCGCTGATATTTCTCGCGGGGGAAGCCTTGGGCTGCGGCCAAAAAGGGCCGCTGGTCATGCCGGATGCGCAGAAGCACAAGCGCATCGTGCCTACATTGCCCGGTGCGCCTGCCAAACCGGCGAACGGAAGCACGGCCTCTCCTGCGCCTGCGCCCGTCGCGCCTGCGCCGCCCGCGCCGGCACCGGCGCCTGATTCCCCTACCCCGCCTGCGGACCCGACGCATTCCTGATCGGTATCGAGATCATGAGCGCCCGCAAACTGATTCTGGTTGACGGCTCAGGCTATTTATATCGCGCTTTCCATGCGCTGCCGCCGCTCACCAACTCGCGCGGAGAGCCGACAGGCGCGGTATTGGGCGTGCTCAACATGCTCAACAAAATGATCAAGGAAGAAGCGCCCGATCGCATCGCGGTGGTGTTCGATGCGCCGGGCCGCACCTTTCGCGACGATCTGTTCGATCAGTACAAGGCACATCGCGTGCCGATGCCGGATGATCTGCGCGCCCAAATTCAGCCCCTGTACGATGTGGTCGGCGCAATGGGTGTGCCGCTGCTGCGCGTTGCCGGCGTCGAAGCCGATGATGTGATCGGCACGCTCGCGAAGCAAGCGGCGGACGCAGGCTTCAAGGTGCTGATTTCCACCGGCGACAAGGACATGGCGCAACTGGTGGGACCGAACGTCGAGTTGCTCAACACCATGAGCAACACGCGGTTGGATCGCATCGGCGTCAAGGCGAAATTCGATGTGTTTCCGGAGCAGATCATCGACTACTTGGCGCTGGTCGGCGACGCTTCGGACAATATACCCGGCATCACCGGCGTGGGCCCAAAAACTGCGGCGAAATGGCTGAATCAATATCAAACGCTCGACGCCCTGATTGCGCGCGCGGCCGATATCAGCGGCAAGGTCGGCGAGAACTTGCGCAACGAACTGACGATGCTCGAGCTGTCGCGCAAGCTCGCCACCATCGATACCGGTTTGGGGCTCGAGGTAACGGCGGAGCAGTTGAGCCCCGGTGCACCGGACGTGCCGCGGCTGCGCGAATTCTACACACGGTTGGAACTGCGCGCGTTGCTGAAATCCTTGGGTCCGGAAACGGCGCCCGCCGCCGGCGGCGCCGAAATCGACGTCGTCATTGCCGAGGCGACGAGCGACAGCGGTGCCAGGATAGCGGCGGTTGCCGTGCTCAACACGCCGGCGCCGCGCGACTATCATCGCGTCATGTCGGAGGAAGAACTCGGCATATGGCTCGAGAAGCTCAAAGCCGCGCCGCTCATCTCATTCGAAAGCGAAACCGACAGCCTCGACTACATGCGTGCGCAGATCATCGGCGTGTCGTTCGCGGTCGCCCCGGGAGAGGCGGCATATGTGCCGGTGGGCCACGACTACGCGGGCGCGCCGCATCAGCTCGATCGCGCCAAGGTGCTGGCGGCGCTGAAGCCCGTACTCGAGGATATGACCAAGGCCAAGCTCGGCCATCATTTGAAATTCGATGCCCACGTGCTGGCGAACTACGGCGTTGCTCTCAACGGGCAACGCTTCGATTCCATGCTCGAATCCTATGTGTTGAACAGCGTTGCCACGCGTCACGACATCGACGCAAGTGCGATGAGATACCTCGGCGTGAAGACGACCGACTTCGAAGATCTGACCGGCAAGGGTGCGAAAAGAATCGGCTTCAATCAGGTGGACGTCGATCGGGCCGCGGAATATTCCGCCGAAGATGCCGACATAGCCTTGCAGCTGCATCAGGCCATCTGGCCGCAAATTGAAGCCGTCCCGGCCCTGAAGTTCGTCTACGAGAACATCGAGCAGCCGCTCGTATCGGTGCTGTTCCGCATGGAGCGTACGGGCGTGCTCGTGGACCGCGCGTTGCTCAAGGCGCAGAGCGCGGAGCTGGCGGCGCGCATGCTGGAACTACAGGGCTTGGCGCACAAGGAAGCCGGCGGCGTTTTCAACGTGGATTCGCCCCGGCAGCTGCAGGAGATTCTGTTCGGCAAGCTCGGCATTCCCGTGGTGCGCAAGACACCGACCGGTCAACCTTCGACCGCGGAGGATGTGCTCGAGGAACTCGCCGAAAGCTATGCGCTGCCGAAGTTGATTCTGGAATATCGCGGCATGGCGAAGCTCAAGTCGACCTATACCGACAATCTTCCGCTGCAGATCAATGCCTCGACCGGGCGCATTCATACCTCGTATCACCAAGCGGTGGCGGCAACCGGGCGGCTTTCGTCGCAGGATCCTAATCTGCAAAATATTCCGATTCGCACGCAGGAAGGACGGCGGATTCGGCAGGCATTTATCGCGCCGCCGGGCCACTCGCTGGTGGCGGCGGATTATTCGCAGATCGAATTGCGCATCATGGCGCACTTATCCGCGGATGCGACGCTGCTGCGGGCATTCGCCGAGGATCGCGACGTCCACCAGGCGACGGCAGCGGAAGTGTTCAGCACGCCGTTGGATCAGGTCAGCGCCGATCAGCGGCGCTCCGCGAAAGCCATTAATTTCGGACTCATGTACGGCATGTCCGCATTCGGATTGGCGCGGCAATTGGGTATCGCGCGGGGCGACGCCCAAAAATACATGGAACTTTATTTCGAACGCTATCCCGGCGTCCGGCGCTATATGGAGGAGACCCGCCGCCAAGCGCGCGAAAAGGGTTATGTGGAGACTGTGTTTGGACGCAGACTCTATTTGCCGGAGATCCAGTCGCGCAACGCTGCACTGCGCCAATACGCGGAGCGCAGCGCCATCAATGCGCCCATGCAAGGCACCGCCGCCGATATCATCAAGCGCGCCATGATCGAAGTGGATTCTTGGCTGCAAAGCTCGCGCGTTGCGGCGCGCTTGATTATGCAGGTGCACGATGAGCTGGTATTCGAAGTCGCCGATGAGGCAATCGAGCCGCTTGTAGGACAAATACGGACACACATGGTCCGGGCCGCGGATTTATCCATTCCACTCAAAGTGGATGTAGGGGTTGGCCGCAATTGGGACGAAGCGCATTAAACGCGTGCGCTCGTGCAAAATTTGGCGCACTATTCACGCTAGAACAAGCATTATTCCGCGGCGCAAAGTGCCGCAAAAAAAAATGGCCTTCGAAGGACTGGAACTTTCGCGCACGATCTCCATCTAACCAAATGAGCGTTTAAGACGCTCCTCGCTCTTCTCCCTGAGCGAGCATGACCCGGTTTGTCATCCCCATGCCGGGTTGGTCTGCCCCGATGGTTGCCACAAGCGTCCATCGGGGCTTTTTTATGCGTCATTGAACCAGCGGTCCATCACTTCACGCGCTTCCTCGATGCCTTGGCGGCCATGCGCCGAGAAGAGTTGCGCAGATACCGCAGCGTCCGCGCCTGCGGCCTCTGTTTCCCGCAGTACACGCAATGAATCTTGCCGGTTCAATTTGTCGGCTTTTGTCAACAAAACGTGCGCGAAGCGGTTCCTTGCAAGTACCCACTCGAGCATCGCGACATCCTGAGCACCGAGACCGCGTCGGCTGTCGACAATCAGCATCAAGCCCACCAGTGATTCGCGCACGTTAAAGTAGTGCTCCATCAACGCCAACCAGTGCAAGCGCACACGCTCGGGCACTTTCGCGAAACCGTATCCCGGCAGGTCCACCAAGCGCTGGCCGGGCGCCAGTTCGAAAAAATTGATGAGTTGCGTGCGGCCGGGAGTGCGGCTGACGCGGGCGAGGCCGGCGCGCTGGGTGATGGTATTGAGGGCCGTGGACTTGCCCGAGTTGGAGCGGCCTGCGAAGGCGATTTCCCGGCCGCTATCCGCGGCGAGCTGATGCGCCTCGGCCGCGCTGGTCATGAATTTCACGTTCGAATAGGTCGTCATGGCCGCCGGTGGGACGCAAATTATTGACTCTAGTGTACAATTTAGGGTTGACAGCGCGTCACTATAAATGGGGTTCTACGGCGTCATGAAGCGGCTTTGGATTCTTGCGGCGACAATTTCCGGCATTCTGGTCTCGACGGCGGCACTCCCCGCACCCAGCGTGGAGGCCGGTGCCACCAAGGCAGCGACTTGCCAGGCGTGTCACGGCGCCAACGGCAACAGCACCAATCCGGAATGGCCCAGCCTCGCAGGATTAGGCGCCGACTACATTGCCGAGCAGCTCAACAACTTCAAGACCGGTAAGCGTGCAAGTCCGGTCATGATGCCGATGACGGTGAATTTGACGACGAATGATATGGCGGATCTGGGAATGTACTTCGACAGCCTCACCAACACCGGCTTGGAGGCCGATCCCTCCTACTGGCAAGCAGGTGAAAGGCTGTATCGGGGCGGCGATCAAGCGCGGGGCATCCCCGCGTGCATGGCTTGTCATGGCGCGACCGGCAAAGGTAACGAGCCGGCGAAATTTCCCGCGCTGCGCGGCCAGCAGTCCGGCTACGTCGTGAAGCAATTGAAGGATTATGCATCGGGCACCCGGACGACCGGACCTAACGGCATCATGCAGACCATCGCCAAGCGCCTATCTGCCGACGACATTCGCAACCTCGCCTCGTACTTGCAGGGCATCCGCTGATGCGAGTTCGCGCGCTGTCGATGCTGCTGGGACTTGGGCTCGCGCTGGCCGTGGCCGCCTGCGGCCGCCAGGAGCCTTCGGGGCTCGCCCCCGCGAAAGCCCCGGCATCGCCCGCCGCACCGGGTGTGAGCACCACGGCCGCTCCCGCCAAGACAGCGGCAGAGGCGTCCTCGAAGCCCTTGACGATCACACGCCTGAACGAAGACGGCTCGGAGACCGTGGAGGAAACGCCGGGCGATACCAAAGCGCAGAACAAATTGCTCGCGGCGGTGGCGTCGACCGTGGCCGCCGCGACCTCCAGCGCGCCGGCTGCGGCGGCGGGAACCCAGTGGCAGGACGGAGTCAACTACACGCGCGTGGTTCCCGCGCAGCCCACCAATGTGCCGGCCGGACAGGTCGAGGTGCTGGAATTTTTCTGGTATGCATGCCCTCATTGCTACGCGCTCGAGCCCACGGTGGCGGCGTGGCTCAAGACCAAGCCGGCCTACATCACATTCACGCGCGTGCCGGTGCAATGGAATGAAGGCCATCGATCATTGTCGCGGCTTTATTACACCCTCGACGGCATGGGCAGGCTGAATGACCTGCACAGCGAAATATTCAAGGAGATTCAAGTAAACGGGGATCCGTTGATCGGCCCTGATCCCAACAATGCGGCCGCGGCGGAGCGTGTGCAATCGGCATTCATCAGAAAGCTGGGCCTCTCCGAGACAGACTTCGCAAAGGCTTATCACGACATGAACGTCGAAACCGCGATGCAGCGCGCCGATCAACTGGCGCAACGCTATCGCATTTCTGCAGTCCCCACTTTCGTCGTCAACGGCAAATACATCACCGACGTGAGTTTGGCTGACCCCACCCCTGCTCGCGATCCCAATCGGCTGATAGCCTTGGTCAACGATCTAGCGGCGCAAGAGCACAAACACTAACCGGCCCCATGGGCACCGGACGCCTGGAGGCATTTAGCGATGGCGTCATCGCCATCATCATTACCATCATGGTGCTGGAGCTCAAAGTGCCCCATGGCCCGGGATTCGACGCCTTGCTGCCCATCATTCCGGTCTTTTTGAGCTATGTGCTGAGCTTCGTCTATGTGGGGATTTACTGGAACAATCACCATCATATGCTGCACGCCGCCGAGCGCGTCAGCGGTGCCGGGCTCTGGGCGAATCTGCATCTGCTCTTCTGGTTGTCGCTGATCCCATTCGTCACCGCCTGGATGGACGACAACCACTGGTTGCCGGCGCCGGTCGCGCTCTACGGAGTGGTGCTGTTGATGGCGGGGATCGCGTATTTCATTCTGGCGCGCGTCCTGATCCGCGACAACGGCCCGGATTCAAAACTGGCGCAAGCCTTCGGCCGGGACTTCAAAGGCAAAATATCCATTGTGTTATATGTGTCCGGCATCGCCCTGTCGCTGTGGCACCCGTGGCTCGCCGTGGTCATTTACGTGCTGGTGGCGGTCATGTGGATTATTCCGGACCGGAGGATCGAGAAATGATGCGCACTCACCTGGGCGGCTGCCATTGCGGGCGCGTGCGCTTCGAAGTCACCGCTCCCGCTGCGATCGTAGTGGACGAGTGTGATTGCTCGATGTGCAGCAAGGTAGGATTTTTGCATTTGATCGTACCTGCCGGGCGCTTCAAATTGCTGAGCGGCAGCGACGCGCTCACGACTTATACGTTCAACACGGGAGTGGCGAAGCACTATTTTTGCGCGGCCTGCGGTGTGAAATCGTTTTATGTTCCTCGCTCCCATCCTGACGGGATCAGCGTCAATGCGCGTTGCATCGACGAGGGCAGCATCGAATCGATGTCCGTGAGACCGTTCAACGGGCGCCAATGGGAAACAGGCCGCGCCGGCTACGGTCCGCCTGACGGCGAATGATGCTTTACACATCGCAGCGTGTTTGCAACATAACCGGGGAATCACGACGCGTTATGTTGTGATCCGCCACATGCCGGTCCCTTAGACGCAAAACTATGCAGCATGTCGCGCATGCATATGCTCATAGCGTTGGCACTTTTCGGCTGGGTTTGCGGCGGCGAGGCGCTGGCGAAAGATCAGGTGTTGGGCGCCGGCTCCACGCTCAAGTGGGGTGCGGAATCTTCGCCGCTGTTTGCTTTGCCCGCACCGGTCGATGAGCCACAGGTGTTTTCGGCCACGGAGTTTCGGCCGCGAAAACATGGTCTCGTCGGTCCGGACTCGGTGATGCACGAGCCGCCCATCATCGACGCGCCGATCGTTAAGGACACGTCGATCGGACGCCAACTGGCGGAGTTCAAGTCGCAGGATCGCGTGCGCTTGCTGACCCTGTGGCGGAGCAGCGCAAGCTCATTGACCCTGCAAGCAGGCAAGCACGGCATGCCTTCTTTGCAGTGGAGCACCCCGTGGATGCATCGGGATGCCGTCCCGCGCGGACTATTTGACCGCTTCCTCACCCTGCGCAGCGGCGGCAGCATTCGCCGCAACGTGTCGCAGCAAGGCGGCTTCGCACCGGGCAAGTCCGCGGAGCTGCGCTCCACTCCCAATTCGAAGTAGGCGCGAAACGGCTGACGCTTTAGCCGCTTGCCCCGCCGGCATAGCGCCGGAAAAAGCTGTCCCGCTTCCATTGCGGCCGTTTGGCATCATTCGCCACGTCGATGGTCAACGCCCGGACGACTTCTTCGTATCCCGCGGCCGTGGCCAGATCGACCGGCTGATTGGCATCGTCCGAGGGCCCGTGATAGCGCTCGCTGCGCCACGACTTCAAAACGGCCGCCTCCGATGAACCGGGCGCAGCACCTACGTCGATCATGACGGACGGCACGCCATGCCGAACGAAATTATATTGGTCGCTGCGAATGAATACATTGTGCAGCGGCAGCGGGTCCGGTTGGATGCCCACTTTCAACTGCCGGCCGATCTGCGCCGCGCGGTCGCCCAAATCGGACTCGGCAAGACCATATACGGTCAGGACCTTGAGCGGAATGATGGGAAGAAACATGTCGGTATTGATGTCGGCAATCATGGATTTTGCGGGGACCGTCGGATGCTCCGCAAAATACTTGGATCCGAGCAGCCCCTTTTCCTCGCCGGTAACCCAAACCAGCAGCACCGAACGTTTTAGCTGCGCGTGGGTCTGCTCGAGCGATCGCGCAATTTCCAGGAGCAGCGCGCTGCCCGAACCGTTGTCCATTGCGCCGTTGTAAATGCGATCGCCGTTGATCGGCTCACCGATGCCGACGTGGTCGATGTGCGCGGACAGCACGACGTTTTCGCTCTTGAGCGCCGGATCGGTTCCGGGGATGCGCGCGACGATGTTGGTCGAGTCGACCTCTCGCGAATGCGTGGCCGTCATGGCGCTCACGGACACTTTCAAGGGAAAGTGCGGCAGCGGCTTGCGGTCCTTGCCTAAGGCGGCGATCTCTTCAAAGGTGTGTCCGGTTCCCTGGAGGAGCAGATCGGCATGGGCCGGATTGAACGCGACGGCGAGCTTTGCCCCGGCAGTCTCGTCGAACTCCGGTCCGATCAGATCCATGCTCGGATGATTGCGGTTCAGCGACGATCTCGCCCAGGGCAATTCCATGGAGGCGGGGTTGGGAATTTGGATGATGCCGATGGCGCCGGCGGCTTTGAGGGCCTTCCAGCGTTCGGCGCGCGATTGATAGTGGGCGCTCAATGCCGCGGGTATATCGGCGGGCGAACCGGTGAGAATCACGGCTACCTTGTTCTTCAGGTCGAGACCGGCAAAATCGTTGTAGTTCTTTTCCGGGATATTGAGACCGTAACCGACGAACACCAGCGCTGCGTCGAGCTTCGGCGCCAGCGGATAGCGCGTTGAGAAGTACGCTTCTTCTCCCAACTTAAGCTTTTGCGCGTGGCCGTCTCGAGCCAGCGCAAGTTGACAGTGAGGCTCATCGATCTCCACCATCCGTAGTTTAATGCGCTGGAAGTAGCCGTCGGTGCCCGCCGGTTGAACCCCCAGTGCCTTGAGCCTGTCCACAATGAATTCCTGTGCCTGATGCTCGCCTTTGCTCCCGGTATCACGTCCTTCGTACTTGTCGTCGGAGATCTCCTTCACCGTGGCCCACCATGATTTGCCATCGAAATGCTCTGCAGCCTGCGCAGTGCAAGCAACCATGAACAACAACAGTGCCGGTGTTCTGCGCGTCATACAGGGGATTCCTCGGTCATTTTTTCCTGAGTGATTTGTAGCTTATACCGCGCGGAGGTGTCGTTCTACCGGGCGTTAGCCTAACGCATCGCTGATTCGCAGCGCGCGGATTGCTTTGGGTTGGACAGGGCAGGATGGCGGCCAATCGATCAGCTTCGCGCCGCAACCACTTCGCGGTGAGCGGCGTCACGCCGCACTTGACGAAAACGCTAAACGTGGAGGTCGTCGCCAACCAGCGTTCGGCCGGCGTGTAGCCGCGATTGACTGCTGTCCAAGCCGCTATTTTTCTTCCGAGTAGCCGCTCGGCGCGCGCAATCAACTCGGCAGCCGGCGATTTCACTCAGCGCCGAACAGTCCCACGATCTCGCCGTATGCCAACACACGGCCCTTCATGGCGTCCATGACCGCGTTTCGATCACGCGACGCCGGCTGAATCTGCGCGACACCTAGCGCATAGAGACGAAATAGGTATCGATGTTTGCCCAACGGCGGACACGGCGGCTGGTACGCGCCGGCGCCCGATGAGTTGTTGCCGACTTCGATCTTCTCTCGAGTCAATTCGGCCCTGTTCACGGCACTTTGGATCTGATGCACGCCGTGAGGAATGTTGTACAGGATCCAATGAGTGAAGTTGCCAAGCCGAAAGCGCGGCGATGGGCCATCCCAATCCGTCATGATCAGCACGTAAGAGCGGGCATTTTCCGGCACTCCTTCCCAAGAAACCTCGGGCGATACACCCTCGCCCTTGCAGGTGTATGAAGCGGGAATGTCGCCACCCGCGCTGAAGCTGATGCTATGCAAGATAACGGTCTTGGGAATGGGCGAGTGATATGCCAGATCCGCATCCCGCGCCTTCGTGGCGCGCGTCAGCGCGAATCCGAGTACGGCGGCCGCCAACACCAGGATCGTCAGCAGTACGGTGCCGATGAGCTTCACCGCAATAGCGTAGCAAAACTGACTGATCAGGGTATTGGGTGTGCCCGGAGGGATTACCCCGCGGATTGTCGCCCAAATCTTGGGACTTCACTAAAGTGTTACCCATGTCTGAAAATTGGCGCGCCCGGCGGGATTCGAACCCACGACCCTCGGCTTCGGAGGCCGATACTCTATCCAGCTGAGCTACGGGCGCTGCGCAGGGGTCGCGATACTACCCGCCGTTGGCAAGCGCCGTCCAGCGGCACCGCAGTAAGCTCACCAGACCTGCGCTTGGGTCGCGTCCTTCGCAGCCGCTTGCAATTTGAGCACCGTAGCCCAGTTGCGGGTAGTGACGGTGCGACCGCCCTTGCGGCTAAAAGCCTGGCTCATCTTGCTTTCCAGTAAACCCGTCGCACACCAGAGGTATGCGGCGCGCTGCGTGATGGCCAGCGCATCAGGCTTCCAGGGCTCTTTGAGCATCGGACGCAGCGGCTCGAGATGCTTGGCATGCGCAACAAATGCCACCAGGTGTTTGGCGGGTTCCTTCACGATGCGCAACAAGGGATTCTCGTCGATGATGCAATCCAGCTCTTGAGCCGTGATCACCATCACGGATGCGGAAAATCCGCACTTGGCCGTGATCGCTGCTTCGATGCTCGACGAAATCTTGGTCACGTTGGGGCGCTTGCAGCCAAACAATACATTGCCGCTGTTCAACAGAGTGCGTACATCGGTGTGGCCGAGATCGGTAATGAGATTGCGCAGATCAGCCATGCTGACGCGCTTGCTGAGCCCGACATTGATGCCGCGAATCAGCGCGATGCAATCGTTCACGGTCGGACGATCCTCACAGCGGCATTACAGGGCTTGCATTCAGTGACTTCGACTTGCATGGAGGTCTCGCTCATGCGGAGCGCGATGCGCTGTCAGCGCCCCTTGGCATAGAGAATCAACTGCGTGCAGCGGAACACGGCGAGAGTACGGCCGGTTTCCTTGTGGGCGACGACCGCATCCCACACTTGTGTCGTCCGGCCGCGATGCACTGGACTTGCGACGCCGGCTATCGTGCCATCCAGCGCGGTGCCCAGATGATTGGATTTCAATTCAATGGTGGTAAAGCCGGTGGCGCCCGGGGGCAGACTGGCGAGACAGCCGTATCCCGCCAGCGTGTCGGCAAGTGTGACAACCGTGCCGGCGTGCAAGTAGCCATTGGGCGCGATGACCGATTCGATCACCGGCAACTCGCCGCAAACGCGCGACTCCCCCACTTCGGTAATGACGATGCCGAGGTAGCCCGGCAACTTTCGGGCGCCGGCTCTGTTGAAGCCTTCCGGCGTGCGCATCGTAATGAATTCGTTGCTCAAGCGATCGGCCCGCCCTGGCGCTAACGGGCGGGCGGCAGGTTGTCGAAAAAATCGACCACACCGGTTTCCAGCGAATATTCCGCACCCACCACCATCAATCCGGCGTTCTGAATCAAATTCTCGATGATCTCGGAACCATGCCGCAAATGATTCACCGAGGCGCGAATATTGGCGCGGCAGGCTTCGTATGCGAGAGCCTCGTGATTGTGCCGAAGATCCGTCTTCAACAAGCCTTCCACGCCCGGCCGGATAAAGTCGACGATGGAACGCAGATTGCGGGATTGATTCTCCATCGGGCGCTGCAATTGCTTGAGCGTTGCTTCTATCGCGCCGCAGCGGGTATGTCCGAGTACGACGACCAACCGCGTGCCGAATTGTTCGGCGGCAAATTCGACGCTGCCAATCAGCGAAGGTGCGACGATGTTGCCGGCCACGCGGATGACGAACAGATCGCCCAGGCCTTGATCGAAAATGATCTCGACGGGCACGCGGGAATCCGAGCAGCCCAGAATAGCCGCGAACGGCTCTTGGCCGGTCGCCAATTCCAAGCGGCGCGCCCTGCTTTCAACCGTATCGCGGCTGGGCGTCTCGCAGATGAAGCGGCGATTACCGTCCCGCAGCAGGACAAGAGAATCTCGAGCCGAAATCATCGCAAATGCACCGAATACTGTGCAGCGCGAACGCGTCGGCTACAGCGGGCGGCGAACAGCGTTGTCGCGATGTCCAAGGACGCGGGCCGGCAAAAATAAAATTGCCCGCAACAACGCAAATATGGCCTCGAACGAAATACCGATGAGCCGAAACGGGATGGATAGCAGCCAGACCAAAGGCCAGAGCACGAGGGCGAGGATCGCCACGGGCCAGCACAGAACCAGCAAAACACACCATAAAAGCAAGGTTTTCACGTCGGAACCCCCTCAATTCTTACGCCTAACCTTATCACACCCCAAGGGCCGCTGCGGTTGCAGCGGCGCGCGCGTTATTGGCGCAAAAGTTCCATCTGCCTGCCGGGATGCGCGGGCGCGGAAAAGCCGTACCGCGCATACAGTCCATGGGCATCCCGGGTATGCAGGCTGTAGCGCGCGATCGTTTGCAGTTCCGGTTGCGAGAGAATGTTGTCCATCAACAACTTAGCGATGCCGCGGCCGCGAAATTCGGGAAGAACGAAGACATCGAGCAAATGCGCGAATCGAACGTAGTCGGTCACGATGCGGGCAAATCCGACCTGACGGCCGTTTGCGTAGGCCCCAAAACACAACGAGTGTTCGATGCATTTCTCCACGCCGGCGCGCGCTATGCCGGGAACCCAATAAGAATCGGCCAGAAAGGCGTGAATCATGGCCACATCGAGACGGCGGCGATCGGTCGAGACTTCGATGCTCATTTCTTGACGAACTCCACCCGCCTGAAGCGCAGCGCCGACCAATCTTCATCGACCGCCACCATGCGCACCGACTCGAACCCCGCATCTCGAATGACGCCCCACCCCGAGTCGCGATTGAATTCGCAGCGATAGCGTTTGGAAGTTCCCTTCGGGTAAACGAACCACAAAAGCGCATCACCCTCCGCCGCCGCCGCGAGAGTCTTCGAGGCTCGATCCAGCTGTGCCTGTGTCGTGGCAAAAGCCAAAGCAAATTTGACGGCCTTGGGCTTGACCGGATCGCGCGCGACCTTGATGCCTTTGAGTTGCTCGAGTTCCGATTCAAAGGAATCCGGTGCGTTGAGCACCACGATTTCCCGGTGCGCGCCAAGATTGAGTTTTTTGAATAGCGGCGTCTGTTCAGCGTCCGTCATGGGTCCACCCGCAATTAGTGTTCATAGGTTAAGGCCAGCCGGACGCCGATCAAAATAAAGGCAGCCCCGACGCTTCGATTGAACCACTGCTTGAATGCCCCGCGCGGCGACAGCTTCCGGCTGAGATGTGCACTCGACCAGGCGACCAATAGATTCCAGAGCGTGCCGTTGAAATCGAATACCGCACCCAGAAACAGGAAGGCCAACGGCTTCGAGCTTGCATCCGCGGCAACAAATTGGGGCAGGAACGCCAGAAAAAACAGCGCAACTTTGGGATTCAAGACATTGGTGAGAAAGCCTTGGACGAAAATGCCCCGTATCGAGGCCTGCCGAATGGGAACGGCGACCGAAGAAGGGCCGGCTGCCCTCGCGGACAAGATGAGCGTCACGCCCACATACAGCAAATAGGCTGCGCCGAGGATTCTCACGGCGGTGAATGCCGCGGCGGAGGCAGCGAGGATGGCGGACAATCCCAATGCCGCCGCGGAGATGTGAACCAGGGTACCGGCGCCGATTCCCAATGCGGCAACCGCACCGGCGCGCCAGCCTTGAGTTGTACTGCGCCCGACGATGTACAAGGTGTCCGGGCCGGGAGTGATGCTCAAGAGCAGGCCGGAGAGCACGAATAACCACAGATCATGCGTACCGAACAAAAATCACCTCATCATGTCGTGCGGGGCGCGGCAATCGCGCTATGCGCGCGCTGCGGCCTTCGCCTTCAATGCGGCGTAGCGCGCCAGACTCTCCTTCGACCATTGCTCGGAGGGCTTGTAATACTCGGCGAATACGCGTGCGTCGGCGGCCAACGGCACCCAGGGCTGTTTTGACGAGGTAAAAATGTGCACATCCGGCGGCAACGCCCCTGGATTGTCGAGCGTTCCGACACGCACGAAGCGCACAGCCTCGCCGGCGCCGGCGTAGTTGCTCCACAACGCCACGGAGCACGTTGGGCAGCGGGCGATCCGCTGACCTCTGCCGCTGTTGGAGGGCGTTTCGACAATGCGCACCTCGCCTTCGAGGAGCTGAACCCGATCCGCTTCGATCATGGCGTTGAGCGCAAACGCGGTGCCGGTCTCTCGTTGACACCAGCTGCAATGACAGCAGTGCACGAAAAGCGGAGCTCCGGTCATGCGATAGCGCACATGCAGGCAGGTACAACGGCCGTCGCGGGTTTGCGCCGCGCCGTCGTTCAACGACTCAGCGCTCATGCTGCCGCCACCCGCGCGGTGACCTCGATCTCGATTTGCATGCGAGGATCCAACAGGCCCGCCGAGATCATGGTCATCGCCGGCCGGCTCGAGCCAAAATATTTGCGCAGGACCGGCCAACAATCCGGGAACCGTTCGCCATTCGGGACGATGTAGTTCACGCGCACCACATCCGCGAAATCCGCGCCCGCTTGGCGCAGCGCGGCCTGGATGTTCTTCAGGCACTGTTCGGTCTGGTCCAACAGGTTGTCGGAAATGGTCATGGTTGAGTAGTCGAAACCGGTGGTGCCGGACACGAATATCCATTCGCGGTCGATGACCGCGCGCGAGTAGCCGACTTCCTGTTCAAATTTCGATCCTGAGCTGATTAGGCGCCGCGTCATGGATTGGCCCCCCTTAGGTCTTATTGTACTTCGGTCGACTGAGCGCATTGGGGTGGGTATCGAAAAAACACAGGGCGCCCGAAAAAGCGAACCACCATACCGCCGCCAGCCACCAGCCGCCCAGAAAATCGGAGTAAGTTCTGGCGAAAAATCCCAGAGACGCGGCCGGCAGGCACAGGAAGGCCATCGCCAGGATCAGCCGCGCGGAGAAGCGCCGTATCCAAAACATGCGGACCAGCGAACCATAGGTGAGCGCCCCCGTCAGGGAACAGAGGCCGAGCACCAGATAGAGCCGTGCGTTGCCGGGGACGGCGGCAAACAGCACGAGTCCAACGATACCGACATACATCGTGAAGACGCTCAACGCGGCGGCCAACACAATGAAGCAAGCTTTGCGCAGCAGGCTTTGCGGCGATCGCAAGGTGAGCGCCAGGGCGCCCGCGTGCAGAGCGCCGTTGATCGCGAAGGAACCCACGAGCGAGTCGGCGAGCAGGTTCCAGTGTCCCAGCAAGAAAAGCACGACGGTCGCCGCGCCAAGCACGCCGAAGTGCCGTGCGTAATGGAAATGCCCCATTGCGGGCCTAGATGGGACCGCGCGGGCCGCGTTCGGTTTGCAGCGCGGCGTTGCGCAGGAATACCGGAAGATCCGTCGTGGGCGGGCGGGCGGGAATTTGGTGCATCATGGCCGAGATGTGGCCGCGATGGTAGGTCGTGTGATTCACCACATGCAGCAGAATATCGCCGCGGGTCATGGCGCCTTCACCGTTCCCGATGAAGGTGAATTCGACGATCTCCTCGCCCAATCGGTCGGACATCTCCTCGGCATAGCGCACGTACCAACTGTCGAGGGTGGCCTGTGCCATGCGCAATTCGGAAAACGAAACCTGCACTTCGGGCGTGCGAGCGGTGAAGCCATGGGACCTGCCCTCGAGATGCGCCTGCCATACGAGGTCCATGGTGTAGACGTGATTCAAGATGCGGATCAAATTGCCGAACACGCTCTGCCGCGGCTTCGTGAGTTCCTCATTGGGAAGCTCGCCGATGCTCGAGTACAGCAGCGAATTCGCCCACGCCGAGTAGCGGGTCAGCAAGCGGATGTTTCGAAGCGCGGACATGGGAGCTAAGGGGCGGGCGCCGTGGGCGATCCGGTTGGGGACGGCGACCGCGCGCTTCGTCTTAGGACCAGCAGCAGCACGCCGGCCATGATGGCCATATCCGCCGGATTGAATATGCCGGTCCGCAGCGACCCGATGCCGACGTTGAGGAAATCCGTGACGCGGCCGTCATTCAGCAGCCGATCGATCAAATTGCTGATGCCGCCTCCGGCCACGAGAGCAAGTGCGATGAACCGTGCGGTGCTGAGACGCCGGGCGAACAGCGACGCTAACACCAGGCCGAACAAGAGCACGGCGACCGCCGCGGTAAACAGCGTGAAGCGCAAGTGCTGCGGAAGCGAAGCACCGAGACTCAAGAACGAGCCGGGATTCTCCATGAGTTGCAGGCGCAAGGAGTCGGCGAACAGCGATTCCGTCACTCCTGCGTGCAGCCAGGAACGGGCGGCGGATTTCGATACCTGATCGCAACCCACGCAGGAACATAACGTCAGCATCACGACAATGACTCTGGGAATAGCTCGCATGATGGCTCCGGCTAGAGATCTCCTCTGATCATTTCGCGTCCTTTTAGTTTCAGAACTTCTGTCTGCCCGTCAAAATCCACCATCGACGCCGGTCACCCATCAAGCTCAAGCATGCGATAGTGTTTTCCCTCGCTCATGGAGCACACCTCGTCGGGCCGGTCCCGCTGACCTGCGCTGCCGCCTTGCCCTACTTGCCCAATCCCGCCTCGACCCAGTCGAGCCTGTCCTTGTGGAAATGCTTGGCGGTAACCGGTACGCCGGAGGCCGGAAATTCCATCACGTACTCATCGGCCAGGTCGAATTTGGGCCAAGTCGCGCCGCCGGCCGAATCGGGATCGCCGGTCTTGGCGAACTGCGCCCAGTATTTGTTGGCCGCGACCGCGATCGCCTTGCCTTCATCATCGAACGGCGTCGCGCGCGGGACGTCGAACACATAAGCCAGTTCGCCGCCGTGCGCCAGTCCGAACAGCGTCGCGCGCTGCGCGGCGGGTGTATACGAGAAGTGATACACGTAGGTGGCGTTGCCGTGCTGCGCATGCAGCCGCGCGAGATCGCGGTCGGGCTCGCTGATCGATGAGTCGGTGACCAAGCGGGCGATGATGCGGTCGGCATCGCCGCTGCCGCCAGGATCGTAGGCGGCGATGAAGGCGTCGCGCCGCGCTTGGATTGAAGCCAAACGCTCGGCGGCGTTCAGTCCGCGGCGCGTGAGACTGGCTTCGTCGCTGTTACCCCCGAGCAGGTAGGGGACATGCGCCTCGATGCCCTTGGCGAAACCATCGGCGGCACTGCCGGTGATCAGCTTGCCGTCGGCCATGGGCAGGATCTGCTCGGCGGCGCCAATGCCTGCCACATTGCTGGTCAGCGTGGACCAGGGCAGTGCCCGCAGCGCTTTCGCCGCGGCGGCATCCGAACCCGGCACGCCGGCTTTCTCGGCGAAACTCAGGCCGTTCTGCTCCACGGAAGAGAGGGGCCTTGCGGGAAGACGGCCGAACCCGGACTCCGACAAGGCCTTTTCGAACAGACCCTTGGCCTGAGGCGCCAGCATCAGGTAGTTGACGGAAATGGCGCCTGCGGATTCGCCGAAAATCGTGACATTTTTCGGATCGCCGCCGAACGCCTTGATGTTTTCGTGCACCCAGTCGAGTGCGGCGATCTGATCCATCAGCCCGTAGTTGCCGAGCGGTCCCTTGGGATTTTCGGCGGTGAGCGCAGGGTGCGCGAACCATCCGGCGCGGCCCAGCCGATAGTTCACCGTCACCAAGATCACGCCCCGCCGCGCGAACTGGCTGCCGTCATAGGAGGAACCGGAGCCGAATAGAAATGCGCCGCCGTGGATCCAGACCATGACGGGCAGATGCGCGCCCTTCTTGGCATCCGCTGCTTCATACACATTGAGATACAGGCAATCCTCGGATTGTGCGCAGCCGGAGGAGAAAGCATTCGCGGCGCGCACACCCGGCCATTTCGAGGCGGGCTGCGGAGCGCGCCAGCGCAGATCGCCCACGGGGGGTGCGGCAAATGGCAACCCTTTGAAGACCACCACTCCGTCGGCAAGGATGCCCTGCGCTTCGCCTTGCTTGAGCTTCACAACCGGTCCGTTGGGCGCCGGGGACGAGGCGGCGGCCGGATCGCCGGCCTTCTGTGCCTGGCTGAAGGATGCGGTGCCCGCCATTACCAAGACGAGCGCTGCGGCGCGAGCAACGAAACGTGGTGTCGACATGAATCCCCCCATCTATTGTTAAATCAACGATCCTAGAAATTCAACAGGTCGCCGCGCCAAGGCTGATGCGACGCATAGAGCGATGCGCGTTGCTGCATAGGCTGCAAATCCCAGCCAAGCCGAGTCGCTTGGCTCAATGCTTGCGTCTGTGCCTTGACCGCAGCGCCGTAGTCCTCGCGTGACGCGAAGGCCGCCGCGCGAATTTCCCAATAGCTAGGATCTTGACTGTAGGTGTGTTGCAAAGCGTCGGTCAATGTCAGTGCGCGAGGCGGATCGCGAATGTCTTGCAGCGGGTTGGCGGCGAGAATGGAGGCCAACAGCAGCTTGGCTGGGACGTTGCCCTGCCTCGTTGCGCGCTCCAGCCATACCATGGCGCCCTGCAGGGAATCGGCGCTTGGCTTGCCTTTCAGCAGATACTCCGCCAGCGAGACCTGCGCATCCGCCTGGTCGGCTTGGGCGGCCTTTTCCAGCCAAATTTCGCCCTTGGTCTCTTCGCACAGGCAACCACGGCCCCGCAGCAGGCCGGTGCCGATTTGAAATTGCGCGTAGGGGATTCCCGCTTGCGCGGCCTTGAGAAACCACGGCACTGCTTTCTCGTATGTTTGGTTGAGCTGCGGCAGGCCCGCGATCATCATGCCGTAAAGCATCTGTGCGGACGGATCGCCCCCTTCTGCTTTGACCTTTGCTTCTTGAACTTGATGCTCGAGATTTCCGTAATCTCGAAGCGATGCGCCGTTAACCACAAAGTTATAAAAAATCCCGGTCGACGCCGTGATCGGCTCGCCGTTGATTCTCGCGGGCAAGTACGTCGAGCGCATGACGCTTTCGCGCACAAAATCCTCAAAGTATCCGGCCGGCAAGGCATACAGAACGCGCGGCATCCGCGGATGGCCGTCGGGCGCGACGATGAACTCGACGTAGACCTTGCCCTGAATTCCCCGGTGCTCTGCTGCCAGCGGATAATTGGACGGAACGTAGTGCTTCAGTGGCCTGGGCGGATCGCGGTCTGTATATTCTCTGCCGCTCAAGACGTGGGGCAACAAGCGCTCATTGAGTTTCGCCTGGCTGTATTGGGCCTGAATCTCAGCCGACACCCGCAATGAAGTGGGCGTCAGCGACGAGGCGAGTTCCTCCGCAATCGCCTTGCCGCGCTCTTGTCCATTCTGTGCCGCCAGAGAAGCCCACGCATGCGCATAGGTCGAGCTGGCGGTAACGCCCTGGCCGCGCCCGTACATAACGGCGAGATCAAGTTGTGCGCGCGGCTGGCCCAACTCGGCGAGTTCCTTGAATTGCTGAAATGCGCCGGCGAAATCGCCTTTATCGTATGCCTGCACCGCGGAGTACATATCCGCCTTGGCAAGGTTCGCGCTTAAGGCAAGGGCCGCAAGCGTCGCAGCCGGCATTCGCATGAGACTTGCATTCATAACTATCCCTTGTTGATCGAATGCTGCGGGCGGAATCTTTTAACAATATCCCGAGGCGCTACTTTTGTTGCCCGGAAAGGCGCATGAATTGATAAGCCGCGGCGACCAGCGCCACGATTGAAATGCCGATGAGCGTTGCCGCCCAGAATTGTGCAGGGAGGCCGAGAAAAATCCGCGGTTCGTGGGTGCGCGTTAGAAGCGTCGCGATGGGCGCAACTAGGGCGGGCACGACAGCCAGCAAGACTACCTTTCTTCGCATTGGCGACATGTTAGGTTCCTTTCGACGAATAGCGATGCTTTCATACCGGCTTGCGCATGGCAATCTGCCATGTATTGCCCCACCGGTCCTTGACCATTCCCCGACGGTCGCCATAGGGGGGAACCAATGGCGCTTCGACCGAGCGTGCGCCGGCATCGATCGCGCGCTGCCACGTGGCGTCCGCGCTTTCAACGTACACGTAGAGGCATGCCGGCATGGTGTCGCGCACCCCCGTGTCGCTGATCATGATGATGGAATCGCCAATCCGCAGTTCCGCCGGTGCCTGCGCATGATATTCGCCGGTTGCGCCAAAAACCTGCTTCACGAATTCCACCAGCTCTTTGGCATTGTGAACGATGATCCGCGGCGTTACCGTATGCCATCCTGCGGGCTGAAATATCGGAAGCTCGGTCACGTGACTCGCCCTCGTCTAGGTTGGTTACGCGCTCTGGCGCCGACAACCTTGCCGGCAACCATTGTAACCCCGCCGGATGCTGCTGATCGTGGCCGCACAAGTTATGCACCAGACCGCGCAGCGTTACAGGCGTCCTTCAAATATTGCGGCACGCGCAAATTGCGTGGACTTAGATTGGATACGAGTTCGATTGTCTTGCGGCGAGCGCGGCGGAATTCGGCAAAGGCCTGCGCGGAATCGCCGATTAGGCCGTAATGGGCCTCGAGCCGCCCTGGAAAGGCTGCGAGTACAGCGAGGGTTATTGCGTCCATGATCCGAAGATTAGCAATAGCCCTTTGTGATCAAATATTTCCCGTATCGCTCGTCGGCGGAGCTTGCGCGCTCAGTGCAGCCTTTCGCCGTCGCACGACTGATAGCGCGCGGTCCATCGAATATCCCGCTGCATAGGCGATGAGGAATTGAATAATTCCGCCCATTTGGTCGGGCTGCCTGTGAATGACGCTGGGTGCGAATATGAGCAGCAAGCTGTAAATGACCCAGGCCATCATCGCGAACCGTCCGATATTGATCAGAGTAATCATTCGTCAGGCCTTCAATGTCTCGCAGGTCGGCGGTTTCGGTGCGCAAAGGCGGGAATGATGCATCGGAATGGTCCGGGGGTCACAGTTGAAGCGCCATATGCAACGTCCCTGAGATTGGATTGTTGCAGTACGCGGCAATCTCTGTAAAGCCCAGTGAGCGATAAAGCGCTTGCGCCTGCGTCATCATCGGCAGTGTATCGAGCAGCAGCCGGCGATAGCCCGCGAGTCGTGCTTCATCGATCAAACGGATTGCGAGCAGGCGCCCGAGCCCCAGGCCGCGGCCCGAGCATCGCACATACAGCCGTTTCATTTCGCAATCCGCGCCAAGCGAGCGCAAAGCCGCGACTCCAAGCACTGAGTCGTCGCTCGACGCCAGAAGCAAACGCCCCGTTGGTCTCGCGTAATCACCCGGGAGCGACGCGAGCTCCTCGTTGAATCCTTGAAAGCACAGGTCCACTCCCAAGTTAAGCTGGTATTCCGTAAATAACTCGCGAGCGATCGCGATGTCGGCGGCCGTGCTCGCCTCGCGGATCACGGGCATGCTGAAGCAAGATGAGAACGCCTGGGCAATTTCGCTAAGTGCATCGGGTATTACCTTTCGTAGGTTCTGATTTCGAGCAAATGCCGGTTCGGATCGTTGAAATACAGCGTCGGTGCGAATCCGCGCGCGCCTGCCTCCTCGCCCGGTTCGCTATTGCTGCCGACCGAGTCGAACGTGGGTCCAAAGGCGATGCCGGCCGCCTTGATGCGATTGAATATTTGGCCAAACTCTGCCTTCGATACGGCGAAGGCATAGTGCTCTAGGCCCGGCGTTCCCCACGGAGCAACTTGCATCCCATCGCCAATCACAAACGAAGCTGATTTATCCCAATCATCGACTCCCTCCTTGGCTTACCGAAGACGCGCGCCCTGCGATCGCTCGAACCGGTGGTTAGAGGGCACACGTCGGAAAAGCAACACAAGGACAGGCAGCGACCCGATCAATTGAATCGTATCAGCAAACCAGAGCGCCCGCGGGAACACTCCGTCGGATCCGAATGCGTCGGGCATCAGCGGAGCTTCGAACAGACCCCAAACCGCCACCGCAATGCCAAGTGAAATCCAAACACTGAATCGCCCATACGCGCGAGCTATCACCCCAGCGAATGGCATTGACAAAAGGAGAACCACGACAGCGTGAGAGATGAAAGCCCAAGAACGAACTGCGCTATGGCGGATAGAAAAGAATTCGGACCACCACGCGGGTACACCCTGCGCCGCGTTTACACCTATCCCGAACACAAGGGCCAATAGGTAGAGATAGGCGAGCCCAAAAGCGACGATACCGAAGATAATTACGCGGCGCACGGGGATGCCCTCTAATGATGAGGTTGAGCGGCGCGGGAATGCGCTGGCGTCAAACGGAGCTGATTTATTTCAATCATCGATCATCTTCCTTGGCTAACCGAAGATACAACCCGCGATCGCTCGAACCGTTGGTTAGGCCGCGTCCACCTTAGTCAGTTCGCTTTTCGATGACGGAGCAGGAACCACTTCGCCCGCCTCGCGCATCGCTTCAATGTGGAGAGAAACAGCCTCGCGGATGAGCTTCAAGACTTCGCGGCGCGATTCACCGACCGCAACGCAACCCGGCAGATCTGGAACATACGCAGCGTAACTCTTTGGGCCTTTTTCGATGACCACCAAATATTCCATTGATTGGCTCCTAGTCCGCCCTTGAAGTCGACTCCCGCCTTGGCTCACCGGAGACGCGACACCTGTGATCGCTCGAACTGTTAGGAGCTTAAGCGAACCTTAACAACGCGCGCCAGCTTGTCCTTGACGCTGCCGTAGCGCAACGTCACTGTGATATTTCTCAGCAGAGTAGTGGAAAGTAGAATTGGTTTTGCGACTTTGAAAAGCTTGTCCGCGTCGGGACCATACATGTAAAGGCTGCCATCGCTGCCGTCGACGGCGAGCTCGTTTCCGTCGTAGGCGCCAACGCCTGATTTACCAATTGCATCTTCAAGGGTCTTCTCGAAGGCGAAGAACGGTTTCCAATCAGCATTCCCATAGTTGAAGTGAACACTTACCGCTTGCTCAGGGGCTGGCGCTACGGTCTCACCTGCGCTTGCGCGAAGCCCGACCGTCGTCAAAACAGCGAACAAAACGCAGACGAGACGCTTCATTTGGCTCCTAACGATTGTACATGACGGAGAGGCAGGGTCTTTTCGAGATGGCGCGGGAGAAAATGCGCACGCGGCACGTGGTTGGTCGCGAATTTGCTCTACGGCAGCGGTCGGCGATCGGATGACGGTCTTGCCGACCTCGATTGTCGATCGGTTGCGTGCATCTAGCGAAGCAGCACTTGCGCTTCATCAGCAGCGCACGTCGAGCGATCCTGGCGTGTCGATGCCCGAAGCACTTGCATGAATTCCCCAGCTATCGCAAGCAGTGGGGATGGCAGTATGTATTTCCAGCGGCATCGCTCTGCGAGGACCCTTACACGCGCAAGCCCGTTCGCCACCACATTCATGAAAAGGGCGCGATGGCGGTCAAAAGCCCTGTGGAGCGGATGCGAAGCGCTTCATTGACAGAAAGATGGGAGCGGCGGTCAGGCGGGCCTGCCATTTTGAGATTCGCGCTATTTCGAGAATCGCGCTCTGCCGCTATACTGTCGCTCGCCGTTGCACTTTTCTCATTGATACCAGCGAGTTACCGTGTCCAAGTCAGAATCGTCAGATACTCAGTTCTTCAATTCCTTTAGCTTGGTAATCGGTTTACTCGTCGCCTTCGCCATCGTCTTGTTCGCGGTCGCGCGCACACTGGGTGCCGACAGCCAGGGGGAGCACGTGCTGTTGGAGCCATTGCATCTCGCAGAGGTACAGAAAAACATTGCACCGTTCGCGCAAGTCGCAATCGCCGGCAAGGACAATTCTGCGCTGGCGGCATTGACTTCACCCGAGGGCGCGGCGCCTGCGGCGAATGTGCCCGCCACAGGCGAGCAGGCGTTCATGCAAGTCTGTTCTGCCTGCCATTCGACCGGGGTAAATGGCGCGCCGAAGATCGGCGATCACGCGGCGTGGGCTCCGCGCATTGCTCAAGGAAAGGACACGCTGTACAAATTTGCCATTTCGGGTAAGGGCAACATGCCTCCGAAGGGCGGCACAAATTGGCCGGACGCAACCATCCGCATGACCGTGGACTACATGGTTTCGCTCAACAAGTAAGCCGGTCCAGCGCGCGTAGTTTCACGGCCTCGGCCACATCGGTGAAGCGAATATCCGTCGCGCCGCTCAAGTCCGCGCAGGTGCGCGCGATTTTGAGCACGCGATGATAGGCCCGGGCCGACAATCCTAATCTCGCAATTGCAGTAGATAGCAGCACGCGGGATTCCTTGTCGAGGCAGCATAGGCTTGCGACCTCGGCGGACGTGAGCCGTGCGTTCAGCTTCCCTTGGCGCTTGAGCTGCAGGCCTCGTGCCGCGGCCACACGCACTGCAACCGCGGCGGTGGACTCGGCCGCATCGCACTGCTCGCGCAAGTCGCTCATCAGATGCTCCACCGGCACGGCTGCCACTTCGATGTGAATGTCGATGCGGTCGATCAGCGGTCCGGAGAGGCGATTTCGGTAGCGTAGAATCTGTTCTGCGGTGCAATGGCAACGGCCGCGCGGATCGCCGGCATAACCGCAGGGACAGGGATTCATGGCGGCAACCAGCTGGAATTTCGCGGGGAACTCGCAAGTGCGCTTGAGGCGCGCGACGACCACTGAGCCTGTTTCCAATGGTTCGCGCAACGCTTCGAGTGCGTTGCGCGGGAATTCCGGCAGCTCGTCCAGGAACAGCACGCCCAAGTGCGCCAGCGACAATTCGCCGGGCCGCAACGCGCCGCCGCCGATCAGGGCGGCCATCGATGCGGTGTGCTGGGGACTGCGGAACGGCCGGCGCCCCGCGGTGTTCGGCCTGCGCCCGGCGGCCGATTCCAAGCTGGCCACCTCGAGGATTTCCGATTCCGACAACGGCGGCAACAGGCCGGGCAAGCGCTGCGCGAGCAGTGTCTTGCCCGTGCCGGGCGGCCCGATCATCAGCAGGCCGTGTTCTCCTGCCGCGGCAATTTCCAAGGCGCGTTTGGCGGCGTACTGGCCGCGAACCTCGGCGAGATCCGGAGTCGGCGGCATTCGCGAATGCGGCTTGAGTAAAATTTCCGAGCTTTGCTCGAGACCTCCGTAGCCATTGGGCTTGCCCCGCAGCGCGGCGATGACTGCATCCAGCCGGCTCAACAGGCGTAGCTTTGCGCCTCGCAGCAGGCTGGCCTCGAGCGCGTTTGCGGCCGGCAAAATGATTTCGCTGCCCTTGTTCGCGCCGGCGATCAACGAGGGCAGGAGCTTGCGGGTTTCGCGCAGCGCACCGCCCAGTGAAAGTTCTCCATAGAACTCGCGGCCCTCGAGCGCGAGCGCTTTGATCTTGTGGTCCGCCGCCAGGATGCCGACGGCGATCGGCAGGTCGAACCGGCCGCCCTCTTTCGGCAAGTCCGCAGGCGCTAAATTGACGGTGATGCGCCGCTGCGGAAATTCATAGCCGGCGGTGAGGAGTGCCGCGCGCACACGCTCCTTGCTTTCTCGAACCACGGCTTCGGGCAGTCCTACCAAGGCAAACCCGGGCAAACCGTTGCTTAAGTGCACCTCGACGCGGACCAAGGGTGCTTCAAGTCCTGCGGGAGCACGGCTGTACACGGTGCTCACCTCCTTGTGGTTACCCTTGATTGTCATTGCCCATGCAACTTAAGGCTGGCGGCTGCGGCTTGAGCGTCGACTCCTAGTGCGCGCCAAGCCTGGCTTCGAGTTCTTTCAGGCGAGCTTCAATGGCGCTGAGTTTGGCTTGAGTACGTTCCAGAATTGCGGCCTGCACATCGAAATCCTGTCGAGTGACCAGATCGAGCTTGGCCAGCTGCGCTTGCAGAACGGCCTTGAAATTGCTTTCCAAATCTCTGCCGAAGGCACGCAGGGATTCAGGCACGGAATCCGCCAGGCGCTTGGCCAGCTCGTCCAAGCCATCGGTATTGATGAAACTCATTGCTATCTCGACTCCCGCATCATTGTTTCCAATCATCGCACTTGCTTGACGCATGCTGAAAGTCGCGGCGCGCCACATGGGTGCATGGCACGGATCGACTGCCGCATAACCCTTTGATTCTTCGCCGGCGGTGCCGTGGCACGGAATCTGCTATCTCTGCAATCATAGTACGTGGAAGTGGAGTTCGAGTCGGCGTGAATAACCCGTGAAAGCGGGTATAAATGCATGAAGCTGATCACCGCGATCGTCAAACCCTTCAAGCTGGACGAGATTCGGCAGGCGATTACTGACATCGGCATTCAAGGCGTGACGGTAACCGAGGTGCACGGCTACGGCCAATCGCCGGGCCGCATCGAGTCCTATCGGGGCGCTGACTATCGCATCGACTTTCTGCCGAAGGCGAAGATCGAGGTTGCCGTCGATGATTCGATCGCTGAACAAGTGATAGAAGCGCTGTGCAATGTGGCGCGCACGGGTGCCCCAAGTGACGGAAAGGTATGGGTACTCGAATTGGGTCAGGCATTGCGGATTCGGACCGGCGAACTCGGTCCGGACGCCATTTGACGATTTAGGAGCATCTCGCGCCGGCAACCAGCCAACTCCCCCGTCGGTGCGATATCCCGACGGCGCGGGCCCTTAAAAAGTGCCCGTGCCGTTTTTTATCCACGCGTCCGACGCGAGACGCTGGGCCGTTTATACGCCACTGGATTTCAATACTCCACGGGATTTCGGGTTTCCTGCTGTATTGCAACAATTTTCTTTTGGTTTCCGCTGCTAAACTGCGTTTAACAGAACCTGGAGCCTGTGCATGAAAATGGTTATCGCCATCATCAAACCCTTCAAGCTTGACGATGTGCGCGCCGCGCTGGCAGAAGTTGGAATTCAAGGCATTACCGTGACAGAGGTCAAAGGCTTTGGACGTCAAAAGGGCCACACTGAGCTTTATCGGGGGGCGGAATACGTTGTTGATTTTCTGCCCAAAGTGAAGCTGGAGCTGGCCGTCGATGACGACCGGGTCGACCGGGTTGTGGAAGCCATAATTGAAACGGCACGCACGGGCAAAATCGGTGATGGCAAGATATTTGTTTCCGATTTGGGCCAAGCGGTGCGCATCCGCACCGGCGAGGCCGGCTCGCGTGCCTTGTAACAATTAAGCGAGGACTGGACGATGAAACGCCTGTTGTTATTCGCCGCCTTGGTTGCCTGGTCTGGCATGGCCTCTGCGGTTGTCTATAAGTGGACCGACGCGCAGGGTAAATTGCAGTACGGCGATCGGCCGCCAGATGGCGTGCACGCCGAAATCGTTGAGCTGTTGGTTGCTCATACCGGCGGCACCCGCTCCGCACCTGCAACTCAAGCCTCGCCCATGGCCCGCGCCGGCGCCGGCGCCGCCACTCCAGCCGGTAAAGATGCCGCCGACAAGAAAGCGGTAGAACAGGACGTCGCGCAAACCCGCGACAAGCAATGTACCGAAGCCCAGGAACGCTATAAAAAACTGATCGAGGGCCGCAGGCTGTACAAGGCCGGACCCGACGGCGAACGCCAGTTCATGAACTCCGAAGAAATCGATACCGAGCGGCTCAACGCCAAGCGCGACATCGACGCCATCTGCAACAGCGCGACTTGACCTCGACGCGCTGAGAATCCCTCCTCCATCGCGGCCGTGCCCGCCGCGTGTTTTGCCGCGGAACGCGCAAAGCCTTACGCTAACGTCCTTTGGCCGACCTTGAGGACAGCACATGCAAACAGGCTTCGTTGGATTGGGTGCCATGGGAGCGCATATGGCGCGCAATCTGCACCGTGCCGGACTGCTCACGGGCGTTTGGAACCGCACCGCCGAAAAATCCAAAGCGCTCGCCGCGGAGCTGAAGGTTCACGCGTTTGCGAGTCTGACGGAGCTTGCGGGAAATTGCGAAGCCGTGGTGATCTGCGTGTCGGCGGACAAGGACCTGCGCGAAGTGATTGCGGGCTTGGAACCGGGCTTGAGCCCGAACATGATCGTCATGGACTGCTCTACGGTCGGCAAGGACACCGAGCGCGATATTTATGCGCAGCTCAATGCCCTGGGCGTCGGATTTCTCGACTGTCCGGTGAGCGGCGGCGTGGAAGGCGCGAGAACCGCTTCGCTCGCCATCATGTGCGGCGGCGATGAACCGGTCTTCAATCGCGCGCTGCCCATCCTGGAAAAAATGGGCAAGGCCGTGGCCTACATGGGCGGCAGCGGTTCGGGCCAGGCGACCAAAGCCACCAACCAGATCATGTGCGCGGGCATCATCCAGGCGGTGGGCGAAGCCATGGCCTTTGCGCACGAGGAAGGCGTCGACCTGCGAAAAGTCATCGATGTGCTTGGCAAGGGCGCGGGCTCGAGCTGGTACTTCGTGAACCGCGCGCCCTTCATGGCGAACAACAGTTTTCCGGCGGGATTCCGGGTGCGGCTGCACGACAAGGACTTGCGCATCTGCCGCGAAATGGCGGCCAAGCATGGCGGTGTATTGCCGGTGGTGGAGTCCACCATCGATCAGTATGGACAGTTGATCGCTCAAGGTTTCGGCGATGAGGACATCTCCGCGATTTACCGGCTGAAGTCCAAGCTGTTTCCCGATAAGCCCGAGTCGAAGTGAGCGCACCGCTACGCATCGCCACGCGCAAGAGTCAATTGGCGCTCTGGCAGGCGGAGCATGTGGCGGGTCTGTTGCGCGCGGCGCATCCGGGCCTTGCAATAGAACTGGTGCCGCTGCTGACGCAGGGCGATCGCATTCAAGACCGCAGTTTGGCTGCGATCGGCGGCAAGGGCTTATTTATCAAGGAGCTGGAGGTCGCGATCGAAGAGCTGCGCGCCGACATCGCCGTGCACTCCATGAAGGATGTTCCGGCCGATCTTCCCCCAGGATTGATCATCGCCGCCGTGCTGAAACGCGCCGATCCGCGCGACGCCTTGGTGACGAGCGCCGGCATTGCGCGCCTCGAGGACCTGCCGCGCGACGCCGTGGTCGGCACCTCGAGCCTGCGGCGGCAGGCGCAAATCCGCGCATTGCGCAACGACCTCTCCATCGAATCGCTGCGCGGCAACGTGGATACGCGTCTGCGCAAACTCGACGCGGCAGGCAGCGGCGGAACGCGCATGGATGCCATCGTCCTGGCCTGCGCCGGTCTGATTCGCTTGGGATTGGAGTCGCGCATCACCGCGCGTCTCGATCCTGAGGTGTGTTTGCCGGCCGTGACGCAGGGCGTGATCGGCATCGAATGCCGCCGCAACGATGCCCGCGCGCTCGAACTTTTGACGGCGCTCGAGCATCCGTCGACGCGCTTGGGTATGAATGCCGAGCGCGCATTTGCGGCTCGCCTCGGGGGCAACTGTCAATCACCCATCGCGGCCTATGCGGAACTCGACGCGGATCAGGTCACGCTGCGTGGGCTGGTCGCGGAGCCGGATGGATCGCTGTTGCTGCACGATGCCATATCGGGCCGCGCTGACGCCGGCGCCGCGCTGGGACGTCAATTGGCCGAGCGCATGCTGGCTGCCGGCGCCGCACCGCTGCTCGAGCGCTTGCGCACAAGCTAGCGATGCGCCCACTTCATGGCGTCGGCGTCCTCGTCACCAGACCGGAATTGCAGGCCATGCCGCTGTGCCGGCTGTTGGAAAATCAGGGCGCGAGCACTCTGCGCCTGCCGGCCCTCGAGATCAAAGCGCTAAGGAATCGGCGTGCGCTGAAGGAGAGGCTAGGTCCGCTGGAGCGCTTCGACGCCATTATTTTCACCAGCGCCAACGCGGTTCGATTCGGTGTTTCCTTTCTCGATCAGAAGCGCGAGTTGACGCTCGCGGCCTTGGGGAAGGCGACCGCGCTTGCGTTGAACCAAGCGGGATACCGCGTGGCCGTACAACCTCATGATTCCATCGATACTGAGGGATTGCTCGGGGATCCGCGGCTCGCACATGTCGCCGGACATCGCATCTTGATTGTGAAGGGACGCGACGGCCGGCAACTGCTCCAAGAAGAACTCACGCAGCGCGGAGCGGCCGTTACCTGCGCGGAGGTATATGAACGCGTGGCGGCAATTCCCAGCGCGGAAACGCTGGCGGAAGTCGAGGAGCGCTTTGCGGCGGGCGAGGTGCACGTGATCACGGCAACCAGCTTGGGAATCGGCGAATCGCTGCTCAAGCTGGCGGCCCAGCCGCTGCGCGCCGAATTCGAACGCGTGCACTGGCTCGTGCCCGGCGAGCGGATAACCTCGGGCCTGCGCGCTCTGGGATTGCAGGCGCCGCTGCTGATGGCGGATTCGGCTGAAGATCAGGACTTGGTCGCTGCGCTCATCCGCTGGCGCTCGAGCGTGTCCGGGGCATAGTCGAAAGAATCGAAGTACAGGCGGCTTGTGTCACTGCCGCGCGCGGCATACACGTGCTGAATGGCGGCGATCATCGCCGGCGGCCCCGCGGCGTAGACCTCGACCGCTTCAAGGTTTTGGGTGTCGCTCAATGCCGCTTCGTGCACCCAACCGGTGAGGCCATGCCACGCTGGGCTAGGTGCAGAAAGCACGGGCACATAGCTCAAGCCGGACACGCAACGCGGCGAGGGCGCGGCGCGGGACAAATCAGAGGCGCGGCGGGCCAAGCCTTCGAGCGTCGCTTGCGCGTACAGGTCCGGTTCGGTGCGCACGCCCCAAAAAAGCCGCATGTCCCGTGGTATGCCGTTTTCGACCACATGACGCAGGATGCTCAAGAGCGGCGCGATGCCGGTGCCGCCGCCGATCAGCAGCATCGGCGGTGCATCGCTCGCGGCCGGACGGTAGGTGAAATTTCCTAAGGGCCCCTCGATGGTCAGCAAGGAACTGCGCATGTCGGCGTGAAACAGACGGTCGGTGAACTCTCCGCCGATCACCCGCCGGACGTGCAGCTCGAGCGGGCGCGCGGCGTGCGGCGGCGATGCGATTGAGAAGCTGCGGCGCCGACCGCCCGGCAGCAGGATGTCGATGTACTGGCCGGCTTCGAAGCTGAAGTCTTCGGCGAGGGGCAGGCGCAGGAACAATCCCATGACGTCGTGCGACAACGGGACTGCGCGCTCGATGCGGCACGGCAGGCGCTTGCGCGTCGCGCCATCGGCCGCTTGCAGCTCAAAGGTTTCCAGCTCCAAGTCGCTGCGCGCCCGCGCCTGGCAGAGCAGGATCAGTCCGTCGGCGATCTCCACGGCGGACAATCCCAGGGGCGCGCCGCTCGGATAAGCAATTTCGCCGCGCAGCAGCCGCGCTTTGCAGGCGCCGCAGTTGCCGCCCTTGCAGCTGTGCGGCAAATTGAGGCCCACGCCTTGTGCTGCATCGAGCAGCGGCTGATCCGCTGCGGCCTCGAAGCGGCGGCTGGAATTGGCGACGGTAATGATCACGCTAGGATTGCCGGCCCGCAATATTGCCGCGGCTACCGCTCCGCAGGAGCGAAGCTGCGTCGCTATTGGGCACTCGGCTGACTGCGCTTGCTGTCGAGCCACTCGTGGATCGGCTCCCACTGTTTCCAATCCGGCCAGGCGAGATATTCAGGCAGCTCGAGTACGCCCATGCCGCGCGAATAGGCGCGCACGTAGTTTTGCGCTTCGCGCAAGTGTCCGAGATACGGCACTTTGAGTTTGGTCAGGAATCGATCCAATTCTTCGTATACCAGCGTGTACTCGCGCACCCGATTGGCAATGACCGCGAGGCGCGCCTGCTTGCGCGACACCTTGCCGATCTCGAGCAGCTCGGCCATGAAATGTCCGCAGGCTTTCATGTCGATGCTCGAGGGCAGCACCGGCACGATGATGGTTTCGGCGCGCCGCACCAGTTCATTGAGTTCGGTGCCATGAACCCGGGCCGGCGCATCGATCACCAGGACTTCGGTGTTGCGCGGCACGTTGCGCAATCCCTCGTCGAATGCAGCGGCGCCGCTGATCGCCGGCAGGTCAGCGGGACGACTGCTGAGCCAATCGAGGCTGGAACGTTGCGGGTCATAGTCCGCGATGCAGACCTTGTGCCCGTCGCGCGCGAAGAAAACGGCAATGTTGGTGCTGAGCGTGCTCTTGCCGCATCCGCCCTTCGCGTTCAATACCATGACGTGACGCATAGTTCCCCGGTCTTGTTGTACTTGTAAGGTAGAACTTTACTCGAACGGCAGGCAACCCCGAGCGGAAATTTGCCGCATCGGCTATGCTCCGGAGGTATGCGCATCGAGTTTCTGAAGATGCAGGGCCTGGGCAACGATTTTCTGGTGTTCGACGCCGCCGCCGTAGCCGCAGACACTCTGCTTGACGAAAGGACGCTGCGTGCTCTCGCCGATCGGCACACGGGCGTGGGCTTCGATCAGGCGCTCATGCTGGAGTCGCCGCGCGATCCCTCGAGCCGTGTGTTTTACCGGATTTTCAATTCCGACGGCAGCGAGGTCGAGCAGTGCGGCAATGGTGCGCGCTGTATCGCGGCCCTGCTCTACGCCCGCGCCCCCGAGCTGGGGCGCGATCTCATCATGGGCAGCCCCGGCGGCCGTGTGCGCGCGCGGGTGTGGGACGACGGCTTGGTCTCCGTGGACATGGGCATCCCGCAATTCGACCAACCTGCCGAGTTTTCACTCGCCATCGAGGGCAAGGACCTTGCCATGAGTGCCTTGTCGCTCGGCAATCCCCACGCGGTGCTGCGCGTTCCCGATGTGCGCACGGCCCCAGTTGAGCTGTGGGGACCCAGCATTCAGCGGCATCCGCATTTTCCCCATCGCGCCAACATCGGCTTCATGCAGATCGTCGACCGCGATCATATTTTTCTGCGCGTCTTCGAGCGCGGCGCCGGTGAGACTCAAGCCTGCGGCACCGGCGCATGCGCTGCGGTCGCGGTGGGCGTGCGGCAGGGTTTGCTCGACGGCGATGTGCGGGTGGATTTGCCGGGCGGCATTGCCAAAGTTTCTTGGGAAGGGCCCGGTCAGCATATTTGGCTCACCGGGCCCGCTACCACGGTTTATACAGGTTCAATCGATTTAACGCGATTCACGGGAGCCAAACAATGACGACGAGTCACGCGCGCGGGATCAAGCAGGATGTCCTCAACGACACCAGCGTCTCGGAGTATTTGCAAACCTACCCGGACTTCTTCGAGCGCAACTCGCAGCTGCTGACCAAGCTGCGTCTGCCGCACGTCCGCGAGGGGGCGTCCACCGTAAGCTTGGTGGAGCGCCAGGTCGAGGTGCTGCGCGAACGCAATCAGGCGCTGGAACGCAAGCTCAAGGAGCTGGTCGATGTGGCGCGCGCCAATGATGGGCTCGCGGATCGCATCCATCGCCTGAGCCAACGGCTGATCCGCACGCGTACCCTGGCGGAATCGATCGGCGCGGTCGAAACCTCGCTGCGCGAGGACTTCGACGCGATGAACTCGGTTTTGGTGCTGTTTCTGGAGGAAGCGCGCGCGCTGGAGCCGGAGATGGGCCGATTCTTGCGCATCGCCAATCCGATCGACGAAGACATGCGCACGTTCGATTCGCTGTTGAGTTCAGGCAAGCCGCGCTGCGGCCAGGTGCGCGATGCACAGCGCGACTATCTGTTCGGCAAGGACGCGGTGGCCATCGGCTCCGTGGCCCTCACCCCGTTGGGCCAAAAAGGTGCGCTCGGCATCCTGGCGATCGGCGCCAGCGATGCGGAACGCTTTCATCCGGGCATGAGCACCGAATTTCTGCTGCGCATCGGCGAGCTCGTGACCTACGCGCTGACGCGCTGACGTTTCCATTGGACGCACGCGAGCGCGGCCGGATCGAGCGATTCCTCTCGCATCTGCTGATCGAGCGCCGCCTGAGCAGCCATACGCTCGCCGCCTACCGGCACGATCTGTCGTGCCTGGCTGCCTTTTGCGAGGGCCGCCATGTGCAACGCTGGTCGGCTTTGAATAATTTTCAGGTGCGCGCCTTCGCAGCGGCCGAGCACGCCGGCGGCATCGCACCGCGCAGCATCCAGCGGCGCTTGTCGGCCGTGCGCTCGTTTTACGAGTACTTGATGCGCGAAGGGCATGCCAAAAACAATCCCGCCCTGGAGGTGCGCGCGCCAAAAACCAAGAAACGCCTGCCCGCGACCCTGGACGCGGACCAGATGGCGCGGCTGCTGGACTTTCGCGTCGATGATTCTCTTTCGGCGCGCGACAAAGCCATGATGGAACTGTTCTATTCCTCAGGTTTGCGCTTGAGCGAACTGGTGGGGCTCGATACGGCCGCGGTGGACCTGAAGGACCGGACGGTGCGTGTCTTGGGCAAAGGCGCCAAGACGCGCATCGTGCCCATCGGGCGCCACGCCGTTGAGGCATTGAAGTATTGGCTTGGCGAGCGGGCCGCGCTCATCCGCAAGAGACCGGGCTTGGCGGCGGCGCATGCGGGTCCGATGTTCGTGGGAAAGGCAGGCAAGCCGCTGTCGGTTCGTGCCGTGCAGTTGCGGGTGGCCACTTGGGCACGCCGCCAGGGACTCTCGCAGCACGTTCACCCGCACATGTTTCGCCATTCCTTTGCGACGCATTTGTTGGAGTCGAGCGGCGATTTGCGCGGCGTGCAGGAACTCTTGGGACACGCGGATATCAGCACCACCCAGATTTACACGCACCTGGATTTTCAGCACCTGGCCAGCGTTTACGACGCCGCCCATCCGCGAGCCCGGCGCCGACCGGGCACGGCTTGAAACGGGCCGCACCAGTCCCCACGCTACCAGGATTCCTATGAATCACGATCCCGATCGTATTTACGGCACCACCATCCTTTGCGTGCGCCGCAGTGGCCACGTCGCGGTCGGCGGCGATGGGCAAGTCACGTTGGGACAAAGCGTGATGAAATCCAACGCGCGCAAGGTTCGCCGGCTGTACGGCGGCAAGGTGCTGGCCGGCTTCGCCGGCGGTACGGCCGATGCCTTCACGCTGTTCGAGCGCTTCGAAGGCAAACTGGAGAAATTCGGCAATCTCACCCGCGCGGCCATCGAGCTGGCAAAGGACTGGCGCAGCGATCGCAGCCTGCGCCGCTTGGAGGCTCTGCTCTGCGTCGCCGACCTCGAGAGCACTTATGTGATCTCCGGAACCGGCGATGTCATCGAGCCGGAGCACGATTTGATTGCCATCGGCTCGGGCGGCGGCTTCGCGCAGGCCGCGGCGCTGGCCTTCATGCAAAGCGAGCTGGGCGCGCGCGACATCGTCGAGCGCTCGCTCAATATCGCGGCGGACATCTGCATTTACACCAACCGCAACCTCACCATCGAGGAATTGTAGGAGCCCGGTTCATGTTGACTACTCAGACAGGCTCCGCATGTCGCAGATGACTCCGCGGGAAATCGTCGAAGAACTCGACAAGCACATCGTCGGACAAAAAGCGGCCAAGCGCGCGGTGGCGATTGCGCTGCGCAACCGTTGGCGGCGCCAGCAGGTCGATCAAGCCCTGCGGCATGAGATCACGCCGAAGAACATTCTCATGATCGGCCCGACGGGTGTCGGCAAGACAGAAATTGCGCGCAGGCTGGCACGCCTCGCCAAGGCGCCCTTCATCAAGGTTGAGGCGACAAAGTTCACCGAAGTTGGTTATGTTGGGCGGGAAGTTGATTCTATCGTCCGCGATCTTGTCGAGATCTCTGTCAAAATGACCCGAGAAGAGGAGATGGCGAAGGTGCGGCATCGTGCCGCGGACGCCGCCGAGGATCGGGTGCTGGATATCTTGCTGCCACGGGCCCAGGCGGGCTTTACCGCCGAACCCGCGCCCAAGGATCACGACACGCGCCAGCGCTTCCGCAAGATGCTGCGCGAGGGTGAATTCGACGACCGGGAGATCGAGGTCGACGTGCGCGCCATGCCGTTGGGGGTGGAAATCATGGCGCCGCCGGGCATGGAAGAAATGACCCAGCAGCTGCAGGGGATGTTTCAGAACTTGGGCGGCGGCCGCACGCGCACCCGCAAGGTGAAGATCCAGGAGGCGTTGAAACTCCTGGTCGACGAAGAAGCGTCGAAAATGATCAACGAGGAAGAGCTGAAGCTGCGCGCGGTCGAGAATGCCGAGCAAAACGGCATCGTGTTCATCGACGAGCTCGACAAGATCGCGCGGCGCCAGGAAACCATCGGCGCGGATGTGTCGCGCGAGGGCGTGCAGCGCGACTTGCTGCCCTTGGTGGAAGGTTGCACCGTGAATACCAAGTACGGCACGGTCAAGACCGATCACGTGCTGTTCATCGCGTCCGGCGCGTTTCATATGTCGAAGCCCTCGGATCTGATCCCGGAGTTGCAGGGCCGCTTGCCGATCCGCGTCGAGCTCGAACCCTTGGTGGTTGGCGATTTCGTGCGCATCTTGACCGAGCCGGACGCATCGCTGTGCCGGCAGTATTCTGCGTTGATGGCCACCGAAGGCTTGACGCTGGAATTCGCGGACTCCGGCGTGCAGCGGCTGGCCGAAGTGGCCTTCGAGGTCAACGAGCGTACCGAGAATATCGGCGCGCGGCGTCTGCACACCGTGATGGAGCGCCTGCTCGAAACGGTGTCCTTCGATGCGGCCGATCGTAACGGCACGCGCGTGGTGATCAATCGCGAGTACGTCGAAGGGAACTTGGGCGAGCTCGTCAAGGATCAGGACTTGTCGCGGTACATCCTTTGAGCATGCCGCCCGGACCGCGTGCGCCGCCCGGACCGCGCGCGCCGCAGCCCACCGACATCAGGCTGCGCACTGAATCGCGCCTGCTCGACGTGCGCTTCGATGACGGCGCGCATTTCGAATTGCCGTTCGAATACCTGCGGGTGTTTTCTCCCTCGGCGGAAGTCAAAGGCCACGGCGGCGGCGAGGGAGCGCTGGTCCGGGGCAAACAGCAGGTCGGGATCAGCGGCATTGAGCCGGTCGGCAACTATGCACTGCGGCTGTTCTTCGATGATGGCCACAATACGGGGCTGTACTCCTGGGGCGTCCTCTATCAGCTGGGCAAGGATCGTGCAGCGAGCTGGGCGCGCTATCGGGCACGCTGCGCCGAGGCTGATATGTCAGCCGCCGTTAAGGCGCCTGAGCCTTAGGCCCTAGTCGGCTACAATATGCGCCTTACGAACGAAAAGGCGCCATGGCTGACTCCGATCACACGGTGGATTTTGGCTACGAGCACGTCGCGCCGGCCGATAAAGCCGCGCGCGTGAGGGCCGTGTTTGCCTCCGTGGCAGGCAAGTACGACGTCATGAACGACCTGATGTCTTTCGGCGCGCATCGCTTGTGGAAACACTTCACCCTGTCGCTCACCGGTTTGCGCCCCGGGCAATGCGCCTTGGACGTCGCGGGCGGCACCGGTGATATCGCCGCAGGACTATTGCGCCAGGTCGGCAAGAGCGGGCGCGTGGTGCTGTCCGATATCAATCCGGCCATGCTGGAACTCGGCCGCGACCGCTTGCTCGATGCGGGACATGTGGGCAACGTCGAGTGCATCGTCGCGGATGCGCAGCGCCTGCCCTTCGAGGACAACGCCTTCGACTGCGTCACCATCGGCTTCGGCCTGCGCAACGTCACCGACAAGGCGGCGGCTCTCAAGTCCATGCACCGTGTCTTGAAGCCCGGCGGTCAATTGCTGGTGCTCGAGTTCTCGACGCCGACGGCACCGGGCTTAAAGCCGCTGTACGACGCGTACTCCTTCAAAGTGCTGCCGTTGTTGGGAAGAGTGGTTGCGAAGGACGCCGACAGCTATCGGTATCTCGCCGAATCGATCCGCATGCACCCCAATCAAGAGATTCTGCTCGGCATGCTGCGCGACGCGGGTTTCGGCCAGGCGCGCTATCACAATCTGACCGGCGGCATCGTCGCCGTGCATCGCGGCTACAAGATTTAATATGCCTGCGACTCCCGCGTGGTTGGCGTCGGCCGAAGCGGTGTTGAATCGCAACATCGCGGCATCGACGCAAGGCCAGGGGCTGGTCAGGCGTCTCGACGGCACCAGCCTGCAGGTCGATGTCGAGGGGATCACGCGGATTCGCGCCGCCTGCGGAGCAGGCAGGCTGGCGCTGCTTCAGGGCGACGACTCGCCTGCGAACGCGGTCATTTCGGGTTCTCCGCCTGCGCTCTTGCAGCTGCTTAGAGCCACATCCCCGGCGCAAAACCGATCATCGGTGCAAATTCGCGGCGATGCCGAGCTCGCCAATCTGTACCGCGAACTGTTTGCCGCGGCGCGTCCGGATTTGGAGGAGGAGCTGTCCCGCTGGCTGGGCGACATGCCGGCGAGGCATCTGTCGCAGCTGGCGAAGAGCGTGCGGACTTGGGCGCGCCGCGCTCGGCGCACCGCCGGCGAAAACATCGCCGAATATCTGCAGGAAGAGGGCCGGGACTTGGTCAGCAAGACGGAAATTGAAGAGTTCCTGCGCGGCGTCGATTCGGTGCGCGACGGTGTCGACCGGATCGAAGCGCGCCTGCGGGGAATCGAGCAGCGGATGAAGGGCGCCTGATGCGGCTGCGCGTGCTGGCACGGCTGCTGCAAATTCAGCGGGCCCTCGTCCGGCACCGGCTCGACGAGTTCGTGCGGGCGGCTCATTTGTATCGGCCGCTGCGCTATCTGTCCGTGGTCTCGCCCTGGACCTGGTTTCAGCGGCGCATCGGCGGCACGCGCGGCGAGCGGCTGCGGCTGGCGCTCGAGGATTTGGGGCCGATTTTCGTGAAATTCGGCCAGGCGTTGTCGACACGCCGCGACCTGCTTCCGGTCGACGTCGCCGACGAGCTGGCAAAACTGCAAGACCGCGTGCCGCCCTTCCCCGGCGCCATCGCCGTGGCGATGATCGAGAAGACCTTCGGCAAACCGCTGAATGAGATTTTCGGCAGCTTCGAAGCCTCGCCTCTGGCAGCCGCTTCCATCGCCCAGGTACATGCGGCCACCTTGCAGAATGGCGACGAGGTGGTGGTCAAAGTGCTGCGCCCGGGCATGCGCGAGGTCATCGATCTGGACCTTGAAGTGCTGGATGCGCTGGCGGCACTGGCCGACGAATACTGGATCGAGGCGCGCCCCGTCCGGCCCATCGAAGTGGTGCGCGAATACCGCAAGACCGTCACCGATGAATTGGATCTGATGCGCGAAGCGGGCAATGCCTCGCAGCTGAAACGCAATTTTGCCGGCTCCTCATTGCTGTACGTGCCGCAAATTCACTGGGACTACTGCCGCCAGAACGTCATGGTGATGGAACGCATTCACGGCATCATCGTCAGCCAAGTGGAGGAGTTGCGGTCGCGCGGCACGGACATCGCGAAACTCGCCGAGAACGGCGTCGAGATATTTTTCACCCAGGTGTTTCGGCATAATTTTTTTCACGCCGATATGCACCCGGGCAATATTTTCGTGCAGATCGATGATCCGAAGAATCCGCGCTATGCGGCGGTGGATTTCGGCATCGTCGGCACCTTGCAGCCGCGCGATCAGCATTATCTGGCCGAGAATTTCATGGCATTCTTCAAGCGCGACTACGGCCGCATCGCAAGGCTGCATATTGAGAGCGGCTGGGTGCCGAAGGGCACGCGCGTCGACGAACTCGAGTCGGCGGTGCGCACGGTCTGCGAGCCCATCTACAACAAGCCGCTCAAGGAAATCTCCTTCGCGCTGGTGCTGATACGGCTGTTCGAGACGGCGCGGCGTTTTGAAATGCAGGTGCAGCCGCAGCTGATTCTTCTGCAGAAGACCCTGTTCAACATCGAAGGCCTCGGAAGGCAGCTTTATCCTGAGCTGGATCTCTGGAAGACGGCGCAGCCGGTGTTGCGCGAATGGATGCGCGAGCGCACGAGTCCGCGCACCATTTTTCGCGAGATCCGCTCTCACTGGCCGGATGCGCTGCTCACCTTGCGTCAGATACCGCAAATTGTGCAAACCGGGGTGCGCGAGGCGGCCGAAGGCACGGTGCCCGCCGTCGACAAGCAGGTGGCGCTGCTGCGCGCGGACATGCGCGTTGCTGCTTTGCGACGCGACCTGGGATGGGCCGCTGCTGTGCTATGGCTGTCGGGATTGATCTGGCTGGCGCTGACCACGCAATATCGCTGGTTCGGCGGGCTGCAGATGATCGCGGCCATCCTTCTGTTCGTGCGACTGAGAGTGGGCAGGCTGCGGATCGAATGAGAATTCCCATTGAGAGCTCGACCAGCTATCGCGGCCGCAATTCGCGGCCGAATTTTCCGGCGCTCGCGCTGTTGCTGGTGCTGGCCTTCGGAGCGGGCGCCTTGGGCGCGATGTTTTCGCCCGGCTTCTCTACCTCGGCCGCGCACTGGTACGCCGCGCTGGTGAAACCCGATTGGCTGCCGCCGCAAAAATGGTTCGCGCCCGTATGGGCCGTTTTGTATGTGCTGATGGCGATCGCGGCGTGGCTCGTATGGCGCGAACGTTATCATCGCGGCCGCACTGCGGCGATCGGCGCCTACGCCGTTCAGCTGCTCATCAATGCGCTATGGGCGCCGGTGTTCTTCGGCCTGAAAAATATCGGTGCCGGACTGTTCGACATGGTTGCGCTGTGGCTGGCGGTGGGCTGGACCATGCGCGAGTTCGCGCGCGTGCGGGCAACCGCGGCCGCCGTCTTGGTGCCGTACTTCTTGTGGGTAACTTTCGCCGCAGCCATCAATCTCGATATTTGGAAATTGAATCCATGACAGGGTGTAGGTATTGGATTACGTTCTCTCGGTCGATGCACCGATCGCAGAGATGCGAAAAAGCCATCAAGCTGGGTGCGCTGCGTCGGGTACATCTCCGCGAGAATCCGGGGCTAAAGTAATTTCTGCCAAGCCCTCCGCGTGCACATTTTGCGCCGGTCGGAATTAGCACCCCACCCCGTGGGATTTCAAGCGCGATGTACCCGATCGCAGCAACCTTAATACCCGCCTGATATCCCGGTACACTTGAGTGCAATGCCGGTAGAATCATCCCGCCGTTTCGGCTCTCCCTATCACGCGAGGCCACGCACGCAGCTGCTGTCGAACGGCAGCTATTCGCTGATGCTGACCGCGGCGGGCTCGGGATACAGCCGCTGGCGCGACATCGCGCTGACCCGCTGGCGCGAGGACCCGACCTGCGATCCTTGGGGATACTACATTTTTTTGCGCGATGTATTCAACGGCCACGTCTGGTCGGCGGGCTATCAACCGATCGGCCGGGAATCCGAATTCTACGAGGCCGCATTCTTCGAGGATCGCGCGGAGTTTCGCCGTAAGGACGGTCCCATCCGCACCGTCATGGAGATTTTCGTCTGCAGCGAGGAGGACGCGGAGGTTCGGCATGTGTCGCTCACCAACGAAGGCAGCGGCGTGCGCGAGATCGAGCTCACTTCATACTCGGAAGCGGTATTGAGTCCGCCCGCGGCCGATGCCGCCCATCCGGCGTTCTCGAAGATGTTCGTGCAAACCGAGTTCGTGGCCTCATGCGGCGCCTTGTTGGCGACGCGACGGCCGCGCGAGCCGCAACAAGAGCAACCATGGATGGTGCATTTCACTTCTTTGGAGGGCGAAGCGATCGGCGGCTTGCAATTCGAGACCGATCGCGCCCGCTTCATCGGCCGCGGCCACGATGTGCGCAATGCCGTTTCCATCATGGATGCCGGGCCTCTGTCCAACACCGTGGGTACGGTGCTCGATCCCGTGCTGGCGCTGCGCCGGCGCGTGCGCATCGATCCGGGGGAAACCGTCCATGCAGCGTTCTGGACCGGCATCGGCGCCGATCGCGCGAAGGCTTTGAGCCTGGTCGACAAACTCGGCAGCGAAGCGGCGTTTCAGCATGCCAAGCCGCTCTGCCGCGCCAGGGCGGAAGTTCAGCTTCGCGATCTCGGCTTAAGCTGCGAGGAGTCGCAGCTGTTTCAAGAAATTGCGGCGCGGATTCTGTATGCCGACCCCTCGCTGCGCCCAAGCTGCGAGCTGCTTGCGCGCAATCAGCTCGGTCAGTCCGACTTGTGGAAGCACGGCGTCTCCGGAGATCTGCCCATCGTGTTGTGCCGGCTCGAAGGCCAAGGCGGCGCCCCTGCCGTCAAGCAACTGTTGCAGGCACAGCGTTATTGGCAATCAAAATGTCTCGAAGCGGATCTGGTCATATTGAACGCCGCCGCTCCGGCCGCGGCGGCGGCCGTGCAAACAGAGGTGGACAGCCTGATTCAAATTGCCGCGAAGCTGACCAATGCCAGCCACGGCCGCCAGGCAGGTCAAGCCCGGGGCAAAGTGATCGCGCTGCGTGCCGATGCCATGCCGGCGGAACAACAGGATTTCCTGCAAATTGCGGCACGGGCGGTGTTTACCGGAAACGCCGGGCTGCGCGAGCAGAGTGCGCGGACAGAAGAGCCGCCCGGCGCCGCACGCCTGCGGCGCGAGAACAGCGGCGAGGTATCGCGCACCCATGCACCGGACTTGGCGCACGGACTCGAGTACTTCAACGGCTTAGGAGGATTCGATGCCGGGGCGCGTGAATACGCCGTGGTGCTCGATGACGGCCAGTGGACGCCCGCACCCTGGATCAACGTCATCGCCAATCCGCATTTCGGCTGCCTGGTCTCCGCCGACGCCGCGGGCAGCAGCTGGTCGCTGAATGCGCAGCAAAACCAGATCACGCCCTGGTCCAATGATCCGGTCAGCGACACGCCCGCGGAAGCGATCTATCTTCGCGATGAAGATTCCGGCCGCTTGTGGAGCGTCACGCCTCTGCCCATCCGCGAGCGATCCTCCCTGTATGTGGTGCGTCACGGCTTCGGCTACACACGCACCGAACATACCGCCCACGGCATCGCGCTAAATCTCACGCAATTCGTACCGCTCGAGGATCCGGTCAAGATTTCACGGCTCAAGATCGTCAATGCCTCCGATCGACCCCGGCACTTGTCGGTCACTCACTACTTGAATTGGATGCTGGGCAACCAGAACAACCGCGCCGCTCCCTTTATCGTCACGTCCATCGAGCCCGGGACGCGCGCGCTGCTTGCCCGCAATCCCTGGACGGCGGATTTCAAGTCGCGCGTCGCATTCCTCGACATGGCGGGGCGGCAGCAAAGCTGCACGGCCGATCGCACCGAATTCATTGGACGCCACGGCTCGCTGGCCGAGCCGGCAGCGCTGTTGGGACCGCAAGGCCTCTCCGACCGCGTCGGCGGGGGTTTTGACCCCTGCGGCGCGATGCAAACGAAGCTCAGCTTGAATGCCGGCGAAGCCGTGGAGCTGACGCTGCTGCTGGGCGAGGAGAGCTGCGCCGATGCGGCGCTCGCCCTGATCGAACGCTATCGCAACGAGAATCTCGATGCGGTATTCAAGGGCGTGACGGATTTTTGGGATCGAACCTTGGGCGTGCTTCAGGTCAAGACGCCGGATCGGTCCATGGACATCCTGACGAATGGTTGGCTGCTGTATCAAACCTTGGGCTGCCGCGTGTGGGGACGCACGGCTTTCTATCAGTCGAGCGGGGCGTACGGATATCGCGACCAGTTGCAGGATGTCATGGCCTTGTGCGTATCCTCGCCCGCGACCGCACGCGAGCACATTTTAAGAGCCGCCTCGCAGCAATACGCCGCGGGCGATGTGCAGCATTGGTGGCTGCCCACCTCGGGCCAGGGCATCAAGACGCGGGTGTCCGATGATCGCATCTGGCTGGCTTTCGTGGTCGCGCACTATCTTGAAGTCACCGGCGACTTGAAGGTGCTCGATGAGGCCGTGCCTTTTTTGAGCGGCGGACCGCTGCCGCCCGGCACGATGGAGCATTTTTCCGCGCCGCCGCCCGCGCCTCCTAAGCCGTTGTTCGAGCATTGCGTCCGCGCGCTTGATTCAAGCCTCGGGCTGGGCTCGCATGGGTTGCCGCTGTTCGGCACGGGCGATTGGAACGACGGCATGAATCGGGTCGGGATCTTAGGCCGCGGCGAGAGCGTGTGGCTGGCCTGGTTTCTGTACAGTGCTTTGATGCGCTTCGCGCCCATCGCCGCGGCGCGGGGCGCGCAGGCTGCAGCCGATGCGTGGCGCCAGCATGCGGCCGCGCTGAAGCAGGCCATCGAGCGCGAAGCTTGGGACGGGGACTGGTATCGCCGCGGCTACTACGATGACGGCACGGTTTTGGGTTCGGCGACCAGCGATGAGTGCCGCATCGACTCCGTGGCGCAATCCTGGGCGGTCATTTCCGGCGCCGCCGAGCGCGGCCGTGCACAGCGTGCCATGTCCGCGGTCGACGCCCAGCTGGTCAGCCGCAGCGACGGCCTGGTGAAACTGTTCACGCCGCCCTTCGATCACAGTGCCAAGGATCCGGGCTATATCAAGGCCTATCCTCCCGGATTGCGCGAGAACGGCGGCCAGTACACTCACGCGGCAACGTGGACGATCTTGGCTTTTGCATTGCTGGGCGACGGCGATCGCGCGGGCGAATTATTCGCGCTGCTCAATCCCATCAATCATGCCGGCACGCGCGCGAGCATTCATCGCTATAAAGTCGAGCCCTACGTGGTCTGCGCGGACCTCTACTCGGCGCCGCCGCACGTGGGCCGAGGCGGGTGGACCTGGTATACCGGCTCGGCAGGCTGGATGTACCGTACCGCGGTGGAAGGTATTTTGGGCATAAAGCTGCGAAGCAGCACGCTGATCGTCGACCCCTGCATTCCGCGCGGTTGGGCGGGATTCGAATTCACCTACAAGTTCGGGACCTCTCGCTATCGCATCACGGTGAAAAATCCGCAGGGCGTCAATCGCGGCATTGCGCAAGCGAGACTCGACGGCAAGGACGTGAGCCGCGCGGTGCCGGATGAGGGCGGCGCGGCCTGCGAGCTACAGCTCATCGACGACGGCCGCGATCACTGCGGGGAGATCACCTTGGGCTAGGTTGGACTAGGTTGGACTAGGTTGGGCTAGGTGGACTAGGTTGGACTAGGTTGGCTGGTGATGGCTGTCGGGAGTGGCCGCGAAGCTACGGTCCGCTTTGCCCCTTCGACCTGAGCGCGTTCAGCGCCTTGCCCATGAGCATCTTGGCCACGCTGCCTGCCGGCACCAGCCGCAACAGCCGCAGCGCCAGTGCGGGTCGGGCAATGAGCAATCCGCCGGCGAGTGCACCCAAGGTTCCCAAGCCGCGGCTGCTGAGCAGCATCTGCATGGTGCGGCTGCGCGGAAACCCGGCGTGACCGTTGGCCGGCCCCGGGGCGCCATCCGCAGCCTCGGGAGGCGGATCGAGCAGCAATCGCAATTCTTCCCGGGACTGCGCCAGCCGCGTGCGTATCAGGTCCCTGGCCGCCGCATCCCGGTCAGCCACGCTCACTCCTCGCCCGCGGACAAGATCCGTTCGAGAATCACGCGATCTTCCTGCCATTCACGGCGCACGTCGGAAAGCAGCGGCGCCCGGTCACGCGCTGCGCGGGCTCGATACAACGCGGCCGCAATGGCAGCGAGGGTGAACGCCCCGGCCATCCAGGCGATGGCGGCGATGCGATAGGGTGTGTTCCAGGTGAAGGCGATGACGCCGATGCAGATCAGGAATACCGCAAACAACACGCAGATCGCGACGATGGCAGCCGCCACCATTTGCGCCATGATTTCGCGCTGCGCGCGCGCGAGGTCCAATCCCGCCAGTTCCACATAGGCGCCGATGTGGCGCAGCAGCGCAGGGGCGGCCTTCGGCAGTAACCATAGCCCTCGCACTGTCGCGGCCTGTCTTTAGGAACGTCGGGTCGCTAATATGCCGATCACTGCTCCGACCAGCGCCGCAATGCCGATGGCCTGCCACGGGCTGTCGCGGACATAGTCATCCGCGGTGCCGGCAACGCTCTGCGCCTGGCGCCGAATCGAATCCGCGCTGTCAGAGAGACTTTGCTTGGCGGAGTCGACCGCCCGCTGCACCTTGCCTCGCACGCGAACGACGTCGGCATCTTTCAGGTCTGCGATGCGTGCCATGAGATCTTCGACATCCGAGATCAGATCCTTGATCTCGCCGGAAGCGGCGTTCTTGATATCGTTGGCGCCCTCGTTCAGGTCACTCTTCAAGCGGCGACCCGTTGCCCGCGCCGCATCCGCCGTGTTGTCAAAATTCGCTTCCATTTTCCGTCTCCTCGAGTGGGTTGGTTTAGCGTCCCCTTGCGAAGCCGCAGCCCCTCTTACTGTGCCCACGCCCGCAGTGCGGAACCATCGGTTCGTCCCCGGCCCCGACTGTAGGATTAGACTCACATGTTAAACTGATCGCCTTCAAGGCGGGCACTTTTCATGAAAATTCTGGGCGAGGAGCTGAGGGAGGTGGGACGCTGGTACATCGCGCTGCCGCCGATGCTGGTGATCGGCTTTCTCATCGGTCTTTTCTTCCTCGCGGCGGCCGGTCAGACCCGTCTCAACAAGACCAATGAGCGCGCCCATAACTCCCAGCTCCGGGAACAGGCGCTCAATGAGTTCGCCGGCCTCATCGCAGATGCCGAATCCGCACAGCGTGGCTACCTGCTCACGGGGGAAATAGGCTATCTGGCGCCCTACTCTGCATCCGTCACGGAAGTGGGCCGCTCGCTCGATCGGTTGCATGACGCCTATGGAGGCGACGAGAACAGCAGCGAATTTCACCAGCTGCGGATTTTGACCGGCAAGGAGCTCGGCGAACTCGAGGACGGCATCGCCCTGTTCAAGAAACGCGGCATCCCCGCGGCGGCCAGCGTGATCGGAACGGATGTGGGCAAGCGCACCATGGACTCCATCGTCGCCATCCTTGCAACCATGCGCAGCGAGGAGGCAGACGAAGCCGCTGCCGCCAATGCGGAGTGGCAGACCGACTACCGCCTGTCGCGATGGATATCCGCCGCCGGTGCCGTGTTGAACATCGGCTTGGTGCTGCTCGCGATCCGGCTGGTATACAACGACCTACGGCGCCGCGCTCGCCAGTCCGCGGCCCTGCACCATAAACAATCCGAACTGGAGCGGGAGGTCGAGGCGCGAACCCGCGAACTGACTGCGCTCTCGACGCACTTGCAGGGGGTGTCCGAGCAAGAGAAATCGGCGCTGTCGCGCGAACTGCACGATGAACTGGGAGGGTTGTTGGTCGCTGCCCGCATGGATTTATCCTGGCTGCAGCAGCGGCTGCACACGGCCGATCCGGCCATCGAGCAGCGCTTCAAGCGGATCCACGATTCCTTGAGCGCCGGGGTTGATCTTAAACGCCGCGTGGTCGAGGAATTGCGCCCCACGCTGCTCGATAACATGGGCTTGTTCACAGCGCTGCGCTGGCAATTCAAGGAGACCTGCCGCCGTACCGGCCTGCGCTGCACCGAAACCATTCCCGAGGCGGAGCTGAAATTCAGTCCCGACGCCGCAATCGGCGTATTTCGGATTGCACAAGAAGCGCTGACCAACATCTTGAAGCACTCGGAGGCGAAGTCCGCAGACCTTTTCATTTCCATCCAGGCTGAAACCCTGACGCTGCGGATTTCCGATGACGGCAAAGGAATACCTAGCGCCCGTCAGGCGACGAGCACGTCGCACGGACTGGCCTCGATGCGCCATCGCATCGCCGCGCTGGGCGGAGTGTGGGATCTTCAGAGCCGGGGCGGCGGAGGTACCGTGATCACCGCGTGCATTCCCATGACCAGAATGCTGGGAGTGCTGCCGGCGATCGCTGGAGGCGAGCGTACGCCCGCCTCCAAGCTTGCCGCTCCGGCGGCCGTTGTTTCGCTCGAAACCGCTGCCGCCTCGAAGCCGCTATAGTCCCGATCGCGGAGCGATTGCCGAGTTGTCGCGGTTGCCGATGACGACTTCCACGCGGCGATTCAACTGCCGCCCGCCGGAGTCGTTGTTGCCGGCAACCGGATAAGCCTTGCCGTAGCCCTCGGTGCCGATCCGGCTAGGATCTACGCCGCGGCTGACCAGTGCGGCCTTGACCGAATCGGCGCGCCGCTGCGAGAGCTCCTCGTTGTACGCATCGCTGCCGACGCTGTCGGTGAAGCCGTCGATCTGTACGCGCCGATCCTGATGCTCCATCAGGAACTGCGCCAGTTGGTCTATCTTGCGGGCGCCGCCGGACTTCAGTTCCGACTTGCCGGTATCGAACATCACGTCTCCCAGCGTCAGCACCAGACCGCGCGGAGTCGGAGTCGCCTTCAAGGCGTCAAGTTCAGCCTGCACTCGCGCCGTCTCTTCGGCGGCCTCGTCACGCTGATTTAAGGCCACTGCCGCCTGGGCTTTGGAGTCCGCGGCGTCAGCTTTGGCGTTCTCCGCTTCACGGGTGCGCGCGGCCAGCATGATGCGATCGCGCTCTGCCCGGCCCGCGTCGACCCGCGCGTCATCCGCCTTGGCGGCTCCATGCGCCTGAGCGATGCGCGCATCCTGCGCGGCAAGATAGGCCGGCTGGTTGACCTCCGCTTCGCGGCGATCAGCCTCTGCTTGTTCAGCGACGGCCAATTCCTTTTTCGCGCGGTCCAGGTCGAGCGGCGCGTACTTGTTGACGTTCGGATCCGCCTCGGCACTCTGTACGGCCGCGCGCGCACTTTCGAGCGCCGGATTCGGCGGCCGAGTCGTGGCGCAGGCACCCAACGCCAGCGCCAAGCCGATCCCGGTAAGTAATTTTGCGTTCATGACTGACATCCTCAATGATTGGTTTGGGAGCTGCGCTGCGATTCTTGCCGCAGCGCTTGCAGGTTGGCATCGGCCTCCATCGCCGCCTTGTGCGAGCGCTTTTCCTGCGCAGTGGCCTCGGCGAGCTGCGCGTCCGCGTTCGCCTGATCGGCCAGTTGCGTCGCCGGCTGCGCGTCGTGATTGGCCGCGGCGCTTTCCGCGCGTGCCAGCTTGTCGCGCGCCGCGGCCATTTCCACCGGCGCAAGCTCGGGGGCTCCTGCTTGCTCGGCGCGCTGCACCGAGACCTTCGCGACGGCAAGCTGCTCGTTGGGTAAGGGCGCGCTTACGCAGCCGGCCGCGGTCAGCGCCAACGCTGCGCATACGCCCGCGCCCCTGATTGAACTTGTTGATCTTTTCGACATGTACTTGCTCCTCGTTGCCGCGGCAATTCCGTAAGGACAGACAATTCAGAGCAGTCCCTCGAGGCGCCGCTTTAATTTAAGTTAGTGCGTTCACCTTGCATGCATAAGATTTCTGCTGCATTTTTTCCTCCAAAAATAAGTTGCGTGTGCCGAGAAACAAGGAGCAACTTGCGTGCCAAGCGAAATACGAATGGCTGCGCGCGCGGTTCGCGCATTTGGCGCGGCGGCGAAAAATTCAGGGAATTTCGGTGTAGATATTGCCCGGCGCGATGGGAGAAATTACGCCGATGTCGGACGACTACGACAGCTCAATCAGCGAAAAAAGAAGGCGCGCTCAGTGTTTCGAGAGATGCGCTTCGCAGATTTCGTGCAGCACTTCCGGCAAACGGCCGTAGTCGCGTGCCTTGTCCAGGAAGTGCGTCGCGCCGAGCGCGATCGCCGCATTCTTGTATTCGGGCAGATCGTAATTGGTGAGCACGATGATACGGGGCTTTTGCTTGGTGGTGGCCAGCGCGCGCATGACGCCGAATCCGGTGCCCTGCTTCAAATGCAGATCGAGAATGATCACGTCTATCGCATCGCGCTTCACCGCCGCCAGCGCGGCCGACTCGCTGTCCGCCGTGCCGATCAATTCCACATCAGAGATCTGCTTGATTGCCTCGGTCAGACGCTCGGTCAATACCTTGGAATCTTCGACCAGCAGAACCCGCAGCGAACGCATCATCAACATGTCGCTCTGAAAAGGCATGAGCTGGATTGCAGAGTGATCACGGCACGCCGCTTACTGAATCAGACCGTTGCGCAACGCGTAGGATGTGATATCCGCATTGGCCGTAAAGCTCATCTTTTCCAATATACGGCTGCGATAGGTGCTGACGGTCTTGACGCTCAAGCTGAGCTCGTTGGCGATATCCGAGACACCGCGCCCCGCCGCCAGCTTGCAAAAGATTTGAAATTCACGCGTCGATAAGCGCGCGTGCAGCGGCTTGTCCGGGTCTCCGTCCAAATCCGCCACCAGGATCTCAGCGAGCGCGGCGCTGACGTACCGCCGTCCGGACAAGACGGTTCGAACCGCCTTCATCAGCTCTTCAGGGGCGCTGTCCTTGGACAAGTAACCGCTCGCGCCGGCGCGCAGCACGTTGACGGCGTATTGCTGCTCCGGCAGACCGCTCATGACCAATACCCTGACGTTGGGATGGCCGGTCTGAATGTGGCGCAGGATGTCGAGCCCGCTGCGGTCAGGCATGTGAATATCGAGGAGCACCAGATCCCACTCAGATTCACGCAGCGCATCGAGGGTCTCATTGCCGCTGGCCGCTTCACCCACTGCATTGATACTCGAATCAGCCTCCAGAAATTGCTTGAATCCGGCTCGGACTACCGCATGATCGTCTGCGATCAGTACTCTTGACACGTTGAATTCCCCTCGAAAAGCGCGCAACTAGGAGTTCGCGCACTCCTGTCTTTGTGAATATCCGTTGAGCTTGTTATACAGCGTCTTTAGGCTGCAGCCCAGTGCATCGGCCGCGCGGCGCTTGTTGCCCTTGAAGTAATCGAGCGTGGCCTCGATCAGCGAGCGTTCCATGTCGTAGATGCGCGACCCGACGCGGATCTCCAGACGGTCGCGAGCCGCAATCCTGCCGTTCGGCGAGAGATCGGCGCCTTCGCTGCGGGAGGCATTCTGAATGAGCGGCGCCAATTCCAGCAGGCTGTCGCCGAGAATGAAGGCGCGTTCGATGCAATTCTTCAACTCTCGCACGTTGCCCGGCCAGGAATGCTCCTTGAGCGTCATTCGCGCGTGCGCCGAGAGCCGTTTCTGCGTCATCGATTGCGAGTTGAGATCGGCCAGGAAGTGACTCGCGAGCAGCTCGACGTCATCGCCGCGATTGCGCAGCGGCGGCATATCGATTGGGAACACGGCGAGCCTGTAGAGTAGATCCTCGCGCAGCTGGCCGGCTTGCACCGCGGTCAGAGGGCAGCGGTTGGTGGCGGCGATGACCCGCACGTCGCAGCTGTATTCGGTACTCGCACCGACCCGGTAGAACTTGCGCGATTCGAGCACGCGCAGCAGCCGTGTCTGCATGTCCAAGGGCATTTCGGTCACTTCGTCGAGCAGCAGCGTGCCTCCGTCCGCGCGTTCGAACACGCCGGCGTGTGCGCGCACCGCGCCCGTGAAGCTGCCTTTCTCATAACCGAACAGCTCCGCCTCGATCAGACCAGCCGGGATGGCCCCGCAGTTGATGGCAATAAAGGGTTTGCTCCGGCGCGGACTGCATTCATGAATCATCTGCGCCGCGAGTTCCTTGCCGGAGCCGCTTTCGCCGGTCAGCAGAACGCTGGCCTCGGTGGGGCCCACCCGTTCGATCAAACGAAACACTTCCTGCATCGCAACGGAATGCCCTACCAGTAAGGAAGAGTCCATGGGGGAAATGGGCGTTATGGGGGGCATTGGGGGCGCTGCGGAACGCTCGGGAAGGCTGTAGCTCAGGCTGTTCATTACAAATCTCCTGCTGGTCGCGCTCGTGTAATCGTTACACGTCACACGCGACAATTTGTAACCTGTGCAGCTTACCGTCGCCAGGGCTGAGGGCTGAACCTCGGCTCGGAATTCGCGCTGAGCCCCGTCGGTGTTTGTCTGACACGCGCTTGCAAGGGCTTGAATATCAAGGCGGTATTGGCCGGTCCGAGAGCGGACCTACGCTTGGCGGTCGAGCCATTTCACTGCTGGCACACGCTATGCACTCGTCGCCGTCGCGCCACAGCGCCAGCAGGTGGTGAATTGCGGCTCCAGTTCCTCGCCGCATTGCGGGCAGGTCCAAGGAGCGCCGGACGGTGTTGCCGACGCGGCCTGCAGCGCCCGCAGCGCCGCAGCTTCCAGCCCATCATCGACCCACAGTTGCGGCCAGGTTTCGAGCATCGGCAAATCACCGAGAGCCCCAGCGAGGTATTGATTGCGCAGCTCGGCGTCGATGCCCGCGGCGATCAGTACGTTGCGCGCGTGCGCGACCTGCAGGAGAGATGCGGCACGATACACTCGCTTCACGATGCTCCTTCAGGGCCGTTGCGCAAGTGTGACGCCCTTCACCGCAACGAGTTTAAAAAGGCCGCGACATTCTCGCCGCGCTCCAGCACTTCTACCAGCGCCGAGCCGACGACCACGCCGTCCACATGCGGCGCAAGACGCGCTACCTGCCGGGCGGAGCGAATACCGAAACCGGCGCAGACCGGAACCTTGGCGAGGCGCTTGACGCGATCCATGTACTCGAGCACCTCCACCGGCACATCCGCGAATTTTCCGTCGGCGGATTTTCCGGTCGTACCCGTCATGGTCACGGCATAAATGAAACCCTTGGCTTCGCGGCACAGCATCGCCAATCGTTCGGGCGGCGTTACCGGCGTCACCATCTGCACCAGCGCCAGGCCTTCGGCATTGAGTGCCTGGTGCAGCTCGCCGCTCTCCTCGAACGGCAGGTCCGGCACGATGAAGCCGGCAACGCCTGCCTGCGCCGCGGCGCGCGGCAGTTGCGCCATGCCAAAAGCCAACAGCGGATTCAAATAGCTCATCAGCAAGATCGGTACGCCGTGGCGCGGCTCGATGGAGCGCAATTCATCGAGAATCCACGGCAGCGTCACGCCATCCGCCAAGGCGGCGAAACTAGCGCGCTGCACGGTGGTGCCGTCGGCCATCGGATCCGTGAAGGGCACGCCGATCTCCACGACCTCGCAACCGCCGGCGATGGCGGCGAGATGTTCCTTGAACTGCCGGCGGCTTGGAAAACCCGCGGTCAAGTAGCCGACCAATGCGGGGCGGCCGCAGGATGCAACCGCCTGGATCGCCGTGGAGATGCGTTCGCTCGGCGCGGTCATGGGCGCTGATTTCCCCGTGCCGCCCTCATCAGGAGTGCGCTTTCAGCAGCGTGTTCTGCAAGATGGGCATGTCCTTGTCGCCCCTTCCTGAGCAGCCAATGAGGACCTGAGCCCCCGGATTTTTCTGCGCAAAACGCCGCGCGCCGAAAAATGCGTGCGCGCTCTCGATGGCCGGCAAGATGCCTTCGTGCTTGGCGCATTCGGCGAGCGCGTCCAATGCCTGCGAATCGGTCGCCGACTCATAGGTCACGCGCCCGGTTTTCATCAGATAGGCGTGTTCCGGGCCGACGCCGGAGTAGTCCAGTCCCGCCGACACCGAGTGGGTTTCTCTCACCTGACCGAAGGCATCCTGCAGAATCAACGTGTAGCTGCCCTGTAAAACGCCGGGTGAGCCCTGAGTCAGCGACGCGGCGTTGTCGCCCAATCCAGCGCCGCGCCCGCCGGCTTCGACGCCGATCAGCCGCACGGATGCATCGCCCAGGAAGGGGTGGAACAAGCCGATGGCGTTCGAGCCGCCGCCGACGCAGGCAATCGCGACATCCGGCAGCCTGCCTGCGGCTTCCAGCATTTGCTCGCGCGCTTCGCGGCCGATCACCGACTGCAACTCGCGCACCAGATAGGGATAGGGATGCGGCCCCACCGCCGAGCCTATGGAATAGTAGGTGCCATCGGGATCGGAGACCCAGTCGCGCAACGCTTCGTCGATGGCGGCTCGCAGCGTTTGATCGCCGCCCGTCACCGGCACGACTGTTGCGCCCAGCAGCTTCATGCGATCGACGTTCGGCGCCTGGCGCTCGACGTCGACTGCGCCCATGTACACCGTGCAGGGCATGCCGAGCCGCGCGGCCGCCGCCGCGCTCGCGACACCATGTTGGCCGGCGCCGGTTTCCGCAATGATGCGCTTGGCGCCCAAACGCTTGGCCAGCAGAGTTTGGCCGACGGCGTTGTTGATCTTGTGGGCGCCGGTGTGCGCGAGATCCTCGCGCTTCAAGTAGACCTGCGCGCCCCAGCGCCTGCTCAAGGCAGGAGCGGGCGACAGCGCCGTCGGCCGGCCGACCCAGGTGCTGAGCTCGCGCATGAACTCGGCTTGGAAATCGGCTTGGTGCAAGTAGCGCTCGATGCCTGCCTGCAGGCGGTCGAGCGCCGGCACCAGCGTCTCAGGCACATATCGGCCGCCGAACGCGCCGTAACGGCCCTTGTCGTCCGGCAGGCCGACGGATGCGGCGGAGGCTCGCAGCGGCGAACTCATCAATCTCGCTCCATATGCGCGGCGGCGGCGCGCGCGGCGCGCACGAACTCGTGAATCTTCGCCGGATCCTTGACGCCGGGTTCGGACTCGACGCCGCTGCTCACATCCACGCCGAACGGCCGCACGGCCTGAATGGCTTCGGCCACGTTTTGCGCCGACAAGCCGCCCGCCAAGATCACTTCGGTCTGGCGCGCGAGTTCCGCGGCGCGGCCCCAGTCGGCGAGCTCGCCGATGCCGCTCGACGGACCTTCGAACAGCATGCGCCCCGGCAACGGGTTCGGTGTCTTGCGGCCGAAGCGCACGACCGGCAGAACCTTGATGTGCGCAGGAATCTTCAGCTCGCGCAAGTCCTCGACATCGGTCTGAAAATAATCCGGCTTCAAGATGCGGCAGATCTCATCGACCTTCATCTGCAACGGATGCTGCGCGACGGCGATGCGCAAAATGCCGGGCGGCGCCAGCGCCGCGAGCTGCGCGGCCTGTCCGGGCGTGACCTGGCGCGGGCTCGGTGCAAAGACGAAACCGATCGCATCGACGTTGGCATCCGCTGCCGCGCTGACCGCATCCGCACCGGTGATGCCGCATATCTTGATCCACATGGCGCGAAGTGTAGCCATTTAGGCTCAAGCTGTCCGTGTCGTTGCCAATATTTCACGCAGCAACTGCGCAGGATCATCGCGGCCCATGAGCGCCGTGCCGATCAATGCCAGCCGATAGCCCAATCGCATCATCCGCACCGCGTCCGCGGCGGAGGTAACACCGCTCTCGGCCACCGCCGGCCGGTCCGGGGGCAGCTGCGGAGCAAGCAGCTCGAACCGTTCCGGCACGACCTCCAGGGTTTGCAAATCGCGGCTGTTGATGCCGACCAGAATCTCATCGCCGTCCGCGGCGCGGCGCCCGGCGCGTGCGGCGAGCAGTTCCCGCGCCGCGATCAGATCCGCGCCATCGAACGCCTCCAGCAGCACGAACAAGCGGTGTTCGGCCGACGCATCGAGCAACTCGATCATCTGCGTGCGCGACACCATTCTGACGATAATGAGCACGCCGCCGGCACCCGCGGCGCGCGCCTCCAGCACCTGGTAGGGATCGACAATGAAATCCTTGCGCATGGCCGGCACGCGCAGTGGCGCAAGCGCCGCGCTCGCCTGCTGCAAATATTCGAGGCAACCGTCGAAACGCGACGGCTCCGTCAAGACCGACACGGCCGCCGCGCCGCCCTGCGCATAGGCCTTGACGCGCTTGAGCCAATCATCGCTTTGCGAACCCAACCGCCCCGCGGCCGGCGATCTTAGTTTGAGTTCTGCGATGACATCGAAGCCGGCGGCCGACAATTTCAAGCGTGCACCGGGCGGTGCGGCTCGTGCGCGCTTCTCCAGCGCGGCAAGCGACTCGAGCGCCATCGCGTGGCGTACGCGCACAGCGCTCGATCGCGCCATGTCGTCCAGGAAACCGCTCATATTGCGGCCCTGTGCGCGCAATGCAGCGCAAATGCCTTGAGCCGCTGCAGCCACGCCAAAGCCTTGCCGCTGTCGATGACGGCGCGCGCCAGCGCGATGCCGCCCGCGATGGATTGAGCGCGTCCTGCGATCATCAAGGCGAGTCCGCACTGCAGTACCAGCGTATGCAGGTGCGGTCCGGTATCGCGGCCTTCGAACACATCGATCAAGGCTTTTAGATTCGTCTTGGCATCGCCGCCTGCCAGCTCGCGCGGCGAGCAGCGCGCGATCCCGAATTCCTCCGGATTGACGTCTCGGCGCGTGACCTCCCCGTTCTGCACGTCGAAGGCCACGAAGGAGCCGATGGGCGTCGCTTCATCCCAGCCGCCGGCGCCGTGCAACACCCAGCCGCGTTCGATGCGCATGCCGGCCAAGGTGCCGGCCATGAGTTCGGCGGTCGGCGCGTCGCAAGCGCCGATGAGCAAGTAGCGCGGCGCGGCCGGGTTGGTCAGCGGCCCAAGCAAATTGAACACGGTGCGTACGCCGAGCGCGGTTCGAATCGGCGCGAGCGCCTTCATGGCGGGATGAAAGTACGGCGCGAAGAGAAAGGTGAATCCGGTCGCGACGAAACATTCGGCCGCGCGATTTTCATCCAGCGGCAGGGTGAAGCCCAGGGCTTCGATCAGGTCGGCGCTGCCGCTGCGGCTCGAGATCGATCGATTACCGTGCTTGACGATGGGCAGTCCGCAAGCGGCCGCAAGCAGTGCCGCGCCGGTGGACAGGTTCAAGCTGCCGGAGCCGTCGCCGCCGGTGCCGACGATATCGATGGCGTCGATGCCTTCGGGCAGCGCGGGCTTGATAGCCAGCGCGCGCATGGCGCCCGCGAATCCGCGTATCTCCTCGGCGGTGACTCCCTTGGCGCGCAGTGCCGCGAGCAGCGCACCGGCCATCACCGGCGATAGATCCGGCGCCGTCAATTGGCGCAGCAGGGACGCGGCTTCCGCTTCGCTCAAGTTGCGCTGTGCGAGCAGCTGTTCCAGGGTCTGGCGTAGAGCGGTCACGTCAAGCCTTCAGAAAATTGCCCATCAGTATCGGTCCATCCGGCGTGAGCACGCTCTCAGGATGAAACTGCACGCCCTCGATTGCCAACGATCGGTGGCGCACGCCCATGATCTCCCCCTCAGGTGTTCGAGCAGTCACTTCGAGCTTCTCCGGAATGCCGTCCGGCGCCGCGATCAGCGAATGATAGCGGCCCGCCTCGAAGCTCTGGCGCATGCCGGCGTACAGTCCTTTGCCATCGTGCAGCACGGGCGACACCTTGCCATGCATGAGCCGGCCGGCGCGAACCACCTTGCCGCCGAAGACTTCGACCAGGGACTGGTGCCCCAGGCAGACGCCGAATATCGGAATGCGTCCGGCGAACGCTTCGATCATTTGCATGGAAACGCCCGCATCCTTCGGCGTGCCGGGTCCCGGCGAAATGACCAGGTGCGTATATTTTTCCGCGAGCGCCTGTTGCACGCCGATGGCATCATTGCGGCGAACATCGACCTCCGCGCCCAAGATAAGGAACGCCTGCACCAGGTTGTAGGTGAAAGAATCATAATTGTCGATCAGCAGCAGCCGTGCGGACATCACAGGCCCTCGGCCGCGAGCTCGAGCGCCCGCCGCAGCACGGCGCTCTTGGCCATCAGCTCGTCATATTCGGCTTTTGGGGAACTGTCGGCGACGATACCGCCCCCCGCTTGGTAGCTGTAGGTATCGCCGCGAAAGACCAGCGTGCGGATCGTGATGGCTTGGTCGATGTCGCCGTGCTGGCCGAAATAACCCACCGTGCCGCCATAGAGCTGGCGGCCCACCGGTTCGAGTTCGTCGATGAGCTGCATCGCGCGCACCTTCGGCGCGCCCACCAGCGTGCCCGCCGGGAAGGTCGCGGCAAATAGATCGAACGCATCTTGGCCCTGGCGCAAACGTCCCTTCACGCCGCTGACGATATGCATGATGTGGCTGTAGCGCTCGATCAGCCGGTACGGATCGACCGACACCGAACCGGCGACGGCGACGCGACCCAAGTCGTTGCGTGCAAGATCCACCAGCATCACGTGCTCGGCGTTTTCCTTGGGATCCGCGCGCAGTTCGGCCTCGAGCGCCGCATCGCTCGTCTCATCCAACCCTCGCGGGCGCGATCCGGCGATGGGCCGCAATTGTGCCCGTCCCAAGCGGCACTTTACCAAGGCTTCCGGCGAGGATCCGACCACGGTGATGTCGCCGAGTTCGCAGAAGAACATATAGGGCGAGGGATTGAGCAGCCGCAGCGCGCGATAGGCCTCGAACGGCGCCAGCGCGTGGCGTCCTTCGAATCGCGAAGCGATCACCAGCTGGTAGACATCGCCGGAAGCAATGTATTCCTGTGCGCGCCTGACGCGGGCTGCATGCGCTTCTTCGGTCAACGACGGCGACGCCTTGGAGAATGTTCCCGGGGCGAGCGCGGCCGGCACCGCGCCCCGCAACGCTTGAATCACCTCGCGCCTCAACGCTTGCCGCTCAGCATCGCTGCCGTCATGCAGCAGCGCGACGCCGCGCGTCAAGTGATCGAACACCAACAGCGACCGCGGCGCCACGTAGTGTGCGTGCGGTGTTTCGGTGCTGTCGAGGCTTCGATGCGGCAGGCGCTCGAAATAGCGCACGGCATCGTATGCCGTGTATCCCACCAAGCCGCCGAGCAGAGGCACACCGGGAATTTTTGGACTGGGGCTCGGCGCACGCGTCAATGCCGCGCGCAGCACGTTCAAGAATTCCTGCTTGGTTGCAGGCCGCGCGGACTTGGTGCCGCCGATATTCACGCCGGCGCCGTCAATCTTGACCTCGAGACATTCGCCGAAGCCTATAAAGGAGTAGCGCGCGAGGCGCTCGCCGCCCTCGACGCTCTCCAGCAGGAATCGAGGCCGGAACGGCGCAAGCTTCAGGTACGCCGAGACCGGCGTATCGAGATCGGCTGCAATGTCAAAAGGCGGTTTCATTCAGGTCATACACCGGGCATATATTCAGGCAATAAAAAACCCATCGCCACTTATCGCGGAGATGGGTTCTGGAGAAACTAGAAATAAAGATTAAACGACCAGCCCACTCCCTAGGGAAGACGCCACCACCAGGTATTGCGAAGAGTGTGCGCGGTCGACATGCAGGCAGTATCGCCGCCTCGAGCGGCCAACGTCAACTGCAAATCAGCCGCTGGAGCCTACTTGTTCGCGGCGGTTGCCAGGTTTTTCTTGTATTTGCGGGTCAATTGGACGAACCGGGGCGTAAGCCCGACGTCCTCGTAAACCGGGTCGCCCTGGTCGTCGCGTGAAATGACTTTCGGACCTCGCTCATAGGGAATGGCGGCGGCAATCTCCTCCAAGCCGGCACTGAGCAAGTCGGTCGCGATTTCCTCGATCGACTGCCCGGGATACAGCTCGGCCAAGGCATGCAGCCTCGCCGCATCGTCCAACGGCAGGCGTATGGCGTACTCCTTGGCGGTCCTTGCCGGCGCCGCGGTTTTCTTCCATCGATCGAGCAAGGACTTGAATTTCACGGCTACCCCGCCATACCAGTGGATCGCGAGGGACTATTATAGACTGCGGGGACACTTCATCAGCGCCCAACCCAAATCACGAGCCTCCGGCGTATTCGAGTACAGCAGCCGAGCTCTGTCCCTGGTTTGGAGCACCAACAAGCCCTTGAGCATCACGCTGGCGTTGCTCACGTTGGCGGCGGGCGCGCTGCCCGCCGGCGTGGCATTCGTCGGTGCGCAAATTGTCGATGCCGTGATCCACGCCGCGGATCTGCATCGCCGCACCGGCACAAGCTACCTCACCGAGGTGGTGCGTTACGTCGCTTTGGAAGCGCTGCTGATTGCCGCCACCGCCATGGCGCAACGGGGCATTTCGCTGTCGCAGTCGTTGCTGCGCGCGCAATTGGGCCAGCGCGTCAATGTCATGATCCTGGAAAAAGCGCTCACGCTCGAACTGACCCAATTCGAGGACTCGGAGTTCTACGATAAGCTGACGCGCGCGCGGCGCGAAGCCTCGAGCCGGCCGCTGAGCCTGGTGATGCGCACCTTCGGGCTGGGCCAGAATGCGGTTTCGCTGATCTCCTTCGGCGGGTTGCTGTATCGCTTCTCGCCATGGGCCGTGCTGCTCTTGGTGCTGGCGGGACTGCCTGCATTCCTCGCGGAAGCGAAGTTCTCGGGCGAGGCGTTCAGGCTGTTTCGCTGGCGCGCGCCCGAATCGCGCATGCAAATCTATTTGGAATCCGTCTTGGCGCGAGAGGACTACGCCAAGGAAGTGAAGCTGTTCGATCTCGGGCCGAGATTCTTGGATCGCTACCGCGACATTTTCACACGTCTGTATCGCGAGGACCGCGATCTCACCCTGCGCCGCGATGCCTGGGGTTTTGGCTTGGGCCTGGTGGGAACGGCGACGCTCTATGGCGGCTATGTGTGGATCGCGATCGATACCGTGCTCGGCGCGATGACGGTCGGCCAAATGACCATGTATCTGCAGTTGTTCCGCCAGGGACAGGCTGCGGTGAGCGCCGCGTTGTCGGCCGTCAGCGGCCTGTACGAGGACAATCTGTATTTGTCGAACCTGTTCGAGTACCTGGAACAACCGGTCGGCCGCGGCAGCCTCGGTCGCCGGACCGCCGGGCCCGATCCGGGCGACGGCATTCGCTTCGAAGAGGTGGCCTTCGTTTATCCCGGAGCCGCTGCGCCGGCGCTTTCGGCGATCAGCCTGCACGTGCGCCCGGGCGAGAGCCTGGCGCTCGTCGGACAGAATGGTTCCGGCAAAACCACCCTGATCAAGCTCATGACGCGCTTGTACGAGCCGACGCGCGGGAGGATTTTGCTCGACGGCCTCGACCTCAAAGAATGGGACGAGACGACGCTGCGTCAGCGCATCGGCGTCATTTTTCAGGACTTTGCCCGCTATCAAATGCTGGTCGGCGAAAATATCGGCGCGGGCGACGTGCGCGCCTTCGAGGATGAGAACCGCTGGCGCAGCGCCGCTTCCAAGGGGTTGGCGGCCGAATTCGTGGAGCAGCTTCCCGGCGGTTATCACGCGCAGCTCGGCAAGTGGTTCAAGGACGGGCGCGAGCTGTCCGGCGGCCAATGGCAGAAAATAGCGCTGGCGCGCGCCTTCATGCGCAGCGATGCCGACATATTGGTATTGGACGAGCCTACCGCGGCCATCGATGCCGGCGCGGAGGCTGAGGTCTTCGAGCATTTCCGCGAGCTGACGCGCAACCGCATCGCCATCGTCATATCGCACCGTTTCTCCACGGTGCGCATGGCCGACCAGATATTGGTGCTCGAGGAGGGGCGCATCGTCGAGCGCGGCAGCCATGAATCGCTCATGGCGGCCGACGGCCAATATGCGAAGCTATTCACTTTGCAGGCACGCGGGTATCGTTAGGGAATCTCTCGGGGTCGCCGCATGGATACATTCAAATCGCCGCTGATCTTGGCCTTGACAGCGCTGGCTTTGTGCGCGTGCCGGCGCAGCGAAACGCCGGCAACGGCCGCGCCTAAAGCGGGCAATGACGTGAAAATGGGCACCTACCGCGCGCTGTTGCGAACGCCTGGCGGCGACCTGCCGTTTGGCCTGGAACTCGCGCAAAAGGACGGAAAGCCCGTGGGCTACCTCATCAACGGCCCGGAGCGGCTGCTCTTGAGCGAGGTCAAGATCGACGGCTCGCACCTCGAAATACGCATGCCGGGCTATGAAAATATCCTCAAGGCGGATGCTTCCGGAAAAACGCTCGAGGGCGAGGTTTTCCTGGTCAAGCTGAACGAGAAGAACCAGCATGTGCCGCTGCGGGCAACGCTCGGCGACAGCTATCGATTCTTCAAGACGCCTGCGAGCGACAACGCGGACGTCTCAGGCCGATGGGCGGTGAAATTCATCGATGACAGCGGCGCAGCCGAGGTGGCGATCGGCGAATTCAACCAGGCTCACGATGCCGTCAGCGGCACGATCCTGACCACCACCGGCGATCATCGCTATCTTGCCGGCCAGGTGAACGGCGATGAGCTGTATCTGTCGACTTTCGACGGCGCCCATGTATTTCTCTACAAGGCCAAGATCACGGCCGATGGCGGCCTTGACGGCGACTGGTGGTCGGGTCTTGCGTTTCACGAGAAATTGACAGCCAAGCGCGATGCCGCCGCGCAGCTTCCCGATGCCTACGGCGTGACCGCCATGCGGGCGGGCCTGAAGCAATTCGACTTTGCATTTCCGGATCTCCAGGGCAAGACCGTCTCGTCCAAGGATCCGCAATTTCGCGGCAAAGTGCTGATCGTGGCCCTGGCCGGCAGCTGGTGTCCGAACTGCCATGACGAGGCCGCGTTTCTCGCGCCGCTTTACCAGGAGTACCGCAGCAAGGGCCTGGAAATCGTTTCGCTGCAATTCGAGCATTTCGGCGATTTCCCGCGCGCCGTCGAGGCGACCATGCGATTCCGGCAGCACTACGGCATCGAATACACCACGCTGATCGCCGGCATCTCGGATAAGGACGACGCCGCCAAGAAGTTGCCGATGCTCAAGAGTTTCGTCGCCTTCCCCACCACGGTGTTCATCGACCGCAAAGGCAATGTGCGCAAGATCCATACCGGTTATACCGGTCCCGCCACGGGCGATCACTACACTCGGTTCGTGAGCGAAGTGAAGAGCACCTTGGACCAGCTGCTTGCGGAGCCTTGAAGTGCCTTCTTTCGACGTGGTATCTGAAATCGACACGCATGAGCTCACCAATGCCGTCGATCAGGCGGTGCGCGAATTGACGCAGCGGTTTGATTTCAAGGGCACCGGTGCCGCCTTCGAGCTGGAAGAGACCACGGTCACGATGACGGCGCCGGCGGAATTTCAACTGAAGCAGATGCTCGAGATCTTGAAGTTGCGCATCGCCAAGCGCGGCATCGACGTCGGCTGCCTGGACGTGAAGGATCCCGAAGTGAATCTCGCCCGCGCCAAGCAGCTCGTGATACTGAAGCATGGCATCGATGCCGAGGCTGGGAGGAAGGTCTCGCGCCTGATCAAGGACTCGAAGCTCAAGGTTCAGGCGCAAGTCCAGGGCGACAAGGTGAGAGTGACCGGCAAGAAGCGCGACGATCTGCAGGAGGCGATCGCATTCTTGCGCAAGGCGGAGGTCGGCGTGCCGCTGCAGTTCAATAATTTCCGCGACTGACAGCCGGCGGCTAACGGACGGCGCCGCGCCGCTGCCGTTAGGGCGGCAGCAGCTGCTGGTAGTCGTCCGGGCTCATGCCCGGCATTTTGCGCACGAACGCGACCACGTCCCAGATCGCATCGTCATCCAAGGTCTTGGCCCACGCAGGCATCCCGGACATTTTGATGCCGTGCTTGATGATCCAGAACGCCCGCCGCGATTCTTGCAGCTCTTCTTGCGCGAGATTCGGAGGATGCGGATAGAGCCCGGTGCGGACCTCGGATTTCGCGAGGCCGGGAGCCAGATGACAGCCGGCGCATAGGATCGAGTAATGCTGCGCGCCCGCTTTGATCATTGCAGGAGTCGCGGATAGCTGCGGCTCGATCGAACTCGAGCGTGCCGCGATGGAGCGGTCCCGCAACTGCACGATGAGCGCGAGGGTCAGCTTGGTATGATGATCATCGGCGCCGATGTCGTAGAACCCCGATTCGACGAACAGCGCAGCGCCGATTGCCGCCGCAAGACCCAGGCCGGCCGCAATCAACGTGCACCTCGATATCCTGATCATTTGACGACGATGGTGCCGACCATGCGCGGGTGAATCGAGCAGGTGAAGTGATACGTGCCCGGCTTGTCGAACTTGAACGAGAAGCTCTCGTCCGTGTCCATCGCGCCCGAGCGAAACATTCCCGTGTCGCTCACCACCGTGTGCGGTTCGTCGTCCTTGTTCACCCAGGTCACCTTGTCCCCGGCACTGACCGTCAAGGTCGTCGGCATGAACATGAAGTCCTTCACTTCGATGCTGTTGGGAACTGCGCTCTGCGAAGCGGTGCACACCATCGCCATTGCCGCCGCGGCCAGCTGCAACCGGTATCGAGTGAGATCCATTGACGTTTCCTTCGAGTTAGAGAATGAGATTTGGGGTTAAGCGATCGTGGTGTCGGTGAGGGCCAGGGCCGCCGGATGTTTCACCGCCGATACGCTGGTGATGCCCAGCATTTTCGACAGCTGCTGCGCGGGCACTTTGAGAGGACCGGGACCTGCGCCCACGCCGGCTGCGGGCTGCGGATAGGCGGTCGAGCGTGCCGTGTGGAACGTGACGTTGCCTTCCACTTTCTGCACGATCTGATGAATGTGACCATTCAGGACCGTGACGGAACCGAAGCGGCGCACCAGCGCCATGAGCTGGTCGGCATCGCCCGTTCCCCAGCCCCACGGTTCATAGACCGTCCACAGCGGCATGTGAGCGAACAGCACGATGGGCGTGCTGGCGGATCGGCCTTTGAGATCCGCGGCGGCCCACGCCAATTGTTCGGCGCCGAGATTGCCCAAGCCGCCCGGTTTGAACTGCAGCACGTTGATGAGGCCGATGAAATGCACGCCGGCGTGATCGAAACTGTAATAGCCCTTGCCTCGGGAAGCCTTGCCGAAGCGGTTGAAGTATTCCGTGACGGTGGCGTCGGTGGTGTCGTGCTCGCCCGGCACCGTGTGCATCTCGGTGGTGCGCAGGCGCGAAAATAGTTGCTGGGCGGTGTCGAACTCGGCCGCTTTGGACAAGTGAGTGATGTCCCCGGTGTGAATGATGAGCGCCGGCTGCTCCGCCATGCCGTTCACGATGTCGATGCTTTGCGTGAGCGAGCCGTTGACGTCGGGATTGGCATCCTTGTTAAATCCGATGTGGGTGTCGCTGATCTGCACGAACAGCGGCCGGCCGAGCTTTGAGACCGCTTTGTTATCGGCCGCCAAGGCCAAGTTGATGGGCGTGAAGACGCCGCCCGACAGCGCAAACAGGGTCCCGGCCCCGCCGAACGCCATGCACTTCAATGCGGTGCGGCGCGATAGCAACGATTGATCATCCGACATGGCTTGCTCCTTTTAATTGCCGTTCGGGTAGGAGACTGCGGAGCGATCGGGTTTATTCCACAATGGGAGCTTGTCCTACGGCCGCGCGCGCGAGCGGCGCGCAAAATGCCGCATGCGCGGGCTTTTTATTTGCAGGACTCACGTTCAAGGAGTGGCCCATGAGGAAAATAAAATCAGCCGCGAGCCGTTTGCTCGCGCTTTGCGGGGTGATCGGGTTGAGTGTGACGGGCTGCGCCACGGACTCCGTTGTCGTCACGGGCAAGGTACGTCCGGCCATTTCGCCGGCGGAGGTAAAGGTTTATTGGCGCCCGCCCGTGACGTTCGAGGAAATCGCCATCCTCAATACCTCGAAGAACAGTGCCTTTACCACCGGCGGGCAGAAGACCATCGACAAAGTCATTGCCGGCTTGAAGGAGCAGGCTGCCAAGGTGGGGGCGAACGGCGTGATACTGGAGGGTTTCTCCGACCGGCAGACCGGCGCGATCGGCTCGGGCGTCGGATCCAGTTCGGTGTCTAGCAACTCCGCGGTCGGAGTCGGCGTCGGCGGATCGTTGGGGATTTATAAGAAGACCGGCCACGGCGTCGCTATTTTCGTGCCGCCCGGTTTTGCGCCGCCGCCTGGCTCTGCGCCGCCGCCTGGCTCACAGCCCGAAGGAAGGCAGCCTTAAGCTTGCTCGCGCAACAAGCGCACCAGACCCAAGAGCTCGTCCCAACCGGTATCCGACACGGCGCAATATTGGATATCGCCCTGCTGCCAGAATGCGAGATGGTAGCCGCTGCGCGTGGTATTGCCCGGCAAGCGGCCGCGGGCGTCCCAGGTGAACACATTGATGACGTGAGCGCCGTGCTGGTAGACCACCACGGCCGAGCGCTGATGCTCGATGTAATCCGCACGCCCGCCTATCAAACGATAGCCTTGCGATTCGAAGTCGGACACCACCGGCGAGACGTCGGCGTGTCCCGCGAACCAAGGTTTCACGGTGTGCTTGTCGGTGGAGACCACGTCGATCAAATGCGCAGGCATCAACGAGCGCACGTGCGCGCTCACCAATTCATCGTCCAAAGGACTCAAGGCCGGCATGACCGCAAAGAATGCGATCGCTGCGGCGAGCGCGGCGCCGCCGATGCCGCTGCAGGCGCCCGTCCAGAAGGAGCGTCCGTGCCAAACGCGTGGCTGCGGCGCCGGCTGCGGCTTTGCGCGCGAAAACGTTGAGCTGGCCTCCACAGCAGGGCGGCCCTCGGCGGCAGGGCGGCCCTCGGCGGCAGGGCGAACCTCGGCGGCAGGGCGAACCTCGGCAGCACTCTCCTGGTCAAGGGCCGCGAAGATCTTGGTGCGCAGCGCCGGCGGGGCAGCGGCAAAGGCGATACTGCCTCGCAATGCGGTCCGCACCTTGTCGAGATCCTGCAGCAGTGCGCGGCACTCGCCGCAGTGTTCCACGTGCCGCTCGATCTCGGCGGCGGCGGGCGCATCGACCTCGCCGTCGAAATAGGCCTGCACGCGCAGCGATTCAACGCACTGCATGCGGCACCCCGTCGACTTCTTGCAACCATTTGGCCTTGAGCGCCGCGCGCGAGCGCGCCAGGCGGGACATTACCGTGCCGATGGGCACATTGGTGACCACGGCGATCTGCGCATAGTCCATTTCCTCGATCTCGCGCAGCATCAACACCATTCGATGTTCCTCGGGCAATGAGGCCACCAGCTTCTGCAGGACTTTTTTTTGGTCGGAAAGGATCGTCTCAGTCTCCGGGTCGGCGTTGTTGGCGATCAGGGCGTGACCATCGGCAGCATCGTTCTCTTCCGGAAGCGGCACCAGGGCTCGACGTTGCTGCTGCTTGACCGCCGTGAGATGGCAGTTGCGTACAATGGTCAAAAGCCATGCCTTGGCATCAGAGCCCCGCAGGGCATCGAAGCCCCGAAAAGCGCGCAAAACCGCGTCCTGCACCACGTCCTCGGCTTCGCCGCGGCGGCACAGCCATCGAGCGAACCGATACGCGGCGTCAAGATGAGGCAAAACCTGCCCCTCGAATCGAGCGCGCTTGTCATCCATAGGGTTAAGACTCACGGGGTAGCGATTTTATTCCCAAGGGTCGACGGGCTCCTAGTCCCGAAAGAAATAGGGAACGGCGATGAGCACTGCTCCAATGGCCACCAGCAGCAGCACATTGCTGACGAAATACGGAAACACCATCAAGGCGACACCGCAAAGGAGCGGTACCGGCGCCCGTTGCTTGCGTCCATAGATGAAAAAGCCCAGCCCTATCGAGCCGTAGAGCAAACCCCAGAGCAGCCAGGCTTGAATGTGCGCACTCCTTATCCCGCAGCCGCGAGTATATCTGCCCGATCGCGTATCCTTGCGTGTAAAAGCCAGCGGGGTATTTCTCGTGAATCGAAGCTTGTTCCTCTGCGTTTTTGCCCTCGTGCTGCTGTCGGCATCCTGCCCTTCGTGGGCACAGCATCCGTTCCTCTCGGATACCGAGTGGTCGAGCTTGCGCCATGAGGCCAGCGGCAACGCCCCTTACGAGAACCTGCGCGCTTTGACGCGCTTGCACCGTGTTCCGGCCACCGCTGAATTCGATCAGGCGGCGGATTTCATTCTGAAGCGCGCGCAGGAGTACGGGCTCAAGGATGTGCATGCCGAACAATTTCCCATCGACGGCAAGATTCAGTACGGCCTGATGCGCTCGCACATTGCCTGGAACGTCGAGGCTGGCCGCCTGTGGCAGATCGAGCCGCAGCACACCCTGCTCGGCGACTGGGCCACCGACCCGATACGGCTGGCCGACTATAGCCATAGCGCCGAGGCGCAAGCGCCGCTCGTCGATGTGGGCCCGGGAACTTCGGAATCGGACTATGCCGGCAAGGACGTAAGCGGCAAATTCGTGCTCGCGGACGGCGTGCTGTCGACGGTGCAGCGCCTGGCGGTGGAAAAATACGGCGCCGCGGGCATCCTGAGCGACATGCCCAATCAGAGCACGGCTTGGTCCGGATTCGATGCCAGCGTGGTGCGGTGGGGCCACCTGGATGGATCACTGAGCAAAGGTTTTGCCTTCATGGTGTCGCACGGCACCGCAACCGATCTTCGCACGCAGATGGCCGCGGGACATCCTGTGGTGCTCAACGCCCAGGTCAAGGCAGAGGTAGGCGCCGGACACTGGACCGTGGTCACCGGCATCATCCCGGGCACCGATGCTGCCGCAGGAGAGATCGTCTATAGCTGCCACCTCGACCATCCACGGCCCGGCGCCAACGACAACGGCAGCGGTTGCGTGACGATTCTGGAATCCGCACGCGTCCTCGCGCGTCTGATCGGCGATGGCAGCCTCGAGCGTCCCAGCCGGACGCTGCGCTTCATCTGGGGCCCGGAGGTCGAGGGCACGATGGCCTATTTGAGCCGCCACCCCGATATCAGGGCGTCGATGCGCGCCGACGTGCACATGGACATGGTGGGCGGCGATCTATTCAAGAATAAATCGGTCCTGCACGTGACGGAAACGCCGTGGTCCCTGCCGAGCTTCATTACCGACGTCGGCGCTGCCTTCGCCGAGAGCATTCGCGCTGCTGCGGCGGTTTACACCGATGACGGCAGCCATAAGGAAGCAGCCGTCGTCGAAGATCGCAACGGTGCACCCGGCACGCGCAATGCCTTCTTTGTCGATGAGACGCCGTACGCGGAGGGCAGCGACCACGACGACTATGACTCGTCCACCATCGCCGTGCCCTCGCTGTATTTGCGCGACTGGCCGGACATTTATATTCATACCGATCACGACACGCTGCTGCAGATCGATCCCACCAAGCTGCGGCGCGTGGCGCTCTTGGGCGCCGCGTCCGGCTACACCTACGCTTCGCTGCAGGCGGCACGATGGGCGCTGCTGCTGCCCTACTTCACGGCGCGCGCAGAACGGCGGCTGGCGCAAGGCTTCGAGCGGGCGCTCGAGCTCACGCAGCAGCCGGAAGCCGCGTCCGATGCATTGTTCGAGGCCCACAACCTCATGAACCAGGCGCTGCACCGCGAAGAGATGGCCTTGCAGTCCTTTGCCGTGTTCACGCACGGCCGGGCGCTTAAGATCGCGCCGTTCATGCAGGCGCTCAAAACCCAGGCCGACGCATTCAACGGCTGGCTGAGTCAGGCTGCGGCGGTACGAGGCATGCGCGGCGCCGGGGTGCCGGCGTGGCACACCACGGCGGAGGCGGCCCGGGTGCCGCGTCGCATCGGCGAATTCGGTCCATTGATGTTTCAAAACGATGACGTGCTGCGCGATCGCTTGAGTTCGGAGCGCCTGCACGAGATCAAATTGCTCGACGCCGGTTCGAGCCGCCTGCTGAACGCGCAGGACAGCGGAGCGATCTACGCCTATGAGATCGTCAATTTCGTCGACGGCAAGCGCTCCGTTGCCGACATCCGCGATGCCGTGTCCGGAGAGCTCGGGCCGATCCCGTTGGAACTCGTCAGCGATTATCTACATGCCTGCGAGGAGGCAAAGATCATCGCGTTTCGATGACTGCGCAGCCGCGGGCTATTTGGGCGGGGGCGGCGGCGCTCCCGCCTTGCCGCGCTGCATGCCCTTCGAAAACACCACCGTGCCGTCGAGCTTGACGATGATGGCGTCGATGTCGTCGATGCGGTTGTAGATTTCCATGGCTTTCTCGGGTCCGAGCACGAACGCCGTTTTCGAGAGGCCGTCGGTGCGCGTGGCATAGGGCCCGATGATGGTCGCGCTGCGCACCTTGCTGGCCGAATGGCCGGTATGCGGATCGATGATGTGGTGATAGCGAACGCCGCCTTCGTCGAAGAAGCGCTCGTAGTCGCCGGAGGTGGAAATGGCGGCATCCACCAGCGGAATGCTCGCGATCACCTCGCCCTCCCCCTTGCGCGGATCGCGGATGCCCACCATCCAGGGCTTGCCGAAGCGATCGCCGATGATGCGGCTGTCGCCGCCCGCGGAGACATACGCCCGGGTGACTCCGCGCGCCTTGAGCACATCGATGCCACAGTCCACCGAATAACCCTTCGCGATGCCGCCCAAATCGATGCGCACCCCTTTTTGGGAAAATCGTACCGTCTGAGCTTTCGGATCCAGGATCACATGGTGATAGTCGACCGCCGGCAGCGCTTTGGCGATCTGCGCCTCGTCCGGTCTGATGTGTTTGCGAAAGTTGTACATGTAACCGACGCTGGCATAGGTGATGTCGAAGGCGCCGTCGGTAATATTTGAGTATTCCTTGGCCTTCACCAGAAGGTCGAATAATTCCTTGCTGATGTGCATCGGCCCGTCCGCGGCCTTTGCGTTGACCTGCGAGACCTCGCTGGTCGGCTTGTAGGTGCTCATCGATTCATCGATGTGGCGCATCTCGTCGAGCACCGCATCGATGGCGGCTTCCGCTGATCGCCGGTCCTCCGACCAAAGCTCCACGGTGATGCGCGTCCCCATGATGCCGTCGGTCACCCGATTTACCCACTCCGCGTGCGCGGGGACGGCCGCGGCGGCAAGGCCGGCCAAGACGCCCGCCACGTTCACGAGAATTTTAGTCCTCATGCGATAAGCCTAACGGGTTTTCCGCAGCGTCGCTCGCCACTGCATGAGCACCAACGCGCTGCCCACCATGCCGCCCAAATGCGCGAAGTGCGCGATGCCCGACAGCGTTCCGGTCACGCCCAGGAAAAGCTCGATGCACGCGTAGATGGTCGCGAACAACCACGCCGGCATCGGAATAGGCGGAATCAGCGGCACGACCTTGCGATGAGGAAACATGACGGCATAGGCCAGCAGCAAACCGAATACGCCGCCCGACGCGCCGATGGTCGGCGCCGGCGGCGCGCCGAACAGCATGGGTACGAACAGCTGGCTCAATGCCGCGGTCACCACCGAGGCGAAATAACAGGCGAGCAGCCTGCGTGGCCCGACATAGCGTTCGATTTCCTCGCCGAACATCCAAAGCCCGAACATGTTGAACAAGATATGGCTGATCTGTGATGTGTTATGCAGGAACGCATAGGTCACGATCTGCCACGCATGAAAGTACACATGCCCTTCGATGGGTTGCAGCGGCCAGAGGCCGAACATCGTATCGACCAAGCCGTCCGACATGTCCTGCAACAGGAAGACCAGCACATTCACGCCGATCAAGACTCTGACTGCGGTAATTTTCATAGGAGTCGCCTATTCTACCAACTCATGAACGCGCGTCCTCTAAAAACCGTCTTCTTGGATTACGACACCGTCTCGAACGGCGATCTCGATCTCGCCCGCTTGCGCGAAGCATCCGGCAACTTGATCCTGTACGAGATGAGCGAAGCGCAAACCGCCGAGCGCGTTCGCGATGCGGACATCGTGCTGCTCAACAAGCTTGAGCTGTCGCGAGAACTATTGTCGGGCGCGCCGCAATTGAAGCTGATCGCGCAGGCCGGCACCGGCACCAATCATATCGACTTGATTGCCGCGCGCGAGCGCGGTATCGCGGTGTGCAATGTCCGCGCGTATTGCACGGCCTCGGTGGTTCAGCACGTCTGGGGGTTGATCTTGAGTCTCACCCAGCATGTGGACGAGTTCTCGCGCTTTTCCAAGGACGGATCCTGGGCGAGCGGCCGATCGAGCGCCGTTCTCTCGCGTCCCATCCGCGAACTGCAGGGCCGGGTGTTCGGCGTGGTCGGCTGGGGCGAACTCGGCCGCGGCGCTGCGCGCATCGCAGAAGCGTTCGGCATGCGCGTGATTATCGCCGACCGCCCCGGCGCGCCGCCTCGAGCGGACCGCGTGCCGCTCGATGAGTTCCTCAGGACCGCGGACATCGTCTCCCTGCACTGCCCGCTCAGCGATGCGACGCGCGGTCTCATCGGCGCGCGTGAACTCGAACTGATGAAGCCGGACGCGTTGCTGATCAATACGTCGCGCGGAGCGCTCGTTGACGGCACGGCGCTCGCCGCCGCCTTGAAAGCCGGGCAGCTCGGGGGCGCGGGCATCGACGTCCTGCCTCAGGAGCCGCCGCAGGAAGACGAACCCCTCGTCGACGATCAGATTCCCAATCTATTGGTGACGCCTCACATCGCTTGGGCGGCACGCGAGGCGCGGCAACGCTGTATCGACGAAATGGCCGCCAACATCCGCGACTTTCGCAGCGGCGGGCGCCGCGGCCGCGTGATTTGAACGGCGGCCGGCAATCAGCCCGCAATCTTCAACGCCGCAATCTCTAGCCCCGCGCCGCTTTCTTCTCGCGCTTCGCGGCGCGCTTCTCTTCCAGCGTCTTGGCCGGCTTTTTCTTGTCTTCCTTTTTTCGATCCATGCCCTTGCCCATGACTTATCTCCTCTTGGCGAGTTGTGAACGAACTGATTTTAAGGTACCCGGATGTCGTCCCAGGGTCGCGCGCGGCGGCTTCGGCGGTTTTTCGGTCACGCGGCTGATCCGCAACTCCCGACCCGCGACCCGCACTTTCTGCAATTGCTTGAATATCGGCTTCGGCATGCCCTCCGGCAGGTCGACGTAGCTGTGATCATCGCGGATATCGACTCTGCCGATGTGCACACCCTCGATGTTCGCCTCGTTCGCGATGGCCCCGACGATATTTCCGGGCTTGATTCCATGTACCGTCCCTACTTCGATGCGAAAAGTTTCCATCTGCGCAGGTCCCGATTTGCGGGGACCCTCTTCGCGATCGGCATCCCGGCCCTTTGGCGCCTCGCGACCGGAATCGCGCGCCTCTCGGCGGGGCGGTTCTTCCCGCCGCATTTCCTCGCGCTTGAGGGGGGGCGCATCCGCCGGCCGCTCGGGTTTGGCCGCCAGCAGCAGAGGCGTGCTTCCCTGCGCCAGGCTCGCGAGGGCCGCGGCGATATCGATCAAGGCCGCGCCGGACTCGGTTTCCATTTGCTCGATCACGGGCCGATACGGATTCGCATCGCCCTTGGCGATTGTTTCGGTGATCCGTTGCTTGAACTTGGCGATTCGCAACGTATTCACCGCATCGACGCTCGGCAGGTTCATCGGTTCGATCACCTGCCGCGTGGCGCGCTCGATGGCGCGCAGCATGTTGCGCTCGCGCGGGGCGATGAACAGGATGGCCTCGCCCTTGCGGCCCGCTCTGCCGGTGCGGCCGATGCGGTGGACATAGGATTCGGTGTCGTAGGGCACGTCGTAATTCACCACATGTCCGATGCGCTCCACGTCGAGTCCGCGCGCGGCGACATCGGTGGCCACCAGGATATCGATTTGCCCGGCCTTTAGGCGCGCGACGGTGCGTTCGCGCAGGGGCTGGGCAATATCGCCGTTCAGCGGCGCGGCCGCAAAGCCGCGCGCCTCGAGTTTTTCCGCAAGTTCCACCGTGGATTGCTTGGTGCGCGTGAATATCAGCATGCCGTCGAAGCTTTCCGCCTCGAGAATGCGCGTCAGCGCATCCAGCTTGTGCATGCCGCTGACCATCCAATAGCGCTGGCGGATGTTGGTGGCCGTACTGGTCTTGCTCTTGATCGTGACTTCCACCGGAGTGCGCAAGTGCTTAGCGGCAATCCGGCGGATCGGCGCCGGAATCGTGGCCGAAAACAGCGCCACCTGCCGCTGCGGCGGGGTCTGCTCGAGGATGCTTTCGACCGCGTCGATGAATCCCATGCGCAGCATTTCGTCGGCTTCATCCAGCACCAATAGCGTCAGGCCCGAGAGCTTCAAGGTGCCGCGATTCATGTGGTCGATGACCCGCCCGGGCGTGCCCACCACCACATGCACGCCGCGGCGCAGGGCGTTCAGCTGCGGCTGGTAGCTCTGGCCGCCATAGATGGGCAGCACATGGAAACCCTTCAAGTGTGCGGCGTAGCGCAGGAAGGCTTCCGACACCTGCAGGGCGAGTTCCCGGGTTGGAACCAACACCAGCACCTGCGGCTCGTGCCGCGAGAGGTCGATTCTCGTGAGCGCAGGAAGCGCAAAGGCCGCGGTTTTGCCCGTGCCGGTTTGCGCCTGTCCCAGCATGTCCTGACCCGACAAGAGCACCGGAATGGTCTGCGCCTGAATCGGCGACGGCGACTCGTAGCCCACGTCGGCAAGTGCTTTCAGCACCGCGTCCGACAGCGCCAGATCGCGGAAACTCACGCTATTTTCAATCGCGTCAGAGGGGACCGCGCTCATAGGAATGCCTTCGGAAAGGAGCCGCAAGTCTAGCGGTTTGACCGCGTATTGCTACCATAGTCGACATGGGACGCATTTTTGAAGTCAGAAAGCACGCCATGTTCGCCCGCTGGAACCGCATGGCCAAGCAGTTCACGCGGGTAGCCAAGGACATCGCCATCGCGGTGCATGCCGGCGGTCCCGACCCGGCATCCAACCCGACGCTGCGCCGGGTGCTGCAGAACGCGCGCGCCGTCAACATGCCGAAGGACAAGACGGATGCCGCGATTCGCCGGGCCTCCGGCAAGGATGCGGCCAACTATTCGGAAATTCTCTACGAAGGCTATGCACCGCACGGCGTCGCCTTGTTGGTGGAAGCGGCGACCGACAATCCCACCCGCACCGTCGCTTCCTTGCGCAATATTTTCATGAAAGGCGCCGGCAACATGGGCACCACCGGCAGCGTCAGCTTTTTGTTCAAGAAAATGGGCGTATTTCGCGTCGACCCCTCTCACGTCAAGGACCACGATGAACTCGAACTCGATCTCATCGACTACGGTCTCGAGGAAATGGGCGACAGCACCGGCGATAAGGGCGAGCCGCAGCTGCTGATCCGCGGCGCCTTCAATGATTTCGGCAAGCTGCAGGAAGCGCTGGAACGGCGCGGCATCACCCCGCTCTCGGCCGAGCATGAATACGTCTGCTTGGTGCCGACCGAGTTGCCCGAACTTCAAGCCAAAGAAGTGCTGGAGCTGATCGACAAGCTGGAGCAGGACGACGACGTGCAAAAGGTCTTCCATACCCTAGCGTGATGCACCCTCGAATGACGCGCACGGGAGCGCCTTAAGCTTTGGTCATCTCGGTCATCGGCCTCGGCGCTGCCGCGTTGATTCCCCTGAGAGCGGAAAAACGTTTAGGAGGATGTCATGCGTAAGCTTAGTATGTTGTTGATTCCTATGAGTATTATTGCCATCAGCGGCTGCGTGGTGGCGCCTTATGGTTATCACCGCGGATACTACGGCCCACGCGTGGCGGTAGTGGCGCCTGCGCCCGTTGTGGTGGTGCGTCCCTTCCGATAATCCTCACCATAGATTTATGCCATAGGGATATGACCCGCGATCGCGGACGGGTGAGACAATGCGCCAATGGCAACTCACCCGTTCCGCATCGTCAATGTGTTCACCCAAGGGCACGTTCCGTATACCGGCAATCCGCTGTGCGTCTTCGAAAACGGGGAGAACTTGAGCGGCGAAGACATGCAGGCGCTGGCGCGCCAGTTCAATCTCTCCGAAACCACATTCATTCTGCCTTCCACCCGCGCGAATGCCCGCGTGCGGATTTTTACCCCCGCCTATGAAATGGCCTTCGCCGGACACCCGACGCTCGGCAGCGCGCATGTCTGCCGCGCCCTGAAGCTCGGCGGCGACTCACTGGTGCTCGAAATGCAGGCCGGCCTCATTCCTGTGCGCGCCTCAGGCGACCGCTGGACCTTGACCGCGTTGGGCGCCACCTCGCGCGAGTTGGATGTGCCGCGCGCAACGCTGGCCGCGGCGCTGGGTCTTCAAGCGCGCGATATCGGCGAGCGCCCGCTGTGGGTCAAGGCCGGCAAGGAACAGCTCGTGGTGCCGCTCACCTCGATCGAGGCCGTGCGCCGCGCGGTTCCCGAAGCGTCCGCCATGAACGAGATCCGCAGCGAAGACCGCCTCAGCATGGCCTACCTATTCAGTATCGGCGGCGAAAGCCGCGGCGGCGAAATCGCAGGCAGCACCGAGAAGGGCCGCGCACCGGCGTTGGGGCGTTTTTTCTTTCCCGTCGGCGGTGCAATACTCGAAGATCCCGCCACAGGCTCCGCAACCGCGAATTTCGGCGCCTGGCACCTGGCGATGCAGCGCCCGCTGCCGGTGCAATTGCAGATCTCACAGGGAGAATATGTCGGCCGTCCCTCGACGCTTTTTCTCGATGTAAGTACCGAGCGTCAAGTGTTCGTCGGCGGCGATGCCTTCGAAATCGGCCGCGGCGTCATTGTTCTTTAGGCGAGCGGCTTGCCGGCCGGGATGCCGGCCGCCGGCATAGCGATCATCTCGCTTGCCCAGCGCATGACGGGAAACAATCGCGGCGACACCATGGAGAGCGCGGTATCGAACCCCACCCAGCGCGCCTCCTGGTGTTCGGGAAAACCCAGTTCCGGATTGATCGGCAAGTGCACGCTTGTCGCGCCGCTGCGCGCCAGATAGTAGCGGGAAATCTTTCCCTTGTTATACGGTCCCGTGTCGATGAATCCCAAGCCCCAATCGAACACCAGATTCTCCAGCGTGGTTTCCTCGCGCACCTCGCGCAGCGCCGCGTCCAGCGGTTGCTCGCCGGGCTCGACCAACCCTTTTGGGAAGTCCCAATTCCTATAAGCGCGCAGCAGCAGATACTGCACGACGGCGCCGGCCAGATACACCACCACGACGCCGGCGGAAAATCGACGGGGGGGCGCAGTTTCCGCCATGCTTCACGCAGCCGCCGGCAGAGGCGAACGAATGAGATGATCGAAGGCGCTCAAGGAAGCCTTGGCGCCTTCGCCCACCGCGATGACGATTTGCTTGTAGGGAACGACGGTGCAGTCGCCGGCAGCGAAAACGCCCGGCACGGAAGTCTGTCCGCGCGCATCGACCTCCACTTCGCCGCGCGGCGAGAGCTTGACCGTTCCCTTCAGCCAATCGGTGTTGGGTATCAGGCCTATTTGCACGAACACGCCGGCGACCTCGAGGTCGCGCATCGTGCCGCCTAAGCGCTCTTTGTACTTGAGGCCGACGACGCGCTGGCCGTCGCCCGCCACTTCGGTGGTTTGCGCACCTGTGATCACGGTCGCATTGGTCAGGCTCATCAGCTTGCGCGTCAAGATCGCGTCGGCCCGCAGCTGCGGATCGAACTCGATGAGCGTGACGTGGCTGACCAAACCCGCAAGATCGATGGCCGCTTCGACGCCGGAATTGCCGCCGCCGATCACGGCGACGCGCTTGCCCTTGAACAGCGGTCCGTCGCAGTGAGGGCAGTAGGCCACGCCGCGGTTGCGGTATTCGCGCTCGCCTGGCACGTTGATTTCCCGCCAGCGCGCGCCGGTCGCAATGACCACGGACCGGGCCTTGAGCGAAGCGCCGCCGGCCAGCTTCAGCTCGATGAGCTCGCCTGGAACCAAAGCCTCCGCGCGCTGCAAATTCATCACGTCCACATCATAGGTGGTCACATGCTGCTCGAAACCGGAAGCCAATTTGTGGCCCTGCGTCTCCCTGACCGAAATGAAATTCTCGATGCCGACCGTGTCCAGCAATTGCCCCCCCAAGCGTTCGGCCGCAATACCGGTGCGGATGCCCTTGCGCGCGGCATAAATCGCCGCAGCGGCGCCGGCCGGTCCGCCGCCGACCACCAGCACATCATAGGGCGCCTTGGCATTTAGTTTCTCGGCTTCACGCTTAGAGGCACCGGAATCCAGCTTTTGGATGATCTCCCCGAGCTCCATGCGGCCCTGGCCGAAGGGCTGGCCGTTTAGAAAAACCGCAGGCACCGCCATCACCTCGCGCCGCGTAACTTCGTCCTGAAACACCGCACCGTCGATCATGGTATGGCGGACCTTCGGATTGATCGCAGCCATGGCATTGAGCGCCTGCACCACGTCCGGACAGCTCTGACAGGTCAGCGACACGAAGGTCTCGAAGTTGTAGTCGCCATCCAGCGCGCGGATCTGCTCGACGACGGCTTCATCGACTTTCGGCGGATAGCCGCCGGCTTGCAGCAAGGCGAGCACCAGGGACGTAAATTCATGTCCCATCGGCACTCCCGCAAACCGGACCTGCGCCGCCGCTCCGGGGCGGCGCAAGGCAAATGACGGCTTCACCTGCGCACCGTCGTGCTGTGGATTCACCTTCACCAGGCCGGAGACCGACTCGATGTCCTTCAGCAGCTCGAGCATTTCGCGTGACTTATCGCTCTCGTCCGGCGAGGCGACGATTTCCACCGGCTGCGAAATCCGCTCCAGATAGCCCCGCAGCTGGTTTTTCAAGTTGGTATCGAGCATGTTGCGCTCCTTCGGCCTTGAACGATGGCGTCCGCTAGATCTTCCCGACCAGATCGAGCGACGGCTTGAGCGTGTCGGAGCCCGGAGTCCACTTCGCCGGACACACTTCGCCCGGATGCGAAGCGACGTATTGGGCTGCCTTGACCTTTCGCAGCAATTCCTTGGCGTCCCGGCCGATGCCGTTGTCGTGCACTTCCATCACCTTGATCTTACCCTCCGGGTCGATCACGAACGTCCCGCGGTAGGCGAGTCCCTGCTCCTCGATCAAGACCTCGAAATTTCGTGCCAGCGTCGCGGTCGGATCGCCGACCAGCGGGTACTGCACTTTCTTGATGGTGTCCGACGCGTCATGCCACGCCTTGTGAGCGAAGTGCGTATCGGTGGACACGCCGTAGACTTCGACGCCCAATTTCTTGAATTCCGCGTAGTTGTCGGCGAGATCGCCGAGCTCGGTGGGACACACAAAGGTGAAATCCGCGGGATAAAATACGAACACGGACCACTTGCCCTTGAGCGTTTCGTTGCTCACCGGCACGAACTTGCCGTTGTGGTAGGCGGTAGCCTTGAAGGGCTTGATTTCGGTGTTGATCAGAGACATGGGCACACTCCTGAGGTTTTTTTGAGAACTGGGAAGCATGCTAGCAGCGCCAGATATATTAGTCATATTGATTGTAATGATCAAAATGATAGACTTCATCTATGGGTTTAACCGACGAATCTCAACGGCCCGCCAATTCCAAGCAACCATGAACCTCAAGGATCTTAAGTATCTGGTTGCGCTGGCCGACACGGGTCATTTCGGCAAAGCGGCCGAACGCTGCTTCGTCAGTCAGCCGACCTTGTCGGCGCAGCTGAAAAAGCTCGAAGAATTTCTGGGCGTGAAATTGGTGGAGCGGCAGCCGAAGAACACGCAGCTCACCGAGGTCGGCAAGCAAATCGTCGTGCGCGCGCGGCGCATGCTGGACGAGAGCGAAGAAATCATCGCGCTGGCGCGCAGCAACACCGATCCCTTCGCCGGCAAGCTGAAGATGGGGCTGATTCCGACGATTGGACCGTATCTGTTGCCCCGCGTCATGCCGAAGATCCGCAAGACGGTGCCGCAGTTGGGATTGATGCTGTATGAATACCAGACCGAAGCGCTGCTGAAGCGCCTGCGCGATGGCGAGATCGATCTGGGGATCATGGCCCTGCCGATGCTGAGCGACGGCATGGAATCGCGCGCACTGTACGAAGAGGCCTTTACTGTGGCTCTGCCGCTCCATCATCCGCTGGCTGCCAAAAGCCGCATCAAGGTTTCCGACCTGAACGGCCAGACTTTGCTGTTGCTGGAGGACGGTCACTGCCTGCGCGATCAGGCGCTCGAGGTGTGCAGCCGCGTCGATGTGCATGAGGCGCAAGATTTCCGCGCCACCAGCCTGGAGACGCTGCGTCAGATGGTGGTAGCAGGCCTGGGCATCACCTTGCTGCCGGAGATGGCGGTGGAATCGCCCTATGGGTCGCAGCGCGGCTTGGTTGTTCGGCAATTCCAGAAACCCAAGCCCTCACGTACGGTCGGCGCCGTCTGGCGCAAATCCAGCACCCGCGAATCGGCCATAGCCGCGGTATGCGATGTCGTGGAATCGAGCATTCGACAGCGCTAAATCGTGACGCCGGTCTCAGCCGCGCCGCGGCGCGCGGCCTATATGCCGATCATTTCACATATTGCGCACGGAGGACGCGGCAAAATAGCCGTTCTAAGGAATGTTTCGCAATGAACGCCCGCACCATCGAACGAGGAAAATCAGCGCCAGTCTCGCCGCGCTTCGATCGTAAATTCATCGAAGATCACAAGCTCGTCGAGAAGTATTTGGACAACAAGCTGCCCTTCAAGGGCGCCCGGGATCTCGAGCAATGGTGCCGTGCTCATCCGGACTATCTGAATGAACTCAAGCTGTCCGCGCGCACGCACGCCAGCCTCAAGCTGTTGGAGGCCAGCGGCAAACCGCAGGACTTGGGCGAACCCAGAGCACCGTGGTGGAAAAGCGTCTATGTGCTGATCGGTCTGGCCGCGGTTGCCTTCGTCTGCTTGGTGGCCTTTTGGTCGCTCGCCGGAAAGTACGCGCTGCTGCAGGGAAAGCTCGAAGACACCAAGCACGTGCTGACCCAAGGCCCGCTGGTGCAGCCTGCCGTTGAAAAAGCCGTGTACATCGCGCCGGATCACGCACCCGGTATCGGCCAAGCCAAGCTCAAGCTGAATCGAGCGGCGCCGCTGTTGATGGACGTGCACATCGATCTTGGCTACACACAAAAGTTGCAGCAATTTCGTATGTTCGTCGACAAGAAGGACCAGGGCCGAGCGTTGGTCCTCAACAACTTGCTGAAGGACTCCAACGGCGAGCTGCGCCTGACACTGAATTCCACCGGCCTCTCGGCCGGCACCTACACCGTGCGCATCGAAGCGCTGCCGCTGCGCGGCATTCCGGTCGCCATCGGCTGGTTGCTGCTCGAAGTTGAATAGCCGCGCCGGCGCGGCCTCGCTCGCCTCGCTCGCCGGGGCCAATCGATCAATCGTCTCGCAAGGTGACGATCGGCGGCGTGTTCACCACGCTGCGCGTCGCCAGCGTTCCGCTCAAACCCACGAGCACGGTGCCGCACACCAGCCCGGCAACCCACACCATCGGATCGAGCGTGTACTCGAGCGCGAACAGGTTCTGCGCCAGCTGCCATCCGATGGCGGTGGCGCCGAATGCGGCCAACGTGCCCGATAAAAAGCCCAGTGCCGAAAATTCCGCCGCCACGCCCTGCAGCACCGTGCGTCGGCTTGCACCCAAGGTCCTCAGCATCGCGCTTTCGTAGCGCCGCTCATCGCGGGTCGATTGCACCGCGGCCAGCAGCACCACGATTCCGGCGGCCAGCGTGAACAGAAACACGTACTGCACGGCCAAGGACGCGCGATCCATGATGTCGCGGATCTGTCTCAAGATGGCATCGACGTCGAAAACCGATATCGTCGGGAATTGCCGCACAAGATCGACCAGCGAGGGCCGCTGCGCAGCGGTCAGATACAGACTGGTCATGTAGGTTCCCGCGGCGCCGTCGAGCAGGCCGGGCGGAAACACCAGGAAGAAATTCGGCCTGAAGCTATCCCAGCGGATTTTGCGGATGCTCGCGACCTGAACCGTCAATGGTTCGCCGGCGACATCGAAGCTGAGCTTGTCGCCGACCTTCAAGTGCAAGGCATCCGCATATTCCGACGATATCGACACCAGCGGCTTGCCGGCATCGGCCGCCGTCCACCATCGCCCGGCGATCAGTTGGTTGTCTTTCATCAGGTCGGCCGACCAGGTCAGATTCTGCTCGCGTTCAGCAAAGCCGCGCGCGTTGTCGCCGCGCAATTTAAGCGCTTCGGGCGATGCAGAATTGATGGCCGTGATGCGCGCGCGCACCATCGGATACATTTGCGGCGAGCCGAAGCCGTGCGCGGTCAAAAAACCCTGCAACGCCTGGCGCTGTTCGGGGCGGATATTGACCAGGAAATTGTTGGGCACATCGTTCGGCAGGCTGCGGCGCCAATCGGCCAGCAAGTCGCCGCGCACCACCGCGAGCAGCAACAGCACCATGAGACCCAAGCCGAACGCCACGATCTGCACCACGCTGCCCGTGCCGCGCCGCGACACATTGGCGAGGCCGTAGCGCCAGGCGACGCCGACGCCGCCACGCAACCGGCTGGTCAGCCTCACCAGCGCGTAGCCTGCCAGGGTCAGCACCGCGCCGGCGCCGAGCACCCCGGCCAGCACGGAGAGCACCAGTTGCGTGTCCCGCACCATGCTCCACAGAATCGCGAACAGCGCGGCGAGCGCCAGCAGGTAGCTCACGCCGTAGCGCAGCGGCGGCGCGGTCATGGTCTTGCGAAGCACCCGGGCGGGCGGCGTGCTCTTCAATTGCAGCAGGGGCGGCAGCGCGAAACCAATGAGCATGGCCAGCACCGTCACCAGCGCAACCGGCAGCGGTGCCAACGACGCGGCGGGAAGCTCATTGCGGATGAGACTCTTGAGCAGCAGCACCAATCCGGATTGCGCGAGATAGCCGAGTGCGGTCCCGATGGCTACCGCAAATAAAGCCAGCAAGGTCAATTCGATGATGGAAATCGACAGCACGAAACCCTGCGCCGCGCCCATGCACTTCATCAACGCGACCGCGTCGATGTGGCGCGCGGCATAGCGGCGCGCGCCCATCACGACCGCCACGGCAGCCAGCAACACCGAGGCTAAGCTGGCCAGATTCAAAAACCGGCTGGCGCGGTCGATGGCGGAATTCAACTGGCGGCTGGATTCCTCCACGTCCCGCAAGCGCTCGCCCGGGGTCTTCGCCTGACTCAAGAATTCACGGAATTCCGCGACCGCCGCGGGCGGCCCCGCGAACAGCGCTGCATAGGTGGCCCGGCTGCCCGGCTGAATGAGCTGCGTCGCAGCGATATCCTCATGGTTGAGCAGTGCCGCCGGCGCGAGGTTGACGAAGCCGGTACCTTGATCCGGCCGGTAATCGAGCACCTCGGTCACGCGAAAAGACGCTGCGCCGATGCGCAATGTCGCGCCGAGTTCCAGCTTCAGCTGCGCGATGATGCGCGCATCGATCCACACCTCGCCGCGGCCGGGAATATGATCGGTGGTTCGCGGCGTGCCGAAGGGTGCGTCCGCTATGCGCAAATGCCCGCGCAAGGGATACTCGGACGACACCGCATTGATGGCCGCGAGCTGGCTCAAATCGCCGCTGAAAATCGCGGTGGGAAACGACACCACCTGCGCGGTGCGCAGCCCCCGCTTGTGCGCGTCCTCGAAATAACGCTGCGGAATCGGCGTCGGCGCCTCCAGCCGCAAATCCGCCGCCAGCACCTCCGCCGCCTGTGCGCGCACGCCCTGGGAGATGCGGCTGGTAAAAAACCCCACTGCGGTCAACGACAGCACCGCCACCAGCAGCGCCAGCAGCAGCACCGACAGCTCGCCCGACTTGACGTCGCGCCAGAGATTTCGCAATGCGAATCGCAGTGCCTGCATCAATTTACCGCTTCGCGTTCCATGCGGCCGTTAACCGCATGTCCCGCATCCAGCTCCAGCATTCGACCGCAGCGTTTCGCGAGGCTGCGGTCATGGGTGACCAGCACCAACGTGCTGCGGGCGCTGCGATTCAATTCGAATAAAAGATCGGTGACGCGCTGCCCCGTGGCGGTATCCAAGTTTCCCGTGGGTTCATCGGCAAACAGCACTGCGGGATGCGTCACGAACGCGCGCGCGATTGCGACGCGCTGCTGTTCGCCGCCCGACAATTGTTTGGGGTAATGCGTGAGGCGCGGTGTGAGCCCCACCTGCGAGAGCGCCGCCGCCGCCGCTTGGCGCGCATCGCGCCGTCCGCTCAGCTCGAGCGGCAACATGACGTTCTCAATGGCGGTGAGCGAGGGAATGAGATGAAAGGACTGAAATACGAACCCGACGTGCTTGCCGCGAATGGCCGCGCGCCCATCCTCGTCGAGCTCGGTAAGATCAGTGCCCGCAATCAGAACACGGCCGGTGCTCGGCGCGTCGAGTCCCGCAAGCAGCGCCAGCAAGGTGGATTTGCCCGCGCCGGAAGCCCCGACAATCGCCAGGGTCTCGCCGGTTCGCACAGTCAGGCTCACATCGGCGAGAATGGTCAAAGGCCCATCGGGGCTGGCGACGGTCTTCGAGACATTCTTGGCTTCGAGAACGATTTGATCTTGCATCAGGAGCTCTCGTGAAACGGCTTTTGGCCCTATTCGTCTTGATGGTTGCAACCGCCCCGGCTCATGCCGAGGCACCGATGATTCTCGTATTCGGCGATAGCATCAGCGCCGGCTACGGGCTGCCGCGCGTAGAACAAGGCTGGGTGGAATTGCTCAGGACGCGGCTCAAGTCGCAAGGTTACGGTTACCAAGTCGTCAACGCCAGCGTCAGCGGCGAAACCACCGCGGGGGGTCTGGCACGCTTGCCGCGTGCGCTCGAGGTGCATCACCCGAGCATCGTGATCCTGGAACTAGGCGGCAATGATGGCCTGCGCGCGCTGCCGATTGCGCAAATGCGCGCCAACCTGACCCAAATGGTGGCGCTGGCATCCGCCGCCGGCGCGAAAGTGCTGCTGCTCGGAATACGGATGCCGCCCAATTATGGACCGCAGTACACCGAGCAATTTGCCATGGTTTTCAGCGATTTGGCGCGCGAGAAGAAGATACCGGTGGTACCCTTCCTGCTGACCGATATCGCCCTTTCTCCGAGTCTCCTGCAGGGCGACGATATCCATCCGAACGAATTGGGCCAACCCATCTTGCTCGACAATGTATGGCCGGCGCTAATACCCTTGCTTCACAAATAGCGCATGCGCGGCTCGAGTCGAGGGCGGCGGCATCGCCGCCCACGTTCCCAGCCAATCGTGCTGATCCGTTCCCTTACTTCGCAGGGGTCAGCCACTCGGCAACGCCGCCGTGACTGGAGCACGTACCGCTGCGGTGCGCGGACTTGGAATACGTGCCGTCCTTGCACTTCGCCGTCGCACCCGTGGGATCGGTGTTGCCGGCAGGCGTGCTCGGCGCTGACTTGCTTGCCGTCGCCGTCTTGGCGGCGGTGGAGGATGGCGCAGGCGCTGCGGCCGGCGCTGCCGGAGTGGCGGGTGTAGCCGTCGCAGCTGCAGTGGCCGGCTTGGCCTTCATTGCCTTCAGCACCCCGCCGTGACCGCTGCATGTGCCTTTGCCGGTCGAGGCAGTGGTGGTTCCATCCTTGCAGGTGGTCGAGACGGGATCCGCCGCAAAACTGGGCAGCGCCATCACGAATGCCAGCAGAGGCGCGGTAACCAAGCCGGCAACAGTTATATTTCTCATGATTGTCACTCCCTAGTTTTTCGGATCCGGAAAGCGATTGTAAACCGATTGTAGTCGAATGCGACCGCCATCAACGATTCGGCCTGAGCGGGAGGATGCCGATGACATCGATGATGAATCGGGTGTGCTCATCGGGCGTCACTCCCTCAATCATCTTGCCATCGACGATGACGTGCGAATTCTCACCGATGCTGCTCGGAAATTCCGTCATACCGGCCAACTGCACATCATTCGCGGCCAGGCAATGAAAGCTCTGTGGCGGTGCGTAGATGTACTGGGTTTTGTCCAGAATGAGAATCGGCACCGTGTCGACTCCGTCGCTGCGCGGAAATTGGCGGAAGTGCACACGCCCTACAAAGTCATGTCTGACCTGTAGCCATAAGCACGGACCGCTTCCGATGACGCAACCGGACATCAGAGCGCAGAGTGCGGCGCTGATCATGAGGCGCATAGTTCTCATCGTCCCGGCTCCATTGTTCAAGTCTGCACCGCGCGCCGCCGCTTGCCTATTCCAACTAGTGTACCCGCAGGGCGCGCGAACGTTGCTGGCATCCTTACCGGGTGCTATACACGCGTTACAAATCAAGAGGCACGCCCGCTTGGATCGAAATTGGCTCAATAACTACCCGCCCGGGGTACCCGCGGATATCGATCCCGACGCTTATCCATCGCTCAAGGAGGCGATTGAAGAGGCTTTTTCGACCTATCGCCCGCTGCCCGCGTTCACCAACATGGGCGCCACCCTGACGTACGCTCAGCTCGATGAGCTCAGCCGCGCCTTTGCAGCGTGGCTGCAGCACAAGTCGGGGCTGGTTCCCGGCGATCGCGTGGCCTTGATGATGCCCAATATCCTGCAATACCCGATAGCCTTGTTCGGGGCATTGCGCGCCGGCATGGTGGTGGTCAACACCAATCCCTTGTACACGCCGCGCGAGCTCGAGCATCAATTGAAGGATTCCGGCGCGAAGGCCATCGTCATCGTCGAGAACTTTGCGCATGTGCTGCAGCAAGTGCTCGCCCACACCGATTTGAAGAACGTGCTGGTCACCGGCATCGGCGATCTGCTGGCCGTGCCCAAAGGCTTCATGGTGAATTTCGTCTTGCGGCATGTGCGCAAGCAAGTGCCGCCGTGGAGAATCCCCGGGTCGGTGTCGTTCAAGACGATTTTGGGAAGCGGTTTGGGACTGAAACTCAAACCGGTGACGCTGGGACCCGCCGACATCGCCTTCCTGCAATATACCGGCGGCACCACCGGTGTTGCCAAGGCGGCAGTGCTCACCCACCGCAACATGGTCGCCAACCTGCTGCAATCGCTGGCGTGGATTCGGCCGGCGTTGCAAGCGGGCGGCGGCCGCGTCGTCATAACGGCCTTGCCGCTGTATCACATCTTTGCGCTGACCAGTAATTGCCTGGCATTCCTGCCCTTGGGGGCCCGCAATGTACTGATCACCAATCCCCGGGATTTCCCCGGCTTCGTGGCGGAACTGAAGAAGTACAAATTCAATTTCATCAGCGGCGTGAACACGCTGCTGAACGCCCTGCTCCACACGCCGGGGTTTGCATCGGTGGACTTCAGCGCCTTGCGCGCTACCTTCGCCGGCGGCATGGCGGTGCAGCCGGTGGTGGCTGCACGCTGGAAGGAAGTCACCGGCAACACGGTCGCTCAAGGATGGGGGCTCACCGAGACCGCGCCGATGGTGACCGCCAATCCCATCGGCTTGGCTTTCAATGGCTCGGTGGGACTTCCGGTCTCCTCGACCGACGTTTCGATTCGCGATGATGCAGGCCAGGAGCTGCCCGTCAACGGGATTGGTGAAATCTGCGTCTTCGGGCCGCAGGTGATGCGCGGTTACTGGAACCGTCCCGACGAAACCGAAAAGGTCATGTTCGGAGATTGGCTGCGCACCGGCGACATCGGCCGCATGGACGAAAAGGGCTTCGTCTTTATCGAGGACCGCAAGAAGGACATGATTTTGGTTTCGGGATTCAATGTCTACCCGAACGAGGTCGAGAGCGTGGTTGCCGCGCATCCGGGGGTGCTCGAGGCCGCCGCGGTCGCACAGGCGGATGAAAATTCCGGCGAGGCCGTGGCGCTGTTCGTGGTGAAGAAAGATCCCAATCTCACAGCTGAAGCGTTGATCGCCTTTTGCCGCAAGGCGCTGACCGGCTACAAGATCCCCAAGCACGTGTATTTCCGCACCGAGCTGCCCAAGACCAATGTGGGCAAGATTTTGCGCCGCGCACTGCGCGACGAACTGCGAAGCGCGCCGGCGGCGACGGCCGGTCAGGGCAGCGCCGGCCGCGCCGCCGCAAGCTGGTAGTGCTGAACCGTCTCGACCAGCAGGGCGACGCGTTCAGGGTCGACATCCGGTGTAATGCCGTGCCCCAAGTTGAACACATGCCCCGCTCCCGTGCCGTAGCTGTCCAGCACGCGCAAGGTTTCGGCGCGCAAGGTATCCGGCGGAGCGAACAGGGCGGACGGATCGAGATTGCCCTGCAGCGCGATGCGGCCGCCCACCGCCTTGCGCGCCTCGCTCAAATCCGTGGTCCAATCGACGCCCGCGGCGTCGCAGCCGATCGCGGCAATTTTTGCGAGCCACGCACCGCCGCCTTTGGTAAAAACGATGTTGGGAACCCGCCGTCCTTCCGACTCGCGCGTCAGCGCATCGATCACCTGAGCCATATGGCGCAAGGAAAACTCTTCGTACTGCGCCGGTGTCAGCACGCCGCCCCAGGTATCGAACAGCATGACGGCTTGCGCGCCTGCGGCGATTTGTGCGTTTAAGTACAGGATCGTGGCCTTTGCCAGGAGCTCGAGCAGCCGGTGCAGATCGCGCGGTGATTCGTACATCATTCGCTTGATCACGCCGAAGGTCTTGCTGCTGCCGCCTTCGACCATGTAGGTAGCGACCGTCCAGGGACTGCCGGCAAAGCCGATCAGAGGGACCCGGCCGCCCAGTTCGCGCCGCACGCGCGCGACGGCGTCGGTCACGTACTTCAATTCCCGGCCTGGGTCCGGCGCGCCGAGGCGGTCGATATCGGCGCGGGTTCGCACCGGCCGCTCGAAGGTGGGTCCTTCGCCGGATTCAAATTCCAATCCCAGATTCATCGCATGGGGAATCGTCAGAATGTCGGAAAATAAAATAGCGGCATCGAGCGGGTATCGATCGACGGGCTGCAACGTGATTTCGCAGGCGATCTCGGGATTGGTGCACATTTCCAGGAAGCCGCCGGCGCGGGTGCGGGTCGCTCGATATTCGGGCAAGTATCGGCCGGCCTGGCGCATGAGCCAAACCGGACGGCGCGGCGTGGGTTCGCGCAGCAGGGCTCGCAGCAGCAGGTCGTTCTTCAGCGCCGCGCTCATGTGCGTTCGCTGGGGTCGAACAGCCGGCTGTGCTCGAGTATGGCGTAGCGATCGGTCATGCCCGCGATGTAGTCGGCCACCGCACGGGCTCGACCCGCGGGACCCCTCACCAATTCCAGGCGCGTGCGCGCTTCATGCTCATCGGGCATCAAACCCGGATCGTTGAAGAACGCATCGAACAATTCGCGCACCACGCGGCGCGCCTTGGCCGTCATGCGCCGCACCTTGTAATGCTTGTAGAGCTGCTCGCGCAGAAACGTCTTCAAGGCGTAGTTCGCTTCACCTGTCGAATCGCTGAAGCCGATGAGCGGCTTGGAATGCGATCTGACTTCGGCGATCGAGCGCACGCCCGCGGCGCTCAGGCGCGCTGCGGAAGAATCGATCAGATCGCTCACCAGATGATTGATCATGCGCCGCAAAATCTCGTAAACGAGCCGGCGGCCCGCTGCTTGCGGATATCTCGCCTGCACCTCATCGTGGTAGCCGCGAAACAGCGGCACGCTCAACAGTTGTTCGATGCTGATCAAACCGGCACGGATGCCGTCCTCCACGTCGTGATTGTTGTACGCGATCTCATCCGCGAAATTCGCGAGTTGCGCTTCGAGCCCCGGCTGCTGCCGGTTGATGAAGCGTTCTCCCACGTCCCCGAGCAGCACCGCGTTGTTATAGGAACAATGCTTGAGTATGCCCTCGCGGCATTCAAAGGTAAGGTTCAAGCCGTCGAATTCGGCGTAGTGCTCTTCGAGTTCATCGACGACGCGCAGCGATTGCAGGTTGTGCTCGAAACCGCCGAAGTCGGCCATGCAGTCGTTCAAGGCGTCCTGCCCCGCATGTCCGAAGGGCGTATGCCCAAGATCATGGGCGAGGCAAACGGCTTCGGAAAGCTCTTCGTTCAGATTCAGGGCGCGCGCTGCAGTACGCGCGATCTGGGCGACCTCGAGAGAGTGCGTCAACCGGGTACGGTACAGGTCGCCTTCGTGGTTGACGAACACCTGCGTTTTGTAGACCAAGCGGCGAAAGGCGGTGGAATGGACGATCCGGTCGCGATCGCGCTGATACTCCGACCGGTATGCGGGCGTAGGTTCCGGGTGCCGCCGTCCGCGCGAGTGCTCGGCATGGGCGGCATAGGCCGCGAGCCCGCTCATGGAGCACGCAGCTTCATTCGGAATGCTCGGCGTTCATTCCATGCTCGGCGTTCATTCGAAATGCTCGGCAAGTGTGGCCTCCAGCGCCGCCTTGGAATATTGGTCGGTGACGACCGCTCGCCCGAGCTTCTCGAGCAGCACCAAGCGTACCGCGCCGCCCAAGACTTTTTTGTCCATTTGCATCAATTCGTACGCTTTCGCCGCGCCGATGCGGGGAGCCTCGATCGGCAGCCCGGCACGAGCGATGCTGTCGCGCAGGCGCTCCTTGACGCCCGCGTCGACCAACCCTAAACGGCAGGATAGGTCCATGGCGATGATCATGCCCAAGGCCACCGCCTCGCCATGCAGGTATTTCTCATAAGACGTGGCCGCCTCGATGGCGTGGCCGAAGGTGTGGCCGAAATTCAAGATGGCACGCAGGTTGCGCTCGCGCTCATCGCGCGCGACCACTGTGGCCTTTATCTCGCATGACCGGCTGATGGCATAGCTCAACGCTTCTGCGTCCCGCGCCAACAACTGCGGAATCTTGCGCTCCAGCCATGCGAACAGCAGCGGATCCCAGATGACGCCGTGCTTGATCACCTCAGCGAGCCCAGACTTCAATTCCCGGTCGGGTAGTGTTGCAAGCGCATCCGTGTCGGCAATGACCGCCTGCGGCTGGTAGAACGCGCCGATGAGATTCTTGCCGCCCGAATGATTCACCCCGGTCTTGCCCCCGACCGAGGAGTCGACCTGCGCCAGCAGCGTCGTGGGCATTTGCACGTATCGAATGCCGCGCTGGTAGCAGGAAGCGGCAAAGCCGGCGATATCCCCGACCACGCCGCCGCCGAGCGCCAGCACCGTCGCATCCCGATTCATTTTGTTCGCCACCAGTGCGTCCAATACCCAGCCGGCGGTCTGCAGGGTTTTGTGCTGCTCGCCATCCGGCAGGATGCAATCCGCGATGTGCCGTTGGGAGAAGCTGCCGGTCAACTTGGCCAGATACAGCTTGGCCACGGTGGTGTTGGTCACGATAAGAAGGTCGCGGCCCGGGATTTGAGCGTCCAGCAAATTGCGGTCCGTCAGCAGCCCCGATCCGATGGTGATCGGGTAACTGGAGGCGCCCAAGTCTACTTGCAGGATTTGCACCATGTAATTATACGTTCTGCGCCCGCCGCAGCTCGCGGTGGATCTCTTCCGCAACCAGCTGCACGCGCCGCCCGTCGGTGTTGATGGTCAGGTCGGCAATCTCGGCATACAGCACCGCGCGTCGCGCCATCAACTCCTTCAGCTTCTGTTCCGGATCGGTATCGTGCAGGAGAGGCCGGTGCCGTCCATGGCGCGTACGCTCGATCTGCTGATTGACGGAGGTGGCCAAATAGACCACGACGCCGCGTTCGGCGAGTGCCGTCCGGTTCTTAGGATCAATCACGGCGCCGCCGCCGGTCGCCAACACGATGGACGTAAGTTGGCTCAGCCGGTCGATGGATTCCCGTTCGCGGATCCGAAACCCGGCTTCACCTTCTTTTTCAAAAATGAATGCGATGTCCACGCCGGTTTTTGCCTCGATGTCGGCGTCGCTGTCATGAAAGGTGTAGCGGAACAGGCGTGCGAGGTGCCTTCCGACCGCGGTCTTGCCCGACCCCATTGGGCCGATCAAAAAGATGTTGCGCCTGGAAAGCATGATCGCCGCTGATCATAGCGGACGGGGCGGCCGGCCCGGACGTCCCCCGCAAAAATAAGGGGCGCCGCGAGGCGCCCCTGCATCCGTCAACCAACCCGCGAGCGGCGTTAGTAGAGATTTGATCCCTCACGCAAAATCTTCGGCGTGATGAAAATCAACAGTTCCGTCTTGTTGTTGATATCCGTCGTGCTCCTGAAGAGAGCTCCGAGAAAGGGAATATCGCCGAAGAACGGCACCTTGTTGGCGGCCTTCGACTTGGTGGTGTCGAGAATGCCGCCGAGCACCACGGTCTGGCCGTCATTGACCAGCACCTGGGTGACGATTTGGCGCGTGTCGATCGACGGCACACTGCCGCCCGTGGCGCTGGTGACCTGCTGACCGACGGAGTCGTCCGACACATCCAGATCCAGGATCACGCGATTGTCAGGGGTAATCAGCGGCGTAACTTTGAGCTTGAGCACCGCGTCCTTGAACTGGGTCGTCGTCGCGCCGCTCGAGGCCGATTCCTGATAGGGAATTTCGACACCCTGCATGATGGTAGCTTGCTTCTGGTTCGCGGTAATGATGCGCGGCGAAGAGATGGTTTCGCTCTTGCCTTCATTTTGCGCCGCGGAGAGTTCCAGATCGACCAGATAGCTGCCGCCCAGCAATGAGATGCCGATGCTGCCATTGGTGTTCGCGGCAGGCGTGTTGACCTGATAGCGGTTGTCCAGAGTTGTCCCCGTCAAGGAAGCGCCGCCCAAGCCGGTGCCTAAAATCGAGTTCGCGCCGGTGCCGTTGCCGCTCACGGACAGAAGACCGCCGGGGCCGTTCTGTTGCGCCGTGGAGACGCCGAAGCGGGCGCCCAGGTCGCGTTCGAAGGTGTCGCTGACGATCACGATGCGCGCTTCGATCAACACCTGCTTGACAGGCACATCCAAGGTTTGCACCAGGCGGCGGATATCGGCCAGGTTTTCCGACGTGTCCTGCACCAATAGCGTGTTGGTGCGCTCATCGATCGACAGGCTGCCGCGCGGCGACAGCATGGAGTTCTTGCCACCGGTACCACCGGTCGGTCTGATCAGTTTCGCCAGGTCCCCGACCTTGGCGTAATTGACCTGCATGAATTCGGTATGGGTCGGCGAGAGTTCTTGCACCTCTTTATGCGCCGCAAGCTCCGCCTTTTCACGCGTGGCCAATTCTTCCGTCGGTCCGATGATGATGACGTTGTCCTGGCGGCGCTTGTCCAAGCCCTTGGTGCGCAGCACGATGTCGAGCGCCTGATCCCAAGGCACATTTTGCAAACGCAACGTCAGGTTGCCGCTGACCGAATCGCTGACCACGATGTTCTGGCCGCTGGTGTCCGCCAGCAGCTGCAACACCGAGCGCACGTCGATGTCTTGGAAGTTCAAGGTCAACCGCTCGCCGGTGTATTCCTTCTTCTCCTCGGCGCCCGCGGTACGCTTGGTGGAGGCTTTGATTTCAACCGTATATTGATTGTCGGATTGATAGGCAAGCTGCTCGAAGTCCCCTTGCGAGCTGATCACCAAGCGCGAGCTGCCGTCCACTCTGATGGCATCCACGGTCTGCACCGGCGTCGCGAAATCCATGACGTCGTAGCGGCGCATCAAATTCTTCGGCATCGCGGTGCCGGCGAAGTCCACGACGATTTGCTGGCCTTCCTGGCGCACGTTCACGGGCGTGCGCGGGTCGGTAAGCTGCACGATGACCCGGCCCGTGCCGTCCGCGCCGCGCCTGAAATCGATGGTACGAATAGCACGTTCGGCGGGGCCCGAGGACTGAGTCACGGCGGCACGCGCGGCCGCGGGCTTGCCGACCTCGGCGCCGGTCTGTTGGCCCAACGTCACGATGATGTCGTTGCCCTCCACCTTCGTGGTGTACGGCATCAGGCTGTCGACATTCACCACCAGCCGCGCGCGGCCATTGGCCTCGGCGGCCAGCACGGTGTCGACGCCGCCGGAACGCACGTCGAAACGGCGCGAAGCCAGCGCCAAGGTGGTATTCGGCAAGTCGAACGCGATACGCGCGGGCTTGTCGATGGTGAACGGCAGCGGCTCCGGCGCCGGACCGCTCATGTGCAGTTTGAGCTGCACCTGCTGACCCGACAGGGTCTGAACGTCGATTGACGTCAGCTGGACCGGATCAGCGGCTCGCGCCGTGAAACTGACCGCAGCCAATGCGAGGAAGGCTGTCGCGCACATCATCGCCGCTCGTAATTGAATTCTAATCATGCTTTCGTCTCCCTGGGTGGCTTCAATTGGCCAATGCCAACGAAGCCGGTCGCTCAATGTAGCCGCCGAGACCATCCGGAATGATTTCGACCAGGCTAATTCTTCCGCCGGTTATTTCGGTCACTTTGCCGTCGTTCTGCCCCATGTAGTTGCCGGGCTGAACCTTGTGAACAAGGCCGTCTTTGGATTGCACCAGCCCGTAGAAACTGTTGCCCACCTTGAACGTGCCGACCATTTTCAACGTGTCGAGCGAAAAGCCCTCCAGGAACTCCCGGTTGCGGCGCGTGTTGGCGCGTGCGCTGGCGAGCCCGTTGGCCGCATTCGGCCCTTGCGGCTGGAAGGGCGAGCGCAGGTTGCCGGCGGAGTACACGAACGTCTCGTACGGCTTGACTTCGGGCAGCGGCTGAATGCGTCCGCCCGGCTTTTTCTTGGTGGCCTCGATCCACTTCTGCAAATCCGATTGGCCGCCGGAACAGCCGCCCACGACCAATGCCGCGAGCACGATGCCGACGACGCCAATCCCCGATATCTGTCTCACGTCTTGCCTCCCGCCGCCGCTTTTTTCTTCGCTGCCGCCGCCGGTTTCGCGCCGCCTTGATCCTCGATGTAGCGGTAAGTCTTGGCGGTCACGTCCATGGTCAGATTGTCGTAGCCGCCGCCTTTTGCATCCACCGGCGAAATCTGGATGTCGTTCAAGGTCACGATGCGCGGCAGCGCGGCGATGCCGCTGACGAAGCGGCCGAAGTCATGATAGCTGCCCACCAATTTGATCTTGATCGGCAGCTCTGCGTAGAAGCCGTTGCTCTTCTCGCTGCCCGGCTGGAACAATTTCTCGGTCAGTCCGGCGGCCAGGCCGGTTTGCGAAATATCGACCAGCAGGTTCGGCACCTCCGTCTTGCCGGGCAATTGCCGCAGCATGGCGCCGAAGCTGCGCTCCATCTCCGCGAGCTGCGCTTTGTAGGCGTCGAGATTCGCGGCGCGCTGCTGCTTGCTCTCGAATTGCGCGCGAAGGTCCTGCTCATCGGCCTGCGCCTTTTCCAGCAGCGGCCGGTCGTCATTCCACACGAACATATACCAGCCGAAGGCTGCGACCACGGCAAAGCCCAGGACAATGAAGAACCCGCGCACGGCGAGCGGCCAACGGCCGACGTCGCGCGGATCGATACTGCGAAGTTGATCTAAAAAGTTCATTTCGCCGCAACCTTCTTAACCGTTGTTTCGCCGCCGTTGTCCACGTCCACGCCGACCACATCGCTGCTGAGAGTGAAGCTCGAACCGCCGGTGACGGAGTCCTTGGCGACCTCGACCACCTGCAGCTGCGGGTTGTCCATCCATGAGGAGGCGTCGATGTTGCGCATGAAGGTCGATACGCGGGTGCTCGACTGGGCGACGCCCTTCATCTCGAGCTTCTTGCCGGTTTCCTTGATCTGCGTGAGGTATATGCCCTCGGGAACCGTTTTCACGAGTTCATCGAACAGATGCACGATCTCAGGACGCTTGCGCTGCAGCTTCTCGATGATCTCCATGCGCGCAACCAGGCGTTGCTTGCGGTTCTCCAAATCCTGAATGTCGGCGATCTGCGCGTCGAGCTTGACGATCTCCTTTTTCAGAAGATTGTTCTTCGCGTTCTGCGCATCGATCCAGCTGGAATATAGAAGCTTGCCGCCCAAGACGAAGATGACTGCGGCGAAAGCGGCGCCGCCTAGGGCGACCACGAATTCGCGACGTCGGACTTTACGTTCTTGTTCGCGCCAGGGAAGTAGATTAATACGCGGCATGGCTACTCTTTAGTCGAAGCTGCGCAGCGCTAGGCCGCAGGCTGTGAGTAATGCGGTGGCGTCACGTGCCACTGCTTGGGCTTTGGCCTTGGACGACACCTTCATGTTGCCGAGCGGATCACCTTTGTCCGCCGGCACGCCGACGCGGCTGGAGATGACGTCGGCCACGCCCGGTATGTTGGCGCAGCCGCCGCAAATCAAAATTTGATCCGGCTGCGCGCGGCCGCTGCCGGAGGCCAGATAAAACTGCAGCGAACGGCTGACCTGCTGGGTCATGTCGTCGATGAACGGATCGAGCACTTCAGGCTGATAGTTGCTGGGCAGGCCGCCTTCCTTCTTAGCGCGGCCCGCTTCTTCCATGCTCAAGCCGTAGGTGCGCATGATTTCTTCGGTCAATTGCTGGCCGCCGAAAGCAAAATCGCGGGTGTAGATCACGCGCAGATCGCGCAGCACGCTGAAGGTGGTGCTGCTGGCGCCGAAATCGACCACCGCCACAGTGCGGTCGACGCCCCCGTCGGGCATCTGGTGGCGCATCAGGGCACAGGCGTTTTCCAACGCGAAGGCCTCGACATCGACCAAGTGCGCCGTCAAGCCTGAGGCTTGAACCGCGGCCTGGCGCTGCTCCACGTTCTCGGTTCGCGTTGCGACCAGAAGCACATCGAGCATGTCGGGATCTTTTTCGGAAGGTCCCACGACTTGGTAGTCGTAGCTGACTTCTTCCATGGGAAAGGGAATGTACTGGTCGGCCTGCATTTCGACCTGACCTTCCAATTCATTCTCGCCGAGGCTCTTCGGCATCTGAATGACCTTGGTGATCGCGGCATCGCCTGAAATCGCAATCGCGGCGAGCCGGCTCTTCGCGCCGGAGCGTTTCACCGCGCGGCGAATCGCTTCGCCGACCGCTTCTGCGTCGACGATCGCTTTTTCATTGATGGCGTTGTGCGGCGTCGGTTCAGCGGCGTACGACTCAACGCGATATTGGCCACCTGACATCGTGAGCTCGATGAGCTTCACCGATGAAGTGGTTATGTCAAGTCCCAAAAGCGGACGGTATCTTTTTCCTAACGCCCACACAAATTTTTTCCCTTTTTGCTCAATACCTTGTAGGTCGAATCTGGTGCATGAGATTAGCCATGACAGTCAAACTTAGCAAGAAACTGTTAAATGGAACGTGAAGCTACTCACGGTAATACCGCCCAGGGCCCCCCAAGTCGGGAAACTGAGACGTACGACAATTTCGTGCCTTACTTAAGGCGATTCGAGCCATCCGTTTAAGACCTCGCGTTTAAAGGGGCAGCCCTAAAGCGCTTGGGTAAATTCCTCCGGTCTCGCAACCCTGCTGTCCTTGAGGGGTCTTACCCCTTTTAGGATCGCTGGCTTTGCAGCCTCATCTTTCGATGGGTAGCCCTGCCTAACCGGCGGTAATATGCTGCCCATGTCCGCCCTCGCAATAAGTTAGAACGGTTTTCTGTGGCCAAACGTTACCTAGTTCTCATCTCGCGCATTTGTGCTGTTTTAGTTGGCTCAATAGCCTTAATCGTCTTCGCCAACGTCTGTGCTTATGTCTACTTGAGGCCCGCTTTACCCGATGTGGCGAGCCTGCGGGAGGTCCAGCTGCAGGTGCCGCTGCGTATCTATTCCCGGGACGGCAAGCTGATTCAGTCCATCGGCGAGCAGCGGCGCATCCCGGTGCGCTACGACCAGCTGCCCCCGAAGCTGATTCAGGCCTTTTTGGCGACTGAAGATGACCGATTTTTCCGCCATCACGGCGTCGATTGGCAGGGCATTTTAAGGGCCGCGGTGGCCAATTTGCGTGCCGGCGGCATCCGCCAGGGCGCAAGCACCATCACCATGCAGGTCTCGCGGGACATGTTCCTCACCCCGCGCCGCGACATGAAGCGGAAAATGAGCGAGATCTACATTTCGCTGCTCATGGAGGCCGAATTCACCAAGGAGGAAATATTCTCCTTGTACGTCAATAAGATCTTTTTGGGGCAGCGCGCCTATGGCGTCGGCGCGGCGGCCGAAGTGTATTTCGGCAAGAGTTTGGATCAACTGAGCATCGCCGAAATGGCAACGCTGGCGGGCATACCCACCGCGCCCTCGATGGTCAATCCGGTCGCGAGCGCCGAGGCCGCCAAGGTGCGGCGGGCCCATGTGTTGGGCCGAATGCTTGAACTTGGCTATATCAGTCAAGGGGAATACGACCAAGCCAAGAACAGTCCGATGGAATCGCGCCTGCATGGGGCCGCTATCGAGGTCGATGCGCCCTATGTGGCCGAAATGGTGCGAAACGACATGCAGACCAAGTATGGAGATGCCGTCTACACCGCCGGCTACAAGGTCTATACGACCTTGGATTCGCGTCTGCAGGCGGCCGCCACTGTGGCACTGCGGACCGGCCTTCTGGAATACGACATGCGCCATGGCTTTCGGGGCGCGACCGCCAAGATCGACATTTCCAAGATCGTCACGCCCGCCCAGTTCGACGCCGAACTGGAGGAATTCCCCATCATCGGGGGGCTGAAACCCGCGATCGTGCAGCAGGTCGAGGCTCGGAGCGCCAAGATTTACGTCAAGGACTTAGGTGTAGTGACGTTGCCCTGGGAGAAGCTGGTCTGGGCCAGGCGCCAGCTTCCCGGTGAGAAGGTCGACAGCGCCCCGACGCAGGCCTCGGAAATCTTGAACCGCGGCGATGTCATCTACACCGTGGGCCGCACGCCCGACTCGCTGCTGTTCGTGCAAGTGCCCGGAGCACAGAGCGCCTTGGTGTCGGTGGATCCGAAAGACGGCGCCGTCGCGGCTTTGGTGGGCGGCTTTGACTTTTTCCAGAGCAAATTCAACCGGGTCACTCAAGCGCGCCGCCAGCCCGGTTCGGGATTCAAACCCTTCATCTATGCGGCAGCTTTCGACAAGGGATTTACCCCCGCGAGCGTGGTGTTGGACGCTCCGGTGGTCATTGACGAGGAGGGCAAGGAACAGG
>DATAVX010000015.1:0-2042 GCA_036267535.1 Steroidobacteraceae bacterium
CGCGATCGCACGCGGGCGGGAGACGGCGTCAGCAGCATTCGCGGATTTAACTTACCCAAGAATATACAGTTTTGAGGTGAAAAAGCATCGCGAAAAGCGAGGGGGGCGCGATCGAGCAGGTCTGAGCGTCAGCCATGTTTACCTAAGCTCCGCTCAACGCGCGGAAGTTTTCCTTTCGGCGGAAACTCTGGCGCCGTTGCACCTGCCGCGATGTCCAAGATGTGCCGAAGCAGACTTTTTCGCGATTAGAGCGTGATCGTGCTTTTCCGAATCGGAAGATAATTCCCTTGAGACGGGATATGTCATTCAAGATGTTGGCTGGGGTTCGGGGCCAGCAACGATGACCGACCCTATTCTTTGGATCTTCGTGAGCGGGTGGTTGGCGCCGTAGCGAGATCGGCGTCGATATTGACCTCACTCATGTCGTTGACGATCACCGCGACACGTTTGCCTTCACGGTTGTTCAACACGTGGTTCAGCAGGGTGGTCTTGCCGGCACCAAGAAAGCCGGACAGGACGGTGACAGGAAGTTTATCGAGCATATGCGCCCGCTGCTTTCACATTTAGAGGTGATGACGGAACCGGCCAGTTTGCAGACGAGGGCGCCATTGGGCTGAGGAAGGCCTCGGGGCCATTGTGGGTGCTTCAGAGTTGTGTTGGGTTCGGCGCATCGCCGTAGACCTCGTGCGGGTCGAAGAGTTTCTTCGTCTCGACGAAGCGCAGCGTCACCGGGGCAGATTGCGGGCTCCCGATTGGCACGGAGCGATAGAAGCAAGAGCGGTAGCCGACATGACAACTCCCACCGCGGTCAGCGATCTCGACGCGCAGCCAAATCGCATCCTGATCGTCGTCGATCCGCATCTCGATGACCTTTTGAACGAAGCCGCTGGTCGTTCCCTTACGCCATAGACTCTGTCGGCTGCGGCTCCAGTAATGGGCCTCACCGCTTTCGATCGTTCGTGCCAATGCCTCGGCGTTCATCACGCCCAGCATCAACACCTCGCCGGACGCGGCGTCGGTGGTGACCACGGGGAGCAATCGATCGCGGTCGAATTTCGGCGCCAGAGCTTCGCCTTCCTCGATATCCCGGACCGAAAGACGCTCGCTCATCCAAGACTGCCAATACGACGTTTCGGCGCTGTCGGTCATGCCGGGAATCATTTCTCGTCAATTTCCATTGCCGAGCAATATGCAATGTTATAACATTGCATGCAATAATATAGCGTCCCTACGAGGAGCCAATGATCCAGCAAACCCCCCGGTCCGTTTCGCGCCATGACTCGGCTAAGGCCGCCGGGGCATTGGCCGCCGCAGCGTCGCTGTGCCGTGAACGTGGCGCCCAGTTCACCGAGGTCCGCAGAGGCTTGCTGGAAGCTCTTTTGCACGCGGCGCAGCCGCTCGGCGCGTATGAATTGCTGTCACGTCTCGAAACCGCCCTTGGGCGTAAAATCGCGCCGCCGACGGTGTATCGGTCGCTCGACTTCCTCATGGGGCAAGGGTTGGTGTCGCGGATCGAGAGCATGAACGCGTTCGTCCCTTGCGCTCATCCCGAACACCCGCATGTTTGCGTCTTTTTCGTCTGCGAGCACTGTGGGAACTCGTTGGAAGTCGAGAACCACGCTCTCGAGCGATTGATCGCGCGGGATGCTTCGGCGCTCGACTTCGAGATCAATCGCCGGGTGGTGGAACTGCAAGGCACTTGCGCCCAGTGCCGGTCCGCTGCCTGAACCCACCGGCCGTCGGCTCGTGCGACTAGGTATAACTTATCGCCTCAGGGAGGTTCTCGTTGAGCCCATCGAAACGGTCGCCGCTCATTCCGATAACAGTGCTGACCGGATTTCTCGGCAGCGGGAAGACGACAGTCCTAAACCGGCTGCTGAAACGGGACGAATTCTCCGATGCCGCCGTTATCATCAACGAGTTCGGCGAGGTCGGGCTCGACCACTTGCTCGTCGAGCGCGCGAGTGAGAACTTCGTTCTCCTCAATAGCGGCTGCCTCTGCTGCACCGTGCGCGGCGACCTTATAACCACCCTGCGCGATC
>DATAVX010000016.1:0-1898 GCA_036267535.1 Steroidobacteraceae bacterium
TGCAACTCGGCTGTTCTTCGCGCAAGGCGCTGGTCGGCGAATCAATCGAGAAGTTCTTCCAATTCGATTTCAGCACGCTCGAGCGGCGGGCCCGCTTTGAACCGAGCACGATTTGGCCGATACGCGATCTTGCGCATGGACGGCGTTTCTTCGCGATCGCCCGCGGTCCGCTACAGCGAACTGTGCGGGCTTGGAAGCTGGCAGCGCCGAATCACAGCGGCGAATCGGAAGAGGCAAAGGAAAGCGGGCGCCGACAACACTACGTCGGCGAGGACGCGCAAATGCGCAAGAACCTGGCCGTGGGCCGACAGCTGTTTGCAAAGCAGGTGCCCATATTGCTGCGGGGTGCGACCGGGACGGGCAAGGAAGCGTTCGCCAGGGCTCTGCACTACGGTGGACTGTGGTCCGACAAGCCTTTGGTGACCGTGAATTGCGCCGCGATTCCGGAGAGTTTGATCGAAAGCGAGTTGTTCGGGTATACGCGCGGCGCATTCACCGGAGCGGTCAAGGAGGGCCGGGTCGGCAAAATCCTCCAGTCCAACGGCGGCACCTTATTCCTCGACGAAATAGGCGACATGCCGCTGATGCTGCAGACCCGCTTGTTGCGCGTCATCGAGGAACGCGAAATCGTACCGCTGGGAAGCGATCAACCCATTCCCGTGAATCTGCATGTGATCAGCGCCACACATCGCGACATCGGCCATATGATCGAGAGCGGCGAGTTTCGTGAGGATCTTTTTTACCGCCTGAACGGCATCACATTGCAGCTGCCGTTATTGCGCGATCGCGAGGACAAGGGCGACTTGATCCGCATTCTCCTCGAGGATGAGAACGCCGACCAGGGGCCGGCTGAGATTGCGGAAGAGGCCTTTCAAAGGCTGCTGGATTATGCATGGCCCGGCAACATCCGCCAGTTGCGCAATGCGCTGCGCACCGCTTCGGCGCTGTGCCGCGATGGCGTCATTCGTCTGTCGAATCTGCCGCAGGAAATCCTTCACACCGACCCGCGCTCGATTCCGCCCCTTGTCGCCGGCAATCCAACCGCCGCCGTGCCGACGATGGCATTGCCGTCAGCTGCGCTGCGCGAAGCTGAGTGCGCCGCACTGCTGCGGGAACTGGAAAGGATGCATTGGAACATCAGCCGCACAGCGCAGGCGTTGGGCATAAGCCGCAATACGCTCTATCGCAAGATCCACAAACACAACATCGTTCTCGAACAATAGCCGCACCAATAACGGCCGGCTTGCGAGGAGACGCTGCCACCGGCAGCGTCTCCTCGCCTTGCCGCCGGGCCGACCTCAGGCTTTCAGAACTCCGGACAATTTTGCCGCGTGCGTTGCCAGCGCGTCCATCAAGGGCGGATTCAGGCAATCATACGGTTCGAGCCCCAGCTCTTTGAGACGGCCGCGTACCGCACCCATGTTCGCAGGATTCGCACCCGCTTCGATGATGGAGGAAACGAAGGCTGCAAATCCGGGCGCCGACCATCCGGTCTCGGAAGATAATTCCGTATGCACGAAATCGAGACCATAGAACGCGTGCTTGGTATTTTCGATGCGGCCGATCATGTGCGTCCCGCAGACCTTGCAGGCATGGCGTTGAATGGTCTTGGACGGATCAGTGATCGCGAGCTTGTCGCCGTTTTGGGTGACTTTAACCTTGTCCTTCGACACCACCGCGATCATCGAAAACAGCACGCCCTTGGGTCTCCAGCACTGGGTGCAGCCGCATACGTGGTTGTGCGCCGTCTGCGCCCCCACCGAGACTTTCACCGGCTTGTCCGTGCATTTGCAGGTCAGAGTACCGCCGGAAAAATCCTTCGATCCCTGCTTGACGCCGTTGTCGACCGACGGGTGAATTGAAACTGCCATGATTCTGCCTCCAATTGTTTTCATACG
>DATAVX010000017.1:0-2786 GCA_036267535.1 Steroidobacteraceae bacterium
ACGCCACTCGAACCAACGCGCCCTCGCAGGCGTCTTATCCGTAGATGGTCAGTGGAGACGCCCGATGCGAGCCCTCAGCTATATTATCGCAACCGTCCTGCTCTTGACCGGGCCCTCGATGGCCGGTCCGCCCGATCGTGAGCTGCCGGGCGTAGGGACTTTCAGCTATAACGGGCCTGCTGTCCTTACTCAAATACCTGCGGTGATGGCCGCGATCGATGTCGGCCACTGACCCTTTCGTTCATTGAACGACGGTGGTCGGGCAAAACCGTTTGTTGGACGGGGGCTTGGCGATTGTTTCGTCAGGACATCGCGACGAAACAATTCGCGGAGGGCACGAAACCATTTCGCGCTTCGGCGCAGACATCCGGAAACAGCAAATGGTTATCAATCCAGCAACAAAACGGCGGACAACGCCGGCGGCGAAACCCGGAGACAGTCAAATGAAAACCCTGAGCTTCATCCTCGCCCTCGCCCTCGCTTTTGTGCTGGTCTGCCCCGCGTTGGCCGGTGATTCCGACGCGGGCCAATTGGGTATCGGTACGTTTGCCTATAGCGGTTCGCTGATTGCCGCTTCGGCTCCCCTCGCGGTCGTCATTGCTACTCGCTAGCGCGTCCCACACCCACGAGAAGCCGCAGGTTCAGCAGATTATGTTTTTTCGTATCAGCACGGTCGCGACCATATCACTGATCTTTCTGGCCGGGTCAGCCGAGGCGCAAGTCCGCACGTTGATGAAGTTTTCCGATCCGCGCGACGAGTTTGTGCGGCAATGCGTGCCCCACATGGTGGGGCGCTGGGCGCACCCCGAGTCCGTGTGCGGCTGCCTGCATGACTATGCCGCCGCTACGGTCGAGGACAGCGATTTGCGCGAGGCAGTGCTACGCGGCATCAGCGAGACCGGCGTGCCAACCATCGAGTCCGATTGGGTTCCGCCGTCGAAGCGGTCGGAGATCGGAGCGACGTTCAGCAAGATCGCCAAGCCGACGCTGCAATGCATGTTCGCACCATCGAAATGACTCTCAGGTCCTCGTAACCCTTGCTGCCGCGGGCGCCTGTTGTCCTACTTGGTCTTGGCAGCAAGCCGTGGGATGCATTTTTTTGTCGCCTCGACGCCGTTGGCGGTCATCTTCGCGCCGGAGACCAGCTTGATCTGGCCGGCCGGGCAGGTGCCATCGTCGACCCTGATGCGCTGACCCAGCCGCAAATTGACGATATCCTGCTCACGTCCCACCTGTTGTGCGGTGGCGACCCGAACCAGCGCGAACAAGGCGAGGGCGCCAAGCAGCACGATCCAAAAATTCTCGATGCGCGAGCGCTTCATCATAGGCTGTCCTTCCCGGCTCACTTGTTCTCGATCTTCAACCCGTTTGGCCCGACATTGATTTGCAGTCCCTGCGGTTGCTTCTTGGCCTGATAAAGGTTGTAGCTGAGCACACCAACCGCGACGATCAGGGCGCCGATGATCAGGAACACGATGTTGCGGTTGCCAGGCATTTGACCTCCGTTGATGGCCAGCGTCCAACACGCGAGCCCAAGGCGGCGCGCATTGGCAGTCTATTGACGCGGATGCGATTCTGAAAGCGCGCTCCGGGACCTGCAAAGTCTCACAAAGTATGATTTGATCGGAAAGTTGCGACCGTGCCGCGGTCGCGAATGACAGGGAAATACGACATCATGAATGCTGCCGATACCAGTCGTAAAATCCTCGATGCGGTCGATGCCGGGTTTGACACGCAACTCGAGACAACACGGGATTTTGTCGCGATCCCCTCGACCCGTGGCGCGGAAGGGCCGTGCCAGGACATGATCGGCGATCTCCTGCGCGAGCGCGGTTACGAGGTCGACGACTGGCATATCGATGTCGACGATTTGAAAGATTTGCGCGGCTTCGGTCCGATCGAACATGATTTTTCGAAGGCGCGCAGTGTGGTCGGCACTTACCGGCCTTCGAGCAACGCTGGAAATTCGCTGATCCTGCAGGGCCATTGCGATGTGGTTCCAGTCGGCCCGCTCGACATGTGGGAGACGCCGCCGTTTTCGCCCGTGATCAAGGACGGCAAGATGTACGGCCGCGGTGCCTGTGACATGAAGTCAGGCACCATCGGCGCGCTCTATGCGCTCGACGCGATCAAGGCCGCGGGCTTGAGACCTACCGCGCAGATTCACCTTCAATCCGTCATCGAGGAGGAAAGCACCGGCGTTGGTGCGCTCTCCACCTTGCAACGCGGCTATCGCGCCGATGCCTGCTTCATTCCGGAGCCGACCGGTGGCCAGATGGTTCGTTCGCAGGTCGGCGTGATCTGGTTTCGGTTGAAAGTGCGCGGCTTTCCCGTGCATGTATTCGAGGCTGGTGCCGGCTCCAATGCGATCACGGCGGCGTATCATCTCGTTCACGCACTGGAAAAGCTCGAGTCCGCATGGAACGAGCGCGCCAAAAGCGATGTCCATTTCAAGGCGCTGAACCACCCAATCAACTTCAATCCCGGTATCATCAAGGGCGGCGATTGGGCCTCCAGCGTGCCGGCCTGGTGCGATGTCGATTGCCGGATCGCAATCCTGCCGGGTTGGTCGGTAGCCGATTGCCAGGCCGAGATTCTCGCCTGCATTTCGGCTGCCGCGCGCGACCACCGTTTCCTCTCCAACAACCCGCCGAGCGTAGAATGGTCGGGCTTTCTGTCGGAAGGTTATGAACTGAAGGATTCCGCCGCGCCCGAGGCCGCGTTCGGCAAGGCCTTCACGGCGGTCTATGGCGGCGCGGTGCAGGACCTCGTGTTCACCGCGTTGA
>DATAVX010000018.1:0-1596 GCA_036267535.1 Steroidobacteraceae bacterium
TCATGACGCCGCTTGAGAAAATCCAGTCGATGCAGATGCCGTTCGCCGAACTCAAGGGCGTCACTTTTGTCGAAGCCACGGTGGATCGCGTGGTGGCGCGGATGCTGGTGCGGCCCGATCTCTGCACGACCCGAAACACCATTCACGGCGGTGCCGTGATGGCATTCGCCGATTCGGTCGGGGCCGCGGCAACCGTGATCAATTTGCCCGCGGACGCCAACGGCACCACCACGCTCGAGAGCAAGACCAACTTTATCGGCGGCGCCAAGGAGGGCAGCACGGTGATCGCGACCGCGACCCCCGTACATCGGGGACGGCGTACCCAGGTATGGCAGACCCGGCTGGAGACCGAGGAGGGCAGGCTCGTCGCGGTGGTGACACAGACGCAGCTGGTGCTCTGATCGGCTCCGAGCGCGGACCAGGGATTTTACGTCCTCCAAATTTGCCGCCGCGTTAACCATTGTCGGCCGATCGTCGGCGGCAGGAGCGGCGATCTTGCATTTCATGGTGCGATGCACAATATTGGGTACCTAGGGATTCGACGCCTCCTCGAGGGTTTCTGAGAGGAGTTAGACTATGCGCCACGACGACATCGCGGGTTCTGTACTCGCCAGAAGCAGTGTACGGACGCTGCGGCAGCAGGAACTGCCGTTACTGCGCGACCACCTGTTGAGGCTTGACCGCGCCAGCCGCTACGACCGCTTCCATGGCTTCATCGATGACAGTTTCCTCGAGCGCTACGCCGAAAGGTGCGCGCATGACGGCACGGTTATCGTCGCCTACTTGCAGGACGGGGTGGTGCGCGGCGCCGCCGAACTGCATCCGCCCGAGCGATCGCAGGAATCGTTGCCGGAGATCGCATTCAGCGTCGAAGCATCGGTGCGGCGTCGAGGCGTCGGCAGCACCCTGTTCAGCCATTTGATCGCCGAGGCGCGCGCAAGGGGCTTCCGAAGCCTGCGGATCACCACCGGTGCGCAGAATGAGGCGATGCGGGCTTTGGCGCACAAGTTCGGCGCCCATCTGACCTTCAGCTATGGCGAGTCCACCGGGACTATCGACCTGAGCAAGCAAAATCAGCCGCTACCGGTATCGCCCGCGATGGCTGGCATGACCGAGGCCGCGCGCGCCATGACAAACTTCAATCGTGCCTATTGGCGGATGCTGTTGCGGATGTACGGCTGGGGCCGCGCGGCCTAAGGCTGGAAATCAGCACCGCGTGTTCGTAAACCGCGCGTGCAGTTCAGGCGGCGGAAGCCTGCAGCCTGAGATCAGGTGCCGGTGCGCTTGTCGTTGCCGAATTTCCGGATCACCCTGCGTTCGACCACGACCGAACGCTGTGCGCCTTGCTCGCCCGCGATCACGCGGGTCGCCGAACGCGCTGAGCTGCGTGCGACCTTTTTCACTTCGGTGAGCACGGCCTCAATCGGCATTCCCATCAGGGACGCCGCGATTTCTGCTTGCGCTTCCAGATCGTCGGTGATGCCGATGGCGGCGAAAATAGCCTCGTCCAGCGTCGGCGGATCGCGCCGCACGCGCCGTGGCCCGTACTTGGTATTCCAGTCTTCGCTCATCGAGGCCTCACCTTGATACGGCACT
>DATAVX010000019.1:0-108169 GCA_036267535.1 Steroidobacteraceae bacterium
TATTTCATGGCCAATGACCGCGCCGATCGCTCCATAGTTGTGCGCCGCGTCTGCGTTGGGATTGAAAAAAGGCGGCTGTAGGATAGCCGCCGGAAAAATAATGAGATTCTCAGAGGCAATGTTGAAGGCGTCCACGGTTTGTGGCGTGATACCCCAATCGAATGGACCCCATGCATCCTTGTCGAGAGGTTTTCCTAAGGTTGCGCACTGAAATGACCAGTCAAAGGCCATGCTGCGCTGGATGTTTCCATATAGATCGTCGCGAGCGATCTTAAGGCCTGAATAGTCGCGCCACCTGGCAGGGTATCCGACGAAGACGCGCATCGCGGCGAGCTTGGCCAGCGCTTCGCGTTTGGTCGGCTCGCTCATCCAATCCAAAGCTTGGATCCGTTGCGCCATGGCTTTACGCAAGCTCTCGACCAGCACCTGCATCTGCTCCTTCGCCGATGGCGAGAAGTTCGCCGTCACATAGAGTCTTCCCAGCGCCATCCCCAGTTGTGCATTCACGAGATTGACACCCCGCTTCCAGCGCACCGGCAATTCGGTCGCGCCCGTCATCACGGAGCCATGGAAAGAAAATCGATTCTCGACGAAACGCTTCGATAGAAAGCGCGCAGCGTTGTCTATGGTGTGAAATGTCTGCCACGCCTTTAGAACCTCGAGCGAGGTCTGAGCATATAAATCAGCGATCGCGACGACGGCGGACTTCTCTGCGACCACGATGGGGGCAGCGCTGGGAACGCCGGAACGATTCAGGAAAAGCTGCCAGGCAACGCCGGGTGCGTCGGCCTCAAGAGCGACGAGGGTGGTGGGATTGTAGGTGGCGGCTATGTCTCGCCGCCTTGTTTGGGACCAGCTTACCTTGGCAATGTCGGTCTCGAATCGGACGATGGCTGCGGCGTTCGCCTTAGGGTCCGCGTAGTCAACCAGCATCAAGGTACGCGTGATGAAGTCGCGGTACGCCTCTTTCTGTGCAGCGGCGTCAGGAGACAAGTAGGATTCCGGATCGTCCAGCCCCAAGCCTGCTTGACCGATGTAAAGGGCATTGACTGGGGACTTCGCGTCCGGCTCGATCCGCAACGAGAATAGCGAGGTGCCGAAATTCATCGGCGACGATGCCATCAGGGCGACAAACTCGTCTTTGTCGGTGATCCTTGCGATACGCCCCAAGTCGGCCTGTAGCGGCGTTGCGTCCAGGCTTTCGATGTGGTTTTGGTTCATGAAGCTTTTATACAGTTCGCCAATCTGATTGCCGGTCGCGGTCGGCGTTTTGGCGCTGTCTTCGATGAGGGTGCGAAGCTGAGCGCGCACGCGAGCTGAGACATCGGTGTCGACACCTACTTCGCTCTGATCGGGTGGTACGGCAGTTGAGGCGTACCAGCTTCCAAGCGCGTATTGAAAGAAGTTATCGCCCGGGCGGACGCGCAGATCCCGTGCGCCGAGATCTACACCGGACTGCAACACGGAAGCGGCATTTGCCGAGTTGACGGATGCGGCAAGAATGGCGGCTGCCGCCAAAAGTTGCCCTAAAGCCTGACGCATGGGGGTTCCTATTCCTGAGGCTGATTTAAATCGCCCGTCTGTTATCTTTGTATAGAGTTCGAGGTGCGCGAGTACGTTTAAGGTGTCGCAATCTTTTCGGCGCAGCTCTCCGCGCTGTGGTCTTAACGTCATTGCGGAACAATCGGCAATCAGTAATTGCGTTGTTCGTTCACTGTGAGGCGCTCCCAATAGAATCGGTGATCGGGGCCTACGCGTTCGGCTATCTTGCCGGCAGACGATCCACAGGACCGCGCTCAACTAGCAAAGATCGCAAGGCGATGCTCGTGCGCTCACGCGCCTACAGCACCTATGACTTGTGGCGTTTTCATGCCTACCTCCCGCAAATCCGGGATTTGTAAATTTTGCAATTCAGGCCTGCTGAATGTCTCGCAACGCAAAATATTAACTTGTGTTTGGATCCACCCCGGACACGCTCCTTGGCTTAATGCGCCTCGCCCATCTCAGTAGAGTTCAACGCGATGATCAGTGATAGCATGAGTAACCACAAAAACTCATCATCGATTTTGGACGAAAGTGGGGCAATCTATGGAGAATTCCGTCAGCCACGATTCCGATGGCAGTGCTAGCGCGTGCGAGCCTTGGGACGGCCTTCTAGCGGGCGCGGGGCCGCGCGATCACATCGTACAGCTTTATCAGGATCAGGAGTTTCTCAACCGCGCCGTTTGTCGCTTCGCGGCGGGCGCCATTGCTAACGGGGAGGGTGTCATCCTCGTACCCACGGCCGCCCATTGGGACGCATTCCGTCCTCGCCTCGAGGCTGAGGGAGTGGATGTGAGGGGCGCACAAGCGCGTGGACAGCTGACCGTTGTCGACGCGGACGAGCTGCTGCCGCGTTTCATGCGTGACACGATGCCCGACGCACCGGTCTTTCTCGGCTTGGCTGCCGACGTGATTGCAAACGCGCGCGGGCAAGAACGGTATCCAAAGGTGCGCTGGTGGGGCGAGATGGTCAATGTTCTTTGGGAGCAGGGCAACGTAGCAGCCAGCATGAGCCTCGAGGACCAGTTCGACCGCCTCGCCAAGCATCACGAAATCGCAATCTTTTGCTCGTTCGTCATGGACAATTTTAACAGCGAGGTGCACTCGCGACTGCTGCCGCGCCTAGGGCAAAATCACTCTCACCTGATTCCGGTAGAGGACTACGCCCGTCTCGAGCGCGCGGTGGGTGACGCACTTCGACAAACCGTTGGCGCAAACGACGCTCGGGTTCTCGAAGAACAACTTCTAGGCAATTATTCACAGGCATTTCAGATGCCTCGATCTCAGGCGTTGCTGCTTGCACTGCGCGAGAGTCTCCCGGAGGTCGCGGATTCCGTTCTCATCCGCAGCCGCAAGCTTTACCATGCTTCGAACCCGTCCGCGGGGTGACCAACAAACGCACATCTGTGGGCGCGATTCCTGAGGATTATAGGGTACAGGGTGAAGTTGCGACCGCGAATCTAGGTGCGGACCTAGCGGGCATCCTTGATTCGATCGATATGCCGATCATCGTGGTTAATCGCGACTGCAAAGTGGCTCGTTTCAATCAAGCTGCGGCGGACGTGCTTGGAAGCGTCGCATCGGACATAGGTCGCCGGCCTTGCAGCGTGCAAGCGCTGGCGGATCGACCGGAAATCGAGCAAGCGTGCATCCAAGTGATGGCCGATGGGATCCCATCCCGCCATGATCTGCAAAATGGCGACCGATCGTTTCTTGTTCGCATTTCCCCTTGCGTTGGGACCGATCGGCAAGTCGTCGGCACGGTGCTCGCATTCACAAATGTCACCGCTTTCCGCGCGAGTATCGGTAAGGCCATTTACGAGCGCGAATACACGAAAACAATCCTCAACACAGTGATCGACCCACTGGTCGTCTTGGGCGACGGCCTGCAAGTACAAACGGCCAATCGTGCTTTCTACGATTGGTTCGGCGCCTCGCGCGAGCAAACGCAGGGAGTTCCTCTTTGCGATCTGGGAGACCGCGACTGGAAATCCTCGGGCTTATGGTCGTTGCTTGAAGCAACGCTTTCACAGAACCGCGAGTTCCGCACCGTCGAGTTCGAGGGTACCTTCGCAAAGATCGGACGTCGCACGGTCCTGCTCGATGCTCGGCGCGTCGCTCGTGATGGTTCTGATTTTGTCCTGTTAGCGTTTCGGGACATAACCGAACTCAAGCGGGCCGAAAAGGCACGCTGGGAAAGCGAAAGCCGATTCCGCACGCTCTTTGAGTCGATGGATGAGGCTTATTGCGTCGTAGAGATGATTTTCGATGAGAAGGACAATCCAATCGACTATCGCTTTCTAGACGTCAATCCAGTATTTGAGCGGCAGACGGGCATCAAAGACCCATGCGGCCGGCTCATGCGCGAGATTGCGCCCGACCATGAGCAGCACTGGTTCGACATTTATGGCCGAATCGCGCTTACCGGGGTCACCCTCCGCTTCGAGAAACCTGCGGCTGCTCTCAATCGCTACTACGAGGTCTGCGCCTTCCGGGTCGGCGCTCCGGAACTTCGGCACGTCGGTATTGTTTTCAATGACATTACCGAGCGCAAGAATGTCGATCGCCGGCGCGAGATGACGCTTGCGCAGGAGGAGGCATTACGGAGAGACGCAGAGACTGCTATGGCTGCGCTTGCACAAACTCAGGAGCTACTGCAACAGCGGGTTGCGGAATTGGCGGCTGCCGATCGGCAGAAGAACGAGTTCTTGGCGATTTTGGCGCACGAGCTGCGAAATCCGTTAGTGCCACTGAGAAATGCCGTGCACATATTGAAGCGCTCGGAGGGCGATGTCGAGGTGGCGGCGAAAGCGCGGGATCTCATCGACCGGCAAGTAGATCATATGTCGCGCCTGGTGAGTGATCTGCTGGATGCCGCCCGCGCGGAGAACGGGCAAATCAGACTGCAGCGGAACTCCATGGACCTTCGCGTCGCCGTCGAGCACGTGGTGGATCATCTGCGGCCGATATTCGACAGTAAGCGCCAAACTTTGAATGTGAGCGTGCCGGATGAGCCCGTTTGGGTTGACGGAGATTTGACACGACTTGAGCAGATTTTCACCAACTTGCTCAATAACGCCTGCAAGTACACACAAGAGCTAGGAACGATCGAGATAGGCCTTACGCAGGAAGACGCCAATGGTGCCGCGGCTGCGATCATCCGAGTCACAGATAACGGCGATGGGATCGATGCGGAGTTACTGCCAAACTTGTTCGAGCTCTTTACGCAGGCTGATCGCTCCTTGGCGCACTCGCAGGGAGGGCTCGGCATCGGTTTAAGCTTGGTCCAAACATTGGTGAACATGCACGGCGGCGAGGTGAACGCTTACAGTGCAGGGCGCAACTGCGGCAGCTGTTTCGAGGTCAGGCTGCCACTTCATGCACAGCCGCAAGAGGCCACACTGTCGAGAGACAATCCGGTTAACTCGATCATGCCGCAGAATCTTCCAAAACGACGGGTACTCCTTGTCGAGGACAATCAGGTCATTCGCGAAACCAGTTGTGAGCTTCTGACGATGGTCGGGTTTGAAGTCATTAGCGCAGCTTCAGGACTCGAAGCGCTGGAAAAGGCGAATTCATTCGGTCCCAATGCCGTCGTTCTCGATGTGGGCTTACCGGACCTAAGCGGCTACGATGTGGCGCGTCGTTTGCGCGACAATTCGCGGTTCGCGAGCACCGTGCTCATAGCATTGACCGGCTACGACACGCCGGAGGCCCGCACCCTGTCGGTGGCTGCAGGCTTCGATCATCATCTTTGCAAACCAGTCAACTTCGACGAGTTGGCAACGCTGCTCGGCTAAGAAGCACAGCGGCAGCGCAGGGCGCCTCGATCCGTCGGCGTTGAAGTCCGCGCTAGGAAAACGCGCTTTCATAGTGACGATGCGAGAGTGGAAGAGCATACGAGAGTGCCTGGCACCCAGTGGCACTGAATCCCGCCATGCTCTCGCACTTATTGTCTAGTTTCAGATCGTAGGAGCGCTGCCCTCAATTGGGATGGTGTCTTCCCCTCCCACGTTCGGAAAGCTCGATAGAAGGAATTCGAATCCTCGTAGCCGAGCAGAAATGCCACTTCCGTGACTTCCATCTCCGGGCGGTTGAGATATTCTTGCGCCAGTTCCTGCCGCGCCTCAAGAAGCAGCTGCCGGAAGGTTGCGCCGTCATCGATGATTCGACGCTGCAAGGTCCGATCGCTCAACCCGAGCTCGCGCGCCACGGCCGCGATCTCCGGCCGGCTTCCGGCGAGCAGGCGTTTGAGAATCCATTTCACCTGCTCACTGATCGAACTTTGCGCACGGCGCTCTTCAAGCGCGCGTTCAAGCTGCGGATTCAACATGTCGAGCAACTCGGCGTTGTAGGTAAGGAACGGCCGATTAAGATCGGTCGCGTGCAGGACGAGCGCATTGCGTCGCGCTCCGAACGTGATCGGGCCCTTGAAGTAGGCTTCGTGGAATGCGGTCGCCTCCGCGCAGCGCTTCAGCTCGACCCTCTTCGTCGTCACAAAATGCCCTGTGCCGCGGCGACCTAGTTCAACGAAGGACGCGAAGGCGGCGTCTGTCAACAAAGGCGGCGTTTCTTCCTGCGCGTGGAGCCACACAGGCTCGATCACGCACTCGTCCTTGCTCACCTTGATTTGCAGTTCCTCGGGCGAACACAGTTGCTTGAAGCGAGCAAGGCGGGTGAGGGCGTCCCGGTAGTCACGGGCGTAGTAGGCGGCCATCGTCGACGGTGGTCGATTGCCAACCTCTATCTGGGTGGCGATTTTCAGGCCCGCGGCCGGATCAGCGCAGAGCCCGCCCACGGCACGCCAGAGCGCGAAGAACTGCGCCGTTGTGACGAGGTTCTTCTTGCCGTCGTAGACAGTCAGTGGCAAGCAAGCTTGGCTTAAGACCGCCGCCGGCGTAAGTCCGATCTTACCGATCCCTATCCAAAAGGCGTTCGCGACTTTGAAACGGTCTGGCACGTGGACGGTCATTGTTTTTCTCTCGCGGGCATTTCCTCTGGAAGCAATCGCGTTGTCAAGGCATTCCTCGGGGTTAGCCGATGATCGCTTTGGGTTCCAGGTACTCCTGCAGCCCGAAGATCCCGCCTTCGCGCCCAATCCCCGATTGTTTGAACCCACCGAAGGGAGCAAACGGATCGTGACTTATTGTATTGATCAGGACGCGGCCGGCGGCGAGTTTCCGCGCCACACGGCTGGCTCTTTCCGGGTCCGCCGAGCTTACGTAGGCGATGAGGCCGAACTCGGTGTCATTGGCGATTTCAATGGCCTCGGCTTCCGTCTTGTACGTGAGTATCGACAGAACCGGTCCGAAGATTTCTTCCTTCGCGATACGCATCTCGCGGGTGACGTTGGCAAACACCGTGGGCTTGATGAAATTCCCACCTTCAAGTCCCTGGGGATGACCTCCCCCGCCGATGACGAGCTCCGCTCCTTCCTCGATCCCAGACTTGATGTACTCCTGCACGCGCTTGTACTGCTTTGTGCTGGCCAATGGGCCGAGAGTGACGTCCTTATCCCTCGGATCGCCCACTTTGATTTTTTCGATGGCCACCTTGGCCAATCGCTTCACATCGTCGAGTCGGTCTTCCGGCACGATCAGACGCGAGGCCGCAATGCAAGCCTGCCCGTTATTCAGGTAGCAGGCGTTGATGGCCATCGGAATCGCCGTGGAGAGATCGGCGTCGTCCAGGATGATGTTGGGCGACTTGCCCCCGAGCTCCAGCGTCAAGCGCTTCATGGTGTCCAGGGAGTTCTTGGCGACCAGTTTTCCGATCTGCGTCGAACCGGTGAAAGCTATTTTCTGAATGTCGGGACTGCTCGTTAGTTCCGTCCCGACGACCTCGCCGAGGCCCGTCACGACATTGATCACGCCAGGAGGCAGGCCGGCTTCATGAAAGGCGTCCATCAACACTTCGGTTTGCATCGCACTCATCTCGCTCGGCTTGATGACGACCGTGCATCCGGCAGCGATTGCCGGTGCCACCTTGATCGCGATCGAGCCGGCGCTCGAATTCCATGGCGTAAATATGCCCACCACGCCAACCGGCTCCATCACGACCTTGGATGTGCCGACAGTTTTGACCAGGTCAGAATCTTCGAGGACCTCCTTGAAGTGCAGGAAAATGTTCGCCGCGAGGTTGTTGGAGCCCTTCGCACGGTCTTGCGGTGCGCCGTATTCCACGACCGTCGCTTCAACGAGTTGATCCATTCGCTTGGCCACGGCGTCGTGCAGCCGCTGCAGGAGATCCATCCGGTATTCCTTGCTACTCTGGGAAAAGGACTTGAAGGCCTCTTTCGCCGCACTGATGGCTTTTCGGGCGTCGATTTCGTCCGCCATGGTGACCTTGCCGATAACCTTGTTATCGGTTGGGTTCACCAGATCGATGACCTGGGTTCCATGAGGAGTGACGAACTGACCGTTGATATAGGCGCGATCAAAGGCTCTTACTGGAGTCGCGATTTCATGTGTATTCATTTGTGTCACCCTTCATGAGGTTTCGGCTCAACCCAAGGTCGCTGTGTATCTCAGGACCCCAGTTCACAATTTCAGTCTGGCGCAAAAGCGGGTGGGCGTAACTAGCAAAAGACGCCAATGCTCTTGCAGAATGTGCCAAACGATTTATTGCGGAGCTACCGCTCATAACTCCAACTCCGGGTCGCGATCTCTTTGTCGCAAGGTGCGCCTGCCTCCGCCGTGGGAAACCGGCGCGCGCCAGGTGGCCGGACTTTGTGGTTCGGCGGACGTCCGCTTCCTTGAAATTTGACCGTCGCGCTTGGGTGCGACACACTTCTTGTCGATAACCCTGCCAAAGGTGAAAACCGAGATCAGTCTTCACGGGTTTGGTTCTAACTCTGAGCCGCGTCTGACTCGGCAAACGCAGCCGCGGCGAGCTCGATGTCGGCGCGCGCAATGTTTAGCGCCTGTGCGGCCCGTCTCCACTGCCGCGTCTCGTGCAGCACTTCGGCGACGATGGCTGCACCGCGATCCTTGGATTTTACGTACCATTCTGAAGTCTCGATGACGGTCGCGAGGCTCGGGCGGCTGTCGTGCTCGTCGATATTAAGGACGTGCTCCGCCCGGTCGGTGTTGGGGTTGAGATCAAACGCCGGTGCGAGGCGCCAGCCGGAAGCCGTCAATAGAAATCCATGGTTCCTCAGATGATCGTCGCGGTTGCCAATGGCGACATTGAAAGCGACCCGCCGGAAGAGCTGTTCGAGATCGGAAGCGATATGATCCTTGGCGCCGTGCGCCTGCAGGAACTCCGCGAGATCGAGATAGCTTGTCCCTTCGCTCTGATTCTTGCGAAGAAGTGCCATCGCCGAAGCATAGAATCGCCGGCGAGCGGCTGTTCGATCGAAGCGCCGCACGCAGAAGGTATGGTAGTCGCCGTGGAAGCGACGCAACTCCGATTGCGACACGTCGATTCCCGCCCTCGCCGCAAGTCGCTGCGCAAGAGCTTCCCACGCTCCAACATCGCGTGTGTCGTCGGCGGCTGGAAACTTCGCGATCCACAAACTGCCGTTAATTTCCGAGAAGCTCGCTTTCGGTCGCGCGCCGCCTAAAGAGGCGCCGGGTGCGACAAGAACCTTGAGCCACTGCCGCAGTGCCTTAAGATCATCTATCCGCTTCGCGGAGATTTCACCTGCCACGATCTCCAGCTCCTTGAGATTCGCAGCCGGCGGCACCGTGAGTGCCTCGTGCGCGAGGAAGACCTCCTCATCCGGGCGCCGAAAACGGAGCGCGCCTTGGCGGCTCACGTCCTCAACGCCTAAGAGAAAGTCCCAGGCATATAGGGTCTTTGGTTTTCGGTTCTCATCTTTCGCTGCCAGGGCTTCTCGGCGTTTCATGAGAGTCTGGCCCCAGCGATCGGGCGCCGAATCGTCGAAGACGCGAAAATTACCCGCCTCGGCGATCGGGAAGTAGGTCCCTTCACCCAAGGACAGATCGGGGTCTAAGGCAAAGGCCTGTGAATTCTTGAGCCACTCGGGCTCGTAGACGAAGCGCAGCGTGCCGCGATCATGAGTGAGGGTGCCCACGCGCGTGCGCTCGAGAAAGTCTGCATCGAGCCACACTTCCACTCGGTCCGTCATGGTGCGCGCTCCTTGAGATTCGGGGCCTGCGCGCGCGCGCTGCGACGGCGGCGCACCGGAAGCGCTTGGTCTTGAAGGAGGCGACCCGCCTTATCGTCGCGTGCCAGCGCTTCGAGGTCGCTCTCAAGTCCGAGCACCGCGAGAATCCGAAGCAGGGTGCCGAGTGCAATTGCGGGGCTTCCTGCCTCGGCGCGAAACAGCGTCATTCGTGAGATGCCCGCGCGTTGACAGGTCACTTCGATCGTTAATTTTCGCCGCAAGCGGGCGAGCCTCAAGCGCTCGCCGAGCACTGCAAGAGCACGCTTTTGACCGGGGTAGAAGGGGGGTTGTTTAGCTGGCATGTATCACAATATAGACTAATAAGTTAGTAAAGTCTATAACGTGATACTAATGTGGCGCTAACAGGTCTCTAACTCTTTGATAAGCAATGGGCACCCCACGAACAAGGCAGAAAGGGGTAGCCGAAGCGAGCTGGCGTTGGTCCACTGCTTAAATCGCTCGCGCCGAGCCCGGGCCGCCTGCCAAAAACTAGCCCATTTTAGGAAATGGGCGCCGCCGCGCCTCGCGCCAGCGCGGATCACATCTGGTGAAACAGATGCAGGTAGCTGCGGCTCACTGGCAGTACTTCGGCGCGGCCTTTCAAATGAACATCGGCGGTTTCGTTGGACCCGCGTACGACTCGTGCGATTGAACTCAAATTGACGATCACAGATCGGTGAACCTGCGCAAATTGCGTTGCGTCGAGCTGCGCGGCGAGCTCCTTCAGCGGCGTGCGAATAACCGCTTCGCGCAGCATGCCACCTGCTTCATGCCAAGCGACCACGGTGTACTTCTCCTCGGCGCGCAAGAAGTCGATGTCCGGCACCGGAATGAGGGTGACAGTCTGGCCCACGGACGCGCGGATCCATCGCAGCGGCGCTGACGCGGTCTGCTGCTCCAGCGTCGTCGCGAGCTGTTGCAGCAGTACTTCGGTATTGACCGCGGCCATGGCAGTGCGCAGCCTTTCCTGCAATCTTGCCGCCGTTTGCGCAAGGCGCGCGGCTTCCACCGGTTTCACCAGATAGTCGAGCACGCCCTGAGCAAACGCCTGCACGGCATACTGATCGTAAGCCGTGACAAAAACCAAATGTGCGCGGTGACCGATGTGGCGTGCCGCCTCGATGCCGGTCACGCCGGGCATATGCACATCGAGAAAACAAACATCCGGATGATGCGCATCGAACTGCTCGATCGCCTCGCGGCCGTTGCGCGCCCGCGCCACCACGGCAAGTTGCGGCCATATGCGCGATAGCTGCTGTTCGAGAGATTCACGCAGCAGGGGTTCGTCCTCGGCAATCAGGGCAGTTGGTTGCAGTGCCGTCACGCCTGAGCCTTTCGAGCCGGGAATGACACTTCGGCGCGTACACCATGAGGAACGACCTCGCTTAAAACCAGCTGAGCCTCTGCGCCGAACGCCAGCTGCAACCGTTCGCGCAACGAAGCTAGACCGGTACCGAGTCCGCGTCCCGTCACCTTAAGACCGACGCCGGTGTCGGTGACGCTAGCGAGGCAGCGAGACGATTCCAGCCGTATCTCAATAACGATAACCCCGCCTGTTTCGCTGGGGTCGATTCCGTGACGCACAGCATTTTCGACCAGGGTCAGCAGCGTCATCGGCGGGCATTGAACCTTGAGCAGCGTCGCGTCTGCACGCATTTCGAAGATCAATCGATCGGGCATGCGCATGTGCATCAGTTCCAGATAGGCCCGAACCAACTCCAGCTCCTGATCCAGCGTGGTCACCGTTTCGTGCAGCCGCGGTACCGCAGCACGCAGATAGGCGATCAGGCTTTTTAGCACTTTGGCCGCTTGCGGAGCACCCACCTCGACCAGCGCCTGCACATTGGCCAGCGTATTGAACAAGAAGTGCGGCTCGACCTGCGCCTGCAGCAGACGCAAGCGGGCATCCAAAGCCCTGCGTTCGAGTTCGCTGCGCTCAAGGGCAAAGGCAGTTTCCTGTTCGCGAGCGAAAGTGTCGCGTTGCCTCACCAGGGCACCGACCACAATCCAAGAGGCGAACAAGATGCCCGAAAATGTCAGTTCAACATAGCCTTGCAATCGCCCGCTAACCGCTCCGAGCTGCGGGTGTCCGCCGGTGGTTAGCCAGTAGGCCAAATAAGCTCCTACAGGGACTGCCAATACGATCGCCAACACCTGCAGGACCCATCGCGCAAACCAGCGTGGCAAGTGTGCGGGCCAGCGCTCGAACAACCCAAAGGCGAGAAGGGCGGCGAAACCGACCACCATGGCGCGGCTTAGCACTACATAGAAAGGCAACACAAAGTTCGGTCTTAAGAAAAGTGCAAAGACCGTCGAGGCGAGGAGGGCGACACGTACGCGAGGCCAGCCTAACAATGCAGGCGGGCCGCCTCCTCGTGCGAGCGCATCATGAATCATCATGGCGCCATTATAGTGGAGTGGCGCCCGCAGCCGCGCGCGTGGCACGCCAATTAGGCTGCCGGCTGCGCCGTCTGTCGGCGGGAATCGTGACTCATTCCCACTGCGCCGTCACTCATCGCACGCCGCTGGCAGCGGCAGCGCCGTAAGACGATAGTTTCCTCGGGGCGATCCGGTCGCGACGCATAGGGAGCTTGGGTCATGAAACTAAGATACAAAGTGTTGAGCACGGTATTGGTATTGGCGGCGGCGACGGCCTCAACCTTGGCACTGACGCTCAGTCACAATTCGCCTTGCGCAGCTGCACATCCGCAGCCCGCCGGCACGCCGCTGATGAAGGCGATCGTTTATCGCTGCTACGGATCCTCTGACGTCCTCAAGCTCGAGGACATCGCCAAGCCCTCGCCGGTGGCCAACCGGTTGCTGGTCAAAGTGCACGCGGCGTCTGTGAATCCCTTGGATTGGCATTACATGCGCGGCGAGCCCTACTTGCTGCGCGCATTGGTCGGAATCGGCGCGCCCGACAGCATTCACATGGGCGTTGACTTCGCCGGCACGGTGGTTTCAGTGGGCAAGGACGTGACACGCTTCAAACCGGGCGATGAAGTGTTCGGCAGCAGGACCGGTGCCTTCGGCGAATACGTGAGTGTTGCGGAGGCGGGTGCCGTGGCGATTAAGCCCGCCAATATGACGTTCGAGCAAGCCGCGGCAGTGCCGATCGCCGCCCACACCGCGCTGCAGGCATTGCGCGACAAAGGCAAGGTTCAGCCGGGACAGACGGTGTTGATCAATGGCGCATCGGGCGGCGTCGGGACCTTTGCCGTGCAAATCGCCAGGGCATACGGGGCCAAAGTCACCGGCGTGTGCAGCACCCGGAATTTAGCGATGGTCCGAGCCCTCGGCGCGGATCGAGTCATCGACTACACCCAAGAGGATTTCACCAAGGAACCACAGCGATATGATCTGATCGTCGACATCGTCGGGACCCACTCACTATCCGATTACCGGCGCGTATTGAATCCTCATGGCTCGCTGGTCATCGCCGGATCGCTGGACAAGGGCCGCTGGCTCGGACCCCTAACCGGCTCCATCGGTGCGTGGCTTTATGCGCAGTTTGTCAGTCAAAAGGTGATTGTTTTGTTTGCCAATCTGAACGCGGAGAATCTCGATGCGCTGCGCGATCTGATGCAGGCCGGCAAGATCACGCCGGTCCTCGATCGACGATATACACTGAGCGAAGTGCCCGAAGCGATCCGCTATCTGGAGGGAGGCCATGCCCGCGGAAAAGTCGTAATCAAAGTGGCGGGCGATAGTGCGGCCGATGACGCGACGGCAGCCGCGGGCACTGCAAATTGAACGGTGATGTAGGATTGCACTTTGCTAACCGGGCGCGAGTTTCGATACACCGGACTCATGGCCCGTTGAGTTGCGCGCTCGAGTTGTTGCGATCGGTCGCGCGCGGGCAGTATCACTCCTGGCGTGAACCTGCTATGCGGTCAGTCAAGCCCAATTGATCAGCCAGCGTTTCAAGGCTGCGCAACGGGGTCGGTGAATAGCCGGACCACCGGCCGATGGACGCATGGGCTTGCTCGCTGGATTGGAGGGAAATCACGCGTTGCCCGGCGCGTGAGGCCGGTCGCCGGTGTGCGGCCTGATTGAGATGAAGCTCCATGCAGAATCCTCTACCAGCCCCAGAACCCGAGCAGACCCCAGTGTTGCAGGGTCGCCGCGCAGCTTAAATAAATCAGCACCTCGTGGACCTTCTCGGCAGGCTTCATGACCGTCACGCGCTCGCGCCCAGAGTGACGAGGAGCTCATCCAGTTGCGCGAACGTCTCGGTCATCCCATTCTCCATCCCGGCGTTGGCATCGAGAGCTTCCTTGGTGGGATAGAGTTCGTGAAAGACCAGCAGCGTCTTGCCCTCTCTTTCCTCGAAGGTCACGGTGGTGACGGCACCTCCGTCACTTTCGTCATTCGTCCAGACGAGGCGCGCGTGCGGTGTCACTTCCAGGTACCTACCGAAGAACGCCATGGACTTTGAGGCCTCGAGGCCGAACTCCAAACGGTATTTGCCCCCGGTACGAACGTCCATCTCGCACGAGACCAAAGACATGCCGATCGACTTCGGCACCCACCAGCGCTTGAACAGTTCGGGCTTGGTCCACGCCTCGAACACGATGCGCGCCGGGCCGTTGAAGGTTCGCGTAACGACGATCTCACGCTCGGACTTTCGTTCTACCGTCGTGAGGTTCTTCATGGCGCTAGGCTCACTCTCTCTTCTTGCGTCCATCGATCTTCTCCTTCCGTTTCAGTTCCTCAACCATCTGGTCCAGCTCGTCGAAGCGCGCGTCCCAGAGCTGGCGGTAGCTCTCGATCCATGCTGCCTCTTCCTCCAGCCGGCGCAGCCCAAGCTTGCAGGTCCGCACGCGCCCGACCTTCTCCGTGCTGACGAGTCCCGCCCGCTCCAAGACCCCGACATGCTTCTTCATACCCGTGAGCGTCATGTGAAACTTCGCCGCAAGGGCCGTGATGGAAGCGTCTGCGCGCCCGAGTTGTTTCAGAACGCCGCGGCGGGTGGCGTCAGAGAGTGCGGCGAACGAGGCATCGAAGCCGGTGCGTGAATACTGAACCATATAGTTCAGTATGTAACATAGAGATAGGCGGCATGCAAGGGGAGCTTGGGGCACGCCGCGTTGCCCGTCAGCTTCAATCGAGCTTGAATGCGCCGTATCGAACGTGGCTATGGATTGCAACCGCGTGGTAAGCGAGGGAGGGTGAGCGTGGTGATTGCGCCACCCTAAAAAATAGCTAATTATCCGCGCCTAATTTAAAGTTCGAATCCGCTTCGCGCCCGACACTCAAGAGGTTTCCATGTCTGCTTCGCTGGCAGATTCCATGCGTCGCATCAGCGGCCTGCTGCAAACCGGTCAATACGCTGTGGCGCATTCGCAATTGGAATCCCTGGTGACTGCAAATCCCCGGTACGTGGAAGGTCTGCGTCTGCTTGCCGGCACCAAGCAAGCGATGGGCGAGTTTTCTGCCGCCGAGTCGCTGTTTCGGCGCGCGCTCGAAATCGAGCCAAAGTGGACTCCTTCGCTGACCTCGCTTGCGGAGTTATTGCTCACGGCGGGTCGCAGCGCCGAAGCGGTAGCGCTGTTGGAGCGGGCAATACAAGGCTCTCCGCCCTATCCTCGGGCCGCTCTGCTATTGGTGCGCTACTACCTGGATGCAGGACGGCCGGCATCGGCTCTGGAGATTGCGACGCCCTGGTGCCGTAACGGCCAACTCGACGGCGAATTGTCGGTACTGCACGTGGCGGCTTACGCCGCGCTGGGCCGTCAGAACGAAGCGGTGGCGCACTATCGTAGTCTCGTCGCGCTCGCGTCGGACAGTCACGTCGCGGCGCATGCGCTCGCCGTTGCATTGAATACCGCCAACCAGCCTGAAGAAGGTGAGCGCTTGGCGCGTCAGACACTGTCGCGCACCCGACCGACGGCGGCGCTGCACCTCACGCATGCTCGAAGCCTCATCACTTTGGAACGATTCGAGCAAGCGGAGCTGGCGTTGCGCGAATGCGTCAGAATGGAGCCGCGCTTAGCCGAGGCGCACAACAGTCTGGCGCAACTCGTTTGGCTGCGCACCGGCAATATCGCCGAGACTACGCGCGCTCTGGATCTGGCGCTCGAGAAATACCAGCACGACGATGCACTATGGGCCGCTAGAGCTGCCCTGCTGCAAGGAGCCGGCGACGCGCGCGGCGCTTATGCGTGCCTGGCCGAACGCGCCGCACGGCCGCAGCCCTCGCCCAGCTTGCTCATCCGTGCGGGACTGGCGGCGCTCGAGTTTGAACCTGCCGCCGCGCTGAACCTTGCCGAGCAGGCCTTGCGGGCGCAGCCCAATAACCCGACGGCTCGCAAACTCTTGTGTGGTGCGTACCTTGGGATCGGGGATGGCGCTGCAGCGATGGCCGCATGCGGAACTTTGCTGGCGGCCACGCCCGACGATCAATACCTCATTGCCATGCAAACCACGGCGCTTCGGCTGCTGGACGATCCACGCTACGAGACGGCCTGCGACTACGACAGGATGGTGCTGTCTCAGAGTCTCGAAACACCGCCCGGTTGGCCCGATCTCGGCAGCTTCCTGAGAGAAGTCGCCGCGCGCTTGAACGCGCTCCACAATCCGCACGGCCATCGACTGCTCTTTCAATCGTTGCGCCAGGGCACTGAGACCACCCAAGATCTTTCGCGCAGTGCGGATCCGGTGATACAGGCACTGTTTCACGCCTTTGCCGCTCCGATCGTGCGCTACCGCGATTACATAGGTTTTGGGAGCGATGCGCTTCGGCGCCGAAATCAAGGCGCCTCGCGATACAACGGCAGTTGGTCGGTCCGTCTGCATCGCGCGGGCTTCCATGCCAGCCACGTGCACCCTCGTGGGTGGATATCCTCGGCTTGCTATATTGAGCTGCCCGACAGCATGAAGGCGGGTCGGTCGGCGGAAGGGATTCTCAGCTTTGGTGCGCCGGGGATGATCACCACACCTTCACTCGACGCTGAGTTATCGGTTCGTCCGGAGCTTGGACAATTGGTGCTTTTTCCGTCGTACTTCTGGCACGGCACGCTGCCGTTTCATAGCAACCAGCCGCGGCTCACCGTTGCATTCGACGTGGTGCCGGATACGGCCGTGCGCAAGAGCTAAAAAAAATCTCCCCCCGCGGGCTCGCGAGGGGAGATTACTCACATCACTCAATCTGAATGCTTAGAACTTATATTTAAGCTGGATGTTGCCCTCGCGGCCGACGATCGACCGTCCGAAACCAACGTTGTTTTGCACGGCGTTTCCGCCCACTCGAGCGTTGCCCTCGGTCAACCCAATCTGGTTGGTGAGGTTTGAACCGAGGAGCCTGAGCTGCCAATTGTCGCCGATATCGGCAATGATGCCGGCGCCGAGGTCGTAGTAGCTACCCAAAGGATTCAAGCCCGTCTGGTCCTGGAAGTGTTGACCGATGTGCTCGTAAGTCACGAACTCGGTCAAAGAGCCCCACCCGAAAGTCTGGATGTCCTGCGGCGTGACGCGGATTTGGAGGTTAGGCAAACGGGCGAGCTGTACGCCATTGATGGTGCCGCACTGCGTGACCCCGTTGATATCCGTGAAGATGAAGCAGCCGATGAAGTCCTTGTAGTGGGCATGTTCGTAGTTGGCATTCACCGACAGACTGAAGTCCCTGAGAGGCTGCATGTCGCTGTCTGCCAAAGGATTCACGCTGCCGACCAGCCGAAGTCCGAGCGACGTCGAGCCATAGGTAGTCTTCGGGCCGATCGGCACATTTTGTATGTTGACGGGTTGATAGAGCAACCCCTTGAACTCCTTGTCGTAAACCGCCAGGTCGATATAGGTGTAGCGATTCTGAACCTTGAATCCCCCTTCGTAATTTTTCACGGTGCTGAGAGGCGGATTCCCCGAGCAGCCGCCCGAGCCGTTAACGACGTTGCAACGGACTGCATCGAAGTTATCGAAGGTCACGCCATTGTTGACGCGCACGTAGGCGCTCATATGGTCGGTGAACTCGTAATTTGCGCCCACCGAGAACGTCGGCATGGTGTTGGTTTCACTGGCGGGCGAGTACGTCCCGTCGGGCAAAGTGACTGCGTTGTCCCAGAGATCGAACGTGGATCCCAGTTGTTTATTGACTAAATTGCTGGTCCGTTGCTTCAGGTCGATATGTTCGAGACGAACATTGGCGTCGAACAGCCAATTGTCGAGTTTCCAGGAGTCCGAAAGATACCCGGCAATGTTGGTGGCTTGGCCCTGCTCGAGGATGTTGAAGCCGCCGTTGGCGATCACGCCTTGAGAACTCGTCACGTTGTAGATATTTCCGCCACCGACGCCATTCAATATGATCGGGCTCGCATTCGGCACATTGTCCATCAGTACATTGGAGCCCAACGACCAGGAATCGTTGTCCGTGTAATGCGCGACATAAATGCCGCCGGTCAATGTGTTGCCGTTGCCGAAGTCCTTTGACAAGCGGAACTCATCGGTGACATTCGTGATCTTTTTGCGTATGAACCATACCTGCTCGGTGATCACGCTTTGCGCGGGATCAACTACCGCACCATTCGCATAGTGCGCCTGGATTGCGGCGTTGGGCAGGGCCGCGGGCAGGCCTCCTATCCCAGCGATGAAGCTCGCCAAGGTTTGGGGATTGCCGTTGTTGACCAGCGCCTGCGTGTTGAGGTATCCGCCATCGAACAGGAACGTATTGCTGATCGACCATCCGTTTCCAAATTTCAAATCGAGATTTGAGCCGAAGTACTGCAGTGCGGCGCCGCGGCCGTTGCTGATATCGTCATTGATGAAGCCGCCCCCCGGCGATTGAATCAGGAAATTTTGCAGTTGCTTGCTGTTGTAAGTGTTGTTGAGCTGATTGAAGCCGGGGTAAGGTTCGGCTTTCCCATTGGAAACGATGTAAGGAAAATCGGCGACCCACAGATTTTTATCCTGCAGGACTCGATACCAAAACATGATCGAGCCGCCGTCCAAATCATGCTTTAAAGTTGCCGTCAGCTGCCCGCCGATGTCGGCCGGATATTGCGGATCGCGTACCCCATCGGATACCCGGTAAAAGCCGCCGATGCTGCCGTACCATCCGTCGATGATCTTGCCGCTGTAGAAGGCATCCACGCGTTCGGATCCTTCGGATCCGTAAGTGACGCCCAGTGAGCCTGTGGTTTTGTCCGAACCGGTCCGCAAGATAAAGTTCGCCGAAGCACCCACCTGCCCGGAGCTAAAAATTGCGCTTGGGCCGCCCTGGACGATTTCAATGCGCTCGACCGTGTCGTCCATGCGCACCAGGGAGCTGGAATCCAAAAAGGACAAGTCCGGGGCACCATACAGGGGCGAACCGTTGATCATGGTCGTAAAATACGGCGAATCGCCGCCGCCGTTGGGAAAGCCGGCGACGTCGATATTCGCACCCGTTTGACCGCCGGATGCTTCCGGCCAGATGCCCGGCGACTGCTTGAAAATTTCCGCCGCACTTCCGGGGTTCGCGTTTGCAATTTGATCGAGGGACAGCGACACGATGTTGTAGCTCGCGTCCAGCTTCTTGACGCCCTGCGCTGAGGCGGTGACGACGATTTCTTCGAGTGAATTCCCGGCACTGGTTCCGCCGGTCGTCGCGGCAGTGCTCGCGGCCGGAGTCTGCGGGTCGGCGGCGTAGGCGCTGCCGGCACAGCAAAGAATGCCGGCGACTGCAACGGCCAAGGGATTCAGAGCGGCTCTGGCCGCGGGGCCTCGCCGCACCGACGATGCACTGGCGCGTTGTTGTTTGTTGCGTTTTTGACTCATGAATGATTCCCCCCGGAGTAAGCCATCTAATTAAGCGTGCGTCGCGGCGAAGCTGGACAGGCAGCTGCCATGACGATGCGGAAACGTGTTCAAGTTGAAGTAACAACGGCGCGCGTGGCGTCCACTCGCAGGCGCGCCATTTTTCGGTCTGCATCCCCTCGTGGACCATCCAGCGGACGGCGCGATATATCACGGAAAATCCCCATCCCCGCCTCCTCGTGTCCGCGTCACGGACCGCGGTTCGCCTGCATGCTGGAGGCTCGCCGGGCAAGTTTCGACTAACGGCGCGGGCTGCTCGAGCAGCCTCTTAATCCGTGGGTCTTTATGCACCCAACCAGCGCTTGCCAGCGTCCATCCACGCTACAGAATCTAATTGGTATTCTGTTCAATAGCAACAATTGCGGCAAAATAGCCACAGTCGTGCAAAAGTGCTAAGGCGGGGGTATTGCCAGGTAGACCGTGCTCCAGAGCTGCGCGGCATTGGACTCGTCTGGATCGGCGGCGTTGGCGCCGAAGGGCGCAATGGAATAGCGCCCGTCTGCAAAGCTCCAAGACCAGAGTTCCGAGTTTCGCATGTTGTGCCCTGCATTGATCGCGCCCCAGAGCTCTTTTTGCGCCGAACGCAGCTGCGCCTTGAGGGTCGCCTCGAGATCTTTACGCTCCAGCTGCCGCTCTAGCCCTGCCGCGAATACGGCTTGCTGCCAGGACCAGACCACGGTGCCGTGATAGGCGTTGCGGTTGAGACGAGCCTGGATGGCAGGCGCCGCATACACGGGATTGGCGACCACCATCCCCACGGGCGTGACCAGTCCGGCCGGGAAGGGCCGCATCAGCGCGGTCAGCGATTGATTCAGGGTCGCCGGGCGGGGCCGCCCGAACAGCAGTTCGAAACCCTCGTCCGAGTGGAGGATGGGAATGGCCTCGTCATCGGCGTTCAACGATATCGCGTGGAACGACACGGCCGCATCGGCCACCGAGCCCAGCGCGGCTGCGTCCGCGACGCGCAGCGCCGCGGCATAGTCCGAAATTTTCCGGCGCGCCGCTGCATTGGGCACACTGACCTCAAACAGCGGCCCCGCCTTGGAACGCCAGGTCCGTGCCATCGAGGCTGCGCGCGCGAATAGTTCGCGGTCTTGAGCGTTGAGATAGGAATTCAGCAGTCCGCTGATGAAAAACCCACTCGCGGCTTCGAGCGCCGCGGGCACGAATACTGCATTGACGTCATAAGGAATCCGTCCGCCGCCCAACCCGTCGGGGCTGTCGCGCCATTGGCCGGCGTCAAAGCCTTGCTTCAGCGCGATCAGATTCGGCGCCTTCGGGTCATCCGCGAAGTTGCGCGCCGCGTTCAGCACGAACCTGAAATTGTTGACCAAGTCGGCGCCCATGGCTTGCGGCTTATCGCGCCGAGCGTCCCTCCGCTTCAGGAATGCGGCGGCCTGTGCTCTACCGCGCTCGTCGTTGAGCAGCCACTGTGCGGCCACCGGCGCCAACATGAAGCTGCCGTCGATCATGTTGTAGTTGAAGGTCGGCGCATCGGACTTCTCCCCGGTGGCGCGCAAATGATCGAGGATCGCAAATTCACCGATGTCCTCTTCATGCGCCACTTCGCCCTGAGGGGACAGGCGAGTGAGCACCGACCCTAGCCCTGCGTCCACCGCCTCGGCAGTGAGGGCCGGCATCAGCAGCCGCACCGACATCAAGGTGTCGCGTCCGAAGTAAGTATTGAAGCGCCAGGAGCCGGCGAGGAATTTTTCCTTATAGCTCAAGAAGGTCAGCACGTTGCGCGCAGCCGGGTCGTTGCGCGCACGGCCGGTGAGCAATTGTCTCTCGGGCAGCGGAGTCAGCGGCGTTTCGCCGCTCACGGCGGTGATCGTCAGATTGATGCCGCCGTCCTCGGACCTGAAATGACCGGCGCGCAGCGTCCCTCGAGTCACCTCGATACTGAGGCGATAGCCGGCCGCACCGTCGAGCCGATCGCGTGCCCAAGTGACGGTCGAGCCCTGAGTCGTCGGGTCGGCGGCCACCTCGGCAGGAAAGGTACCCAACGCTTGATAGTCCCTGAGCACGCGAACACTGGACAAGACGGCCTGCTTGGGTGCCAGGTCGGAAACCCCGGTCACGCTGACCCCGGCCGTCATGCCGTATAACAATCGTCCCTTGGCGTCTCGGACCCTGACCGGCTGCGGCCGCCCGCGCAGCGTCCAAGTGAGCGGCGAGCTGCCGTGCGCAAACCACAGCCCCACGCCGCTGTTGCCGGCTGGAAATGCGACCAGCAGCCGAGGGTCGAGCCCCGAGCGCAACAGCAAATGGGCCGCCACCGGACCTTCCCTCAAGAAGCTGTTGAGATTGGGGCCTTCATCGACATCGAAGGACAAGCGCTCGACGGACGAGCGCTCGACGGAATCCGTATTGCCCGCCGCCGGCGCCGCGGTCACGAGCAGGCCGATACCGATCAGCAATGCGCGGCGCAAGGCGAAGTGCATGTTCAGGAGACTTCCTCGATGAAAATCAGCTCAGAGGATAACGGCAAAGGCAGCGCGACGTCGACGCCCGCCTGCATGAGCACCTCTCCGCTGCGCACCAGGGTTGAAGCGTGATCTTGGAAATGCACCCGGTAGCGGCTGCTTGGGTTGAGCCCGAGCAAATGAAATCGATGCATGGCCTCATCTCCGCTGCCGCGAAAGGCATACAGCACGCCGTGCCGGAGTTGGGCTGAGTAATATTCGATGCCGTCCCAATGCACGCCGTCGGGCCGCGGGGCCACATGAAATAAATCAGCCTTGCGGATCAGTGGCCGCAGCGCGGCTTTGTAGCGTGCGAATTCCTCGCGCGCCGCGCTGCGCTGCTCGACCGTCCATTGACTTGCATCGAGCATCAGCGAAAACCAGCCCAACATGCCGCTGCGCAAGGCGTAGCGGAAATTCTCGATTCGCGGCGCGGGAAACTTTGCCACGTAGCTTTCCAGCATCGCCGGCGGCAGGACGTAACTTGCGTCGTAAAACGCACGTCTATTGGAAAGCGGATCGTACGTATCCGTCATCGAAAAGTAGTCGCCATGGGCAGCGCTGCCGAAATCCACCATTCGGCCGCCGTCATTGCACAGCTCCAACAACAAGGATGGGTGGTGCGCGCGCAGCTGTTCGTAAATGGCGTAATACGCCCTGGTGGCGTGATAGCTCACATCGGTCGAGTTTGAGCCTTCGACCCAGACATAGCCTGAGTCCTCGAAGGTGCGCAGCGTCGCGGGCTCCGCAGGCGCCGCGAGGTGATCGGCGCGCGCGCTGCCTTGCGCCACCAAGTAACCGTCCTGTTCGAGCATATCGAGGCGATAGTCGCTCACCACCCGTTCCAGCTGGTGCGCGGCCCAAGCCTTGGCGGACGGCGCGCCCAGATCGATGGTGATGCCCTTGAACGGCTCGCTGTGCTGCCACCCGGCAGGCGGATCGGCGATCAACCAATTGCGCGTGGCGGCATCGTGAACGTTGAGGGCGCCGGGCGCGTGCGATGTGCCCGCCTGCGTCCAATCGATCCACAAACCAAACTTCAGACCGTGGGCGTGCGCAAAGTCCGCAATGCTCGCGATGCCGTGCGGAAATTTTTCAGGATTGGCATGCCAATCGCCGACGTCGCGAAACCAACCCGCATCCAGATGAAACATCTCCAACCCGAGCTGCGCCGATTCGCCAATCATGCGCTGCGCGAGATCTTGAGTGACCGCCATGCCGCTGCCCCAGCTGTTGTTGACCAGCAGCGGATAGGACGGGTCGCGTACGGTGCGCGGATTGTTGAGCACCGCCCGCACCCAACGGCGCAAAATATTGCCGGCGCCATCCGGGCCGCCCTCAAACGCGCCGAGGAATACGGTCGGCGTCTCGAAGACTCCGCCGGGCGTCACGCGGGTTTTGTAGGGACCCGGCAGGGGATTGAGGCCGGCGTCGCCGCGCAGCGAGGTGCCCCGACGCTCGAGGCTGATCCGCGTTCGTCCGCTGAATTCGATGCCGGCATACCAGCCGCGTTGCCTCTGGCCGGGTTCCTCGATGAGCACATAGGGGATCATCTCGCGGGCTTGATGCGCGATGGGTCTTGCGTAAGTGCTGGATGTACCCTCCCATGCGTCGCCATCGCGCAGCGCATCGAGATGCGTTCCCTCGGCGGAAGGTGAATCCGCACCTTTTTCGACCCAAAAGCGTTGCAGTGCGGTGCCGGCAGCGATCTGCCAATCCCATTGCAGGCTGGGCTGCAGGGGCAGCCACACCGTCTCGCTGCTCAAGTTTTCAATCGAAACGTTGTGCTCGATCGGACCGTGATCGGAGCGGGCGCGCCATCGCCACAGCAGCTTCAGGTGAGGCGAATCGGCAACATAGGCCACCTCGATGTTGCCCGGGTCGAAGCGGCTGGCGGATCGGTCCAAGCGCCAGACCGGCGTCCGCACTGCACCGCGAACTTCGACCCGCGTGGGCAGGGTCTCGCTGCCGCGGTTATGCCAGCGCACACCGTGGCCGGTCAGAATCATCAAGCGCGCGGCATGTTCCCCGGCTTCCACGACGATCGAAGTGTCGGCAGTGGACAACGCGCCGCGCAAACTTGGATCCGCTGCGTAGGCTAGGTTCACCGCGCCTATCGATGCGCAGGCGATCGTTGCCGCGAAGCAATACCGATGGCGAGGCGCTCCTGCAATCAGGATGGCAGCACCGACTGATAAACGCTGTAACTCTCCGCATCGATGTCGAGAAAGGGCTTGAGCGTCACGCGTCCGCCCGCGGTCTTCACCTGCCATGCATGCCGGCCGTCAGAGTCGCGCTGCGCGGCGAGCAAGTGCGTGCGCGAAACGGCAGGAACCGGGGCATCGGCTTCGAGGATGCGCATCAGCACCAGCGGGCCGGCCAGCAGGGCGACCGTGTCCGCGTGCGCCGCCTCGATGCTCTCGACGCGCTGCATGAGCGGCAATTCGAGCTCGATCCGGTCTCCGGGGCGCCATTCGCGCCGGATCGCGGCGAACTGTCCGAGCGGCGGCGACTGTCGCTCCCGGCCGTTGACCTGCAGGGCGGCACCGTTTGCCCAGGAAGGGATGCGCAAGTTCAGCGTGAACGTCGCAGGGCGCGGCACCTCGAGCGTCATGTTCACGCTCGCAGCGTAGGGATAATCCGTCTCGATCGACAGGCTGCAGCGCTGGTTGTCCTGCATCCACGAAACCTGCGCCGGAACATAGAGATTCACATAGAGGCCGTGCGAATCGGTGAAGCAGGTGCTAATGGCGTAATCGGCGGCAATCATCGGCAAGGTGCCCGAGCAGCACGGCCAGCGATCAGGGTGAAAGCCCTTCTTTGCGCGGCGGGTGTAGTCGGAGTAGTAGAAGGCATGGCCGTCGGGCTGAATCGGCAGCGCGCCGAGCACCGTGTTGTACAGCACCCGTTCCATGCTGTCGCCGTAACGCGCATCGCGGCTGATGCGCAGCAGATAACGCGTGAGCTTGAAGTGCGCGTAGGCGCCGCACGGTGTTTCGAAGCTCTTGTGCTGCTCGGCAAGGCTGGCGCCGAGGGCGCCGCTGCCGGGGATGACGAAATGCTCATCGGGTCCCCAGCCGCCGGTGGCGAAGCTTTGCGCGGCGATCATCTCGAAGCCGTTGCGTGCCGCATCGAGATATGCCGGAGCTTGCAGCGACAGATACGACTGCGCGGCCGAACTCAAGGCATTGACGTGACTGTAGGCGTGCTTGCCCGGAAGCACATTCTCGCCCCGCGCCAGCGCGCCGAAGAATTCGTCGTATAGAAAACGGCGCGCAAGTTCAAGATGGCGCGAGTCGCCGGTCGCTCGCCAGGCATGGAATTGATTCTCAGGCAGCGTGTAACTTTCGTCCCACGCATGCTGGCTGAAGTCCTCGCCGGGCTGTGCATGCTCGTTGCGCGGCATGGCGCGCGGGGGAAGGTACGGAACGGCGGCTTGCGTCGTGAGAGCGAGCGTTGCGAGCGCCGAATTCTCGCCGCCAAGCTGTTGGGCGTCGAGCAATCCGCCGACGAGCTTGTCGTAGGTGTAGGCGGGGAAGCGGTTGCCGCGATAGAAACGGCCCTGCGCGTCGATGGTGGCTGCATAGCCTCGCAGCAAGCGCCGTATCTTTGCGCGGGTCGCCGCATCGCCGGTGATGGCGTAGTAGCGCGACAGTGCGCTGACCCATTGCCCAAAGGTTGCTCCAGGCGCGAATGCGTAGGTGTCGTACCAGCCGCCGAGTTCGTGTCCCGCCGCGTGCTGTCCGGCGCGAAGGCGGAAGGGCCGCAGCAATGCATCCTCGTCCAACCCCAAAACCAAGCGGTGATTTTCGCGTGCTTGACGTTCGAGCGGACCTGCGCCGAATTTAACCTGGCCGTAATTCAACTCCGCGAGAGGCGGTCCCGCTGTCCCCGGCGCATTGGTGCCCGCCGCGAAAGCAAGCCGGCGCCAGCCGGCAGCAGCGAGCGCGCCGAACGCCACGAATCCGCGCCGGGTCCGGTTGATGCTTTCCGACATTGTGCCTACCCCTCGGTCCGTAAGTCTTCAGAATGCGGCGGCCGGCGCACAGACGCAACTTTGGATCGACACCGATCCAACTTCGGAATTTAATACCCCGGTGCGGTGCGAACTCTTGGGGGGGCTGTGATCTATCAAAAGTTAACGTGCGCGGTAATGCTGTTGTTGGGGTCGCTGCCGGCGATTCCCGCGCTCGCCGCTTCCGCCGACGGCTTCACCTTGAGCGCAAGTGCTGCGGATTTCGGCAACTATTTCCCGAGCTATCTCGCCAACGGCTATTTTTCGACGATGACCGCGCCGCGGGGAACTGAGGGCAATCTCGCCTACATGGTCGCTTTCATGGATTACGGCAAGGATGATGAATCGCGTCCGGCCGCCATTCCGGGCTGGAGCGAGATCGACTACTCGACCGGCGACTCGGCGGCAGGCCACTTCTGGATGAACCAGGTTCCCGTGAATGCCGCGTTTTTTCAGGACTATGAGCAGACTTTGAATTTGCGGGAGGCAACGCTGAGCACCGGCTATCGCTACGTCGATCACCGTCGCAGCACCGCCATCAAGGTCACAACCTTCGTCAGCCAGGCCTCGCCGCACTTGGCTGCGACGCAAATCTCACTGACGCCGGACTTCGACGGGACGGTGGAGCTGTCGTTTGCCTTGAATCTTTGGGCGCCGCATCAGCCGCGCCTGCCGCTTGCGAAATTGACCGGCGAGGAAATGCAGGAGGCGGTGGCCGCAAACAATATGCAGTTGGTCGCGATTCCGCCGGCGACGCCTGACCGCGCTGCCGTCTGGTATCACGGCGATACCCATGTCCTGTCGGCCGACGGCAATGTGAAAGAATTGACCCTAGCCTTGAACGGCCGCGCGGAGCAGGGTTTGAACATGGCCGAGGCCGCGGCCATTCAGCTTCCCGACGGCGTCCATGCGAGCGAGGTTAGCCTGTACAAGAGCGAGTATCGCCTCGCTTTGAATTTGAAAATCGCGGTACAAAAGGACCGGACCTATGTCTTCAACAAATTCATCGCAGCCTCGCGCGAAAGCTGGGGCGGCGATGCGCAGGCCGATTTGGCGCTGGCGGCGCAAGCGCGAAAGTCCGGTTTCGACGATCTTCTCGAGAAGCACCGCGCCGCCTGGCGCGAGCTCTGGCGCTCGGATATCGCCATCGACGGCGACGCCCGGGCGCAAACCGCCGTGCATTCGGACCTCTACTATTTGCTTGCAACCTCCACGGCGGATACCCGTTGGCCGATGGGCGCATGCGGACTGACGCCGGGCTACACCGGACACGCTTTCTGGGACAGCGATACCTGGATATTCCCCGCCCTGTTGTTGCTGCATCCTGAGCGCGCAAAGTCTCTCGCGATGTTTCGGGCCCACACGCTGCCGGCCGCGCAGGCGCGTGCCCAGGCCCGCGGGCTCAAGGGCGCGATGTACCCCTGGGAGGCGGACCCGGAGGATGGCAGCGAACAGACGCCGCATTTTGCGTACGTGCTCGGCGAGCGCGAGATCCATGTCAATGCCGATATCGCAATCGCGCAGTGGCAATACTGGTTGGCAACCCATGATAAGGATTGGTTGAAGCAATCCGGCTGGCCCGTGATCCGCAACATCGCGGACTTCTGGGCCAGCCGTGCGACCTGGAATGCGGAAAAGCGGCGCTACGAGATCGTGCACGTGACGTCGGTCGCGGAAAGCTATAACGATGTGCCGAACGACACGTTTACCAATGTGTCCGCGCAAAAAGTCTTGAACATCGCCGCGACCGCTGCCGTGCTCGCCGGCGAACGGCCCGACCCGCATTGGGCCGAAGTGGCATCGAAACTGTATATTCCCTTTTCGCAAGCCGAGCAGCGCCATCTGGACTTCGATGCCGGTGTGCCGCGCGAGCCTTTGGAGGGCAGCACCCTGGGACTGCTGATGTACCCCTCGCTTGATCTGGCGATGAGCCCGCAAGTCCGCCGCAACGACTTTGACTACACCATGATCTCGGTGAAACAGGGACACCACGAACCGCATGGGATGGGTATGGCACCGGCATCGATCGCCGCCGCGGCCGTCGGCGATACGGCCTCGGCGGTTGCCTGGCTGCAGCGCAATTTCACCAGCAATTTGATCAAGCCGCCGTTCAACGTACGCACCGAAACGGCGACCAATAACACGGGCTATTTCGTTACCGCATCCGGCGGCTTCTTGCAGAATCTGCTCTACGGTTTCAGCGGATTGCGCATCCAAGAGAGGGGTCTGGTCGCAGCCTATGCGCCGGTCTTGCCGCCGGAATGGAAATCCATGACCTTGAAAGGCATCGCGCTGCGCGGACAGCGTTATGACTTCATCGTCGATCGCGATCCTGCCGGCAACGCAAGACTGACGCGTAGGAGCGCGGATTCACAGCACCACTAGGACTGCATGTTCCATCCGGGCCGATACTCGCGCGTCAAGAATTGGTTCGCCTCGGAGAAATTGGTGATGCGTCCGCTTTCGCCGTCATAAAGAATTTTCTTGCCCTGTCCGGCGCGCAGTGCGACAAGTCCCAACAGCATGGTCTCAGTGAGCTGGGCCGCGTACTCAATCGGCGAACTCGCCTTGGCTTCGCCGCGAATCGCCTTGATCCAGTTGAGTTCATGAGACCACATGATTCGCGGCATGCTCTTCGGCACCGCGGCTGCCGCCGCCGTCAGCGACTGCGGATACAGCCGCGGATTCGAACCGTAGGTATCGTGCAAGAGAATGCCTTTCTCGCCGATGAAGATCACGCCTCCTTCGCTTCGCAGCGTAACCTCATCCGGCAGCACATCGGGGCGTGGCGGATAGATGCCGCCGTCGAACCAGGAGAGTTTCACCGGCGGCGATGCGCCGCGCGCTGCGAATTGATAGTGCACGCAGGTTGAAACCGGATACGACACCGGGATGCGGGGTGCGCGGCCGGGAGGCGCCGCGGCGGCGGCGGGATCTGTCGGCGGGATGGGCATGGTGCCCCATTGGGTCGAGGTGGCCTCGATACTTGTCGGGTAGGTGAGGCCGAGTGCCCAGAAGGGATGATCGATGAGGTGCGCGCCCATATCGCCCAGCGCGCCACAGCCAAAAGCCAGCCAACCGCGCCAATTGAACGGGTGATAGACCGGATGATAGGGCACCTTCTCGGCAATGGGTCCCAGATACAGGTTCCAGTCGAGTCCCGGCGGCGGTGCGCCGCCGCCGCCCATGGCGGCCGCAAGTACATCCTGCAGATAGCGATAGGTCCAAGGATTGCCGAAACCGCCAGGTGCTTCGACCGCCGGCACGTTGGTCGGCCGCGCGAGTCCCTGCGGCCAATAGACGACGGGACGGTTGGTCCATACGTGCACGTCGTGCACTGCGCCGATGACGCCCGCGCCGATCCACTCGTTGATGAGGCGTGCGCCTTCGCTGGAATGTCCCTGGTTGCCCATTTGAGTCACGAGCTTCGGATTCTTGAGCGCGTGCTCGCGCAGCATGCGTGCCTCATGCACCGTCGCCGTCAGCGGTTTTTGCACATACACGTGCTTGCCGGCTTCCATCGCAGCTTTGGCCGCCGCCGCGTGCATATGGTCGGCAGTGGCAATGAGCACGGCATCGATATTTTTTTCCTTTTCCAGCATTTCGCGAAAATCCGTGTAGCGCTTGGCTTTGTCGAATTGCTCCTTGAGCTTCAAACCTTCAGGCCGCGGTTGGTTTTGCGCATCGCTTAGGAGCTTCGCGACGCAGCGCTCGCTGTAGGCCAAATCGACATCGCAGACCGCGCCGATGCGATCGGTCTGCGCCATCACCTGCGCATTTTGCGATCCCATGGAACCGAAACCGACGACCGCAATATTCACAGTATCGCTCGGAGCCTTCTTGCCGCGCCCCAATACGCGTCGAGGCACGATCAACGGAGCGCTCGCGGCGACCATGGTGCCGAGCGTGGCTTTGCCCGCACCTGCGACGAATTCTCGGCGCGTGAGATCTTTTGGGTTCGACATCGTTGCTCCTAAGCAAGGAAGGTGGGTTGCACGCATTCTGGTGCAATAACTCGAGGCAGGGAAGGGCGCGAAGCCCAAAGTGCCCGCATCCGGCTCAAGAGCGCGTTTTGACATCGACGCGTGAACCCACCACGATACGGCGGCTTCGATAAGCTGGGAGAATTCATGAAACGCGGTTCTCGATGGTTATGCTGGCTGCTGGCCGGCGCGGCACTTGATATGACGGGGTTGTCTGCGATGGCGCAGCCGCAGCACGCGATCCCGGCCGCGGCTCCGCAGACGCCCCAGGTCCTTTTCAAGGATCTGTTCATTGCAGTGCAGAGCGCCCAGGTTTTCCCCGACAGCAAGACCTTTGCAGATGCTGTGCCGAAGTCGGCTCCCACGGCAATTCTGGCGCGCTTCCATTCAGCCAAGCCTGCCTCGAAGGAGGCGCTGAGCAAATTCGTCTCCGAGAATTTCGTATTGCCATCGCAGGCAAGCGGTCCGAAAGTTTCCGCGAAGCCGGTCGGCATCGGCCGCCACATCGATATGCTCTGGGACCAACTCACGCGCAAGAGCGCCACAGCGCCACGCTACTCCTCGCTGCTGCCGTTGCCGGAACCCTATGTGGTGCCCGGCGGCCGATTTCGCGAACTCTACTATTGGGATTCCTACTTCACGATGCTCGGCTTGGCGGAGAGCGGACGCCGCGACTTGCTCGAGCACATGGTGCGCGACTTCGCCTCGCTGATCGATAGCTATGGCCACGTCCCGAACGGCACGCGCAGCTACTATTTGAGCCGCTCACAGCCGCCGTTTTATTTCGCGATGGTGGGATTGTTGAATTCGGAGGATCCCGCGGTCGCTTACGACCGCTATCTGCCGCAGTTGCGCCGGGAATACGCCTTCTGGATGGAGGGCGAAGAGGGCCTCAAGCCAGGTTCGGCGCATCGTCGCGTCGTCGGCATGCCCGATGGTGCGGTATTGAACCGCTATTGGGACGATGCCGATACGCCGCGTGACGAGTCCTATCGCGAGGATACCGAATTGGCGAAGAGCAGCGGACGGATTCCGAAGCAACTGTATCGCGACGTGCGTGCGGCGGCGGAAAGCGGTTGGGACTTCGGTTCGCGTTGGTTCGCCGACGGCCGTAACCTGGCCACTATCAATACGACTCAGATCATTGCGGTCGACCTCAACAGTCTGTTGTTTGGTCTTGAAGAAGCCATTCGCAAAGGATGTGAGCACGCGCACCAGTCGGCCTGCGCTTCCGACTTCGCGCATCGGTCGGCCGCGCGGCGCGATGCGGTAAATCGCTATCTGTGGGATGCCGGCGCGGGCCTCTACCGCGACTACAACTGGGTGAATCAGGCGCAGGTGATGCGGCTCTCTGCGGCGACGCTCTATCCCTTGTTCGTCGCAATGGCAACGGAACCCCAGGCATCGTCCGTGGCCGCCGTCGTGAGTCGCGACTTGCTCAAGCCCGGCGGCATTGTCACGACCCCACTGGTTTCAGGGCAGCAGTGGGATGCACCCAATGGCTGGCCGCCGTTGCAGTGGATCGGTATCTCGGGGCTGCGCCATTACTCGATTACGCCGCTTGCCGACGCCGTGGCGTGCCGGTGGATGCTGAATGTCAATCGCGTCTACGGCGAGACCGGCAAAATGGTGGAGAAGTATGATGTCGTGACCACCGGGCGCCCGGGCGGCGGTGGAGAGTATCCGCTCCAAGACGGCTTCGGCTGGACCAATGGGGTGATGCGTAAACTGATGGCGATATATCCCAGCTACACCACAAATACCTCGCCACAGGCGTGCGGCCTGACCGGCAGCTAGGCACGACGTAATCGCAGACTGTTGATAGATAAGTGTTTTTACTAAAAAAACTGAATCGATTGGACACATATATCAGGTGACACCATACTGAACATCTCATCCAGCGGAGTTGATCAGTGACCAGTCCGGTGATTCCCATCGCACGCGCGGGCGCCACCAAACAGCGAAAACGCGAGTTGCCGAGAGGCCGCCCGGTCATACCCCAGGCCATTGCGGAGGTTGAGGCCTTGATAGGGGCGGCCCCCTATCGCCACGACCTTCTGATCGAATACCTGCACAGAATCAATGACCGTTATCACCAGCTGGGCGCGCCTCACCTGGCGGCACTCGCAAGGCTCCTTGGATTGGCTCAAACGGAAGTCTATGAAGTTGCCACCTTTTATCATCACTTCGATATCGTAAAGGAGAATCGCGACGGCTCGCTTGCGGCGCCGCCGGTGCTCACCGTCCGGGTCTGCGACGGCTTGAGCTGTGAAATGGACGGAGCCAAGCAGCTGCTCGAAAAACTTCCTGCACTGCTGGGCCGCGAGGTGCGCGTGATTCCGGCACCGTGCGTCGGACGCTGCGAGCAAGCCCCGGTTGCCGTGGTTCATCAAAGACCGGTGCCGAGGGCGACTTTGGAGACGGTCAGCAGCGAAGTGCAAGCCGGCAACTTCAATGATGAGCCGGGTAAGTACATCGATTTCGAAGCGTACTCGCGCGCGGGCGGCTATTCGCTGCTGCGCGATTGCGTCGAGCACCGGCGCGGCGTCGAGAGCGTCTTGAAGCTCATGGAGGATTCCGGGTTGCGCGGTCTCGGGGGCGCCGGGTTTCCCGCCGGGCGCAAATGGCGCATCGTGCGCGGCGAAGCGGCGCCCAGATTGATGGCGGTCAATATTGACGAAGGCGAGCCGGGGACCTTCAAAGACCGCGTCTACTTGGAGCAAGACCCGCATCGCTTTCTCGAAGGCATGCTGATCGCCGCCTGGGCGGTCGACATTTCCGCAATCTATATCTATTTGCGCGACGAGTATCACGGCTGTCGCGCGCTGCTCGAGACCGAATTGGCCAAGCTGCAGGATGATCCACCCGTGCCGTTGCCCAAGATTGAACTGCGGCGCGGTGCCGGCGCTTACATTTGCGGCGAAGAATCGGCGATGATCGAATCGATCGAAGGCAAGCGCGGCATGCCGCGCCTGCGCCCGCCCTACGTCGCGCAAGTTGGCTTGTTCGGCCGTCCGACCTTGGAGCACAATTTCGAAACCCTCTTCTGGGTGCGCGAGCTCCTCGAGAAAGGCGCGGCATGGTTCACCTCGCAAGGCCGCAATGGCCGCAAGGGCTTGCGCAGTTTTTCCGTGTCCGGGCGCGTGAAAAATCCCGGCGTGAAGCTTGCGCCGGCCGGCATCACCGTGCGGCAATTGATCGATGAATTCTGCGGCGGCATGAAAGAGGGCCACACTTTTTACGGCTACCTGCCCGGCGGCGCCTCCGGCGGCATATTGCCCGCATCCATGGGCGATATTCCGCTGGATTTCGACACCTTGCAGCCCTATGGATGCTTCATCGGCTCCGCAGCCGTCATCGTCTTGTCGTCCCAGGACACAGCCAAAGCGGCGGCACGCAATATGATGCGATTTTTTGAACATGAGTCCTGCGGCCAGTGCACGCCGTGCCGGGTCGGTACTGCGAAGACCAATGCGCTGATCGCCAAGGAGGATTGGGACAAGCCGCTGCTTGCCGAGCTTTCGCAAGTCATGCGTGACGCGTCCATTTGCGGGTTGGGCCAGGCGGCTCCGAATCCGGTGGACACGGTCATCAAATACTTTCCCAATGAGCTTGGTTGAGGGTAACAGCATGAGCGCTACCACCCCCGATGTACGCCTCGAGACCGAGGCAACCACTATCGCATTCTTGCTGAACGGCCGGGAGACAAAGGCGTTGCCCGGCGAATCCCTGCTCGAGATTGCGGACCGCGAGGGCATCGAAATTCCGCGGCTCTGCTACAAGGAAGGGATGGAAGCAGTCGGCAACTGCCGCTCCTGCATGGTGGAGATCAAGGGCGAACGGGTACTCGCGGCATCGTGCTGCCGCGCGCCGAGCGCCGGCATGCAAGTGAACACTGAGAGCGAACGCGTGCTCAAGGCACAGCAAATGGTGATTGAGTTGCTGCAGTCGGATATGCCGGAGAAGGAATACACCCGCCACAACGAAGTCGACGAATGGGCGGTCAAGCTCAAGGTCGGCAAGCCGCGTTTCGCGCCGCGTCCTCATGTGCAGGCCGATTTGTCGCACGCCGCTATCGCGGTGAATCTCGACGCCTGTATCCAATGCACGCGCTGTGTGCGTGCGTGCCGCGATGTACAGGCCAACGACGTGATCGGCTTGGCCTCGCGCGGACAGCACGAAAAGATTGTCTTCGACATGGACGATCCGATGGGCGCGTCCACTTGCGTGGGCTGCGGCGAATGCGTGCAAGCGTGTCCGACCGGTGCGCTCATGCCGGCGCGTGAAGTCGCCCTCTCGGTGCCGGATAAGTCCGTGAAATCGCTGTGTCCTTATTGCGGTGTCGGTTGCCAGCTGACCTACCATGTCAAGGATGACAAGATTCTCTACGTCGAGGGCCGGGATGGTCCTGCCAATCTCTCGCGCCTGTGCGTTAAGGGCCGCTACGGTTTCGATTATTCGCGCCACCCGCAGCGCCTCACCGTGCCGCTGATCCGCCGCGCGGACGCGCCCAAGTCGGGCAAATTCGTCATGGATCCGAACAACGTCATGCAGGTATTCCGCGAGGCCAGCTGGGAAGAAGCGATCGCCTTGGGCGGCGGCGCGCTGCGCAAGTTGCGCGATCAGTTCGGTCCGAAATCTCTTGCAGGCTTCGGGTCCGCCAAGGGCAGCAACGAGGAAGCCTATCTATTTCAAAAGCTGGTGCGCACCGGGTTCGGCAGCAACAATGTCGATCACTGCACGCGCCTGTGTCATGCCTCGAGCGTCGCTGCGCTGCTCGAGGGAATCGGCTCCGGTGCGGTGAGCAATCCGGTCATGGACGTGATGCAGGCCGCCGTGGTCATCGTGATCGGCGCCAATCCCACGGTCAATCATCCGGTGGCCGCGACGTTCATCAAGAACGCGATGCGCCATGGCACGAAGGTGATCGTCATTGATCCGCGGCGCAGCGAGCTGTCGCGCACGGCATATCGCTTCCTGCAATTCAAGCCGGACACCGATGTGGCGCTGCTCAACGCCATGATGCACGTCATCATCGAAGAGAATTTGGTCGATGCGAAATTCATCGCGGACCGCACGCTCGGCTATGCGGAATTGGCGAAGAACGTGCAGGGCTACAGCCCCGATCTAATGGCGCCGATTTGCGGCGTTCCCGCCGACACCATTCGCGAGGTCGCGCGCCTTTACGCGAGGAGTTCCGGCTCGATGATCTTGTGGGGAATGGGCATAAGCCAGCACATCCACGGTACCGACAATGCCCGCTGCCTGATCGCGCTGGCATTGATGACCGGCCAGATCGGAAGGCCGGGCACGGGTTTGCACCCGCTTCGCGGCCAGAACAATGTGCAGGGCGCCTCCGATGCCGGACTCATTCCCATGATGTATCCGGATTATCAACGCGTCGACGACCCCAGGGCGCTGGAGCGCTTTTCCAAAGCCTGGAACGTGCCGGTCGAGAAGCTTGACGACAAGCCGGGCTTGACCGTGGTCGAGGTGATCAAGGGCATCCTGGCCGGAAACGTCAAGGGCATGTACATCATGGGCGAGAATCCTGCGATGAGCGATCCCGATGCCGACCATGCGCGCGAGGCCCTCGCCAAGCTCGACATGCTGGTGGTGCAGGATATATTTCTAACCGAGACGGCGTATCTCGCCGATGTGATCTTGCCGGCCTCGTCTTTCGCCGAAAAAACCGGCACCTTCACCAATACGGACCGCTACGTGCAATTGGGACGCCAGGCCCTCACTCCTCCCGGCAAAGCGCGGCAAGATCTCGAGATCATCATTGATCTCTCTCGCCAGCTCGGCCTGTCCTGGTCTTATGGCACGGGCGAGCGCGCCGTAGCGGCAGTGTTCGACGAGATGCGCCATACCATGCCGAGTATCGGCGGCATCACCTGGGAACGGCTGCAGGCCGAAGACAGCGTGACCTATCCGTGCGAGAAGGAAGGCGATCCCGGCGATTCCGTGGTGTTCATCAACTCCTTTCCGACACCGACCGGCAAGGCGAAATTCGTGCCTGCCGACATCATTCCGGCCGACGAACGGCCCGACACTGATTTCCCCATGGTATTGATCACCGGCCGACAGCTTGAGCATTGGCACACGGGCAGCATGACCCGCCGTTCCGGCGTGCTGGATGCCATCGAACCGGATCCGGTTGCGATGTTGAATCCGGTCGACATGGCCGCCCTGGGCGCAAGGCCCGGGCAGCTCGTCACGATCGAGTCGCGTCGAGGCAAAGTAACCCTGTATGCGCGTGCCGATGAAAGCTCGCCGCCTGGCTCGGTCTTCGTGCCGTTCTGTTTCTATGAGGCGGCGATCAACAAGCTCACCAATTCGGCGCTCGATCCCTTCGCCAAGATTCCGGAGTTCAAGTACTGCGCCGTGCGTCTGACGCTGGGCGGAACGGCGCCGGCTCAAGTCAGTTTCGGCGGCGGTCAGATTCTCGAGGCGGCTACGGCGGGCGAGGATTAGTTTGCAGCGCTGCCAACTCGTTCAGCGTGTTGGCGTTGGCGAACAAAGCGGGATCGTCAAAAATGACCTTGGCGCTGCGATGTTGCGCGCCGAACAGCCCGGTCTTGCGCTCGCCCGCGTCGATGAAGGCGCGCAGCGCGCCGCGCAGCGAGATCTTCATCAGACAGAACACCGGCTGCGCGCGCAGCTCCCCAGCCTCTCTGGTATAGGCCGTCGCCATGGCGCCGCCGCTGCTCGCGAGAGCTTGCGCCAGCTGCGCGACCAGATCGATGGGAAAATTCGGCGTGTCGCACGGCACGGTGACCAGATGCGGCGTGCTGCAGTGCTCGAGCCCGGCGAGCATGCCGGCCAGGGGCCCGGGAAAATCCGCAATTTCATCGGGCCATACCGCAACCTGCATCGCCTGATATGCGGCGAGATTGCGGTTGGCATTCAGCATGAGCGCGCCCACCTGCGGCCGCAGACGCGCGAGCGCGTGCTGCGCCAGCGGAACCCCCAGATGCATCTGCAATCCCTTATCGACGCCGCCCATGCGTGTGCCGCGGCCGCCTGCGAGAACCAGCCCGGTAATTTCCTGTCGGTGAATGATCATGGGTTGCGCGCCCTCATCGTACTGCTTGCCGGCGGAGGCTGCCATCGAGAGTACTAGCTTAGAGGCCTTTCAAGTGCAGCCCGAGGCAAGCTCGGTCCGGCCCGTCGTCGACGCCCCGCACTTGAGCGCCGCGGCTTGCGTGTCGCTGCGCGAGATTGCCATTGTCGATGAGGCGGGCACGCGGCGGACTATTTACATTCCCGCCGAGCGCCCGCTGACCGTGATGCTCGATCATCGCGAGCTGGTCACGCTCATGACCTTGGGGGCATCGCCCGAACTTTTGGTGTTGGGATTTCTGTTCAACCAGCGGTTGATTAAAGATGCCACCGCCGTGGAATCAATCGCGGTCGACTGGAAATCGAGCACGGCGGCGGTCCGGTCTCGCTCCGCCCAAGGCCTCATTCAAAGTGCGCCGGGGCGAAGCGTTGCCGGCGGCAGCGGCCAAGGATCGGTATTCGCAACTCTCGAGGCGCACCTCGACTCCATTCGGCTGCCGGGGGCGCACGAGGCGCGCATCAAGCACAGCACCCTGCGGCGCGTGCTCGACGTGATGCGTTTGCATGACAACATTCACCGGCACGCAAGATCCGTGCACAGCTGCGCGCTATTCCAAGGCTGCCGCTTGCTGGTGTCCGTCGAAGACGTGAGCCGGCACAACGCACTCGATACCATCAGCGGGTGGATGATTCAGCATGGTATCGGCGGCGGCGACAAGGTGCTGTTCACCACCGGACGCCTCACCGCAGAGATGGTCATCAAGGCGGCACAGAGCGGTGTACCCATCGTTCTGTCGCGCAACGGCGTATCCACGATGGGCCATGAGCTAGCCGGCAAATTCGGCATGGCGCTGATCGGGCGCGCCGTGAATCGACGCTTTCATTGCTATACCGGCGACGAGCGTCTCGACGCCGATTAGTCCGCGTCGGATCGGCGATCCGTCCAAATAAAGCACGGCTGCGCGCGGCCTTTGCGCAACATATGCTCCGCCGTACATATTGTTGGCGTTATCCCGCCATGCTAGGTTTCCAGCCGTCTTTCTGCAGTCTTCCTGCTTGTAGCGCACAGCTCACAAGCGGCAATCGCGCCGCCCTCGAGCCAGCCGACGAGATTCCATGGCCCAGCCAATTCGCTTCGCAATATTGTTTGCTCTTTCTTCTTTTGCCTTCGCACGAGCCGCAAGCGCCGCGGACGGCGCCGCGCCCGCCGCCGCGCCCGCCGCCGCGCCCGCCGCCGATGCTCCGCAGGCGCCGGCATCCGCGCTCCCCCACGTGACCGTGCTGGCAGCCAAGCAATCCGATGACTATCGAGCCGGAACCGTCGACTCGCTGGGTCCCTTGGGTTCGTTGAAGATTCTCGACGCGCCGTACTCAATCGGCGTGCTCAACGAGGACATTCTCAAGAACTCGATGGCGACCAACTTCAAGGATGTCTCGAAGTACTTGCCGTTGGTTGCCTATCAAGAGCAACAGGGTCCTGACATCCTGCGGCCGCAAACCCGCGGCATGCAGGGCGGAAATTTCCAAAACTCCCGCATGGACGGCATGCAGTTCTTCATTACCGTCGCCAATGCGATGGAGCAGTTTCAGCAGATTGAGGTCATCAACGGTGTGTCCGCGTCGTTGTATGGGCCGGCCAATCCTTCCGGCATGTTCAACTTCGTCTCCAAGCGGCCCACGGACCACGACCTTCGCGAAATTACGGTCACGTACGCGAGCGACAGCATCGGCACTGCGCATGTGGATTTGGGCGGGAAGATCGACAGCAATGGCGTCATGAGCTACCGCTTCAATGGCGTATTTGGCGAGGGCGATGCTTGGGTCGATCACAGTCATGCCGAACGAGTGCTCGGCAGCCTGGCCATCGACGTGCGGCCGCGTCAAGACACGGTCATCGAAACCAACTACAGCTACTATCACTTGATCGATACCGGCTATCCGGGCTGGTTCAGCTATGGCGAAAAGATCAACCTGCCGCCGGCGCCCGATCCGACCAACGTGGGCTATGGGCAGAATTACGCCGGGGTTGACCTGCTGACGCGCATGGGCAGCGTACGCTTGAGGCACGATTTCAATTCCGATTGGCATCTGGTCGTGGGGGCGCTCAATCAGGACGCATCGCGCAATATCAACACGCCGGTCAATAACCTGACCGATAACAAAGGCAATTACACTTCCTCGCTCGCCAATGGCTTTGCGCCGCGCTTCATCATGACGAGCGATGCGGCTTACCTCGACGGCAATTTCTTGACGGGCGCGATCGCGCACGATCTGACCATCGGCACGGCGGGATACAAGTCGCAGTCCTATTCGGCCATCGCGCCGGCGACGCCTGCCGGCGTGCTGCTGGGATCGGCGAATATCAACGACCCGCTGATCTTGCCATTTCCGGCCGAAGGTCTGCCGAACGTCGGTCTTAACTTCGACTCGTCGAATTCATACCAGCAGGGCGTCAACATCGGCGACACCATTCGCTTTACCGATGCCTGGGCCGCACGGCTTGCGGTGAGTCAGGACTGGTTTCACAGCGACAATTACAACGCCAAGGCCGCTCAGGTTTCGGAATACGCCGGTCGCGGTGTGAGTCCCACGGCGAGTCTCATGTACAAGCCTTTGAGCAATATGACGGTGTACGCAACCTTTGCCGGCAGTTTGCAGGCGGGCGACTTGGCGCCTGCGGGCACCGTCAATGCCGGATCGAGTTTGGCGCCCTACAGGAGCAAGGAATACGAAGTCGGCTACAAGGTGTCCCTGGAAGAGATCGATCTCACCGCGGCGCTGTTTCGCATACAACGGCCGTTTGCCAATATCAATCCGCTCGGCAATGTATTTCAAATATCCGGTTTGCAGGTGAACAAGGGTTTGGAACTATCCGCCGTCGGAGAGCTCGTGCAAAATCTGCGAGTCTACGGCGGGATAACGTTGCTGAACGCCAGGCTGGAGGACACGCCGCTCACGACGACCAACGACAAGATTTACGTCGGTGCGCCCAAGGTCAAGGGCAACGCCTTGTTCGAGTACAGCATTCCCACGGTCCCGGGATTGGCGGCGAGCTTTGATTGGCAATTCTCCGGTCCGCGTGCTGCGAATGATACCAATTCATTCTTCGTGGCCGGATACAATCTGTTCGATCTGGGCGCCCGGTATACCTCGCCTATCCTGGGTAAAAACGTCACCTGGCGTCTTGCGGTGGATAACGTCACCAATAGAAGCTACTGGTCCACGGTCGCGCCGAGCAATCTGACGGGCGCCAATACCGGCAACCTGCTCGCACACTTCGGCACGCCGCGAACCCTGTTGGCCGGGGTGAGCATGGATTTCTGAGGCCCCAGGGAGAATTCAATGAGCCGACTCGTTATGGCATTGGTCGCGGCCATGCTCACTGCATATTCTGCTGCGGCGAGCGAATCGCGGTCGGTTCGCCTGCATGCGGCAGGCAGCCTGCGCGCGGCCGTGACCGACATCGCGAAGGCATACCAGGACGCGTACGGCGTTGCCGTAGCGCCGACATTTGGCGGCTCGGGATTGCTCAAAGAGCGGCTGGCAGCGGGGGAGGCCGGCGATGTCTTTGCTTCGGCCGACATGGGCAACCCGCTGTCGCTGTCGCAAGCGGGCAAGTCTGGACCTGCCGTGCTGTTTGCACGCAATCATTTGTGCGCGATCTTGCGTCCCGGTCTCGAGGCGACGACGGCGTCGATTCTCGCAACATTACTGGATCCATCAATCAAGGTGGGAACATCGACGCCCATCAGCGATCCGGCCGGCGACTACGCCTGGGCGCTATTTAAAAAGGCCGATGCAATGCTGCCGGGCAGTCGGGCAACGCTGGAGGCCAAGGCCGTAAAGATCGGAAATGTCCCGGGGTCCCTCGCCGTACCGCCGCGTGTAACCAATGCAGTTGCATGGCTCTTCAAGGAAAAACGGGCCGACCTTTTTCTCGCCTACTGCACCGGCGGCGCGGCCGTGGCGAAAGAGATGCCGGGTACGACCACCTTGGCCCTGCCGCCGGCGCTCGCAATCGAGGCAAATTACGGTTTGACCATCTTGAACAGCTCCAATCAGAATCGCGCGGCGCAATTGGCGCTGTTCATTCTGTCGCCGGCAGGACAGAAGATCCTCGCAGACCATGGGTTCGATGCGCCTTTGCTGATCCCGCGCTAGGTTTGTCCCCTGGTACAATCGACCCAACCAGAGGTCGAGCGGTTGAACGGGGCGGTGAATGCGGAACAGCAAAGTCGCAGTGAAAGCTGAGCCTGCACTCGGCATGCACTTGCGCTATGCCTTCGAACCCGGCGAGCAGCGCGGTGCCACGCTCGGCAACCCGCTCTTTGATCTCCTCACGGCCGTCCTGCAACTGGGTTCGATTCGTCATGCGGCGCAGTCAATGGGACGTTCCTATCGCTACGTCTGGGGCTCGCTCAGGAAATGGGAACACCTGCTGGGTGAGCCGCTCATCGTTTGGTCTCAGGGGCAAAGAGCGCGTCCGACTCAATTTGCGCAACGTTTGCTGTGGGCCGAACGGCGCGCGCGGACGCGCATGCAGCCGCACATCGAAGCCTTGCGGTCCGACCTGTCGCGGGTGGTCACGGAGGCCCGCGATGAGCGTCATCAGCTGCTCACCGTTCAGGCCAGCCACGACATGGCGCTCTCGGTGCTGCAACAGCACGTTGCGGATACGGCGGATCTGCACTTGGATATTCGTTTCCAGGGCAGCGAGGACGCGCTGCGCGGATTGAGCGATCGACAGTGCCTGGTGGCCGGATTCCATGTGCCGGTATTGCGCGGAGCCGCGCCTGTATTCGCCAAGGCTCTCAAGCCCCTCCTCAAGCCGGGGCGGCATAAATTGATCGGCTGCTCGCGGCGCATGCAGGGTCTCATGGTCAGGCGAGAGCACGCAGCGCTCATTCGCACCTTTCCCGATGTCGCGCGGCACCGTTTGAGATTCGTGAATCGGCAGATCGGGTCCGGCACGCGGATGCTCATCGATCACCTCATGAGAGAACATTCGATGAATCCAAGCGACTTGCCTGGATTCCACGGCCTTTCGGAGGAAACCCACGTCGCGGTGGCGTTGTGCGTGGCCAGCGGTATCGCGGATGCGGGCGTGGGCGTCGAAGCCGCGGCGCTCGAGTTCGGGCTGCACTTTGCGCCGTTGGTGGAGGAAAACTATTTTCTCGCTTGCTTGAAAGGAAACTTGGGATACCCCGCGGTGCTGCGGTTGTGCGCGGCGCTCGCGGGAGCCGGCTGGCGGGACATTCTGGCGAATTTGCCCGGCTATCGGCCTGCTCTTGCGCCGGGCAAGGTATTGATCATGACCGAAGCCCTTCCTTGGTGGCCGAAGATCAAATCCAAACCCAAGCCACCGAAGGTACGCACGGCATTCATTGCCGGGATTCCGCCGAACCGTTGATCTAAAAGGTGCTTGTGCGGCCGCGCGCGGGCGTCGAAAACGGGCTAGGTGTCAGGCGACCACTCCGCATTGGCCGTGAAACGCTGCGGGCTCGAGTACACGTTGCAGTGCTTCTCGCGCAAAAATCCCACCAGAGTCAGGCCCGAGGCGACCGCCAGATTGACCGCGAGGCTCGAGGGTGCGCCGATGGCCGCGAGCATGCCGGCGCCGGTGCGCAGCGCCTTCTGGGTGAGTTCAAAACTCGCGCGGCCGCTCAATAGAATGATGTGTTCGCCGAGCGGCAAGCGCCCGGCCATGAACGCCTCGCCGACCAGTTTGTCGAAGGCGTTGTGACGGCCGACGTCTTCCGCCACCGTGATGAGACCGCCGGAAAAATCAAATAACGCCGCGGCGTGTATGCCGCCGGTATCGCCAAATCTGGACTGAGCCGCGCGCATGCGCTCGGGCAAGCTGAACAGCAGCGACAATTCAATCGAACGGGTCGGCGCTATGCGAGTCGCTGCGGCCCTCGCAATCGCCGCGTCGAGTCCCGTCGTGCCGCATACGCCGCAGCTCGAACCTGCTGAAAAACGCCGTGTTGCGGTTTGCATCTCCATGCGCACGTCGGGGCGCAGGCGCACATTGACGACGTTGGGCCGGCGAGTGCTCGATTCCACCGCGTCGATATCGCCGGGATGATTGACGATGCCCTCGCCGTACAACAAACCTACCGCCAGTTTCTCATCATCGCCCGGCGTTCTCATGGTCGTCCCGAAAGATACCGGTTCGAGACCCAGCGCGGGGTGATGCAGCATGTACTCGAGCGGCGCCTCCACCGCAACGCGATCGTCCTTATCGACGTGAGAGTCGAGGCCGACGCGAAGGATGCGGACCTTCATCGTGCCGGCCGCGACAGGCGCCTCTGGGCCGGGGGCAATGAATTCTGCGGTGCTCACTGTGCCTATAATAGCGCCGATCGCTTTTGGGAACCGCGAAACCGTTTAGAAACAGTATGTTAGAATCATCACACGACGCCGTGCGCGGATTTCCATGATTAAGCTCGTATCTCGCCTGCCTTGGGCTGTGCTGTATGCGTTTTCCGCGTTCCTCTACTTCCTGGCTTACTACGTCGCGCGCCACCGGCAGCATGTCATTCGTGAACAGCTCGAGAAGGTGTACCCCGCGTTGAGCGTTGCCGAGCGCGAGGCGATTCACAAGCGGTTCTTGAAGAATTTCTGCGATGTGTCGGTCGAAATCCTAAAGTCCGTTTCCATGACCGAGGATGACATGCGCCGGCGCATGCACGTCGCCAACGCAGAACTGGCGCGCCAATATCTCGACGCCGGGCAATCCATCATGTTCATGACGTCGCACTTGGGCAACTGGGAATGGTTGCTGCACGGCGTCACCTTGCAGCTCGGCTACCCGGTGGACGCGGCATACAAGCCCTTGCACGACCCATGGGCGGAACGTTTGATGCTCGGCGTGCGCTCGCGCTTCGGCGCGAGATTGGTGCCCGCCAAAGACTTGCTGGCGGATTTCTTCCGCCGCCGCGGTGTGGTACGTGCGCTGGGCATGAACGCCGATCAAGCGCCGGTCGCGACCGATCAGCGCTACTGGACCCAATTCTTGGGCCAAGATACGGCGTTCTATGTCGGCGCGGAACAGATTGCACGCGCGACGCGCTTGCCGATTTTGTACGCGCACGTGCGGCGCGTGCGGCGCGGCTTCTACGAAGTGGAGTTTCTGCCCCTGTGGGACGGGCGCGAGACGATCGCAGCCAATGAGGTGACCGAGCGCTATGCGCGCGCTTGCGAAATCGATGTGCTCAAGAGTCCCGCCGACTGGTTATGGTCTTACCGCCGCTGGCGCTTGAAGAAGCCGCTCTACGGCGCCGCCTGAGCTTGGGCTATGATGCCATCGCGGGGCGAGCCGCTTTGAGTTTGCTCTCCAGATGCTTGGCCAACTGCGCGATGGTGGGATAGTCGAATAGCTCGGTCAGATCGATCAGCCCCGGGAAATCCCGGTCGACGCTTTCGTGGATTTCGATGAGCTTGAGCGAGCTGGCGCCGATCTCGAACAGGTTGTCGGTCACATCGATTCTCTTTCCCGGCAGCGCCGCCTCGCATAGCGCCTGAAGCTGCGCCTCCAATCCCCCGGCGCCAACCTCGCGCTCCGTGCCGCCTCGTGCTTCGCGCAGCGCCTTCAGTTCGGCGAGCTCGACATCGAATTCGCCCTCGGCATATGCCTGTTCCAGCAAATGGCGCTGCACCTTGCCGCTGGTGGTTTTCGGGATGCGCTTCGCCGGAATCACGTGCGCAACTTCCAATCCGGTGTGCTCGTTGATGAGCCGGCTCACGGCGCTCGCTGTCGGCAAAAAGTCGGTCATGCTGCCGCGATGGAGGACGAACATGACGAGTTCTTCCCCTTGAGAACCCGGCTTGGCGACACCGGCAGCGACCACCTTGTTCAGATCGAGCCCCGGTGCGCGCTGTGCGATGTTCTCCAGATCGTAGGGATAGTAGTTTTGACCGTTGACGAAAATAATCTCCTTGGCACGCCCGACGATATAAAGCGCCGCCTCGTGGATCACGCCGAGATCACCCGTGTCCACCCAGCCGTCGGCGTCGATGGCCGCGGCGGTAGCTTCCGGATCGCTGAAATAGCCGCGCGTGACGCTCGGGCCGCGGATCAAGATATGCCCGACCTTGCCGTCGGCGAGCGGTGCGCGCGCATCATCCGCAATCAGCAATTCGGTATTGGGCACGATATGGCCGACGCACACTACTTCGAGCGCGTCGCGCGCCTCCGGCGGATTCAGCTCAATCGGCGATCCCACGCTCAAGCGGTGACGGTTTACGCGGATCCAGCGAAAGTCCGCGTCCAAGGGAGGGAAGGTCACGGCGAGGCAGGCTTCGGCCAGTCCGTACACCGGAAACATGGCGTGGCGCTTGAGGCCGGTGTACGCCAAAGTGTTCAAGAATTCATTGCACAGCGGCACCGAAATCGGCTCGGCGCCGTTGTAAAGGGACCTAATCGAGGATAAGTCCGTATTTTCCAGGCGGCGGTCGCCCAACACCTTCAAGAAATGCCGATAACCGAAATTCGGCGAGCAGGTGATGGTCACGCGCTTTTTTGCAGCCGTCTGCAGCCACAAAAGCGGCCGGCGTACGAACAATTCGGTCGGCATGAGATTGATGTGTACGCGGTTGGCGAATTGCATCAGGTAAAAGCCGATCAGACCCATGTCATGGGTAAGCGGCATCCAGCTCAAACTGATGTCACGATCGCCGTATTTTCCGACCGCGGTCGCGCCTTGCGTATTGGCCAGCAAATTCCCGTGGGTCAGCATCACGCCCTTGGGCTCGCTGGTCGACCCGGACGAGAACTGGATGAATGCCAGATCGGCCGGCGCCGGCCGCGCCATCTTGCCGGCCTTCGAGATGTCCGTGATCGATTCAACCAGAAAGACGCGTGCTTTGAGTTGCGCAAACAATTCGGCTTCGCCGACTTGTGCGGCGAGCGCCGCCAGGCGCTCCAGGTTCTTGGCATCGGTGTAGAGCAGGGGGCCGCCGAGCTTGCGCGCGACCCTGAGCAGCTTGTGACGGTGTTCATCGCTGATGCCCACGGCCAGCGGCACCGGCACGATGCCGCCGCATACCGCCGCCCAAAAGCCGTCGAGAAACTGCTCGTTGTTGTTGAGGAAGATAATCATCTTGTCGCCGCGGCGCGCGCCGGCGGCTTGCAGGTGATGCAGGATGCCGAGCGCCCGCGCGTGAACGTCCTTGTAGCTGACGCGCCGTTCGTTGTTCTCTCCCTCGACATAGGTCACGCTGCGATCGATGCTTCGATTGGCCTCGAGAACGTCGACCAGAGTGGCGAAGCTGCTGAGCCTGTTGACATCGTTCATCGCGTTTCCACCGTCATCATGAGGTTGGACCGGGGCCGCAAATTGATCTGCGCTTCCAGCTCGATGGGTTCGTCGCTCGCCCTCGTGAGGCGGAAGCGGCGCATCATGGTATGCATGTGCGCCAGCATTTCGAACATGGCGATGTTCTCGCCGATGCAGTGACGCGGGCCCACCGCAAAGGGAATATAGGCGAATTTGTGGCGTTCGTTGGCATCGGCGTCGGCAAATCGTTCCGGTCTGAACTCTTCCGCATCGCTCCAAAAGCCAGGATGCCGATGCAGCATATACGGACTGATGAAGATATCGGTGCGCGGCGCAATGCTAAATCCGCCGAGTTCATCGGCTTCGATGGCACGGCGGGTAATCAGCCAGCCCGGCGGATACAGGCGCAAGCTCTCCTGCAAGACCTGGTGCGTGAAGGACATTGCTTCTGCAGCGTCCAGCCCAAGAATGGCATCCGCGCCGGTTTGGTCGGCCTCGGCGCGCAACCGTTCGGCGGCCTGTGGATGGCGGCTCATCAGATACCAGGTCCAGGTCAGGGCGGCGGCGGTGGTTTCGTGGCCGGCGACGATCAAGGTCAGCACCTCGTCAATCAGCTCCTTCTCCCCCATGGGCTCGCCGGTTTCGCGATCGCGCGTCAGCATGAACATGCTTAAGAAATCGAAATGTTCCTCCGGCGCGTCGCTGCGTTGCCGGATCAACCCGCCCACCAAACGCCCCAGCGAGCGAAATTGGAACGCAAATTTCAAGTCGCGATTCGATTGCTTGGCGACCACCTCGAAGGGATTGACGCCCATCTGCTGCGCCAATTTTTCCAAATCGCTGCCGAAGATCGACTTCAGCACGATTTCAAGCGTCAATTCGCTGGTATCGCTGGAAATGTTGACGGGCTCGCCGCGCGCTGCGGCGGCCGCCCAGCGCTCCGCGTAGCGCTGGTTGACCTCATTGATCAGGGCGCCAAACCGGTCAATGACGCGCCGATGAAATGAAGGCTGCATCATGCGCCGTTGCCGGCGCCAAAATGCCCCCTCGCTGGTCATGATGCCGTTGCCGAGCAGGATCTTGACGCGATCCATGCCCTCGCCCTTGGTGTAGTTGCGATGATTGGTCAGCAATACCCGCTTGATAGCGTCGGGATGATTGATGACGTAGTTGAACACGCCCCGGCTGGGGGCGAATACCCGGTAGATGTCTCCGAATCGGGCAAAGTAATCCTGCAGGCGAGCCAGCGATTCATCGCTGCCGCCAAGATCGAAGCCTTGTGCCGGTCCCGGCGGAATTGCCGATGTTTGCATGCCGGCATTGTAACTTAGGCGTTGCGCAGCACGGAGCGCTTCCCGACAATACCAGGCGTGCAGAAAAAGCGAGAAGACGGCGGCCTTCGCAACACCATCTACGATCATCAGACGCGCTCCGGCCGTCGCCTGACGAGGGGACGCTTATGGCTGTACAAGATGGCGGCGCCGATCGCCCTTGGGCTCATGCGGCTGGTGTGGGGATGGTGCAAAGTCGTGCGCCTCGTCGGCGCCGAGCACATCGGCGCAGCACTCGCCGCCGCGCCCTCGTTCATTCCCGTTTACTGGCATCAGCATCAATTGTTCTGCGCCAAGTTTCTATTCGAGCAGCGATCCGCCGGCGTGAAGCTCGGCGTGTTGATCAGTCCATCCGTGGACGGCGAATTCGGAGCCATCATCGTCCGAAGCCTGGGCGGGGAGGTGATTCGCGGCTCCTCCACTCACACCGGCGCGCGGGCTTTGCGCGATTTTTATCAGGCACTGGTGCATGACGGCATTTCGCCGGTGATCGCCCCCGATGGTCCGCGCGGACCGCCGTGGAAATTCAAGCCCGGGGCGCTGTTGCTGGCGCAGCTGTCGCAAAGACCGGTTGTGCCGTTGAGCTACTGCGCCTCGCGCGCCTGGAAGATCAGCTGGGATCGATTCGTGATTCCCAAGATCGGAGCGCGCATCGCAATCGTGGTCGGCGAACCTGTGTACGTTGCCAAGGGGCTCGATGCCGCGGCGCTCGAAAGGCTGCAGGCCGATATGGAGCAGAGGCTTGGATTGCTGTTCGAAGCCGCGAAAGCGGCGCTCGAGTGACGTCCATGAGCTTTTCGGGCTCCTCGGCGCGCCAAACACCGAAGCCCTATTAATACAATCGCTTAGCTTGTATTCCTTATAACTTATGCGAGAATCCGCCTGTATGTACGCCTCAGCGAACCCAAGGAACTGTGTGACGCATTCGCGTTTCATCCCGGATCGAGTGGCAAACTATTGATCTACAACCGTTACTCTCCTGGGGCCAGTGAAGGCGCATGGCAATAGCACCAACCGATCCCCGCCACGCCGATCTCACTGCTTCGGACATATTGTCTCCGCAAACATGGCCGAGGCGCGGCGCGCGACCCGCCGGCGGCCTTGATGTAATTTGCACCAAGATTGCGGTCGATTTTCAGACGATGACCGCCGCCACGGCCCTCGACACGATTATTGTCAACTTGGAACTGCTGCGCGAAGCGACCCGCGTCGACACGTCCTTCCACGTAGCACTCGATCCCGAGCTTGGGGTCATCGGTGATGTGCAGGTTGCCCGTGGCATGCTGGCAACCGGAAATCCCGAACAGCTGCGGGGCCTGGCGCTGGACGAACTGCCTTGGCTGCATGCGCGCTTGGCGCCGCTGCGGGTGTCGGAGCTACGCGATACCAGCGCCCCGCGCGATGATCAGGCCGATGATGCGGCAGTGTGGAATCACTTGGGGATCGGGTCGGTGCTGCTCATCGGCTACTCGATCAAAGGCCGGTCCGCAGGCTTGCTCGGCATTGCCAGCGCACGCCCGCGCGACAACTGGGATGTGCAGCTTCATCTGCTCATGAAGCTGGTGGGTTCGAGCCTCGCCACCGGTCTCGAGCGCATCGAGATCCAGCGCCACCTCGAAGACCTGGAAGAGCGCAACGAGCTTGCCATCCATAGCGCCAACGACGGATTGTGGGATTTCGATACCCTCAACAACCGGGTCTACTTGTCGCCGCGCTGGAAGGCGATGTTGGGCTACGATGAGAGCGATGTCGGGCAGGCACCGGACTGGCGCACGCTGGTGCACTCGGACGACATGTCGCGGGTGCAGGCTGCGATCCGCGATCACGTCGCCGGCAAAACGCCGATTTTTGAGAGCTTGCATCGCATGCGTCACGCGACGGGCGAATGGCGCTGGGTCATCAGCCGCGCCAAGGCGAAGGTCGACGACAAGGGCCGCCTACTGCGCCTCGTCGGCGTCGAGCTGGACATCACCGAGCGCAAGCTGTACGAGGAAGCGCTGTTCCGCGAAAAGGAAAGCGCGCAGATCACTCTGCAGAGCATCGGCGACGGCGTCATCACGACCGACGCCAAGGGCGTCATCGACTATGTCAATCCGGTGGCCGAGGCGCTGACCGGATGGCGTCTGGAGGACAGCCAGGGGCGTGCGATCGAGGAGATCTTCCGCGCCTTCCATGAAGAGACCTGCGAGCCTCTCGAGAATCCCTTGGCCGTCGCCATTCGGCGCACGCGTTCGATCAAGTCCGTGCGGCCCATGCTGCTGATCCGCCGCGACGGCAATGAAATTTATGTGGAAAGCACCGCTTCGCCGATTCGCGACGGCAGCGGCGCGGTCTCCGGCGGCGTGCTGGTATTCCACGATGTCAGCGAGGCGCGCGAACTCAACCGGCGTTTGAGCTATCACGCGAGCCATGACGTGCTGACCGGCTTGGTGAATCGACGCGAGTTCGAAAGCCGCATGGAGCGGGCGTTGAAGAGCGCCAAGGCGCGCGAGACTTCCTATGCGCTTTGCGTCCTCGATCTGGATCAATTCAAAATCGTCAACGATACCTGCGGCCACAGCGCCGGCGATGCGTTGTTGGGCCAGGTCGGCGCGCTGCTCAAATCCAAGGTCCGTTGGCGCGACACGCTGGCGCGCTTGGGCGGGGACGAATTCGGCATACTGCTCGAGAGCTGTTCGCTCGATGAGGCGATGCGCACCGCGGAGGCGCTGCGCGAGGCGGTACGGAACTTCAAATTTACCTGGGAGGAACGCACCTTCCGCCTTGGCGCCAGCATCGGCGTCGTGCCCATCTCGGCGGACAATGCCGACGTCGCGGCGGTGTTGAGCGCCGCCGACAGCGCCTGCCAGGCGGCCAAGGAGGCCGGCCGAAATCGCGTGCACAGCTTCGAAGAGAATGACATCGATCTCATGCGCCGCCGCCGCGAGATGCAGTGGGCGGCGCGCATCAACAATGCGTTGGAAGAGGGCCGTTTCGAACTCTTCCGGCAGACGATCATGCCGCTGCAGAAGACCGAGACGGGCTCACACTATGAGCTGCTGCTGCGCATGCGCGATGAAGCCGGCAAGATCGTCGGGCCGGATAATTTCATGACGGCGGCGGAGCGCTACGGCATCACGCCGAGCATCGATCGCTGGGTCATTGAAAATGCCTTCCGTTGGCTGGTCTCGGAGGCCGATGAGCGTGAAAAGCTCACCATGTGCTCCATAAACCTGTCCGGCCAGAGCTTGGGCGACGACAAATTCCTGCCCTATGTGATCGATCAGTTTCACCGCAGCGGCCTGGACGCCACCAAGATTTGTTTCGAAATCACCGAGACGGCGGCAATCGCGAGTTTCTCACAGGCGAATCGCTTCATCCAAGCGCTCAAGGAACTGGGCTGCAAATTCGCGCTCGACGATTTCGGCACGGGATTGTCCTCGTTCGGATACCTAAAACACTTCCCGGTCGACTTCCTGAAAATCGACGGCAGCTTCGTGAAAGAAATCCTGCACGACCCCATCGATCGCGAAATGGTGCGTTCGATCAACGAGATCGGGCATCTTACCGGCAAGCAGACCATTGCCGAGTTCGCCGAAAATCAAGAAATCATCAACATGCTGCAGAGCTTGGGCGTCGACTACGCGCAAGGCTACGGCGTATCGCAGCCGCAGCGCGTTTTGAAAGCAGCCAACAGCGCCTGATTCGCAGCGGCCGCGCCGGCGCCTAAGCGCGCCATTCAAAGCGCATCGACAAATCCACGGCGCGGATGTGCTTGGTGATGCTGCCGACCGAAATGAAATCCACACCGGTCTCGGCGATCGCGCGGATGCTCTCGGCGGTGATGCCGCCGGAGGCCTCGATTTTCAGGGGCCGGCCGGCCTTCGCGTTGAGCGCCACGCCCTCGCGCATGGCCCGCAGGGAAAAATTATCCAACATCGCAACATCGGCGCCCGAATCGATAGCCTCCCGCAATTGCGCCAAGTCCTCGACCTCCACTTCCACGGGTGCTTTTGAGGTGCTGCGCTTCGCCGCGGCCACTGCCAGCGCGATCGAGCCGGCTGCCGCGATGTGATTCTCTTTGATGAGAATGCCGTCGAAGAGTCCCATGCGATGGTTATCGCCGCCGCCGACGCGCACTGCGTACTTCTGCGCCGTGCGCAATCCCGGAATGGTCTTGCGCGTGTCCAGCAGTCGGCAACGGGTTCCCGCCAGCAGCACCGCACAGGTACGAGCTGCGCTCGCCGTCGCGCTCAACAGCTGCAGAAAGTTGAGCGCAGTCCGCTCCGCGGTCAGCAATGCGCGTGCCGGGCCATCGACGCTGAACAAAACCTGATCCGCCTCGATGGCATCGCCCTCGGCGACGCGCCAATCGAACCGCACCCGCGCATCAACCTGCCTGAAACTAGCCTCAACGTAGGGGATGCCGCAAAGGATCGCCGCCTCGCGGGTGATCGCTGTGGCGCGGCCGGATTTTTCCGGCGGAATCAGCGCTGCGGTGAGATCGCCGCCGTCAATGTCTTCGGCGAGCGCCGCTGCCACCTGCCGCGGCAAGTCCGCCGGCACAGGCACCGATGGCGGCACAGGGCGCATCAGCGGTGCCGCAGCCACGGCTAGAAGGGCAGTCCGTGCATTGGTCCGATCATGCACATCAACATGGGTACGGACAGCAAAAAGTTCATGCGCGAGGCGTACAGCGCCACCTTGCGGGCCTTCGCTTTCTGCTCATCGGTGGCCGGCACGATACCCAACAGTTTTTTCTGGTTCGGCCAAATGAGCCCCCAGACATTGAACAGCATGATGGTGCCGAGCCATGCGCCGATCCCAATGATGAGATTGGGCCGGGAGAAGGTGTGATCGGCCAGGCTCAAAGAAAAGGCGCTCACGAAGCGGCCGGGTGTCTGCGACAGCAACCATGCGCCCATGATCCACGTGGCAAGCGCGGACCACCGAAACCACAGTAGCGCGCGCGGCGTGATGTACTTGTTGACGCCGGCGCCTCCCGGACCGCCTTTGTCGGCCGCCGCCACGGCCATGGCGGGCGTCTGTACGGCATTAAAGTAGTACAGCAGGCCGATCCAGAGGATGCCGGCAAAGATGTGCAGCCAACGAGTGAGGGCCGCCAGCGTGATGGAGTTGAACGTAAGGCCGCCCTCCACCAGGGCTGCGATCGCGACGGCAAGCACGAATCCAATGATTAGGGGCCATTTGACGGTATTTAACGGGTTCATGCGATTCCCTCCATTTGTTATGCGTCTTCCGATCCCGCCACGGCTTTTAAGGATCGTGCGTTGCGGCAGGCTGGAAGAATAGGGGACTGACCCCAATAATTCAACGAGGCCTCAGCGCTTGGGGTCTTTGTCGCCCTGCGTCAATGACCTTTGGACGCCAATGAGTACTCCATCGGTTGTTATCGTACAATTGGCAGGGGTTTTGGGCGAAGCGCACGAGCGCACCGATCATGAATAACGTGGAGATTGTCGACTATGGACGCGATTGAACGAATCAAGAGCCAGCTATCCGCCGCCCCGGTGGTGCTTTACATGAAGGGTACCCCCGATTTCCCGCAATGCGGGTTTTCCGCGCAAACCGTGGGTGCTCTGCGGGCCTGCAAGGCGCAGTTCGCGCATATCAATATCTTTGAAGATCCTGAAGTGCGCGAGGCGCTCAAAACCTATTCGAAATGGCCGACCTTTCCCCAGCTTTACGTCAACGGCGAACTCGTGGGCGGCTGCGACATTACCCTGGAGATGTACCAGAGCGGGGAATTGAAGCAGCTGCTGGCCGAGGCCGGCGCCGTCGCCGCTTAAGGCTGACTCAAGGGTCGAATTCGACCTCGAGCGGCCCCATGGCCGCCAAGCGCCTGCGGCCGGCGTCGAACACGCCCTGAAATTGATTGCACACGATGCAGAACAGATCGGCGGTGCGCTCGGCGTCGTAGGCGGCGGAATGCGCTGAGGAGGTATCCCATTCCAAGCCGGCTGCGAGGGTCGCCCGCATCAACACCGTTTGCCCGAAAGCGATGCCGCCGAGCGTCGCGGTATCGAAGCACGAAAATGGATGGAAGGGATTGCGCTTCACCTGCGCGCGTGCAACCGCCGCATTCAAAAAATTTAGATCAAAGGATGCGTTGTGGCCGACCAAAACGGCCCGCGTGCAGTCGGCGGTCCGAATGGCCGTTCGGACCTCTTTGAAGATGCGCTGCAAGGCGTCTTCCTCGCTGATGGCCGGGCGCAGCGGGTGATGCGGGTCGATGCCGGTGACCGCCATCGAAGCCGGTTCCAAATTGCCGCCGGGAAACGGAACGACGTGGTAGCGGTGCGTTTCGCCCCGCGCCAGCGTGCCATCGCTGCGCATTTCGATGAGCACTGCGGCGATTTCCAGCAGCGCGTCGGTTTGCCAGTTGAAGCCGCCGGTTTCGACGTCGATCACCACGGGCAGAAATCCCCGGAAGCGCGTGGCCAGCGTAATGGGCGGAATTTGCGACATGTTCAATCAGTTTGCGGCATGCATAAAGTCAGGCGAGCCGCCAGCCGCCAGCCGCCAGCTGACCGGCTCGCCGGCACGGTACGGGACCAAGGTGCCGCCGCCAAATGAGTATTTTTCAGGCGCTACCCATGGTTCCTTCAGCAGCGTAACGGTCTGCGAGCCGCGCGGCAGGCCGTAGAAGTCGGCGCCGAAATGACTGGCAAATCCCTCGAGCTTATCGAGCTTGCCCTCGGCCTCGAACGCCTCCGCATAGAATTCGATGGCGGCGTGCGCCGTGAACATGCCGGCGCAGCCGCAGGCGCTCTCTTTGGCATCCTTGTCATGCGGCGCGCTGTCGGTCCCGAGAAAAAAGCGCGGATTGCCGCCGGTCGCCGCATCGAGCAAGGCTTGCCGATCTCGTTCACGCTTGAGGAGCGGCAGACAGTAGTAATGCGGGCGGATGCCGCCCGAAAAAATCGCATTGCGGTTGTGCAACAGATGCTGAGGCGTAATCGTCGCCGCGAGGCCGCGCCGCGCCGTGCTGACGAACTCAACGGCTCGTGCCGTCGTAATGTGCTCGAGCACCACCTGTAAGGCCGGAAAGCGCTCGAGCAGCGGCGCCAGCACGGTGTCGATGAAATGCGCTTCGCGATCGAACACATCCACGTCGGCGTGCGGCGATTCGCCGTGCACCAGGAGCCGCATGCCGATTTTCTCCATGCGCGCGAGAACTGCATGAACATGCTTGATGTCGGTAACGCCCGAATCCGAATGCGTGGTCGCCCCGGCTGGATAGAGCTTCACGCCATGAATGAACCCGGAGGCCTTTGCCCGGTCGATTTCATCGGCGGGCGTGCTGTCAGTGAGATACAGCGTATGCAGAGGCTCGAAGCGGCTCGCGGCGGGCAGTGCGGCCAGTACCCTGTGGCGATAGGCGCGCGCTAATTCAGTCGTGGTGATGGGCGGCTTGAGGTTGGGCATGACGATGGCGCGCCCGAAGCGTTCCGCGGTGAAATGCACGACCGACTGCAAGGCCGCGCCGTCTCGCAGGTGCACGTGCCAATCGTCAGGCCGCTGAATGCGCAGAGTATTCATGACACTCTCGCCGATGCGGCGGGCCAGCCGCTGCGCAGCAACTCGAGCGTATAGCGTACGCCGAATCCGGTAATTTCCGTGGCAATGTGCGCAAGGCCGCCGTGGCGCGTGCCGGCGGCGAGGTCCAGATGCAGCCACGGAATCTCGCCCGGTACAAACCGGCTCAAGAAGCGAGCGGCCAAAATGTGATCGCCCTTGCCGTCGGCGGCACACTGCAGCACATCGGCGACCGTGCTCTCGAGCTCCGTGTCGTAGTCGGTATCCATGGGAAAACACCAGACGCGCTCGCCGCTGCTCGCACCTGCCATCTCGATCGATGCGCGCAGCTCTGCACGGTTCGTGAACGCGCCGCTGTAGCGCTCGGTCAGCGCGTGGATGCAGGCACCGGTGAGCGTTGCGTAATCAATGATTGCGCGCGGCTTCTTGGCGGAAGCCAGACACAGCGCGTCTGCCAGCACCATCCGCCCCTCGGCATCGGTATGAATGACCTGAATCGTCGTGCCATTTGCCGCCTGCACCACATCCTGCGGCTTGTAGGCGAGCGGACCGATCCGGTTTTCGGTGATCGCCAGCCAACAATCGACCGCCAGCGGCGAGCGCAGGGCGTGGAGCGCGTAGAGACTGCCCAAGGCGACGGCGCTGCCCTCCATGTCGGTGTGCATGTCCAGCATGCTTTTGTGCGCCTTCAAATTCGTACCACCGCTGTCGAAGCAGATCCCCTTGCCTACCAAGCTGACGTCAGCCGTTTTGGCGCCGCGGGGCCGATAAGACAGATTGGCGATGCCCGCGTGGCGCTGCCCGTTGCCGCGCGAGACCGCAAGGAACGCGCCGCACCCTAAGCGCTTCAGCTGCGTCTCGCCGTAGAATTTGAAACGCAGCTTCAGGCGCTCGGCCAGTTGCCGTATGAGCCGGCGATAGGCGCCGGCATCGAGCGTATTCGGCGGCAGCGCAGTAAGCCATCGGGCGAGATTGTTACCGGCTGCCGTTGCCAGCGTCAAATCCAAATCCTGCAACTTTCCGCGCCGCGCAAGGTCTATGCGTACGAGCCGCGCGCGTGTTCTGGGCTTGCTTTTGTAGCTGAGGAAGCGAAAGGCGGCAGCTTCGAGGGCCGCGATAACGGTGTTGAAGGTTGCATCCGCGGCGGCCGGCCCGCATCCCTGCTGCCATACCAGCAGTGCTCTCGGATCGCCGTCGAGCGCGCTGCGGGCCAGTTTGCCGGCAGCTTGCAATCGATCGAATGTGCTCGCCTCGTTGGCGAGGCAGGCGACGACCAGCAGAGTCTGCGCCTGTGCACCGACTCGCAAGTGAAAGGTGTCGCCGGCTCTGCGAATCTTGCGCTCGTGCAGCGCACGCAGCGTCGCCCCATAAGGCAACGCGTTCCAATCGGCGGCAGAGGGCGTCAGCGGTAGAAACAGCAATGCGCTGTCGTATCGCGCGAGGATTGATGGAGTGAGCCGCGGCGCCGTTTGGCGCACGGGCACGAGTAGACGGTCTAGGGGCAAGCGAGTCGGCATATCTTAAAACCGCAAAGGTATCGCGACCTTATCCCTTGCTTGACCGTGAAAAACCAAACCCCGAAGATAGCGCGGGTAAACAACGTAGTGGCAGTGGGCGCAGGGGCGCTGTAACGTGCCTGCCATCTTAACAGGACACCTGGGTGTGTGTGCAGTTCTATGACTCAACAATCGCCGTTCGAAGATATCGATCCGACCGAAACTCAAGAATGGCTCGAATCCATCGATTCGGTGATGCGCGCGCAGGGGCCGCAGCGTGCGCATTTTCTGCTCGAAAAACTGGTGGACTTTACCCGCCGGTCAGGCGCGTATCTGCCGTTCAAGCCGAACACGGCGTATCTCAACACGATTTCAAAAGCGCAGGAACCGGAATATCCGGGCGATCGATCCTTGGAACGGCGCAACGAAGCGTACATTCGCTGGAATGCGCTCGCGATGGTGGTGCAGGCCAATCGCACGAACTCAGAGTATGGCGGTCATATCGCAACCTACGCATCGGCGGCAACGCTGTATGAGGTCGGCTTCAATCATTTCTGGCGTGCACGCAGCGCCGCTCACCCGGGCGACATGATTTTCATGCAAGGACATTCGAGTCCGGGCATCTACGCGCGCGCATACCTGGAAGGCCGCTTGGACGAGAGCCAGCTGCAGAGGTTCCGTCAGGAGGTGCGCGGCGGCGGCTTGTCTTCCTATCCCCATCCCTGGCTGATGCCGGATTTCTGGCAATTCCCCACAGTGTCGATGGGATTGGGTCCGATGATGGCGATTTTTCAAGCGCGCTTTCTGCGCTACTTGGAGCATCGCGGCATCGTCGCGCCGTCCGACCGCAAAGTGTGGGCATTCTTGGGCGACGGAGAAATGGACGAGCCGGAGTCGATGGGCGCTCTCACCATGCCGGTGCGCGAGAAGCTCGACAATCTCATTTTCGTGATCAATTGCAATCTGCAGCGGCTCGACGGGCCGGTCCGCGGCAACGGCAAGATCATTCAAGAGCTCGAAGCAGCATTCCTCGGCGCAGGGTGGAATGTCATCAAGGTTCTGTGGGGCAGCCGTTGGGATCCGTTGCTGGAGCGCGATCAAAAGGGGTTTCTAAAGCGCGTGATGGAAGAATGCGTGGACGGGGAATATCAGAATTTCAAGTCCAAGGGCGGTGCTTATACACGCGAGCATTTCTTCGGCAAATATCCCGAACTCAAAGAGATGGTCGCCAACATGTCGGATGAGGAAATCTGGCACCTGAACCGCGGCGGCCACGATCCGCAAAAAGTCTATGCCGCGTACGCATCCGCGACGGCGCACGCGGGAGCGCCGACCGTGATCTTGGCGAAGACCGTCAAGGGCTTCGGCATGGGCAAGGCAGGCGAGGGGCTCAATTCCACGCATCAACAGAAAAAACTCACCGACGATAATCTCAAGGAAGTGCGCGATCGCTTCAACATTCAGATCACGGATGAGGAGATCGCCGGCTTGTCCTTCAGAAAGCCGGCGGGGGACAGCGAAGAGATGCGCTACCTGCAGGAACGGCGCAGCGCACTCGGCGGCTATCTGCCCGCGCGCAATTCTATTGCGCCGCCGCTGGCGGTGCCGCCCATCGAAGCCTTCAGCACGTTGCTCGAGGGAACGGGCGATCGCGAGATATCGACCACCATGGCATTGGTGCGCATGATGACCACGCTGGTCAAGGACAAGAACATCGGCAAGCACATCGTGCCGATCGTGCCCGACGAGGCGCGCACCTTCGGCATGGAAGGCATGTTTCGGCAGGTCGGCATTTATTCCTCCGTCGGCCAGTTGTACACGCCGCAGGACGCCGATCAGCTCATGTTTTATCGCGAGGATAAGCAGGGGCAAATCATCGAGGAGGGTATCAACGAAGCCGGAAGCATGTGCTCGTGGATCGCCGCGGCCACCGCCTACTCGAATCATGGCGTCAGCATGGTGCCGTTCTACATTTATTATTCGATGTTCGGCTTCCAACGGGTCGGCGACTTCATTTGGGCGGCGGGCGACAGCCAGGCGAGAGGATTTTTGGTGGGCGGCACCGCGGGCCGCACCACGCTGGCGGGTGAAGGTTTGCAGCATCAGGACGGACACAGCCAGTTGGTGGCGACCACGGTACCGAATTGCGTGGCCTACGACCCGACCTACGCATATGAGTTGGCGGTGATCGTGCAGGACGGTCTGCGCCGCATGTATCAGGAGCAGGAAAGCGTCTTCTACTACATCACCGTCATGAACGAGAACTACGCGCACCCCGCCATGCCGGCCGGCGTCGCGCAGGGCATCTTGAGCGGCATGTATCTGCTGCAGAGCGGCGGCCGCGGCAAGGTGCGGGCAACCCTGTTCGGCTCCGGCACGATCTTGCGCGAAGTGCTGGCGGCGGCGGAACTGCTCGAGAAAAATTATGGCGTGCCGGCCGATGTCTTCTCGGTGACGAGCTACAGCGAGCTGCGCAAGAACGCACTCGCCATCGAGCGCTGGAACATGCTGCACCCGAACGAGACGCGCAAGCCGACTTACATCGGGCAAGCCTTGGCGGAGCGCCAGGGCCCCTTCATTGCCGCCACCGACTACATGAAGACCGTCGCAGATCAGATTCGGCAATGGGTGCCGGGGGCATTTACGGCACTGGGAACCGACGGCTTTGGCCGCAGCGACTGCCGTGCGGAACTGCGCCGCTTCTTCGAAGTGGACCGCCACTACGTGGTGGTCGCTGCGCTAAAAGCGCTGTCGGATGAGGGCAAGATCGACACCCACACCGTAAGCAAAGCCATGCAGACTTTCGGCATCGATCCGGAAAAATCCAATCCCCTGTCGGTATAGTCGATCATGGCAAGTCCAATCGAAGTGAAGGTTCCCGACATCGGCGGGTTCAAAGACGTCAACGTCATCGACGTGCTGGTCAAGGATGGTCAGCAGATCGATAAAGAGACCCCGCTGGTCACGATCGAAACGGAAAAAGCCGCCATGGATGTGCCGGCACCGTCGGCGGGCAAGATCGCGCAAGTGAAGCTCAAGACCGGCGACAAGGTCTCCGAAGGCTCCGTGATCCTATTGCTTGAACCGGCACCGCCCGAGGTTGCGCCGGCGGATAAGAACGCCGCGACCGCGACCGCCGCGACACCGGCCGCCGCGACACCGGCCGCCGCGACACCTACCGCTGCCACTGCACCCCCAACCGCACCGGCGCAGCAAAAAGTGTCCGATGCGGCTGCGCCCGCTGCGCCCGCTGCGCCCGCTGCGCCCGCTGCGTCAGCTGCGGCAACGGCACGCGCCCCTGCGACTTCCCCTGCGCCGAGCCCCGCAAGCCCGGCACAAGGGCGCCCGGAGCAGGCGCGCGGGGGGATGGTTGATGAGAAGGCATTCTCGAGAGCACATGCCAGTCCGTCGGTGCGCAAATTCGCGCGCGAGTTGGGCGCTGATCTAGGCAAAGTTCAGGGAACGGGCGTCAAGGGCCGCATCACCCAGGAGGACGTCAAGGCGCACGTCAAGGTGTTATTGGCCGCGGCCGCTGTGCCGGCGTCGCCGCTGCCGCGCGTGCCGGTAGTCGATTTCGCGCATTTTGGAGCGGTCGAAGTCAAGCCGCTCTCCCGCATTCAGAAAATCTCCGGCGCTCGTTTGCAAGCAAGCTGGCTGAATCTGCCGCATGTGACGCAGCACGAGGATGCGGATATCACCGACCTCGAAGCGGCACGCGGCGCGCTCAAGGGCAAGGCGGAGCAGGAGCAGGTGCGGCTGACGCCGCTGGTGTTCGTCATCAAGGCCTGCATCTTGGCGTTGCAGCAGTTTCCCCGATTCAATGCTTCATTGGACGAGGGCGGCGAAAATCTGGTCTTCAAAAAGTACTTCAATATCGGCTTCGCCGCCGACACGCCGAACGGGCTGGTGGTGCCGGTCATCGCAAACGCCGATCAGTTGAGCATCTACGACATCGCGCGGGCGCTCGCCTCGTTATCGGAAAAAGCGCGCAGTGGAAAGTTGAAGGCCACCGAAATGCAAGGCGGCAGTTTTACAATTTCAAGTTTGGGCGGAATCGGCGGTACTTACTTCACGCCCATCATCAACGCACCGGAGGTCGCCGTCCTTGGCGTATCGCGAGCCACCCAAAAGCCGGTGTACGAGCGCGGCGCCTTTGTGCCGCGGCTCATGCTGCCCTTGTCGTTGTCCTACGATCATCGCGTCATCGACGGCGCCGAAGCGGCTCGCTTCGTAGTATATCTGGCAAAAACGCTCGGTGATGTAAAGGCGCTGCTATGAGCGCCGTCGAGGTGCGCGTTCCGGATCTCGGCGACGTCAAAGGCGTCACGGTCCTCGAAGTGCTGGTCAAGCCGGGCGCCGAAGTGGCGGTTGAAGATCCGCTGATCTCGCTCGAATCCGACAAGGCCGCAATGGATGTGCCATCGCCGGTGAGCGGGGTGATCAAATCAATCGAAATCAAGAAGGGCGCCGAAGTCACCTCGGGAACCTTGATCGCTATGGTGGAGACGGACACCGCATCGCCGGCAAGGGCTCGAGCGGATGCGGCGGATGCGCTCCCGAAAGCCGGTGCCCCGGCTGCGCCGACGCAGGCTGAAACACCGCCGCCGGCGAAAGCCGTTGCGCCGACGCCGAGTCCACCAGCCGCAACCGAGCGCAAGAGAACCCCGGCCGACAACGCGCCGGCGGAGAAGCCTCAGGGCATCGGCGCGCGTGCAGCGCCGGAAGGCGCGGTCGATTTGGTGGTGCTCGGGGCAGGAGTCGGCGGCTATACAGCGGCGTTTCGCGCGGCGGATTTAGGTCTCAAGGTGACGCTGATCGAACGTTGGCCGATGCTGGGCGGCGTCTGCCTGAACGTCGGCTGCATTCCCTCCAAGGCTCTGTTGCATGCAGCCAAGGTAATCGAAGACGCGGCCGACATGGCGGCCAATGGCATCGTCTTTGGCGATGCGCGGATTGACTGGAATCTGCTGCGGACGTGGAAAAACAAAGTGGTCACCCGATTGACCAATGGGCTCATGCTGTTGGCGAAGCAGCGCAAGGTCAGCGTCGTTCGCGGCGAAGCCAACTTCGTGGGACCGCACTCTTTCGACGTCAAAGGCGAGGGCGGCACGCGTCGCGTGGATTTCAAGCAATGCATCATTGCCGCGGGGTCCGAATCGGCGCTCTTGCCGGGACTTCCCGATGATCCGCGGGTCATCGACTCGAGCGGCGCATTGGAATTGCCTGTGGACTGCAAGCGCCTGTTGGTGATCGGGGGCGGCATCATCGGTCTGGAAATGGCCTGTGTCTATGATGCTCTCGGAGTACAGGTGTCAGTGGTGGAACTGAGCGACGGTCTCATGCCGGGCACCGATCGCGACCTCGTGCGTCCGCTGCAGAAGCGCATTGAAAAGCGCTATGAGAAGATCCTCTTGAAAACCAAGGTTGCGAAACTCGAGGCCCTTCCGCAGGGGCTGCGCGCGACCTATGACGGCCCGGATTCCCCGCAGCCGCAGATGTTTGATCGCGTCTTGGTGGCGGTGGGCCGCAGCGCCAACGGCAACGCCATCAATGCCGCCGCGGCAGGCGTGAAGGTCGGCGCTCGCGGGCTCATCGACGTCGACAGACAAATGCGCACCAACGTGCCGCATATTTTCGCGATCGGCGACATCGTCGGCGCTCCGATGCTGGCGCATAAGGCCAGCCACCAAGGGAAGGTCGCCGCCGAGGTCGCGGCCGGACACAAGGCCTCGTTCGACGCGCGCTGCATTCCGTCCGTTGCCTATACCGATCCTGAAATCGCTTGGGCGGGTCTCACCGAAACGGACGCAAAAGAGCGCGGTATCCAGTTCGGCAAGGGTACGTTCCCGTGGGCTGCCAGCGGCCGATCGCTGGCGCTGAATCGCGACGATGGCTTCACCAAGCTGCTGTTCGACAAGGAAACTCACCGTATCCTGGGTGCCGGCATCGTAGGCACCAACGCCGGCGATCTGATTGCCGAAGTGGCATTGGCGATCGAGATGGGGGCCGATGCGACCGATATCGGCTTGACCATTCATCCGCATCCGACGCTGTCGGAAACGGTCGCATTTGCCGCGGAAGCTTTCGACGGAACCTTGACCGATCTCTACATTCCAAAGCGCTAGCATGGCAAGACGCGCCCCTCTCTGCATCCTATTTGCCGCCTGGTTGGGTGCCGCCGTCCCTGTGCTTGCGGATGATGCCTGCGTGGATTTCAAGTGGGATGTGTCGCGCGAGCGCGCGTTATTCGCGGGGCCCGCGACGCCGCTGACGGCGGCAGCGGATGCGAAGTCCGCACCGGCGCTGCTGCTCGATCGCCTGTACGAGGTGAAGCTCAAACCGCAACAGCAAGTCGCATTCGCAGCCACGCCCGGAAAGAAAAATCCAAGCCCGGACTCCCATGCCGGCTTGCTGACGTTCAAAATACCCTCGAGCGGCAGCTATCGCATCGCCATCGACATGCCGTTCTACATCGACGTGGTGTCAAATGGTTCGCTGATTGCCGCGACCGACTTCCAAGGCCAGCACGGTTGCAGTTCACCGCATAAGATTGTGCAATTCGACCTTTCGGGAACCCGGCCGTTTTTCTTGCAGCTGAGCAACGCCGATCCCGTCAGCGTGCGTTTGACCATTGTGGTCGCGCCGGCGCGAAAATTATGAATGCGCATTCAAATGTGCGATTCGATTGAGGCGTGTCGGGGCCGCTAGGGCCTGTCGGGCGGCGAAATACGGTTCGCGGAAATCGCCTGGGGCGGCGCGTCGATGCAGTTCTTGAGAAACGCCGTCTTAGCGGCCCCGATCAGCTTGCGTGCCCTTACTTCCTTGAGACAGCTTCTGCGCTTCGCATGTCTGGCGGCCTCGTTGGCGAGCTGGGCGGCAGTGGTCGCAGTTGCTGCCGGCGCCGCGGCCGGCGACGCAGTTGCCGCGCGAGCAGGTGCCTGCGCTGTCGCCGCGCGCGCGCTCAGCACCGAAAGGCAGAGGCAAAGGGCGCCCGCCGATAATGAAAAGCGCATGGCTAATTTCCTGGACAGCAATGACTTTGCGAGCAAACCAGTTTAAGCGCACGCTTCCGGCGCTCCGATGACGCGGGCATGAAGCTTCGTTAACCTTGGATGCGAACCGATCAGCGGGCCGCCAGGCGCTCTTTTGCCAGCTTGAGGTAGCGCTGCTCATCGGGCGCCCGGCCTTCGCGCTGCGCCATCCACAACTCCTCGCCCAACGCCTCCATTAGCACATGTTCGGCACGATGCAGGTCCCCGCAGCGCTTCTGCGTCTGGCGCAGCAAATCACGGATTCCCGGCGGGCGATCGATGCTCACCTGTTCGCGCACCGCCAAATGCAGTCCCATATGTAAGAACGGATTGTCGGCGGCGCCCGCTGTGCCGGCAGGTTCGAACTCAAGCGCGCTGCCGGTATCCGCGACCACAGGCTGGTACTCGGGATGAGCGCCGATCACATCGACGATCTGCGCTTCGAGCGCGGTCAGCGGCGATCGCGCCAGCTGCTTGGCCCAGGCTTCAGCGTAGGCACGCCGCAGTTGATCACGCGAATAGCTGCTAAAAGCGCTCATGCACGCGTCTTATGGCGGTACTCGCAAAAGTCCGCAATACTGCAGTCCGGACAGGCAGGCCTGCGCGCCTTGCAAACATAGCGGCCGTGGAGGATCAGCCAGTGATGCGCATCGAGGAGGAATTGCGGCGGCACGAATTTCAGCAGCTTGTCCTCGACCTCGCGCACGGTTTTGCCGGGCGCGATTCCCGTGCGGTTCGCGACGCGAAAAATGTGCGTATCCACCGCAATGGTCGGTTGGCCAAATGCCGTATTGAGAATCACGTTGGCGGTCTTGCGGCCGACACCGGGCAACGCCTCGAGCGCCTCGCGCGTGGTCGGCACCTCGGCGGCATGGCGGTCTATCAGCAGCTGGGACATGGCGATGATGTTCTTCGCCTTGGTGTTGTACAGGCCGATCGACTTGATGTATTTCGACAGGCCTTTGACGCCCAATGCCCGCATCGCAGCGGGCGCGCTCGCCCTGCGGAATAATTTTTCCGTCGCCTTGTTCACGCTCTTGTCGGTTGCCTGTGCGGACAGAATGACCGCCACCAGCAGCTCGAACGCCGATTGATAAATCAATTCCGTGCGCGGCTGCGGGTTTGCCTCAGCCAAACGGGCAAAGATTGCCTGGCGTTTTTGCAGATTCACTTAAGGCCTCGGACGCCGCGCCGCAGCCGCCTTTTTGGCATCGAGCTGCCGCTGCCGTTCCGCGGCTTGATCGGTCAGGCGGGCGGTGTGGGCCGCATAGCGCTTGCGATTCTGCAATGGCTGATTGGCATGCGCGGCCGCCGGCCGCATCTCGATGCAGTCGACGGGACACGGCGGCAAGCACAGTTCACAACCGGTGCAGCGGTCGGCGAGCACGCTGTGCACGAATTTCTGCGCGCCGACGATGGCATCGACAGGACAGGGCGCCAGGCAGCGGGCGCAGCCGATGCAACGCGCTTCATCGATCCAAGCGGCCAGCGGCGGCGCTTCCACGCCATGCGCAGGATTCAGGGCCAGCGGCGGCCAATCGAGCAGGCGCGCAAGCGCGTCGATCGTCGCCTGGCCGCCCGGCGGGCATTGATTGATTTGCGCCTCGCCGCTGACGATCGCCGCGGCATACGGGCTGCAGCCGGCAAATCCGCAGCGCGTGCACTGAGTCTGAGGCAACAATGCATCGATGCGCGCCGGCAGGTCCGGCGCTGCCGCATTGCTCATGTCACTTGACACGCATACCGGGTGTCGCTCCGGAGTCCGGCGACAAAGCAAAAATCTCCTTGCCGCCAGGGCCTGCGGCCAACATCATTCCCTCCGAGGTGCCGAAGCGCATCTTGCGCGGCTCCAGGTTGGCGACCACGACGATGAGCCTTCCTACCAAAGTCTGCGGATCGTACGCGGCGCGAATGCCGGCAAAGATCTCGCGCTCGCCCAGTTCGCCGACATCGACTCTCAGCTTCAGCAGCTTGTCCGCACCGTTGATGAATTCAGCGTTTAAGATCTTCGCCACGCGCAGATCGATGCGCAAAAAATCATCAATCGAGATCAAATTGCCTTCGACCGATGCGGCGGCCGCCAGGGTCGCCGTGTCGGATGCGCCGCCGTTCGCAGGCGCAGGCGGGGCAGCCGGCGCGGGGGCCTCCGTTTCGATCAAGCGCGCGACGGCCTTAGGGTCAAGTCGGACGGCCAACGGCTCATAGGCCCTGATGCTCGACGCAAGCAGCGGTTTCGCGGCCGCGGTCCAAGTCCATGCCGGCTCTTGAAAAAAAGCGCAGGCCCGAGCGGCCATCGCCGGCAACACCGGCTGCAAGTAAATCATCAGCACACGAAAGAGATTCAGGGCTTGCGTGCAAACATTCTGCACCTCTGCGAGGTTTTTAGGGTCCTTGGCGAGCATCCAGGGCTTGCGTGAGTCGACATACTGATTGGCGCGGTCGCACAGTGCCATGATGTCGCGTACCGCAGCGGCGGTGTCGCGTGCTTCATAGCTCTTGGCGACGGCCTCGCCGGCGGCGACGAACTGCGCATACAGGTCGGGGTCTGCCAGGCTGTGCGCCAGCCGGCCGCCGGAGCTGCGCGCGATGAATCCCGAGCAGCGGCTGGCGATGTTGACGAGCTTGCCGACGATTTCGGAATTCAAGCGTGTCGCGAACTCATCCAGATTCAAATCCATGTCATCGACGCCGGAACCCAATTTTGCGGCAAAGTAGTAGCGCAGGTATTCCGCGGGGAAATCCTGTAAATAGCGGCGCGCGGTGATGAATGTGCCGCGCGACTTGGACATCTTCTGGTTGTTGACGGTGAGGAAACCATGCACGTGCACCGTCGTAGGACGGCGCATGTTGGAGGCCTGCAGCACGGCCGGCCAGAAGAGCGTGTGAAAGTACAGGATGTCCTTGCCGATGAAGTGGTGCAGCTCCGTGCTCGAGTCGACGGCAAAAAAGTCGTCGAATTCAAGGCCGGTGCGGACACATAGCTGGGTGAAGCTCGCCAGATATCCGATCGGCGCATCGAACCACACATAGAAATACTTTCCCGGCGCCCCGGGAATTTCGAAGCCGAAGTAGGGGGCATCACGTGAAATGTCCCAATCCCGAAGACCCTGCGCAAACCATTCGCCGAGCTTGCGCCCGACCGTTTCCTGAACCGCTCCGCTCCCGATCCATGCGCTCAAAGGCTTCTCGAACGCGCTCAACTTGAAAAAATAGTGCTCCGACTCGCGCCACACCGGCTTCGTGCCGGTGACGACGGAAAAAGGATCGATGAGATCGGCCGGCGTATAGGTAGAGCTGCAATTTTCGCAGACATCGCCATACTGATCCGGCGTCCCGCACACCGGGCAAACGCCCTTCACGTAGCGGTCCGGCAGGAACATCTTGGCAGACTCGTCATAAGCCTGGCGCACGCTGCGCTTGTCGATGTACCCCGCATCCCGCTGCGTCAGGTACATCCGATGGCACAGGGCCTTGTTCTCTGCCGAGTGGGTCGAGCCGAAATTGTCCATGCCGATCAGCATGTCGCTGAGGTCGCGCTGATGTTCGGCGTGGACCTGCGCGATCAACTGCTCGGGCGTGACACCTTGCGATTGAGCCTTGAGCATGATCGGGGTGCCGTGCGTGTCGTCCGCGCACACGTAGTAGCACTCATGGCCGCGCAGCTTCTGAAAGCGGACCCAAATGTCGGTCAGCACCGTCTCGAGGATGTGGCCCACGTGCAAGGGGCCATTGGCGTAGGGCAGTGCGCTGGTAACCAAGATTCGGCGTCGATGAGTCATGCCAAATTATGCCATGGCGGGGGGCGGGCGGTCGCGGCGGCGGCCCTCGCCGCGCCGCGAGTTCATTGACGAGCGCCGCTAGGACGCTTCCTTGAACTGCTCGAACTTGGATTTGTTGATGGCCTTTTTAAAGGCTTCTTTGCCGGAAATCTGCCGCGAATCGAGCAGCGCCTGGATCGCCGTGTCCATCAGCCGCATGCCGTTCGCCGCGCCGCTTTGCATGGCGTTTTCAAGCTGATCCATCTTGCCCTGACGGATCAGATTGGCCACGGCGGGCGTATTGACCAGGATCTCCAGAGCCGCAACGCGGCCCTGTTTGTCGGCTTTTTGAATGAGCTGCTGCGACACCACGCCGCGCAAACTGGTCGAGAGCATGGTGCGCACGTGCGGCTGCTTGTCCGCAGGAAACGCGTTGACCAATCGGTCGACTGTGGGTGCGGCGCCGTTGGTGTGCAGCGTCGCCATCACGAGAATGCCCATTTCCGCGGCCGTGACCGCGATGCTCATGGTCTCCAAGTCGCGAAGCTCGCCCACCAGAATCACGTCGGGGTCTTCGCGCAAGGCGGAATTCAGCGCGGATGCGAAGGATGCGGCATGCACGCCGATTTCGCGCTGGCTGATGAGGCAGTTCTTTCGTGTGTGCACGAACTCGATCGGATCCTCGATGGTGAGGATGTGGCCTTTTTCGCGCCGGTTGATGTCGTCGATCATGGCCGCGAGCGTGGTCGACTTGCCGGACCCGGTCTTCCCGGTCACCAGAATCAGACCGCTATTGATCTTGCACATATCCATGACGGCCGGCGGCAGCTTGAGTTCCTCCGCGGTCTTGGCGCTGGAGGGAATGGCCCTGAACACCGCTCCCATGCCGTTGAGCTGCCGCATGACGTTGACACGAAAGCGCGCCACGCCCGGAATGGCATAGGCGAAATCCGTGCCGTCCTTTTCTTCGAAGCGTTCGACCGCGAGCTTCGGCATGATTTCGTAGAGCGTGCTCTTCACGGCGTCCATGCTCAGCGGCTGCTCGCTCAAAGCCTTCAAATCGCCATACTGACGGACGCGCGGGGGATCGCCCGCCAGATAGTGCAGATCCGAGCCGTTGCGCTCGAGGACCTGATTTAAGTATTGATCGATGGCCGGCATGGGGCTTTACGGCGGGGTCTCAGGTTCGGCGACCGGCGCGCCCGACATGTCGGTGACGAAGCGCTGGAACTGACGTTTGTCGGATGCATAGGTGTAGGCATGCTCCGGATCCACTTCCTTGGCGTGGATGGCCGCGAGCAAGGCTTGATCCATGAGCTGCATGCCGTACTCCTTGCCCATTTGCAGCTGGCTGGGAATCTGATGCGTCTGATCGGTCATGATGAGTTTGCCGATCGCCTTGGTGAGCACCATGACCTCGCAAACGGCCTTGCGCGCGCGCTGATCCGGAGTCTTGAGCAGAATCTGTGTAATGACCGCGATGAGGCTATTGGCAAGGAAGCTCTTGGTCTGTTCGCGCTCATCGGTCGGCAGCGCATCGATGATTCGGTCGATGGTCTTGGTGGCGCTGGTGGTATGCAGCGTCCCGAGCACCAGATGCCCGGTTTCGGCGGCGGTCATCGCCATGGCGATCGTTTCGGCATCGCGCATTTCGCCGACCAAGATCACGTCCGGGTCCTCGCGCATGGCGGCACGCACGCCTTCGGCAAACGAGGGCAGGTGGGTGCCCAGTTCGCGCTGAATGACCTGGCTGGTCTTGCTGCGATGAACGAATTCGATCGGATCCTCGAGGCTGATGATATTGAGCGACCGGGTCGAATTGAGGTAATCGATCATCGAGGCGAGCGTCGTCGTTTTTCCTGTTCCGGTCGAACCCGTCACCAGAATCATGCCCTGATGGTAATCGCACAGTTTTTTCACGACCGCGGGCAGACCGAGCTGATCCATCGTGGGCATGGTGGTGGGAATCGAGCGAAATGCCGCACCGATGCCGGTCTCCTTGCGGAATACGTTGACGCGAAAGCGGCCGCCCTCGGTGGAAACGTAGGAGAAGTCCAGGTCGTGGCCCTCGCGCAGGACTTTCATCTGCGATTGGGTCAGAATCTCGGTGATATAGGCTTCGAGCTCGGCATCGCCCAAGTTGCGGAACTTGATCGGCATCAGGTCCCCATGCATGCGCAGCATGGGCGGGACGCCGACCGCCAGATGCAGGTCCGAACAGCCCTGAGCCACCCCAAGCTTTAGGAACGCGTCTACTCTTGCCATAACGCGTAAGGCTACCTGCAAGGGGTTGGTTTTTCGAGTGTTTAGGGCCGGAATAGACCATAAACGTGAGCTACGTCCTGTGCTAGAGGAATTTCTCGAGCGATAGGCGCAGTTCGTCCATGGTTTGAGCCCGTTTTGCCTTGTCCAGTGACATGCACTTCACGACCAGCGCATTCAAGTCCGCCGGCAATTCCTTATTTATCTCGATCGGTTGGCGGGCCTTGCCCTGGACGTGCTGGTACATCACCGACATGTGATCGCCCCGCGAGTAGGGCGGTACGCCGGCGAACATCTCATACATGATCACGCCCAAGCTATAGATGTCCGCCCGCTCGTCGACTTTTTTGCCCAGGATCTGTTCGGGCGCCATGTACTTGGGCGAGCCGATGACATAGCCGGTCTTGGTGAGCTGCGTGTCGCCCTGGCTCTGCGCTGCGGCCACGCCGAAGTCGACGATCTTCAGCAGTGAATCGTTGTCGATGAGCACGTTGGCCGGCTTCAAGTCGCGATGCACGATGCCGGCCTGATGCGCCACCGCCATGCCGGTGGCGATGTCGATGGCAAATTTGACGGCGCGTTTCAGCGCCACGGGCTTTTCATTGACGATTTCCCCGCCGAGCGTGTGCGAGGGAAAGTATTCCATGGAGATGGCATAGTTGCCGCGGATGTAGAGGAAATCGTAGATGCGGATGACGTTTTTGTGCGTGATCTTGCGGCTGTAGCGCAATTCATGCACGAAGCGCTTCATCATTTCCTCGTCCGATGAAACGTTGGGGTTCAAGAATTTGAGGATAAGGCGTTCCTCGACCACCGTATCTTCCATGAGCAGCACGGTGCCGAATGCGCCCTTGCCGATTTTCTCGATGAATTTGTAGCGGCCCTCGATGACGTCTCCGGTCTTCAGGGTCGCAATGTCGAGCTTCGCCGACGCCGCGGTGTCCTCGGCTTGTTTGACGACGTTCGCCAAGGCCTGATTGTCGATGAGCAGCGTTTTGGCCGGTTCCTGCATCTTTTCCGCGCGCTGGTTGGCGGCGATCTGCTGCGTCGAGAAGCGGTTGTCGAGTTCCTGCATTGCGCGTGCAACCGCCTGGCTCAAGGTGCCGTCCGCGCTCGTGGATACTGCCTGCAGTCGCACGCGGATGGTATCGGCGCGGCGCTCGTCCGCGAGCTTTGCCAGGGCGGCAATGGCCTCGACCTTGATCTCGTTTTCGGGCCGCGTCAGCATCGGCAGCAGGTTCTCGAGGCTGCGCTGATCGCCGAGCTTGCCGATCGCGCGGATCACGGTCGGCAGCGATTTGGCCTCCCCCTGCAGCATGTCGATGAAGCGCGGCAATGCCTTGGTGCTGCCGATTTCCGCCAGCGCGTCGACCGCACGCTCGCTTACCCACCAGTCCGGGTCGCGCGTGGCTTCGATGAGCTGCGCCACGGCGCGCTCGTCCTTGGTCTGGTTCAAGATCTCGATGGCGGCGCGGCGGATATCTTGATTCTCATCCTTGATGAGCGCGAGCACGGCATCGACGACGCGTGGTCCGCCGATCTTGCCGAGCGCATCGGCCGCGCGGGTGCGGACCCACCAATCGCTGTCGGCGATCACTTCAAGCAGATACTTGACCGACTTGGAGGTGCCGACGACGTTCAAGACTTCCACGGCGGCGCGTCTGGCATATTCGTTCTCATCCTTGAGAACATCCACCAGGTACTTGACCGTTTCCGGATGATTGGCCTTTACGACGACATCGACGGCCTTGTTCTGCACCTCGATTTCGGGATCGCGCAGCATGCCGACGATCAGGGGCATGTCGAACTGGCCATCCATCTTGGCGAGTGCCGACAAAGCGGCGGAGCGGATGAACTTGCTGTTGTCCTTGAGCTGCTTTTGCACCGCCTGCTGCACTTTGGGCAGGTTGAACCGCGCCAGCACATTGATGATGTGCAGGCGCGCGACCGGGTCCTTGCCCTCGATCCTCGCGATCAATTCATCGACCGATGATTCGTCGGCGATTTCGGCGATGATCTTGAAGAGGCCGTTTCTCTCGCTGGGCTCTTGCGTATAGGCGGCGTTGAGGAGTTCGCGCACCGTGTAGCGGGTCTTTTGGGCGGTGATCACGTCGAGCAGCGCCTGCTTCGGCATGCCCGGCTTGGTCAGGGCATCCAACAGCGCGTGCGCGGGATAATTCTTGCTGGACGACAGCGCCCAGGCAATTCCCGACATGGCGCGGCCATTGGCTTCGGACATGGTCTTCAAGAGGACCGGCAGCGTCTTGGTGTCGATCAGCCGGGACAACACTTCGACATAGGCGGTTGTCTCTTTCTTCTCGGAGGTGGCGAGCGCGTCCACGATGGGATCAATGGCGTCCGCGCCCAGCGAGGTTAATTTTTCCAACGCCTTTTGCGCCAGCGGGCTTGCTGGATTGCCGCTGGATTTAACTTCGGCGATGAGCCGATCGGCACGGTAGTTGGCGAATAAGGTCATTCGGCGCCTAAGCGAAGCATTCCGCGAGACTCACCCATTGTTACTTTAATTCAGGCGCCCTCCCGTGGTCTTGATTGCCAATTGAGAATTATGCCACACGTCACGGTTTTGGCCGCCTGCGGTACAATCGCGGTTCCTTATGAATCAATCCCCTGCCGCGGATGATGCCGTCCGCAAGAAACTTAGCGCGTACATCGACCCCTACCTGGGTCAAAGCCTGGGAGAAGCCAAGGCGGTCAAGTCGGTCGCCTGCGGCGGCGGCCGGGTCGAAATCGAACTCGAATTGGGGTTCCCTTGTGCCGATTATGTACCTGAAATGCAAGCCGCGCTGCAGGTGCATCTCCAACCTGAGCTCGGTCAGGCTCATCTCGAGCTGAAACTCAGTACGCAGATCACCGCTCACGCGGTTCAAAGGACGCTTAAACCGTTAACAAATGTGAAGAATGTGGTGGCGGTCGCGTCCGGCAAGGGCGGAGTGGGAAAGTCGACGACGGCGGCCAATTTGGCGCTCGCGTGGGCTGCGCAGGGCGCCAAGGTTGGATTGCTGGACGCGGACATTTACGGCCCGAGCCAGCCGCTGATGATGGGACTGGCCGGCGCCAAACCGGTCAGCAGCGATGGCAAGCATATGGCGCCGCTGCGCGCGCATGGTGTGGAAGTGATGTCCATCGGCTTCATGATCGACCCGGAGCAGCCCATGGCCTGGCGCGGGCCGATGGTGACCTCGGCCTTGAGCCAGCTGCTGGGCGACACAACGTGGGGCGATTTGGATTACCTGGTAGTCGACATGCCGCCGGGAACCGGCGACATCCAACTGACCCTGGCGCAGCGGGTTCCGGTCAGCGGCGCGGTCATCGTGACCACGCCCCAGGATATCGCCCTGTTGGATGCCCGCAAGGGCCTTAAGATGTTCGAAAAGGTCGAGGTGCGGGTACTCGGCGTCGTCGAAAACATGAGCATGCACATTTGCAGCCAATGCGGACACGTGGAGCACGTCTTCGGCAGCGGCGGCGGTGCGCGCATGGCGGCCCAATACGGCGTGCAGCTGCTCGGCGAGCTGCCCTTGGACATACGCATTCGCGAGGACGCTGATGGCGGTTCGCCGACCGTGGTGTCGGAACCGGACAGCGAACGGGCTCGAGCTTACTTTTTGATGGCGCGCCGCACGGCCGCGCGATTGGCTACCTTGAACAAAGACTATAGTCGGGCATTCCCCAAGATCACGGTCGAAGCAACTTAAATGAGCATTAAAAGCGATCGTTGGATCAGGCGCATGGCGGCTGACCAGGGCATGATTGAACCCTTCTCTTCGCAGCAAGTGCGCGTCGCCGACGGTCACAAAATCGTTTCCTACGGCACCTCGAGCTACGGCTACGACGTGCGCTGTGCGGAAGATTTTAAAATCTTCACCAACATCAACTCCACCATCGTCGATCCGAAGAGCTTCGACGAGAAATCCTTCGTCGATTTCAAAGGACCGGTGTGCATCATTCCGCCGAACTCCTTCGCGCTCGCGAGCACGGTGGAATATTTTCGGATACCGCGCAGCGTACTCACTGTGTGTCTCGGTAAGAGCACGTACGCACGCTGTTTTCACGGCGATACCCGCGTCGCGCTCGTTGACGGCACGGCGCCGACGCTCGAAGAAATGGCCAAGCGGCACGATGCCGGCGAGATCTTTTGGGGCTACAGCATTGGTGAGAACGGACGGCTGCTGGTCAGTCTGCTCGATGCCCCGCGGTTTATCGGCCGAGACTCGCTCCTTGAAATTGAGTTGGACAATTCCGAGTGCATACGCGCGACACCGGACCATCTCTTCATGCGCCGCGACGGGCGCATGGTGGAAGCGCATGCGTTGAGGCCGCAAGACGCTTTGATGCCCTTGTATCGGGATCTGTGCCGCGGCTATGAAAGCGTTTATCAGCCGATCGACGGAGGCACACGCCAATATCGCAACCACAAAGTCGCCGCAATTCGCGAGATCGCGGGCGACCACGATGTGTATTGCCTGACCGTCCCCGAAGCAGGCAACTTTGCGCTCGAAGCGGGCGTGTTCGTGAAAAATTGCGGAATTATAGTGAACGTAACGCCTTTGGAACCCGAGTGGGAAGGCCACGTGACGCTGGAATTCTCCAATACCACGCCACTGCCGGCGAAAATATACGCCAACGAAGGCGTGGCGCAAATGCTGTTCTTCGAATCCGACGAGGTCTGCGAGACTTCCTACAAGGATCGCGGCGGCAAGTATCAGGGCCAGCGCGGAGTGACCCTGCCGAAGACTTAAGGCGCCAGGCGCGGTTCGACCGGCACCAGGTGGTCGACGCTCTTGATGCGCATCGCGATCTCCAGCTTGCCGTCGCGGCTGCGCTCGGCCTGAACGGGTACGAATCCCAGTGACGGCGCGAACCACATGCGCAGAACGCGATTGTTGCCGACGCGCTGGCTGGTCACGATGACCGTATCGAGTTCCCCGATCGCGGTACGGATTTTAGCGGAGCCTTCCTGGGTGTAGTTGAAATCCTTCAACTGATCCTTGTCGATGATGTGGAAGGTCTTGGGCAAATTGCCGTTCTTGAGGCCGAGCATGACCTCGACCTGGCTGGACATGACGTCCTGGGTTCCTTCCTTGAGCGCAATATCGACCGGCTTGGTCTGCGAAACGCCGGTGGCGCGCTTGTTCTGCCAGTCGAAGTTCAGCTCCACCGTCGAAGCGCCTTCCCTGCCGAGATATTTGTCCGGCCGCACATGATCGCCCAGCAGAGTAAGCCAGCTTTTCTGCACCAAGTCGTCGTGGTAGGCGATGCGGAAAATTCCGCGCGCAGTGATGGTCCAGGTGTAGAGGTAATGTCCCGGCTCTGCTTCCTGCTCCAGCTTGATGTCGCTGGTGCCTACGCTGATCCCCTTCCAGTCGGCCTGATAGTGCGCGATGAACGGCGCGATTCCCGCATCGGCGGGCGGCGCCTGCGCGGCGGCATGGGCTGATGCACAGCATGTCAGCAGCAGCGCGGCCTCGAGCACTCTCATGCCGATTTCTCCGTCTGCACATCCGCAAGTTGCACCGGTTCGCTCAAGGGCCGGCCGTCCAACCACGCCTTTCCTTCCACGTATCGTAGCCGCCCTTGGCAGAACCAATTGACCGCCAGCGGATAAATGATGTGTTCTTGGATCAGCACGCGTTGGCTCAAAGTTGCCTCCGTGTCGCCCGGCAGGATGGGGACGCGCGCCTGCAGCACGCTCGGGCCGCCATCGAGCTGCTCCGTGACGAAGTGTACGGTGACGCCATGTTCGGGCTCTCGCGCTTCGAGCGCCCGCCGATGCGAGTGCAAGCCTATGTACTTGGGCAGCAGGGACGGGTGAATGTTCAAGATCTTTCCGGCAAAGCGTTCCACGAACGGCGCGGATAAGATGCGCATGAATCCGGCCAGAACGATCAGCGACGGAATGTACTCCTCAATCGCTGCCGCCAGGAGATCATCATAGGCGGCACGGTCGCTGCTCTCGGCCGGCAGAGCTCGTGCTGCAACATTTAAATGCCGGGCGATTTCCAAACCTGCGGCATCGGATCGATCAGCGATCACCGCAGTCACCGAATAAGCCGCACGGCCGGCTTGGCTGCGCTCGATGAGCGCGCGCATATTGCTGCCGCGCCCGGATATCAGGATGACGATCGGCTGCCGCGGCGGCGTGCTGTTCAAGCGATGACGACGCCGCGCGTTCCTGTGCGAACCTCGCCGATGATCAGTGCCTCCTGACCTGCTTCGCGCAGAATGCCGATCGCGCGCTGCGCATCGCCCGCCGCTACATGCACGGTCATGCCGATGCCGCAGTTGAACACCCGGTACATTTCTGCATCGGCGACCTTACCCTGGCGCTGCAGCCAGGCGAACACGGCCTCGCGCCGCCAAGCGCTGCGCTCCAGCACGACTTCCAGTCCCTCGGGCAAGACCCGCGGAATGTTGTCGACCAGACCTCCGCCGGTAATGTGCGACAGGCCGTGCAGCGAAATCTCGTGCATCAATCTGAGCAGGGGTTTCACGTAAATGCACGTCGGCGCCATCAGCCGATCGATGAGGCTGGCGCCCTGCACGTCGGCGTGCAGATCCGCATCTGAAATCTGCAGGATTTTCCGGATCAACGAAAAACCGTTGGAATGCGGACCGGAGGAGGGCAGCCCGAGGACGATATCGCCGGCGCGAGTCTTCGCGCCGTCAATGATGGCGTCCTTTTCGACCACACCGACGCAGAAGCCGGCGAGATCGTAGTCGGCGCCGTGATACATGCCCGGCATTTCCGCCGTCTCGCCGCCCACCAGCGCGCACCCTGCCTGCACGCAACCCTCGACAATGCCGGCGATGACCCGCTCGCCGACATCAACGTCAAGTTTGCCGCTGGCGTAGTAATCCAAGAAGAACAGCGGCTCTGCGCCTTGAACGATGACATCGTTGACGCACATGGCGACCAAATCGATGCCGATGCCGTCGTGCCGATGTGTCTCGATCGCCAGCCGCAGCTTGGTGCCGACTCCGTCCGTTCCGGATACCAAAACCGGCTTGCGATACCGATCCAAAGGCACTTCGACCAGGGCACCAAAACCGCCGATGCCTCCCAGCACCTCCGGCCGCATTGAGCGCTTCACCCGCGGCTTGATGCGCTCGACAAGTTCGTCGCCGGCGTCAATATCCACCCCGGCGTCGCGATAGGTCAGAGGCGCTCGCTCAGTCATTCGAAGGATCCTTCATGTAGGACTTGGGCCAACGCGGTTGGCGCTTCAGCTGTGGTATTTTACAACACCATGGCACAGTACCTACGGCGCTTTTTGAAGCGAAATTTGCGGCTAGCCGTCATTGCCTTGGTATGTGCGGGCTGTTTTTGCGGCGGCGGATCGGCTCTTGCGCTGACGCGCGCCGAGATGTACCAGGCGACGGCACCGGTAAGCGACCGCTCCGAGGCGGCTCAGACCGCCGCCTTCCAAAATGCAATGAAGACCGTGCTGATTCGCGTCACGGGCCGCCGCAACGCGGATGAGGACCCCGCCTTGACGCCGCTGGTCAGCAATGCTCGGCGCTACGTGCAGCAGTATCGGGCGGCACCGGATAGCCAGCTGTTTGTGACCTTCGATGGTGCCGCCATCGAGAGATGGCTGACGCAGAACGGCCAGCCTCTGTGGGGTCACGAGCGGCCGTCCACCCTGGTTCTACTGGCGGTGCAAACGACGGCGCAGGGCGGCAGCGTCATCACCACCGACGACACTTCCGACCTTAAAGCGGCGATCGACGGCGCGGCTGCCGTGCGCGGACTACCGCTCGTATGGCCGAGCGCCGCTGAATTGCAGAAGTTCCATGTCGATTTCACCGCGGTCAACGGCGCTTCACCCTCCACGTTTGCGGAGGTCGCGCGGCGCATGGGCAGCGATGGAGTGCTGGTGGGACGCGCGAGCGGCAACACCGCCGGCGCCAATGTGCGTTGGACGCATCTATTTCAGGACCGCAGCAGCGAATACTCCGGCACCTTGGAGGGAGTGAATCGCGCCGCAGACCTGTATGCAGGACTGTTCGCAGCCAGCGGCGGACTCGTACCGGTCGATATCGAAGTCAGCGGCGTCAACGATCTAAAGGACTACGCGGGCCTCGAGAGCTATCTCGAATCGCTCACCTTTATCTCGCGTGTCGGCGTTGAATCCCTGTCGGGGGATACCGTCAGATTCCGGCTATCGACGCGCGGCGGACTGGATTCATTGCAGCGCGCGCTTTCGTTGAGCGGGCGTTTGCAGCCGATGGCCGCCGGCGAGAACGGAATTCAGCGCTTCCAACTGCGCCGCTAGTCCGGAGCGAAGGTTCGGCCATGCGCCACATACCGAACATCATCAGTGTGATCAGAATTCTGTTGGTGCTGCCGATTGCGCTGGCTCTCGCGCATCAGCGGCCGGCCCTCTCCATCATGCTGTTCGCGATCGCCGCCATTTCGGACGCCGCCGATGGATTTCTCGCCAAGCGGTTCGGCTGGCAGACCGAGCTCGGTGCGGTGCTCGATCCGATTGCCGACAAGCTGCTGCTCGCCACGGTTTTCATCACCTTGAGTTTCATGAAACTGGTTCCCCTCTGGCTGATGATCGCCGCGGTCGCGCGCGACGTCATCATCGTATCCGGTGCCGCCGCCTACCGCATTGTCATCGGGCCCCTGACAGCGCATCCTTCCGTCGTCAGCAAAGCCAACACGCTGTGTCAGGCTGCCTACATCTTGGCGGTCGTATGCCGCGTAAAATTCCTGATCCCGTCCGAATGGGTGGTCACCTGGCTTGGCGCGCTCGTGTTCGCGACCGTAGCAGTGAGTGGTATTGACTATGTCTTGGTCTACGGCCGTCGGGCAGCTGCCGGCCGTCGAACCGGCCGTCGAGCCGGCGGTCGAACCGGCGGTCGGGCACCTGCCGCATGAAACAGCTCGCCTTGGGCGTGCGGCTGCGCGCAGGCGCTGTGTACGAGAGCTTTGCGGGGGGCCAGAACTCGGAACTTCTCACGGCGTTGCGCGCCGATAGCGTCGCGCCTTTGTGGCTGTGGGGCGCGCATGGATCCGGCAAGACCCATCTGCTGCAAGCTGCCTGTGCGGCCGCGGGCGATGCAGCCGGATATTTCCCGCTGGACCGGTCCGCCGGCTTGCCGCCGGAAGCCATGTCGGGCTTCGAGCGCAATCGGCTGCTGTGCATTGACGATGTCGACAAGGTCGCGGGCGATGCCGCATGGGAGCGTGCGCTGTTTCGGCTCTTCAATGAAGCGGCGGAGCTGCGCACGCGCTTGATCTTCGCCGCCGGCGTGCCGCCGCGTCAGGCGGACTGGGTCCTCGATGACTGGCGCTCGAGAGCGGCTGCCTGTGTCGTGTACCAACTGCGGGAATTGGACGATGCCGGGCGTATCGAAGCGCTGCGTTTGCGCGCTGCGCAGCGCGGCTTGCAATTGCCTTTCGAGACGTCCGAATACCTGCTGAAGCGAATGCCGCGCGACTTGCCGTCGCTGTTCGGTACTCTCGATGCGCTCGACGAGGCCTCCATGGTCGAGCAACGCCGGCTCACGATCCCGTTTATTCGCGATGCGCTCGAGAAGCACGCAAAAACAAAATCATAGTGCAGAACCAGGCGAAAACCAGCAACAAGCTCAAGGCCGCGACCCAGCGGGCCTGCGGGTTCGCCAGCAGCTCGGTGAGTGCAAACGCCAGATAGGGTATGGCGAACAGCGTTGCCCAGGCATAGGTGTAGCGTCTGCCGCGCACCAGTCCATTTAACGGCGCGAGCAGGGGCAGCACGGCGATGATGCAAATCGGCCAGGGATAGCCGACCAGAATCCAGGCCAGCAGGCTCGCCGCAACGGCGACCCAAAGCCAAATTGTCAGCGCGCGCGATGCCGACCGAACGCTCATGTACTCAAGGTAAGCCGTTCGGCGAGAGCCGCCACGCGCGTGCCCAAAGCCCGCGCCAGGGCGCTCTCGTGCTCGGACAGTTCTCCATGTTGCGTCAGCGCAGCGACATGACTGGCGCCATAGGGAGTGCCGCCGCTGCGGGTATCCGACAAGCCTGCCTCGGTGAAGGGCAGCCCAACCAGGTACATGCCGTGATGGAGCAGGGGCACCATCATGGACAGCAGCGTCGACTCCTGCCCGCCGTGCATGGTCTGGGTCGAGGTAAAGACCCCCGCAGGTTTGCCCGCCAATGCTCCCGACAGCCACAGTGCACTCGTCCCGTCCAGAAAGAACTTGACCGGTGCCGCCATGTTCCCGAATCGGGTCGGACTGCCGAGAATCAGGGCGCAGCATTGCAGCAGGTCATCGTGGGTGGCGTACGGGGGACCCTCGTCGGGCACCGGCGGGTCGAGCTTCTGCGTGGTGGCGGTGATGGGTGCAACCGTGCGCAACCGCGCCTGCATGCCGGCGACCGACTCGACGCCGCGGCAGATTTGCCGCGCCAAGGCTGCGGTGCTTCCTTGGCGCGAATAATACAAAACCAGTACTTCATTCATCGATGCTGTTCCGTGGAAATCATGCAGATTCGCCCGCGCCGTGCTGCGCCGGCGCAACGCATTAAGTAAGACCAAACACCTATTGTATAACGGTGCTCGTTTGACGGCCTTGGTGGCTATTGCTAGTGTCGCGCAACCCTATGTCGCGCCTCCTTGTTGTCCTGGTCGGTGTTGCCTGTCTGCTGGGTTGCGGAACGGGGCCGCCCGTGCAGGAAATGAGCGACGCTCGGCAGGCGATTGTCGCCGCCGCTGCCGCCGGCGCGACCCGCGGCACTTCGCCGGAATATGATGCCGCGCAAGCGGCCATTGCCAGAGCGGAAGTGCATCTGCAGGCGCAGGAGTATGCGCGAGCGCGGCTGGCTGCTTTGCAAGCCAAGCACCACGCGGCCGCTGCGCTCGCGAGCGCCCAGCACTCAGAATCGCCGGCACCCATTCCCCGCTAGCGGGCCTGCATGCAGAGGGACGAGATCACCCGGCGCTTCCTAGTGATGGGCAAGGTTCAAGGCGTATTCTTTCGTCACGGCGCGCGGCTCGAGGCCGATCGCTTAAGGCTCAAGGGACTGGCGCGCAATCTGCCCGACGGTTCCGTTGAGGTCGTGGCGCAGGGCAGCGCGGCGGCGGTCGAAGCCTTGCATCAATGGTTGCAGCGGGGCCCGGCGCAAGCGCAGGTTGTGGCGGTGCGCGAAACCGACGCAACCGACCTCAAGAGCGCAATACCGGAGGGTTTCGCGGTATTTTAGAAGCGCCAGGCGCGCTGCCAACGCTGCATCACGAGCGCCGGATACTTGTTGCGGCCGATGCTGCCGTTGTAGCGCGCCAGTGCCGCCGCCCAATTGCGATGCTCGACGCGCAGGTAGTAGCGCAGGATCTCGCAGCCCATGCGGATGTTCGGGGCAATCTTCACCAGTTGATTCTGCACGCCCAGCTCGCGCGGCCAGAACGGCATCACTTGCATCAAGCCGACGGCGCCGGCCGGCGAGACGGCCCAGCGGTCGAAGCGGCTCTCCACTTCCATCAGCGCGAGCACCAAGTCCGGCGGGATCTGCAAATTCGGATCACGCTTCGCTTCGCAATACACATGATCCAAAATCTCCACCCGCTCTGCGTGCGTCGGCACGAACTGAGCGAGGCGCGGCTCCATGGCCTTGTACCAGACTTCCGAATCGTATTTGTCCGTGAAGCAATCGGACGTGCCGATTATTTTCTGCAGGAGATCCTTGAGTTCCGGATCGCGCTGCTGATCGGCGCCGCAGACACTCGGGAGGAAAAAAGACACGCTTAGCGTCAGCAGCACCGCCAGGGCGTACCGCATGGGGCAATCAGCCATTTAACTTATGTCGAATATAGCCTACCGGATCGGAGGCGGAAATTTCCGTCGATTCGCTCTCGCGGCGGTGACGATATTCAAGCTTGCCTGCGTTCAAGCTGCGTTCGCCGATCACGATGCGGTGGGGAACGCCCAACAGCTCGGCATCGGCAAATTTGACGCCGGGTCGTGCGTCCCGATCATCGAGCAGTACGTCGATGCCCGCGGCATTGAAGTCCCGATAGAGTGCGTCGGCGGTTTCTTGAACCTTCGCCGACTTCTGATAGTTGATGGGCACCAGCACCACTTGGAAAGGGGCGATGGGATCCGGCCATACGATCCCGTTGGCGTCGTGATTTTGCTCGATCGCCGCGGCGACCACGCGCGTCACGCCGATGCCATAGCAGCCCATGAACATCGTCAGGGCCTTACCCTGCTCGTCGAGCACGCTGGCGTTCATGGCGGCGCTGTAGAGCTGTCCGAGCTGAAATATGTGTCCGACTTCGATGCCGCGGGCGACTTTCAACGCGCCGCGGCCCGTCGGGCTCGGATCGCCAGGCTGTACATTGCGGAGATCGACCGATTGCGGATCAGCCAGGTCACGGCCCCAATTCACACCGCGATAGTGCATGTCCTTTTCATTGGCGCCGCAGACGAAATCAGCCAGATGCGCTGCGGCATGATCCACATATACCGTGCCTTTGAAGCCAACCGGTCCCATAAAGCCGGGCTCCGCTCCGGCGGCGCGCACCCGTTCCGCGCCCGCCATCCGCAACGGCTTGGCCACGCCGGGCAGCTTTTGGGACTTCACCGCATTCAATTCGTGATCGCCGCGCAGCACCAGAGCGACCACGCCGCCTTCGCTGCCATCGACCAGCAGCATTTTCACGCATTGCGCAGGCGTCACGCCGAGGAGGGCGCTGACTTCGCCGATGGTGCGCGCATTCGGAGTCGGCGTCTTGGCAAGCGGCTGTGCGGCGGAGCCGCGCGGTCCGGAGGGCCGGAGCGTGATCGCGGTTTCCAGATTCGCCGCATAGTCGTCGCCGTCGGAAAAGACGATGGCGTCCTCCCCTGACTCGGCCAGCACGTGAAATTCCTGGGATGTGTCGCCGCCGATGCTGCCCCCATCGGCCTGCACCGCTCGAAACTTCAGCCCCATCCTGGAGAAGATGCGCGTGTAGGCGTCGTACATCAGGCGGTAGCCTTCGGCCAGACTTGCCGCATCCGTGTGAAACGAATAGGCATCCTTCATCAGGAATTCGCGGGCGCGCATGACGCCGAAACGCGGCCGGATCTCGTCGCGGAATTTGCTCTGAATCTGATAAAAATTGACGGGCAGCTGCTTGTAGCTGCGCAGTTCCCGCCTTGCGATGTCGGTGATGACTTCCTCGTGCGTGGGGCCGTAGCAGAACTCGCGATCGTGGCGGTCCTTGAAACGCAGCAGCTCCGGTCCGTACTTGCTCCAGCGGGTCGATTCGATCCAGAGTTCGGCGGGTTGAACCGTGGGCATGCACACTTCAAGAGCCCCGGCGCGGTTCATTTCTTCACGGACGATCTGCTCCACCTTCTTCAAGGTTCGCAGCCCCATCGGCAGCCAAACATACAGCCCGGCGGCCAGGCGGCGGATCAGTCCGGCGCGCAGCATCAACTGGTGGCTCACGACTTCCGCGTCGCCGGGCACCTCTTTGAGGCTGGAAATCGGATATTGGGACCACCGCATGGGCACATATCTTACATGAGCCCCCCTGGTATTATGGCGGCCAATGAGCGACGACGACGATTCACCGGCAAGGCCGCGCGGAGTTTATTGGCTCCCCAACCTGCTCACCACCGGCGCGATGTTCGCCGGATTTTATGCCATCGTGGCTGCCATCGATCTGCGCTTCGAGTATGCCGGCATCGCGGTGTTTGTCGCGATGATTTTCGATGGCCTCGATGGACGGGTGGCCCGCTGGACACAAACCGCGAGCGCGTTCGGCAAGGAGTACGACAGTCTCTCGGACATGGTGTCCTTCGGCGTGGCGCCCGCCATCGTCACCTACCAGTGGGGTGTGGCGCGCATCGCCGAGTACGGACCTTTGTGGCGCCGGGTAGGGTGGCTGGTATGTTTTTTCTATGCCGCGGCCGCGGCGCTGCGTCTGGCGCGATTTAATTCGCGTGCGGCCGTGCAAGACAAACATTACTTCGAGGGCCTGCCGAGTCCGTCGGCGGCTGCCATCGTCGCGGCGCTGGTATGGCTTGTCAGCGATCAAACGAACATTGGACTGCCGGGACTGATTCTGGCGTTTTTTGTGACGGCAACTGCCGGTGCGCTGATGATCAGCCGGTTCGCGTTCAACAGTTTCAAGTACGTCAATGCCGGCGCGAAAGTGCGCTTCACTTACATCGTGCTGGTACCTCTGGCGTTCATTCTCATTTTTTTGCATTTGCCCACCAGCCTGCTGGTCATTTTCGGTCTCTATGCGCTGTCGGCCCCTTCCGTTTGGGTTTATCGCAAGCTGCGGCGGCGCAACCGCCCGCCCGCACACACGCATGAATAGCGGGCAGCGGCAAGAATATCTCGCGGCCCTGGGGCTTACGGCTTGGACGCTGCGCACCAAGCGCGGAGCGACCATGCCGATGGCAGCCATCGCGCCCGCGCCAAGCGCAGACTGGGACGAACTGCGGGCGCGGGTCGCCGCGTGCACGCGCTGCCCTTTGAGCGCAACACGGACGCAAACGGTGTTCGGCGTCGGCAATCGACGCGCCGATTGGCTCATTGTCGGCGAGGCCCCCGGCGCCGAGGAGGACCGCACGGGTGAACCCTTTGTGGGACGCGCAGGCCAGCTCCTAAATTCCATGTTGCAAGCGATAGGATTGCCGCGTGAACAGGTATACATTGCGAATGTTCTGAAATGCCGGCCGCCCGGCAATCGTGATCCCGGCCCGGCCGAAGCTGCCGAGTGTTTGCCTTATCTGGAACGGCAGATTGCATTGTTGAAGCCCAAGATCATGCTCGCCGTCGGACGCATCGCCGCGCAAAATCTGCTGCGCACCGACAAAACCTTGGGCGCCCTGCGCCGGCAGGTGCACCGCTTCGGCCTCGCTCAGGTGCCGCTGGTGGTGACCTATCATCCAGCCTACCTGTTGCGTACACCGGCGGATAAGCGCAAGGCTTGGGAGGATTTGAAATTCGCTCGCGACGTGTGCGCCCGTGTCTAGCGTAAGCCCGTGTCTAGCGTAAAGATAGACGTGGCGTTTGCGCGCGTCGACGTGCGCTCGATGCACGAACTCGACCTTCCGGTGGTGGCGGCCATCGAAAAGGCGGCCTATCAATTTCCCTGGAGCGAGGGAATTTTCCGCGACTGCCTGCGCGTCGGCTACGTGTGCCGCATCATCGATGTCGCGGGCGACGTCGGAGGCTACGGCATCATGTCGGTGGGAGCCGGTGAGGCGCATATCTTGAATGTGTGCGTGCGCGACGAGTATCGCTCGCGGGGCTTTGCCCGCAAGATGATGCTGTATCTTCTGGAGCGCGCGCGCGGCGCAGGAATGAGCGAGGCGTTTCTCGAGGTCAGGCCCTCGAACGTGGCGGCCGCGCGTTTGTATCATTCGCTGGGCTTCGAGCAAGTCGGCATAAGGCGCGGCTACTACCAGGCCGCGGTTGGCCGTGAAGACGCGGCGGTGCTGCGCCGCCTGCTCCCCCCTGAGCCCCAATAGCCCTGCACTCGCGCGCGGGTGCGGGCCACGGCACGCCGTGGAACAAAAACTTCCGGTCAGCAGGCGCACGGGCCTGCCGAGACGTTTTTATTGTGGATAATCATCTAGATACAGATCATCATTAATCTAAATAAACATACTGCGGTTTCCTCTACAATGCGCACGCGCTGACGATCGACGCTTGGAAGAGGAATGCTCAAGAATCATGTCGAGTGGCTCATTGGCCGAGGAAATCAGCAGAAGAAGAACTTTTGCCATCATCTCTCATCCTGACGCGGGCAAGACCACGCTCACCGAAAAGCTGCTGCTGTTCGGCGGCGCCATTCAGATGGCCGGCACCGTCAAGGGACGTAAGGCGACCCGTCACGCAACTTCCGACTGGATGCGCTTGGAGCAGCAGCGCGGCATCTCCGTCACCTCCTCGGTGATGCAATTCCCCTTCGATGACCGCATCGTCAATTTGCTGGACACGCCGGGTCACGAGGACTTCTCGGAGGACACCTATCGCACTTTGACGGCGGTCGATTCCGCGTTGATGGTCATCGACTGCGCCAAGGGCGTCGAGGAGCGCACCATCAAGCTCATGGACGTGTGCCGTCTGCGCGATACCCCCATCATGACTTTCGTGAACAAGCTGGATAGGGATGGCCGGGCGCCGATCGAGCTGCTGGATGAGATCGAGAGTGTGTTGAAAATTCAATGTGCGCCGATCACCTGGCCGATCGGCATGGGCCGGGACCTGCTCGGCGTCTATCATTTGATCGAGGACAAAATCTACGTCTACGTGCCGGTGGAAAAAGGCCGCGTCGGTACTCACCAGACCATCGACGGCATCGGCAGCGCCGCGGCAGTCGAGTTTCTCGGCGACCGATATGCGCGCTTTCTCGAGGAGGTCGAACTGGTCCGAGGCGCGAGTCCGCAGTTCGACTTGCCGCGCTATCTTGCGGCAAAACAGACTCCGGTTTTCTTCGGCTCGGCGGTCAACAATTTCGGTGTGCGGGAATTGCTTTCCGCCTTTGTCGCGCACTCTCCGGCGCCGTTGCCGCGGCCGACCTTGCAGCGTCCGGTGAGCGCGGATGAGGCCAAGCTCACCGGTTTCGTGTTCAAAATCCAGGCCAACATGGATCCAGGGCATCGCGACCGAATCGCGTTCATGCGCCTTTGCTCGGGACGCTACGCGCGCGGCATGCGCTTGCATCACGTGCGCCTCGACAAGGATGTGCGCATTGCGGATGCACTGACCTTTCTCGCCGCCGACCGCAGCCAGGCCGAGGAGGCTTACGCGGGCGACATCATCGGGCTGCACAATCACGGAACCATCAATATCGGCGATACCTTCAGCGAAGGCGAGAATCTGACCTTCACGGGTGTGCCGAACTTTGCGCCCGAGATCTTCAGGCGTGCGGTGCTCAAGGACCCGCTGCGCATGAAGGCGCTGCAAAAGGGCCTGTCGCAGCTGTGCGAGGAAGGTGCGACCCAGCTGTTCAAGCCGCTGCGCAACAACGACTTGATTCTAGGCGCCATAGGTCCGCTGCAGTTCGAGGTCGTGGCATTTCGGCTGCAGGACGAATACGGCGTGCAATGCGTGTTTGAACCCATTAACGTGGCCGTGGCGCGCTGGGTGAGCACTCAGGATGACAAGCGCCTGGCCGAGTTTCGCACCAAGGCTCACGACAATTTGGCCGTCGATCACGCGGGCGAACTGGTGTACCTGGCACCGACGCGCGTGAATCTCGGTTTGACCGGGGAGCGCTGGCCGGAAATCAGGTTCTTGAAAACACGCGAGAATCTGGCTGCTTGACGCGCGGCGCATCCGCGAGCGCGGCTCAGACCGGTGTCGGGCGAAACGCGCGCACCGCGGCTTCGAACTGGCCGGGTGTAACCGCGGCGGATGGGGCTGAGTAGCGTAGATAGGAGTATTGGCGGCACAGCTGCATGACTGCGCCGGCGAGATCCGGCCGCAGCCGTGCCACCCGCAGTGCATAGCCTTCAGCGCCTTCATGCGGCAGCCGGGGAACTCCCGCCGCTGCGAGTTTTGTGCAGAGCCGCGCGTATGCACGGGCGCACCCGTCCTTCGATCGCGGCGCGAGTTCCCGGCGTACCTGCCAGGTGAGCCAGATGAACACCAGCGTCATGGCCGCCGCCAGCAGCATGACGAGCTTCTGTCCGTCGGGCTCGGGGATCTTCAGCATCTCGAGCAGCTTGCGCTGCGAATCCTGGTCGAAGTCCAGTATGCGCTCGCGCCAGATTTCCTTGACCGCGTCGAACCGCAGCCGCAATCCGGAAAACCAAAGCGTTCTTTGCTGCCAGGGACTTGCCGGCGAGGCTTCGCCGCTCCCGGCGCCGGCCAGACCGCGTTCGACGCGTTCAGGCGCGATCGCCGCCGTGGGATCGATGCGTACCCAGCCTTGTCCCTCGATCCATACTTCCGCCCAGGCGTGCGCATCGCTTTGTCTCACGATCCAATAATCGCCATACGGATTCAAGGTTCCGCCGTAATATCCGGTGACCACCCGCGCCGGTATTCCGGCGGCTCTCGCCAACGATACAAAGGCCGATGCGTAGTGGCCGCAAAATCCCCGCTTGGTATTGAAGAGAAAGTCGTCCACCGAATTGTCGGACAGCTTGGGCGGCGTGAGCGTGTAGAAGAACGGCTGCCGCCTGATCATGGCGAGAACGGCCTGGACGAAGTCCATGGCATCGGGATGGGCAGCGCGCAGTTCTCGCGCCAAATCCGTCGTGCGCGGGTTGCGGTTGGCGGCCGATTTCGTGTCGATCTTGCGCATGGTCGGATCGAGCGGGTCGTCCGACCGCACGCGCGTGTACGATGCACCGAGGATATCGACCGGCCGCGCAAGCGGTTCCGGCTGTAGCAGCGTGTAGGTGCTGTTGAGCCGGGCTCGCGGAAGATTCCAACGCTCGGGCCAGTCGAGCATGAAAATCCAGCGATGCTGATGCGGTTCCATCATCACGGTATATTTGTAAAGCGGGCCTTGTGGCTTTAAGGCGGGGGGAACTCTGGGGCTCGAGGACAATCGCGACCAGGTGCGGCCGTCGAATACATCGAGAACCGGCCCGCGGTAGTAGCGTTCGCGATTCGGCGGTGTCGCCCCGTCGTAACGGACCCGAAATGCGATGTCATCGGACAGAGCCAATCGCGTGATGTCGCCGGGACTCATCGTATCGCTCAAGCCTGACGCGGCGCTTTGCGAGTCGTTCGGCACCTGCCACAAGGGCGCGGCGAAGCGCGGAAACAGCAGCCACAATAGGACCGCCAGAGGCAGGGATTGCGCCAGAACACGCCCCCCGTACCGCAGGCTTCGCCGCCAACCGGGCACCGCTCCGCTGCTGGTCAGGCGCAACAGCGTGGCCGTGGTGAGCCAGCACACGCCGACCAGATAGGAGAGCAGCCAGAAGGAAATGCTTTCCAAGAGCGCTGCCAAGCTGACGAAATAAATGATCAAGGTGATGATGTAAATGTCACGCTGGCTTCTCGTCTCCAGCAATTTGAGACCGGCAGTGACCGATAGCAGCGCCGTGCCGGCGACCAAGCCGTTGAAGGTGTGAAAACGGATGAACAACAGGGGAATTGCCAGTGCCGCGACCGTTATGAGCACGGCGCGGGACGGCGCACCGCGGCCGCTGCGCGCAAACCTCAAGCGAACCAAACCGCAGGCCACGACCATCGCCGGCACCCACGGCGGCAATGTGCTCAGATGTGCGGCCAGCGCCAGCGCCAGGCAAATCGAAATGCCGAGCAACTGTTCGTAGGACACGCGCTCGCTGATCATCTAGCTTGCATCCGAGCCAAATGCGGCAAGCGCCCGCAAGCAGGCAAAGCGGTGCGCGGCCCCGCCGGAAGGCGCGAGTTCCTTGCCCGGCAGCCGCAGCCCGTAGGGGCGTTGCGCCGCGTCGCTTTCCAGCACCCAAAGGCAGAGTTGCGAGAGGCGTGCCTCCGTGTCCAAACCGCTCAGCGCGGACCAGTCCAACCACTCGGGTTGGGCGGCCAGGCTCGAGTAGCTCCGCACCACCGGTTCGCCGCCGCGCGCCAGCACCTTCCAAGCCATGTGCTTCAAGGGCATGCCGGGTTGATACACGCGCAAGCCGGAAAAGTCCTCGTCGCCGCGCGCCTCTGAATGCGATCCTCCGCCCTGAGAGGCGCCGGAGGGCAAGGAGCGGGTGCCGGTGGGCGCGGGCGCCACATGCACCGTGATCGAGCCCTGCACGTACGTCCACGAATAAAACCAGCCGAAAGGATAACGGGTGCGTATTTCGAATTGATCGACGCGCGCGATACCGCGCTTCGCGACCGGCGCGATTACTTCGATGGTCTCGCTGTCGCCGGCTGCAACGCTGCCCATTCCGGCGGCATTCATGCAGCGTACTTCGATATCGCGCCGATCCACGCTCGATCCGTTGCGCAGTTCGAATTCGAGCCGCGCCTCCCGGCCGGCGAAGGCATCCACCTCGATGGTTGCATCCACCGAGAGGCGCAGCATGTTGCGGTTGCAGTGATGCATGACCACCAGTGCCATGCTGGACATGAGAAAGGCGAAGGCGAGCGCCAGGTTGCTGTTGTAATTGAGTGCCGCGAGCAGCATCGCGGCTAGAACCGCGCCCAGCATGAAACCGAAGCGCGTCGGAAGAATGTAGATGCGCCGGCGGTTGATGCTGATCGGCAGGCTATCGCGGCCATGGCGCCGTATGACCCGGGCGCGGAGCTGATTGACTGCCGCTTGGCGCAAGCTGACCAAGGATTTGATCCTTAAGATTTACGGAACCGGCACGGCCTCGAGAAGTCGCGTGACGGCAATCGCGTCGCTGCCTCGCTGATGGACGCGGTGCTCGACGACGGACGGAAATATCGCCTGTACGTGCTCGGGAATTACCGCGTTGCGGCCGTGAATCAATGCCCAGGCACGCGCGGCCCTCAGCAGCCCGATCGCAGCCCGCGGCGAGAGTCCGGCATTCAATCCGGGTGCGCGGCGCGTGTGAGCGACCAGCGCCTGCACGTAGTCGAGCAGAGCTGGCGAGACATGGACATCGGTCACGCTCTGCTGCATTTGGCGCAGCGTCTCCGGCGTCGTGATGGTCAGAAGCGTATTCACCAAATCGCGGCGATCAACGCCGCTCAACAATTCGCGCTCCTCGGCGGCAGCCGGATAACCCAGGCGCACGCGCATTAAGAATCGATCCAGTTGCGATTCGGGCAATGGAAACGTTCCGACCTGATCTTGCGGATTCTGCGTGGCAATGACGAAGAAAGGCTCAGGCAAGGCCATCGACTGCCCGTCGAGGGTGACCTGATGTTCTTCCATGGCTTCCAGCAGTGCGCTCTGGGCCTTGGGCGAGGCGCGGTTGATTTCGTCCGACAGCACCAGTTGCGCAAAGATCGGACCGCGCTGGAAACGGAATTTGCCGGTTTCCCGGTCGTATATGGACACACCCAGCACGTCGGCGGGCAGCAAATCGCTGGTGAACTGAATGCGCTGGAACGACAATCCCAGGGTCTTGGCAATGCCATGCGCGAGGGTGGTCTTTCCCACCCCGGGGATGTCTTCGATCAACAAATGGCCGCGCGCCAGCAGGCATGCGAGGCAAAGCCGGATCTGGGCATCTTTGCCCAAGATCACCCGGTTGATTTGGGCGAGCACCGCTTCGATCTGCGAATGCATCGCGTTCATGAGTCTTTAAGCTTTCTCACCCGCGCAGTTTGGGCTGATAGTTGGCCTATTTCCGTGCGCAATTCCTCAAGCCGCTGCTGGTCCTTGGCCACGATGTCGGGCGGCGCGTTCTTGGCGAACTGGCTGTTGCCCAGCTTGGTTTCCAATTTGCTCAGGTCGATTTCGGCCTTTCGCAAGCGCTTCGCCAGGCGCTCGAGTTCCGCTGCAGGCTCGATCAGCCCCTTCATGGGCACCAGTATTTCCATGCTGCCCAACAAGGCGACGGCGCAGATCGGTGCGACTTCCGCGGCGGCCAGTGCGCGCGGCGGTTCGATTCCCGCGAGGCGTACCAGGTAGTGCAGATGGCGTCCAAGATATCCTAAGTCTCGCGGTCCCGCGTTTTGCAGCAGTACCTCGAGCTTGCGGTTGAGCGGAATGTCCATTTCGCCCTTGATCTGCCGCACACCCAGAACGAAATCCATCACCCAACGCATTTCCGGCTCGGCTTGTGCATCCACAGGCACGCTCGAGGCGCTCGGAAAATCCGTGCGCATGATGGTGTCGCCCTGCGCTCCTGCGTTCACCCGCACCCGTTGCCAGATCTCTTCTGAGATGAAGGGGGCGAGCGGATGCAGGGCGCGCAGCAAAATCTCCAGCGTATTGATGAGCGTGTGGCGAGTGCCGCGCTTCGCCTGCGCCGAGGCCTCGTCGGATTGCAGCACCGCCTTGGACAGTTCCACATACCAGTCGCAGAATTCATGCCAGGTAAATTCGTACAGTGCGTTCGCGACCATATCCAGGCGATATTCCGCGAATCCCGCGTCGATGCGCGACAGCATGCCGGCGAGCCGCGAGCGGATCCAGCGATCGGCCAAGCTGAACTCCGCGCCGGCCGGGCTGAGGTCATGACCTTCGGCATTCATCAGCACGAAGCGCGCCGCATTCCAGAGCTTGTTGCAGAAATTTCGATACTCCTCGACCTTGGCCATGTCGAAACGCAGATCCCGGCTCTGCGTGGCAAGCCGCGCCAAGCACAGCCGCAACGCGTCCGTGCCGTATGCGGCGATGCCTTGCGGGAACTGCTTGCGCGTCGCCCGCTCGATGCCCGCTTTCATTTGCGGCTGCATGAGGCCGGCGGTGCGCTTCTCGAGCAGCGCCTGCAAGGAAATTCCGTCGACGATGTCGAGCGGATCGATGACATTGCCCTTGGACTTGGACATTTTCTGGCCATCCTGGTCGCGAATCAGCCCGTGGATGTACACCTTCCGGAACGGCACATCGTCCATGAATTTAAGGCCCATCATCAGCATGCGGGCAACCCAGAAAAAGATGATGTCGAACCCGGTGACCAGCACGGAGGTGGGATAGTAAGTTCTCAGTGCCGCGGTTTTTTCCGGCCAGCCGAGCGTCGAAAATGGCCACAGGGCCGAAGAAAACCAGGTATCGAGCACATCCTCGTCCTGGCGCAACGCCACGGAAGCATCGATACCGTGCACGCGGCGCGCCTCCGCTTCGCTGCGCGCGACATAGCAGCGCCCATCGGCGTCATACCAGGCCGGAATGCGATGACCCCACCAAAGCTGGCGGCTGATGCACCAGTCCCTGATCTTGTGCATCCAATCGTAGTAGACGCCGGTCCAGGTCTCGGGCACGAAACGCACCCGGCCTTCCTGGACCGCGCGAATGGCGGGCGCCGCCAAGGGCTTGATGTCCACGAACCACTGATCGGTGAGCAGCGGCTCGAGTATGGCATTGCTGCGATCGCCGCGGGGCACAGTGAGCTTGTGCGGTTCGATGCGCTCGATGAGGCCGCGGGCATCGAGATCGGCGAGAATTTTCTCTCTCGCGGCAAACCGATCCAGACCCCGATAGGCCGGCGGCACGCTGTCGTTGAGCGCGGCGTCCAGCGTCATGATGCTGATCAAGGGCAAGTTGTGCCGCTGTCCCAACTCGTAATCATTGAAATCGTGCGCGGGGGTAATTTTGACGCAGCCGCTGCCGAAGGCCGGGTCCACGTAGGCGTCGGCAACGATGGGCAGTTCGCGATCGGCCAAGGGCAGGCGCACCTTGCGGCCGATCAAATGCCGGTATCGTTCGTCATCCGGATGAACCGCTACCGCCGCATCGCCGAGCATGGTTTCCGGCCGCGTCGTGGCAACGACCAGGTATCCTGAGGCCTCTACCAGGGGATAGCGTAAGTGCCAAAGACTTCCCTGTTCCTCTTCCGCCACGACTTCCAAGTCGGACAGGGCGGTCTTCAAGACAGGATCCCAGTTCACCAAACGCTTGCCGCGGTAGATCAGGCCGTCTTCATGCAGACGCACGAACACTTCGGTGACCTTGAGCGACATCGCGGGATCCAAGGTGAAGACGTCGCGCTGCCAGTCGACCGAGGCGCCAAGGCGCCGCATCTGTTTTGCGATCATGCCGCCGGAAGTCTCCTTCCACTGCCAAACGCGTTCGACGAACGCCTCGCGACCCAATTCGGCGCGGCTTTGCCCCGCGGCGTTCAACTGACGCTCGACCACCATCTGCGTGGCGATTCCGGCATGATCCGTGCCCGGCTGCCATAAGGTGTCGAAGCCGCGCATCCGGTGAAAACGGCTCAGCGCATCCATGATGGTGTCCTGGAACGCATGCCCCATGTGCAGTGTGCCGGTGACATTGGGAGGGGGGATGACGATGGAAAAGGCCGGGCCCCTGCCGCTCGGCGCGAAGAAACCGGAGGCTTCCCACCACGCATAGATGCGCGCCTCGATTTCCGCGGGTGAGTAGGCCTTATCCATGACGGTCCGGGCGGTCAGGCATCCGCGGCTTCATCGATCTGGTGCGTCTCCAGCGCCAGCTTGAGATCGCGATAGGACTTGAAGCGTTCTCGGCCCAGGCGTCGACGCTGCTCGTCGGCGTCGATCACTTCGGCGATGCGGGTGAAGCGTTCAAGCTGTGCCGGCAGACGCTGGGTCAAGTTCACCAGCAAATCCGCCGAGGCGATCGCAATCGGCTCCAAAGTCAGATGAACCGGCGTCGCCGGATCCACCGAGTGCTCATCCAGGCATACTTTGTGCGGTATGAAGGAGCGCTCATTGAAAGTCCAAAGCAGTTCATCCAAGGCCTGTGCGTCTGCCAGCGTGTCATTGGCGATGACGATTTTCAGATCTCTAAGATAGGCCTTTTCGGTTAGGCGGCAGGCAAAGGCCCAGCGCTGTTTGGCGGCGGCACTTTTGAGGACATAGAAATCGACGCGCTCCGTCATGATGCCTTGGCGCGATGCATGAGAAAATCGACCAGCAGAGGCACGGGTCGGCCCGTGCTGCCTTTCTGCGCGCCGCTCAGCCACGCTGTTCCCGCCACATCCAAGTGGGCCCATCGCAAATCCTTGGCGAACTTGCCCAGGAATGAGGCGGCCGTGCAGGCGCCCCCTTCGCGGCCGCCGACGTTGGCGATGTCGGCGAAATTGCTCTTCAACTGATCGACATATTCCTCGCCGATCGGCAGCCGCCAAGCGCGATCGTCCGCGCGCTGGCCGGCGGATTCGAGCTCCTGCGCCAGGGCGGGCGTGTTGCTCATGAGCCCGCTGAGGTGATTGCCGAGCGCCACGATGCAGGCACCCGTCAGTGTGGCGACGTCGACCACCGCCGCCGGTTTGTAGCGCCGGCTGTAAGTGATGGCATCGCACAGAACCAAGCGACCCTCGGCATCGGTATTGAGAATTTCCACGGTTTGCCCCGACATGGTGGTGACGATGTCGGCAGGTTTCACGGCGCGGCCGCTCGGCATGTTTTCGGCCGCCGCGACGATGGCCACGACATGGATCGGCAGCTTCATTGCCGCGATCGCACGCACGGTCCCGAGCACCGCGGCACCGCCGCTCATGTCGAACTTCATCTCGTCCATGGCCGGCGGATCTTTGAGAGAAATGCCGCCGGAATCAAATGTGATTCCCTTGCCGATCAAGCAAATCGGCGCCGTGTCTTTGCGCGTGCCCCGATACTCGCACACGATGAGGCGCGGAGGTTGCTCGGAGCCTTGCGTTACCGCCAGGAAAGCGCCCATCTTCAGCGCCTTGATGGCGCTTTCGTCCAGCACTCTCGACTTGATGCTCGGAAATTCCTTCGCGAGTTGCAGCGCGCGCGCGCCCATATAGGTCGGCGTGCAGACATTCGGCGGCAGATTGGCCAAATCGCGTGCGAAGGCGACACCGCTGCCGATCGCCGCGCCCTGATTCAAGCCCGCGGCTGCCGCTTTCGCAGCGCGTGCATCCGCCGCCGCCACGCTGATGCTGGCCAAGGGGCGCGCTTTCGGTTTGGGCGAGGTTTTCAAGTCCGGAATCTTGTAGGCCTGCGATGCGAATACTTCCGCGACGATGCGTGCGCGATACTGCATGTCGAGTTCGGGCACGGATTCCATGGCAAGGTAGACGACGGCGTCGCTCGCTCCGGTTTTGGCGAGCGCCTGTGCACTCGACAGCAGCGCCTTGCGATATTGCTTCCTGCCGAAGGCGGCGCGGGTGCCCAAGCCGACCAGCAATAGTCGAGAGGCGCTCGATCCTGCGGGCAGCGGCAGCATCAGTGTATCGCCAAGCTTGGCGGCGAAATCACCGCTGCGCTGCAAGCCGGTGATGAGGCCGGACAGCTGCTTGTCGAGGTGGCGGCCCGCAACGCCAAGATCGCCATTCTCATAGACGCCCACCGCAGCGCAGCCTGCCTGCGCCCGCGCCTTCGCATCAATTATTGCCATGAATTCCATATCTGACCGCTCCGTTTTTATTCGTCATGCACGTGAGGTGTACGCAAATAGTTTACTAGATTATTGAGAAGGCTCTAAGCTGACAGCATGAAATGGACAGTGCAAAGATATGTGTTGCGCGAAGTGGTGCAAACATGGCTTGCCGTGACCGGAGTTCTGGTCGCGATTCTGCTGTCGAATCAGCTCTCGCGCGTGCTGGGCCAAGCCGCCGAGAACCAATACGGCCGAGGCGTGGTTTTCGACCTGATCGCCCTGGGCGCGATCATGAATCTTTCGGTGATCGTGCCGGTCGGATTGTTATTGGCGGTAGTTTTGACCTTGGGCCGCATGTACCACGACAGCGAAATGGCAGCGCTGCAGGCCTGCGGTTTCGGTCCGTCCCGGCTGCTGGTGCCTCTATTCTGCTTCTCCGTGCTCATTGCGGGAGGTTTAGGTTGGCTGGCGTTTGTACAAGTCCCGCGGGCCGACGGTCAAGTGCAGTTATTGCGCCAATCGGCCATAAAGGAGGCGCAATTCGGTCAGTTGGATGCCGGCAGGTTCCGCGGCTTCAGCCGCGGAGACGCCGTATTTTATGCGGAACACGTCGATCAGGAGGGTGTCCTACACAATGTGTTCGTGCAGCGCGAGTCGCAGGGACGCATCGAAGTGGCGCTCGCCGATACGGCGACCTATTCGAAGGGCAATGCGAGCGGAATGCACTTGGTCACCCTTTTCAACGGCCGGCGCTACGAAGGCGTTCCCGGGCAGGATGATTTCAGAGTCATTGAGTTCCGTGAGCATGGTATTCCCATTGCCACGCCGGAGGACGTCCGTGGGCCCACGGATCCCGATACCAAACCCACGCCCGCGCTGCTGGGTTCGAGCGATCCGTCCGACGTCGCGCAATTGCAATTCAGGGCATCTTCACCACTTATGGCGCTTGTGCTCACCCTCGTCGCTGTGCCTCTCGCGAAGCTGCGGCCGCGGCAGGGGCGCTATGCCCGGGTGGGCTTCGCCATCGTGGTGTACTTCGTCTATTCGAACCTGCTCTCCGCCTCGAAGACCTGGCTGGAAAAGGGCGATTTGCCGCCTGCGATCGGCGTGTGGTGGGTGCACGCAGCGGCGTTGGCGCTGGGTCTGTACTTGGTGATGCGCGATGCGAGGAAGGCGTGAACACGCTCGACCGCTATCTTTATCGTACGGTGCTGCTCTACACGCTGATGGCGATGGGCGTGCTGTTGGCCTTGGGCGCGCTGGTCTTGTTCATCAGCCAGCAAGGCGATATCGGTGTCGGGAGCTACGGCGCCGGCGATGCGTTTTTATTTACTCTGCTGAACATGCCGCAAACCGCCTTCGAGCTGCTGCCGATCGGCGCGATGATCGGCGCGTTGATGGGGCTCGGCAATCTTGCCGCCGGTAGCGAGTTGGTGATCACGCGCGCCTCCGGGGTGTCGGTTTGGCGCATCGCCTGGCCCGTGGGGCTCGCGGGCCTGACTCTGGCGGTCATCATGTTCGGTATCGGCGAATACGCGGCTCCCGCGATGGCGCAATTCGCGAAGCGCGAAAAGACCACCAGTAAATTGGCCGATGTGAGTTTCGCGGGCACCAGCAGCGCTTGGGTCAAGGACGGAAACCGGATCTTGCGGGTGCAGACCGGTGAAGTGGACCGGGCCTTCGGCGGCGTTTCAGTGTTCGAACTGGATGGGCCGACCCGCTTGCGCTCGATTCAGCGCGCCGCGCGCATCGAGGTGGCTGATCCGGGCCGTTGGACCTTGCACAACGTGGCGACGTCGCGCTTCGAGAAGGACAAAATCGAGGGCGACACCGTCAATGAGCTGACGTTGCGCTCGACGGTGAATCCGGATTTCCTCGGACTCGCGGCGACCGACCCGCAAATGCTGACCTTGCACGGGCTGGCTTCCTATATCGAACATCTGCGCCGCAACAGCCTCGAAACCGCATCGTACGAGATCGGCTACTGGTCGCGCATTGCGCGCCTGTTTGCGGTGATTGTCGTGACTCTGCTCGCGCTGCCGTTCGTATTCGGCCCGCTGCGCACCACCGGCGCCGGCACCCGGACCGTGGTGGGCGTGATGCTCGGCGTCGTGTTTTTTCTCATTACACGCACCGTGGAAAATGGCGGCCAGCTTTTCAACATCAATCCGGCGCTGGTCGGCTGGCTGCCGACGGCGTTCATCGGCCTATGCACCTTGGTTGCGATTTCAAGAACGCGCTAGTCGAATGATGCGCGTTTTGGAGAGTCGATCGTGCAAGGCGAGATGCTGTGGGTCGAGGTACAACCACAGCACGCCCAATGCGGCCGGCAGCCACGCAAGCAGCCCATAGCACGCCCGCAGAATAGCCGCATGCCAAGTCAGTGGCCTGCCCAAGTCGGTGACCGCGCGGAGGCGCCACGCGCGCATACCCAAGGTCTGCCCGCTGCGCAGCCAATTGATCACATAGTAGCCGGCAATCACCAGCACCAGGCCCGCCCGGTAAGCGTAGACCCAGATACCCGCGGTAGCCGGTTCGATGGCAGCGCCGTGCGTGAAAAAGAGGGCGCCGCCGGTGAATATCATCAGGAGCGCTGCCAGCAGGAATGAATCGTAAACCAATGCCGCAAGCCGGCGCCCGAACCCGGCGCTGGCGCCGTCGTTCACGGCCGCGGCGCGGTTGTAGGCTTCTTCGCGCTGGTCGGCGTCGATTTGAGGGGACGCGAGGGCTTTGCGCCGGACGAGGAGGATTTTGCAGCGGGCGCCGGCTTCGGTACCAGCAACTGTTCCAGCGGCTTGAAAATGCCATCGTACCTATAGGTGGCAATTTCAAAGGCGCGGCCCTGCGCCTTTGCGCTCAAGGCTGCATCTTTTGCTGCAGCAACCTGAATCCAGCGTTTATCTCCGACAGCCGTGCCGGTCAGCGTGATCACGCTGCCGTCGGTCAGGGTGACGGTCACGATCATGGGCTTGCTGAAGTCGACGTCGCCCACCTGCGATACATCTTCATCGGCCAAGCTGCTCAGAAAATTAGGCGGGGGGGCGAGTGTCTGAGCATCAGCAGCCTGTCGGCCGCTTGGCACTCCTTCGAGGACGAACTTGGTCGCCGGAGGAGTCGGAGTGGGAGGCGGGGTCGCCGCCGGCGGGCCGGCCATTTTCACATCTGCAGCTTTGGCGTCCTTCGCTTTGGCGTCCTTCGCTTGGGCGTCCTTCGCTTGGGTATCCGTTGCTTTCGCATCGGCGGCTTTCTTGCTCGGTTCGACCACCCGGTGCAGTGAATAGATGGGTCCCGTGACAGGCTTGAATTCAATGCTCTGAATCTTATCCGTGGCTATATCGAGCAGCCGCGTTTCTATCCAGTAGCGCGGCTCGGCTTCAAAGCTGATTGCCGGCTCGACCACGTAACTGGTGCTCTCGCCGGCTCGCCGGACAAAGTTACCGCCCGACTCGGATTTACCGACTATGATGCCGTGCTTGCCGTCCTTTGCCGCCAGCTCGATTTGCGCACCGGTTGCGCCCGGTTTGGTCGGATCTTCGACCCCGATGATCGAGTAGTTGTCCGGATTGGAAGTCTTCTCCTCGCGGATCTTCGTATCGCTCAACGCCAGCAGTAATTTGCGCAATTTCGGCACATCCGCGGGATAGTTCGCCCGCTCTGCCACGGTCCAATCCTGACCTTGTTTGTGCACGGTCACCGAGGGCGTCGTGCCGCCCTTCAGCACGCTCAATGACGTTACGCTGTCCAATTCCCCGGCAAGCGCGGGCCATAGCAGCGTGCCGTGAACATCGCGCGGCAGGTTGCGCTGTGCGCTCAAGTACAGCGCACCGGAGATCGCGATCAACGCGGCGATCATCAAGACGACGAGGCGCCGCCGGCTCATGGCGAACCCGCTGCGGCGGACTTCGAGGAGGCGGCACGCCGACGCCGGCGCATCGACAGGATGAAAAAGCCGGCCAATGCCACGATGAGCGGTGCGATGCCGATATTGATGATCTTGAGCCGCGTGCCCAAGCGGTTGATATCCACGTCCAGGCCGCGTTCGGTTTCACGCAGCTCTTTCCGCACGCGGGTCTTCTCGGAGGTGAACCGCTGCAGTTCCGCTTCCTGCTCCGGGGTCAGCATCATCGAACTCTGATCATTGCGCGTCTTTTGCAATTCAGTGAGCTTGCGTTCGGTCTGCTGCAGCTCCGCTTGCAGCTCCGTGGCCTTGGCGCGCAAGCGCTCATCGGCTTGGCGTTTGAGCGCATCGATGCGTTCGAAGGGACGTGAAAAGGACGCGCGGCCGCGGATGCTGATCAGCGCATTGCTGCCGCTCAAGTTGTCGAGAACATTGGCGATGAAATCGCCGTTGTTGGCAAAAGCCTGCGCGATCCGTTGACCTAGGAATTGCCGCTGCTGCACCCACAGGTAGTCCATCATGAGATCGGTGTCGGCGATCACGACGATATTGGCCGGCGAGGTCGACTTGACGAGGTGCGGGAGCGGCGGCCCGGGGGCGGGCTTTTGATCCGGGGGCGGTCCATTGGGATACGCGGAATCTACGGGGCCGGTGATGCGCGCGGCAAGCGTATAGCGGACGCCGGTTGACTTGAATCCGTCCCGCAAGGAGGCGGGATCGGCCAGCGCATTGAAGCGCTGCGCCGGCATGGGTTCCGCATTCGTGGAACTCATGAGCAACGGCTCGAATTTGGTCTTGGCGCCGGCGTGTTGCGACAGTGATCCCACGGTGGCCAGATTGATGGACTCGAGCGAGGCGGTGACCACGTCTTTCGCGTTCATGTCGGCATGCCGCAGACCCAGGATGCCGATGTGGCGCACCGGTCCGGTGCCGGCGTTGGCGCGAACCTCCAGACCGAGGCCTAAGTCGCCGATGACTTTGGTGGGATCGTAATCGACGCCCCAACTCTTGAGCAGCGGCTCGAGATTCGATGAATGATTGGCCATGGCCGCCGCCATGGGATTCGAGGGATTCTGTCCGCTCAGGTCGGCGCCGGCATCGGGATCGAGCATCAGCAGCACTCTGCCGCCGCGCATGACGAATTGATCGATGGCGTACAGGGCTTTGGGTGCCAGCTGCTTCGGATGTACCAGCATCAGCACGTCGACATCTTTGTCGATCTGATCGACGTCCGGCGTCAAGGTGCGAACGGTGAAGGTCTGTTGAAGCTGGGTGTAGATGGGCCAAGGTTCGCCCATCTGTCCGGTCTGAGGATTGAACTGTCCTTGAAGCCCGATCGAACTCATGAGACCGATCACCGGCTTTTTCGGTGTCGCCAACTCTTGAATGAGCTTGGCCACGTCGTATTCCAGGAATTCCTCGCGATCGGGTTGAAAACTTGCGATGACCGAGTGACCGTCGGTTGAGTTGGTGCCGGCCAGTCCGAAGTACAGCGTGTCTCCGCTGTTGCCGGCGGGCAGCGCCTGCAATCCGAATTCCGCGGCCTGGTCCTCATCGTCGGAAAAGGGCTGCGGATCGATGACATGCAGCCGAATCTTGCCGCCGGCGCGCGCGGCCACCTCTTCCAGGAATTCACGCACGCGGGTCGCATAGGGCTGAATCAGCGGCGAACGTTTAGCGGCGACATCGCGCGAAAAATAGAAATACAAGTTCACCGGTTCTTTCAGCTCGCGCAGAACCTGTTGCGTGCCGCTGCTCAAGGTGTAGAGCTTGTTTTGCGTAAGATCGAGGCGCATGCCGCGCAAGCCCACGTTCGACAGCATGACCACGCCCAAAAAAAGCACGGCGAGCAATAGCAAGCCGCCGACGCCGATCATGAGTTTTTGCCAACGATTGCTCTTCACTTATTCCGCCTTCTTCATATCGAGCACCACGGCCGTGGCGGCCAACCAGAAGCCGATCAGGGCCGCGAAGTACACCAGATCGCGCAAATCGATCACGCCTTTGGAAATCGCGTCGAAGTGGGTAAAAAAACTCAACGACGCAATCGCATCCACGATCGACTGCGGCAGCACGCCGCGCACGAAATCGAGCACCAACGGGAATCCGGCCAGCAAGAAGACGAAGCCGACCAAAGCCGCGGTGATGAATGCCACGACCTGGTTGCGGGTGGCGGCCGAAAGGCACATGCCGATGGACAAAAAGCCGCCCGCCATGAGGAAGCTGCCGATATAGGCGGCGACGATGGCGCCGTTGTCGGGAGAGCCCAGGTAGTTGACCGTGATCCACACCGGAAAGGTCAGCGCGAGTGCGATTCCGGCGAAACACCACGCCGCTAGAAATTTACCCACCACGGCCTGCCACAGCGTGATGGGAAAAGTCATCAACAACTCGATGCTGCCGCTGTTGCGCTCTTCGGCCCATAGCCGCATGGAAATGGCCGGGATCAGCACTAGGTAGAGCCATGGATGCCAGCGGAAGAAGGATTGTAGATCGGCCTGATTGCGCTCCAAGAAGCCGCCCACCTGAAATGTGAAGACCGCTGCGAGCACCAGAAAGATGACTATGAACACATAGGCCAAGGGCGTCGCGAAATAGCTGCGCAATTCGCGCCGGAAAACGACGAATACCTTGTTCATGCGCCGAGCTCCGCCGGCGAGGCCACATTGATACCTTCAGGATCGGTCAATGTCCGGAATACCTCGTCGAGACGCCCTGACTCCAGGTGCAATTCAGGCACGTCCCATTTATATTTGACGATAATTGCGCTGACCGCCGGCAGCACATTGGCCCCGGACTTGGGGATGGCGGTGAGGCGCAACTCGCGGGCGTCGGACTCGACCGCCGAAATTTCCGGCATGAGCGAAATTTCGCGCCTCGCGGCCGCAAGCTCCTCGGCCCGCTCGAACCTCAAGCTCACGGCGTGGTGGTAGCGCGAGCGCGACTCGAGCGCGGTGGGTGTTTCGTCCGCAACGATACGGCCATTGGCGATGATGATGGCGCGGGTACACACCTCGTGCACTTCCTCCAGAATATGCGTGGAAACGATCACCAGCTTATCCTTGCTCAGTTCATTGATCAGGCGCCGCACCTCGTGTTTTTGATTGGGGTCGAGTCCATCCGTGGGTTCGTCCAGGATCAATACCTGCGGATCGTGAATCAGCGCCTGCGCCAAACCCACACGGCGGCGAAATCCCTTGGACAGAGTTTCGACCACCTGGTCGATGACGGGCGCCAGCCCCAATCGGTTGATGACGACGGCGCGCCGCTCCCGGCGCCGCTCGCCGTACAAGCCGCGCACATCGGCCACGAAATCCAGGAATTCGCTCACGGTCATTTCACCGTAGCTCGGCGCGCCTTCGGGCAAATATCCCATGCAGGATTTGGCCGCCACCGGTGCCGTTTCAATATCGTGTCCGCAGACCGAGATCTGTCCCGCGGTTGGCGAGATGAAGCCGGCGATCATTCGCATGGTCGTGGATTTGCCGGCGCCGTTGGCGCCGAGGAACCCGAGCACTTCGCCGGGGGTCACTGAGAATGTCAGGTCATTCACGGCCAGCTTGTCGCCATACCGCTTGGACAAATTTTTTATTGTAATCATGGGCGCGTTTGAGCGTAGAAACGCCCGGAGGTTCCCCAAAAATTTTTATTTTATGCGGCGCAGGCGCCACTTCTCAAGTTACAGGTACTAGTGATTGCCGGCCTTTCTTTCGATCGCCGCTTTGCTTTCCTTCAATATGCGCCGGACATCCGGCAGACTCGGACGGTCCGCCATGCGAGCGATCAGCTCTGGCAGTTCGAACCATTTCCTGCCCCATTGTACCAAGCGGGCCGCATCCGCGATCACCTGCTCTCGCGCCGCCTCCGATGGGCCGGTGCGTTCGGGTTGCGAGGCCGCCTTTTTCGGCGCAGGTCTCGCCGCGGGCTTTGGCGCCGGCTTCACAACCGCGGCGGTTTTGCGCTCATTGCGCGCGACCTGGGTGGTTCCGGGCGGCGGAGGCCCGCGTTTGCTGCCCAGGAATTTGGGCATCTCCCGTGTTGCGGTGGCGGTGGCGGTCGGCTGCTGCGTGCCGTGCGAAGCCCGATCGGCCGTGTTGGATGGGAGATCGCGTTCATTGCGCGCTTCGGCGACCGGAATGAACCGTTCAATGTGTTCGGCGCCGACCAGATTGGCGAGAAAGGCCATCAACTCCAGCGCGTCCGAGAATTGGCTGTCGCCGGCCTTTGCGCGTTGCTCAACTTGGGCGCGCAAAGCAACCGTCTTTTGTTTCGCCAAGTCGACTATCCAGCGCGTCGGGCGCTGATGCTCGGACCACGGTTGCATCTTCCAATAGCTATCGTCGTCCAGCGACGAATACTTGGTGTGCAGCTCGAGACTCTCGAGCCATCTAGCCAGTAGCTCCAGCAGTCGTTGATCGGCGGGTGTTGCCATGTCATTCAGCTCCAGGGCGCACCCTAAACGAACCGTTGCCCGCTGGCTAGCGGAACCAAGGCACCTGCCGCACTGAGTCGCCGGCGGTACATCGCGGCCGGGCCGCGCTAGACTGCCCTCATGTGTGGTATCGCAGGAATCGTCGGATCGCAGGCCAGCGCAGAGATCGCGCGCAACATGGCTCTGCGCTTGCGGCATCGAGGTCCGGATGGCGAGGGCGTATGGGCCGAGCCCGGCGTCGCACTGTCCCATCGCAGGCTGGCGATTCAGGATCTCAGCGAGGCGGGCCGCCAGCCGATGTTGTTCGGTGCGCAAGTGCTGACCTATAACGGCGAGCTCTACAATCATGAGCGTCTGCGGGCCACGCTGCCGGGCCCTTGGACATCGAGCGGTGACACGGAAGTGGTGGTGCGGTTGCTGGCCACCGAGGGGCGCGCGTGCCTCGAGCGAATGGTCGGCATGTTCGCCTTTGCCAGTTGGGATACCGGATCCAAGACCCTGCTGTTGGTGCGCGATCGGCTGGGGATCAAGCCGCTGTACTACCGCTTGCTGCCGGACGGGGTTGCTTTTGCATCGGAGCTCAAAGCCCTCGTCTCGCTTGGCGTATGCGACATCGATGCGAGCGCTGTGCGCGATTTTTTGTTTCACGGCTACATTCCGGCGCCTAAGACGATTTACCGCGGCATCTGCAAGTTGCCGGCGGCGCACTCCCTCACCTGGCGAGCGGGCAAGGTGAGCATCGAGCGTTATTGGAATCCGTCGACGGCGATCATCGAGCGCAGCGCCGAGGCGGCCGCTGCGCAGCTCGATGCGCTGCTGAGCGAGGTGATTCCGCAACACACCGTGTCGGACGTGCCGGTGGGGGTTTTTTTGAGCGGTGGCATCGACTCGGCATTGACCGCCTACTACTTGGATGCGCCGCGCACTTATACGTTGGGCTTCGAAGCCGGAGGCCGCTCGGAAGCGGAGGCGGCGCGGCAAGTTGCTGCTCATTTGGATACCGAGCATTTGGAAATGACCGCGCCGCAAGCGGATTTTGCGGGGGCTTTGGACCGCATCCCGGCGATGTTCGATGAGCCTTTTGGCGACAGCGCTGCGTGGTCGAATTACTTGGTCGCGCAGTTCGCGCGCCGCGAAGTCACCGTGGCATTGAGCGGCGAAGGCGGCGATGAGATTTTTTGCGGCTATCCGCGATATTGGTCGCGGGTCGGGGCGCGATCGAATTTCCTGAACAGGTCCTTGGCCCGATACTTGCCGCCCTTCTCGCGCCTGGCGAGCTCGATGCAGCGCCGCGGATACGTGGGATTGCCGGCCTATGCCGCCGCCCTCGGCGGTATGACCGCTCAACAAATCGAATCTTTGTTGTCGCCGTCCTGGAAGGCTTCGGGATACGACTATCTGTGGTTCTATCGCCAATATTGGCGCGACGAGCTATCGCCGCTCTCGCAGCTGCGATGGCTCGACTTGAACACCGATCTGGCGGAAGGTCTGCTGACCAAGGTCGACAGAACCAGCATGGCGAATTCGCTCGAGGTGCGTCCTCCGCTGCTCGATCACCGGCTGGTCGAGTTTATGCTGGGCGTGGATCCGCACCTGTTGGTCGATGAGCAGCGCAAGCGCGGCAAGCTGTTGGTTCGCCGCCTGATGGAACCGAGGCTGCCGCCCAATCATTTGAATCGCCCCAAATCGGGGTTCGGGCTTCCGCTGCACCAGTGGCTGCTGCGGCACCCCCAGTTGCTGCGCGATGCGATGCGCCGCCTCATGGATCGCGGCATCGTGCAGCAGGCGGTCGGATCCGAATTCAGGCGCGCATGGTACTTGCTGGTCTTGGACCGCTGGTTCACCGCCTTTGCTTGAGGCGCCACGAATGCTCTTTGTGCCGGTTTCCGGCGAATTCGGCATGGGTGAGTACGCGCGTTCTTTGGCCATTGCGCAGGCGGCGGGGCGGCGCTGGCCGCAAGCCGAGATCCATTTTGTCTTGAGCCGCAAGGCGCCATATGCCGCGACCGTGCCGTTTGCGGCGACTTTGCTCGACTCCTCACCGACATTTCATAGCGCCGCAGTCGTGCGGCTCATCCGGCAAATCAAGCCGAGCATCGTCATCTTCGACAATGCGGGTCGCACCGCGCAACTGCGCGCGGCGCGCCGGCATGCCGCGCGCGTGGTCTTCATCAGCGCTCGCGGCCGCCAACGCCGCAAGGCGTTCAGGTGGCGTTGGATGGGTCTGCTCGACGAACATTGGATTGCTTACCCTGAGTTTGTCGCCGGCGGCCTGACGTGGACGGAGCGGTTCAAGCTCGAGCGCTTCGGCAGGCCTACCCTTCGCTATCTCGACGTCATCATGGCGCGGCCTCCGATCGAGCAAGAATCAATCCTGTCGCGCGCAGCTCTCAAGCCGGGCGGATTCGTGCTCGTCGTGCCGGGCGGCGGAACAGGCCATCCCGGCGCCCAGGATGCGGCGCGGCAATTCTTGGCGGCGGCCGCAGTGCTCGCCGCTGGTGAAACAGTCGTGTACGTCGGTCCGCCCGGAACTTCGAGTCCGCGGTTGCGAAGCTTCAATTCGTTGCCGCAGACAGAACTTGCGGAGCTGATGCGCGGTTCGCGTCTAGTCGTCACGAATGGCGGTTCCACGCTGCTGCAGGCCATTGCCTGCGGTCGCGCATGCATCGCCATTCCGATCGCAAAAGACCAGCCGCAGCGCATCGCGCGCTGCGTCGATGCCGGCGTGGCCGTGACGGCCGAACTCGCCGCGGCCGGCATCGTGAGAGCGGCCGTTAGGCTCTTGCGCGATGAGCCCGCGCGCGCCGCATTGGCGCGCCGCGCCGCGGATCTTAAACTCGCAAACGGCGTTGAAGTTGCACTCAACGCTCTCGCTCACTTGGTCGAAACCGGACAAAGGTAATCGATGACAAACGCGCTGCTGCTCGGCTATGGTCTGGAACAGCCCTCCTATCGGCACCGCATGCGCAGCTTGATCGAACCTCTGCGTTCAGCCGGGTGGCAGGTACGCGCCGAGCAGTTTCCGGGCGGACGATATGGCGTGCGGACTTGGGAGCGGCGCAGTCTTTTGCGATGGGCAGACGTCACGGTTTTGCATCAAATCAAGCTCAGCGCGATCGAGGCCCGGCTGTTTGCCGCATTCAGCCGGCGGCGCGTATTCGACGTGGATGATGCCATCTACGTGCGCAAACCGCGGCGCTTGGGCGAGCCGCCCGATGAATCGGCCTGGCGCATGAAAAAGTTTGCAGCGACGTGCCGTTGGGTGGATGCGGTTGCGGCCGGCAACGACGTGCTCGCGGGTGTCGCTGAGGCTTCAGCAGCAGAAGTCGTGGTGCTGCCGACCTCGATCGATGCCGCATCCTACCGGCCGACCTCTGCCGGACCTGCTGACCCTCCCACGGTCGCTTGGATCGGCAGCCCTGAGAATCTGATCTACTTGGATATCATTCGCCCCGCATTGGTACGCCTGTCCAAGCGCCACCCGGCACTGAGGCTGCGCGTGATCTGCTCGGCTTTCCCGCATTGGGGCGACGTGCAGATCGAGCGTGTGACCTGGAGTTCTGCCACCGAAGCACAGTCCTTGGCCGGCGCCCATATCGGGGTCATGCCGCTGACGGATGATGCGTGGTCGCGCGGCAAGTGTGCCTTCAAGCTGCTGCAGTACATGGCAGCCGCACTGCCGTGCGTGGCATCGCCGGTGGGCGCCAACACCGAAGCGGTGGTGGATGGCGTCAACGGCTTTCACGCCTCCGATATCGACGAGTGGGAACGAAGCTTGGAAAAGTTGATCGTCTCGCCCAACTTGCGGGCAGCTTTCGGCGCCGCCGGTCGCCTGCATGTGGAGCAACGCTATTCGATGCGCAGTTACCACGCACGCTACCTGCAGCTGCTCGGTCGGCTTGCGCTGCCATGATCTCGCCGCAACCCGATTAAGCCGGTATGCTTCCGGCCATGCATGCCGTGCATACATACCAGATCCTCAATCACTACACCTCGCGGCAAGAACTCGATCCCGGCTTTGACGTTCTCGACAACTCTGCCAATGAGCGGCCCGATTGGTATGAGTACTGGCCGATCCGCAAGTTCTTGCTCAACGAGGCTCTGGACGAGGACGCTTTCTATGGATTCCTCTCGCCGAAGTTCAAGCTGAAGACGAATTTGAACGCCGCCGAGGTCCGCGATTTCATCCAAGGATCGGCACCCGCGGCGGACGTCGTGCTCTTCAGCCCCAGTATCCACAATAGCGCCTTCTATTTGAACGTTTTCGAGCACGGCAACGCCGAGC
>DATAVX010000020.1:0-1982 GCA_036267535.1 Steroidobacteraceae bacterium
GAGATCGTCAACAATCGGCGGCGTATCACTGCCGATACGGCGCTACGGCTGGGCTTGTACTTTGGCAACGCCCCGGAGTTCTGGATGAACCTGCAAACCCACTACGACCTGAAAATGGCGCGACGGAACCTCAAACCGCAAGATGCCAAACGCATCAAAGCGCTTCGGGCGGCGTGAGCCGGCTGGGCGCCAGCAGAATCCGATGGTCGCCATCTTCGAGCCGGTGACATGACAGCCGATCGCGGTCCGGACTATGTATCACCACCAACCAGTTCCGCTGGCTCAGTTCGATTGCGACCAAGATCGTGGCCGACGCCGCCGGCATTTACAAGAAGCCACTCGAAGTCCTGGCTAGGGAAGCCCATTACAAACCGTTGGCGGCCGAAGTCCGCGCGGTGGTCATTGCAGCGTGGACGCGTGGGGATTATTGCCGAACGCGGCGGTGTAGAATATCGTACCTGAACGGTCCGCTGCGCAGGTGCTGTAAATTAGGGGGAGACCGCGATGCCCGTGACGCCCACGCTCAAAAGCTGCTTCGGCAGCACCGTAGATGAATTTATGCAGAGCGCAGGCAGCGTGTTTGGGCAGGGATTGCTTGGCAACACACAATGCGCATTGAACGCGAAGTACAATTTTGACCCGCAAAGCAAGATCACAAAGTCAACATTGAGTTTGCAAATAACTTCTGCGACGGCGCATTGGGTGGGTCCGGGTGTTCGCGACGGAAAGCACGCGCCGCAACCTGATGGCCCGAATAGGCATGCGATCGCGAGAGCCGAGGCATTAAACAAATCCCACGAGCAGAAGCATATCGATGGTTATCAGAGCGTTTTCGATAACAAAAAGAGTGAAATGGAAAAGAAGATGATTGGCCAGACCGCAGCGGAAGCTGCGAAAACCGTCGCGGAGATGAACGCCGCTCTTAAGGCAGCCTGCGAGGCGTTGCACAAGACGGAAGGGTTAATTTCTGTGAACCAACAAGGCAGCGCGATTTCAATAGTGGTTCAACCCGAGGGACCGGGCGCTTGCGATTGAGGCCGCGCCGTGAATGTTTTTCTTTTTTGGAAAATTACGATCTACCTGATTCGTGGTACGATATAGTTTGTAGCCCGGATGAGCGTGGCGACATCTGGGAACGATCGTACCGCATCTATGCTGCACCCGGACGTCGCTGTCGCTCATCCGGGCTAGGCTCGCTTATATTTGATCCCCATTTCCGGGTCTGGCGTTAATCGTGATAATCCGGTGATCCCACGGCGAAGCTGCTCCCGGATTTCGCTGCGCTCAGCCCGGCTAGGGGGCCGGAAGGAGTTTACCCCACGTCCTGCGAATGAAGCCGCCGCTCGTCGCGTTCGCCGCGCAGGCGGCGGGCCATCAGCTTGTTGAGGGCGGCGAGGTAGGCTTTCGCCGAGGCGACCAGCGTGTCGGGGTCGGCGCCTTTGGCGGTGACGGCACGGCCGTTTTCCGAGAGCCGAACCGACACTTCGGCCTGGGCGTCGGTGCCTTCGGTCACGGCGTGCACCTGATAGAGCTCGAGTGTCGCCTCGTGCGGCACCATCGCCTTGATGCAGTTGAACACCGCGTCGACCGGGCCGTTGCCTTCGCGTTCCTCGATCGCGGCACGGCCGTCGATGTCGAGCTTCATGGTGGCGCGCTGCGGGCCGCGGGTGCCGGCGATCACCGAGAGCGAGACCAGCTTGATGTGGTCCTGGGCGGTGGCGATCTCCTCGTCCACCAGGGCCTCGATGTCCTCGTCGTAGACGTGCTTCTTCCGGTCGGCCAGCGCCTTGAAGCGCACGAACGCGTCCTCGAGCTGATTGCCGGCGAGCGCATAGCCCAGCTCTTCGAGCTTGTGCACAAACGCGTGACGTCCGGAATGCTTGCCCATCACCAGCGAGGTCTGCTTCACGCCGACGTCGGCGGGCATCATGATCTCGTAGGTCTGGGTGTGCTTGAGCATGCCGTCCTGATGGATGCCGCTC
>DATAVX010000021.1:0-7842 GCA_036267535.1 Steroidobacteraceae bacterium
TCGTATTGTCGCTCGATTTGGTGGTCGGCTACGCCGGCATCATCACGCTTGGACATGGTGCGTTCTTTGGCCTTGGCGCTTATTGCGCGGGGATCATCGCCGTGCGCTGGACCGGCGAGCCGTTTACCGGTGCGCTGATGGCCACGCTGCTGGCAGGGGCGGCCGGCTTCATTTCCGGCGCTGTCATCCTGCGCACCAAAGGCCTCACGCTGCTTATGCTGACGCTCGGCATGCTGCTCATGCTCGAAGAAGCGGCGAACCAGGCATCGTGGCTCACCGGCGGCACTGATGGCTTGAACGGCGTCGTCATCAAGCCGCTGTTCAATGTATGGGAGTGGGACTTCTTCGGTCGCACAAGCTACATCTACAGTCTGGCCGCAGCGCTCGTCGGCTTCATTGTGGTCCGCACCCTCGTGATGTCGCCGTTCGGCCGCTCACTGCGCGGCATTCAGGAGAACTCGCTGCGCATGGAGGCCATCGGCGCGCCAGTGAGGCTTCGGCTGATCGCAGTCTATGCCATTTCCGCCGCGCTCGCCGGTCTCGCCGGCGCGGTGAACACGCAAACCAGCGCGTTCACGGGCCTGCACGTGCTGTCATTCGACCTCTCAGGGTCGGCGCTCATCATGCTGATCCTGGCGGGTGCCGGACGGCTTTACGGCGCTTTCATTGGTCCGCCGATCTACATGGTCGCTCTGCAACTGTTCTCGGATCAGGATCCGACCTACTGGACCTTATGGTTGGGCCTGCTGCTCATGGCGGTCGTGATGTTCGGCCGCGGCGGGATTCTGGGGCTCGCCGACCGCGCCGCCGATCTCTGCCGCACGCGATTCCGGCGGAAGATTGTGGAATGACCACTCTCGCCCTGGAGACCGTCGGTCTGAGCAAACACTTTGGCATGCTGCGCGTCGCCGATGATGTGAACTTCCAGCTACCCGAGGGCGCCCGTCACGCACTGATCGGTCCGAATGGCGCCGGCAAGACCAGCTTCATCAACCTCGTGACGGGTGAACTGACGCCGAGCGCCGGCCGTATTCTGCTGGCCGGCCAGGACATCACCGCCGCACCGATCCACCGGCGGGTACGTGCGGGTCTTGGCCGAACCTTTCAGACAAACTCGTTGTTCAATGGACTCTCAGTCATCGAGAACGTGGCGCTGAGCATTTCAGAGCGTGAGCGGACTGCCTGGAGCATGATCCGGCTGGCGGGGCGCGAGCGCGCAATCCTCGATGAAGCCTATGCTCTGACGGCCGGCTTCGGGCTGGCGGACTTGGCGAGCTGTGTAGTCAGCACCCTGAGCTACGGCCACCAGCGGCTGGTCGAGATCGCGGTGGCGCTGGCGTGCCAGCCCTTGGTGCTGCTGCTCGACGAGCCCGCCGCCGGCGTCCCTGCCGGCGAGGCCAGCATCATCCTCGACGCGCTTGAGCGACTGCCGGCGAACATCGCCGTGCTCCTGATCGAGCACGACATGGACATCGTGTATCGCTTCGCCCGTCAAATAACCGTGCTCGACCGCGGGCGCATCCTGGTGGAGGGCACGCCCGACGAGATCGCCGCAAACGAGGACGTGCGCCGCATCTACTTCGGCGAGACTGAGGCGCAGTGGGATGTCTGATTGCCTCACCATCGACCACGTCTCATCCGGATACGGTCCGACCATCGTGCTGGACAATATCTCGTTTGCGGTGGAGACCGGCGAGACCGTCGCCATTCTGGGCCGCAACGGCGCCGGCAAGACGACACTGCTCACGACCATCATCGGCTTCACGACATTTCACGGCGGTCAAGTGCGCTTCGGCACGACGCCGATCGAGAATTTTCCGATCTGGCGCCGCTCGCGAGCCGGTATCGGGCTGGTGCCGCAGGAGCGCGAGATCTTCACCAGCCTGTCGGTCGAGGAGAATCTGAGCGTCAGTGCGCGCGGTGACGAATGGCGACTGGAGCGTGTCTACGATCTCTTTCCCAGGCTCGCCGAACGCCGGCGCAATCGGGGAAATGAGCTGTCCGGCGGCGAGCAGCAGATGCTGGCGATCGGACGCGCGCTGATGGGCAACCCGACGCTCCTGCTGCTCGACGAGCCACTCGAGGGCTTGGCTCCGATCATGATGAATACGATTCTCGCCGCGCTGGCCCGGCTGCGGAGGGAAACAACTATGACGTTGTTGCTGGTCGAGCAGCGAGCCCGGCTGGCGCTGGCGCTGGCACGGCGCACCATCGTGCTGGTCAGCGGCGCCATTGCCTTCGACGGACCCAGCGCGGTACTGCAGGGCGACGCCGCTCGATTGGCCCGCCTTGTTGGTGTATCGCGATAGATCATCGCTTTATCGCCGCGCAACAATGCTGGACCTGAGCCGGTGTTTCTCGTTAGCCAATTGGGCTATGCTTCGGCTCCAGGAATGGGAATTGCATGAACGCGAGCGCGGAGCCAATAGGATATAATAACGGCAACGGGCCGGTGTTTGCGCACTGCAGCGACTTCGCGCCGGGCCACGCGACCGCTCCGCATCGGCACACCCAATCGCAGTTCATCTACAGCAGCAGCGGCGTCTGGATGCTCAGCTCTGAGCAGGGCGCCTGGATCGTGCCGTCGGATCGCGCCGTCTGGATTCCGGCCGGCGCCTTACACGAGGCGCATATGATCACTCCCGTCAGCACAATGACGGTATGGATCGAGCCTGATCCGACGATTCGGATGCCCGAAGCATGCCAGGTCGTCTATGTCTCCGCGCTGATGCGGCAGCTTCTGATCGAAGTGGTAAAGCCGGTCGCGCAGCCGAATAGCGACAAGCGCACCCGGCTGATTACCGGATTACTGCTCAACGAACTGGAAATCCTGCCGGCCCTGCCCTATCGCCTGCCGTTCCCGAAAAGCCCGCGGCTCGTGAAGCGCTGCCAAGCTTTCCTGCGCAAGCCATCTCCGCACGAGACTATCGACAAGTGGAGCACGGAACTTTGCATGAGCCGCCGCACCTTCACGCGGTTGTTCCGAAATGAGACCGGGCTCAGCTTTTCGACTTGGCGCCAGCAAGCCTGTTTGCTCGCTGCGCTACCGAGGCTTGCGGCCGGCGAATCCATCACCGCCGTCGCGATTGATCTCGGCTACAACAGCCCGGCGGCGTTCACGACCATGTTCAAACGGCTGCAGGGTGTCCCCCCGAGCCGTTGTCTGGGCTAAGCCGCGGTCTCGTCGCGGGATCCGTGATCCGAGATGAGCCGGCTCACGCCTCAGATGCGATTGCCAAAATACGCGGCCAATCGCGGGCGCCGCCCTGCTTCATCATTTGCAACGCCGGCGCCACGTTCCAGCCGGTGATGGCGTCGTCGTAGCTTGGCCGCTTCCGGCAGCGCTCGAACCAGGCTCCAACCCGGGGCCACCTGTCCCACAATCCCGCGAGATTTAAATCGTCGAGCCGCGTCAGATACGGCATGATCGCGATATCCGCGAGCGTATAGTTTGAGCCCGCGAGCCATTCAGTCTGTGCCAGCGCCTCGTCCATGTCATGGAATAGCTGCAGCAAGCGGAGCACCCCGATCTTGACATGGATCGACTGCAATCCGCTTTCGAACACATCACGCCGGCGTTCACGCTTGATTACGTCTGGCACCTTTTCCAGTTGCCGCAACGTGGCGTCTCGGTTGGCAAGAGCCTGCTCGCGGAACGCAATACCGAAAGCCAGCACGGCAATGCAACCGTCGTGGATGGATTCATCGATCTGTTTGGTCCACAAGCGGACGCGGGCAGCCGCCATCGGGTCATCCGGCAGCAACTTGGGCGCGGGATAGCGCGCTTCAAGATATTCGTTGATGACGGTCGATTCCTGTAGCGCCTCACCGTCGATGAGCGTCGGCACGACGGCGCGCGGATTGAGCCTGCGGTACCATTCTTCTTGGTGCTCGCCGGTGCCGAGGTTGATCGGCTTGCTTTCCCACGGCAGTGCCTTCTCCGCCAGGCACAACCGCACCTTCTGCGAACTGCTCGACATCGCGTTATGATAAAGTATCAGCATTCCGCTAGCTGATCCGGCTTTTTTCAGATACGGGCACGAACAAATCTTCGACCTTAACCGGTTTGGCAATCAGACTCTGATCGACGAGATGCCTGATCAGCGCCTCCAGCGTGGCTCTATTGGGCTCAATCCCATAAGGCCACGGATCCCCGCCAAAAACCTCGTCAATTTCTTCCAGCTCAGCGGTCATCCATGGCAACATGTAACGCAAGGCGCCGGTATATCGCATCCGCTTAAATGCCATATCCTTCGAGGCGCCGAGTGCCTGGTACAGGGCAGACGCGGCAAACGGATGCTTTTCGTGAAAGTCGCGCCGCATCACGATCAAGTGCATGACCGGAAAGACGCCAGTCTCCCGATAATAGTCCTTCTCCGCTTGACGAAAATCTGGAAACAACCGCACCACCTTCGGATCGCGCCCGAAACAAGACGGCAACTCAGCACCGATGGTCGCCGCTATCTCGCCGCTCTCCAGCAACTGATTTAGCGATTTACCGCTTGTGTTCGGCACGATCCGGATTGGCTTCAACGGCGGCAGAATTGTCGGCTTGCCATGAGGTGTCGGTGCTTCCATAGCACCCTCGACCCACTCGATGGTCGAAAGGTCCAGGCCACACCACTCCTGCAGGAGGCCCCGTATCCAGATAGCCGCCGACATGGTGTAAAGCTGCACACCGATGCGCTTGCCTTCCAAATCCTTCGCACTCTTGACTTGCTGCCTGTCAACCGCGATGAAACCGTGACGAAACATGCGTGAGACAAATACCGGAAGGGCTACAAACGGACATTGCCCAGCTGAGAAGCGGGTAATGTATTCAGAACTGGACATTTCAGAAGCGTCAAACTCAAGCCTGCCACCCATGCGGTCAAACAATTCCCGCGGATGTTCGACATGGATGAAATTGAGATCGATACCAGCGGGCCGCACTTCGCCGTTGCTCAATGAGAACAGCCGGTCATAGAGTCCGCAGGCAAAATTCATCGGCACTTCAGACATTGCGAAGGCATCCCCGTTTCGCATTTACGAATGCGTGTGCAAGGTAGCGGGACAAAGCGGCCAAATCAGCGAAATTACAGTGAGGGGTGAAATATTGGCCCATTCGCGAAGACATTGGCCTGACAACGAAAGCTCCGTATGCTTAGGAGGACGAGGCGTTCATTGAGTGACATTGGGCGGTTTCCATAGCGAGCACCGTCAGGAATGCTTTCACCATCCCGGTGCGGCATTGCTCACTAACCCGGCTTGTTCTCGATGACAGCGCGGCGCGCCGCTGATCATTCCGCATGCTTCGCTGATACGCTCGGACGTGACTTGATCGACAGGGCCATTACAGGAAATGCAACATGAAATACCAGTTTGTCCCTATTCCTCGGCGAAAGCCATTGCGGTGGCCCAATGGAAAGCGGCTCGCCGTGATGATTACGACAAACCTCGAATATTGGGATGCGACGAAGGACACGCCAAAGCCGTTCTATCCGGGCGGCCCGGGCATCGTCGGCGGTGATTTGCCGGGCAATGTCTATGACAACCCGAATTGGACTTGGCGTGAATATGGCCAGCGCGTCGGCGTGTGGCGCATGTTCGATCTGTTCGACCAGTTCGATGTACCGTCGACCTGCACCCTGAATGCCAAACTGGGGCTCGAGCGGCGCGCCGTGATCGACGCCGCGCTCGAGCGCGGCTGGGAGATCGTCGCCCATAATTATGTGCAGACCGAGCTTCTGGCCGACTACTCGTTCGATGAGAGCAAGGAGCGCGAAGTCATCCGCGAGACGCTGCGGGTTTACAAGGAGGTTTGCGGCAAGCCGGCAAAGGGGTGGCTCTCCAGTTCGCTGCGTTGCACGCTCAATACGGTCGACATCATCGCCGAAGAAGGTTTGATCTTCACGACAGATCTGCTGAACGACGATCAGCCCTACCTCGTGGAGACCCGGTCGGGCAAAAAGATCGTTTCAATTCCCTACACGTCGGAGGTCAATGACTTCACCGTCTTTATGCGGCAAGGTCAGGACGTGAATGGCGCGTTCAGCGTGTTCAAGGAGCAATTCGACTGGCTCTACCAGGAAAGCGCGGTGAGTGGGCGCTTCATGAATATCGGCCTGCATCCGCACGTGATCGGCCAAGCCTTCCGCATCCGGGCATTACGCGATTTCCTCTCCTACCTGAAGGGATTTGACGATGTCTGGTTTGCCACCCGCGAGGAGATCGCGGAGTGGTATCTGGAAAACCATCACACCCACATCGCCTGATGCCGCCCGTGAACGCCCAGTCGCCCGCCGGCAGCTACGATCCGGCAACGCATCGGATGTTGAGTTTCCATGACTGCCGGGCGCGCTTTGCCGACGGCACAGATGCGCCCCGGGCGTATCTCGAACGATGCATCGAGCGCATCGAGGCGCTCGAACCGGCGGTGATGGCGTTTGCGTTCCTCAATCTCGACCGCGCCCGCCAGGCTGCCGATGAATCCGGCGCGCGCTATCGTGCGGCCAAGCCGCTTAGTCCGGTTGATGGCATGCCGGTCGGCATCAAGGATTTGATCGAAACCTATGACATGCCGACGGAGTTTGGCAGCGAGCTGTTCCGCTCGTATCAGCCCATGACGGACGCGGCGACCGTGCGCGCGCTCCGTCAGGGTGGCGCAGTGCTGGTCGGCAAGACCGTCACGGTGTGCTTCGGCGGTGGCGATCCGGCGCGCACGCGCAATCCATTCGACACGCGCCGCACGCCAGGCGGTTCATCGAGCGGCACCGCTGCAGCGGTCGCGAGCGCCATGCTGCCGGGTGCGCTCGGCACCCATGCGCGCGGTTCGACCATCCGTCCGGCGAGCTTCTGCGGCGCGTACGCGCTCAAGCCGACATTCGGCGCGATCAACCGGCAAGGCTCGTTTTCGATGGCCTACAGCATGGACCATATCGGCGTCTTTGCCGGGACGATGTCCGACATGTGGACCACCGCACGTTACATTGCGAGCGAGGCGGGCGGCGATCCGTCACACCCAGGGCTGTACGGGGCGCTCGCCCCGCCTGCGCCGCGCCAGCCTGCACGCCTGATCCGCCTCGACACCGCGGGTTGGTCGGCCGCCGAACCGGCAGCGAAGGAAGCATTCGAGCAATTCCTGGCACGGCTCATCGCGGCCGGCGTAGAGATCATCGCCCGGCGCGACGATCCGGCGATTGAAGCTTATGAGGCTGCGCACACGCGTACGCCGCAGCTTTGGGCCAACCTCTACCGCTACGAGATGCGCTGGCCGATGCTGCAATACCGCGAGCGCTATCGCGACAAACTGCCGCCGCGCCTGCTCAAGGGCATCGAGGACGGCATGTATATCGGCCAGGATACTTATCGGGCGGCCCTGATCGAGCGCGAGAATTTCCGTGTCATGCACGACGTGCTCGCGCAGCGCGCCCATGGCTTCGTCACCCTGTCATCGCCGGGTCCGGGACCGATTGGCATGGATCAGGGCAGCGCGGTCTTCAACGAGGCATCTTCGATCCTCGGCGCGCCGGCGCTCAACCTGCCGTTGCTCGCAGTCGATCAGGCGCCGCTCGGGGTTCAGTTGCTGGGACGCTGGCACGGCGACGAGAGTCTCACCGCAGTCGGACGATGGCTCGCCGAGGTGCATTCCGGCAGGCCGGCTTAAGCCAATTCGCCGCTGGCGCCACGCTCGGATTGCCGCTAACATTTTTTGCCTGCAAGCATCGAGGGAGAAAGTCATGCGCTGGATGATCGGTCTGTTGGCATTTTTGCTACTGGCGTTGCCAACCGGCCGGCAGGCCATGGCATCGCCGCAGGGCAAGCGCATACTCATACTCGCCACCAACAACTCCAATCCTTACA
>DATAVX010000022.1:0-1980 GCA_036267535.1 Steroidobacteraceae bacterium
TTCGCGCAGAAGAAAGCTAATTAAAACAGTCGCTTACGGAATAGGGCCACGCATAGCTCCTTTCTTCGAGGGGCGGTGGGGCCTATACCGTGGAAATCCCTCAAATAAATTTTCTTAAATTGGTTCATTTGCTTAAGAGAAAGCGGTCTAACCGTTTTTTCTGCCGCCCCGTGCCGGTGCGTTGCAGATAACCGGGAAATGTGCTCTCAAACTTTCTGGGTTTGGCCTTGATTCGCTTTAATGGCGAGGTCCGGCCCCATCTCTCCCGAGAGCCTTCGAGATCATTGCTTTGTCTTTCATTGGGGCGCTTTCCGCGTTTCCCTATACGGGCGCGGCCCAATGTTAGCATGGGGTGCCGCATTGGTCGCGGTTTGTTCCGGCGTGGGCATTTACAAGCTACTGGCGTTTTTATGAACTAAAAAGAGCTACTTGCTGATGCCGTCAGTTGACTGCGCGTGCGTGAGCGATCTCGCGCGCCTCGACCGGCCGCACATCGGACGCCTCGAGAGTCACGACCGCAACGGTATCGCCCGACAGCGTCGTGAACTCAACCTCGTAGCCCGCGCCCTCCTGATGCACCAGCACGACGGTGCCAACGTCACCAACGGCAAGCTGCGCGTCGGGCAAATCGCGTTTCAGCACCACCAAATCCAGTTCATCGATCATGCCCCCGCTATCCGGGCTATCACCTCTACTACCCGAGCCGGCGTCAACCATCCACGGCCTTTGCGCTGCTCGTGGATGCGCTGCGCCACCGCGATTGAACCGCCGCACTCGGCGTTTCAGCGTATGGTGTAGCCGCCGTCTACCGCGAGGGCGTGACCAAAGCGCGGCGCTTGCGATCTCCACAGCGTTTGATGCGAATGCCTTTTGCGGCATAGTCGAGTGCAGCGCTTTTGATGAGGGGAATCGTCATGAGTTATCAGCCACTGCTCGCCAAGGTGCTGGAGCTTGCCGACACGGTTAAACTGATCGGCGCGCTCGGTGCCGAGTTGCGCTTGCGCCAGATGAATGTCGCCGGGGATCCGCGCGTCCGGGCCGCCGTGAACGACATGGTGGCAACGCTCGGTCCGGATATGCTCGACGGTCTCGATCCGGCGCGGCTCGCCGTGGTGATCGGTCAGATATCCTACGCCCTGCAAGAAGCGCTCGATCTGCTGCGCAACCCCGAACGTGCGCCAGGCTGGAGTTACGACGATCCCGCCATCCTGCAAGATCGTGGACGTGGCTCAGCCGCGATGGCCGGTGCCTTCAATAATCTCGCACGCACGCGCCCGGCCTTCGCGGCGGTACTCAAGGGCGAGCGGCGCTTTCTCGATATTGGTACCGGCGTCGCCTGGATCGCCATCGCCTCGGCCAAGGCTTGGCCCGACATGCAGGTGGTTGGTATCGACATCTGGCAGCCGGCTTTGACCCTGGCGGAATCCAATATCGCGGCCGAAGCCATGCAGCACCGCATCACCTTGCGCCGGCAAAGCGTCACCGAGATCGAGGACGAGAAAGCATTCGACCTGGTATGGATGCCGGGCATGTTCTTGCCGCGAGACGTGGTCAATGCGGCTTTGCCGCGTGTCGTGAAGGCATTGCGCCCCGGCGGGATGCTGGTATTCGGCATGTACGCCGCATCGTCTGGTCAGCATGGCGCGGCGGCGGCCAAGCTGCTGACGGTCCGCAGCGGCGGTTATCCGTGGACCCAGGACGAATTGCAGGCCAAGCTCGAAGGCCTGGGTTTGCAACACATCGAATTCGTGCCGCTGACCGGCACCACGAGGGGTGTTCTGGCCCAGCATCCGTGATGTACGTTTCGGCGCTTTGTGGCACGCACATCGGCGCCCGGATGACCGTCGGCGAAATCCGGATGAATTGCGAGGTCTGCCCCGGATTTCGTTTCACTCCATCCGGGCTACTTGCTATCCATTCGGCCAACCTATCGAGCGACAAACGCGAGCCCAACATGACTGACACACCGCAATACACGCC